>JAKSDK010001806.1 GCA_022360095.1 Phycisphaerales bacterium
CGATCCTTCTCATCGCATCCGTGGTTTACAATTCCGCATTTCCTCCCCAAAGCCCCGGGCAGGCCTGCCCGGGGCTTTCTTCGTATTTGCGTCGTTCTTTTTTTCGCGCGCACGTTCTCCGTTCTCGCCGTGCGCGATTCAGCATTCACACGTCGTCGTTCGTGGATCGGGAGGCTGCGCCGACACGGCGCAAGAAACACGGACGCCACCCGATGCGACAAGGGTCGCGGACAAACCGGCAGGTTCACACACACGACCCCGCGCACCGGGCAGCGTCCGCATGATAAGCGCGAACCCTCACCCGGGCGAGGTGGCCTTAGGTCGTGTGATGCGCAGAAACCTCGGGCGGCGCCCGAAATCACTGTCGCGTTTGCCGGTTTGTCAACCCAAGACGCCAAATAAACTGTAATCAGGTGGTTCGCTAGGCGTTCCGCCTGACTATCACTAGCATACATCAAGTATCGGTTGTTGTCAAGTGATTTCCGTATTCTTAATACAGAAATTTGCCCGAGAGAAACGGATGACTGTAATCATTAAGTTACGCGAAGCAATGCAATCCTATTACCGGAGAACCGGTAAACGGATGACGTATGTGAAATTGGCCGAAGCTACGGGAATTTCGGAAGATACCATCGAATCGATCGGAGGACGTAACGAATACCTGCCGGGACTCACTACAGTTGAGAAATTGTGCCGAGCGCTTGAAGTCGAAATCAGTGAAATGGTCGAGATAGTAGACGATCCTCCCTCGGAACCTGAGCCGAGCCCGAAGACGACAAAAAAGAAGAAAAAGACGACGAAGAAGAAAAAGAAGAAGATCAAAAAAGCGAAAAAGTAGGACATGCTGTGCATGCAACGGTAGCTATCATTCCTAAGAACCGGCTGTATGGAGTATGAAGCGCGCTCGCTCTTTTCGAAGCATCTCGAATGGTGTCATACACTTAACCTTCACACCGATACATACGTTGGGGATCTTGACCCTCTTAACACCATCGCTCGGTATCTCCTGAGTCACTACTGTATGTCTGTGCGCAAGAGCATGAGCAACAAGATAATAGTCCGTGTCCTGAAGAAATGCGTTAACCGCTGCCCCAATATATTGTTGCTTGTTCACCCATTCACTCACAGTTGATAAGGCAGCGAGCAATTGTTCATCGGGAGGAACAAAAAAGCCGTCTCCCCGTTCTGCTGCCCAATGTGAGAGGTCGTCGTCACCCGAAGCGAGTTCGTCACCCACCTTCTCAATGCTGAATACCGCCCCAATAGCATTCTGTGCTGTCAACCAATCCCAAAAAGCAGGACAAAAGTCCATTCCGTAGTATCGGTTTTTGGCCTCAATGAATACGTTCGTATCAAGCAGATAAGACATCAGCGTAGGAATCCTAACTTACGGCTGACTTCACGAAAGGTCGCCTCCTTGGCAATTCCAAGCATTTGGAATGCGTCACGGTAGAGTGTCTGGCCCTCCAACGTACTGGCTACGACGGCCCGTGCGAAGCGTCGACTTACTCGTACACCATGTGTCAAATAGAAATCTCCACCACTAGATCGGGCCTGCCCAAGAAGGCGTCGTCTCTCTTCCTGATATGCTGCGTCGAACGTTTCCCGTGAGATTCGGCGGGCATCCAGTAATCGACGTAAAACCACCAGTGTACTAATCTTGAAAGTCCTCGCCAGCCGTTGCACCTCCGTCAGAGGATCACCGCGTGTTAACTCTCGCCGCAAATCGCTGATCGGCACGAGAAATTCTGCTGCCACTCGGTTACACCAAGCTTCAATACGTTGCGATGGAGCTGATGACGGTCCAACGTCGGACAGGGCGGATTCACCCAACCAAATGTGAGCTAGCTCATGTGCGAGCGTGAACATTCGTGCAGCTAGCGTGTCGGCGCCGTTAACGAATACGACCGGCGCTAAATCGTCCACGAGGGCGAAACCGCGGAACTCATTAGGATCGAGCTTGCGCCGGTTATTACTTCCTACTACACCACTCACCATTATTAGTACACCAGCGTCTTCCGTACGCTCAATAAAAAGCCGCAAAGCATCGGACCACGTCCGACAATTCCGACGTACGTCTATGCTAAAGCCGAGCACTCGTCTCATATCTTCGGCAACTTGGACTTCGAGGCTGTCAAGCTGTGCCGAACCCACGAAATCAAGTGGATCTTCATTAGCAAGCTGTGCGAACTCTCGATACCACGTCTGACGACGTTGACACAGATAGATTACATCGAGAAGGTCCGGGCTGGGCCGCATCACTCCACGGCCACCCATCGTGCGTAGATCAGCAACCGGAATATTCTCTCGTGGCGGCTCTGGTAGGAAGAGATATCCGATGGGCACACACGCCGTTTTGGCGAAACGCTCAAGCTGCTTGAGCGTGGGCTTTACCTCCCCGCGCTCCCATAGAACTAGCTTAGGGAATCGCTCGCGAATATCCGCCGCACGGTCCCCAGACCGCTCGGTTGCCCACCGTAAAAGTGCGGGCCTTATCTCCACACGTGTCATACCGATGCTCCCTTACATCAATCATACCTGTCTCGGCGCCAGAAGTCAGGAGCAAGAGAGGCCGATCGAAGTCACTTTATTATGTAAGCCATCAGCGTACTCTCTCGATTTGATCGGCATGCACAGTAATATGCCATAAGAGGATTGCCGATTCTCCATCCTTGCCTCCGAGCAAGGTTGGGGAATCCCGTCCTTTGATCACGGTCTCCCGCAGCGCTGTTCCGTCTTTTGATGTCCCGTGGAATTCCCCACCCTTCGCGCGGACGCAAACGATGGGGCACCTGCGCCCCGGCAACCATGTCCATGCACTTTAATAACAGGTCCTGTTGCTCGATCTTCTTGAAAGCGGGTACATCCAATCGTCCAGAGGGTCGTACACGTTGGCTATTGCTTGCAATTGGCAGCAAGTCTTTTTGCCAAATCAACTGTGTCGGATTCAGCCTTCTCGCGGGACATGCGATGTCGGTCGTCGCGAAATTCCTGGTACTCAACATGAATAGAATGTGATTCCGTCACGCCGAGATAATGTGCAATAGACTTGATGTGACCGTCCAAGTGGTTCATGTGTTCACGCACGCCGCCGGGTTGGAATCCGAATTCACCTTTTGACGTCAGCGTTACCAGCGTCTTGCCATCCAGAATCGGTTCAAGCGGAAAGTCTCCGCGGTCGAGGTCAAAGCTAAAGGTTTTGCCAATACGCACAACCTGGTCAAACCAAGCCTTCAGGGACGCAGGCATACCATAATTGTACATCGGCGTGCCAAGGACGATGACCTCTGCTGACTCAACTTCTGCGATTAGTTCATCTGAAAGTGCAAGTATTGCATGTTGTTCCGCCGTCCGCTCGTTTTCGGCAGCAAAACAAGCCGCAATCCATTCCTGTGAAACGAATGTTGGAGGATGCAAGCCTACATCCCGCCTGACGATCGCATCGCTTGGTCGTTCAGCGAGCCATGTCTTCACGAAACTCCCCGAGAGTGCCCGAGTAATCGAGCGTTCGACTCGAGCACTCGCGTCGATGTGTAACAACATCATATTGTCTCCTTTGCGTTTGTCGCTTGGTGGATGTGGCCGCACCACAATTGAAGTTTCGTGTGCTGACAGTTAATGGTGTCATACGCGATGCGAAAGTCATCTGCAACTGAGCTCAGGCGGGAGGATTTTCAGCAGTTTTGGCACTGAGGCAGGGCCAGGGTGCTCCGAGCAAGGTTGGGGAATCCCGTCCTTTGCAGTATCTTATTAGGCAATTGTTCACCTGAGGATGTGCTCACGGCCTCCTCAAATGATTGTGAGGCACTGGAGGCGTTCTATGTCGCCGGCGTCAGGGCCGCTCTTGAGGGTAGATCGGAGTATGCCGCAACCTGTCTGAAGAATGCACTCATCAAAGCGCGTTGGCCCAATCGAAAAGAGAACCCGATCGTCATAAGTCTAGATGCGGCGCCAAAGAATGGGAACTCCTCATGTGCCTATTGGGGGGAGTTGATGCGGCCGAATCGGGGGTCCTAAGGTCATGGAGCTTCTCCTTCAGTCCTCGATCGCGGCCCCTATTTCCTGGATTCGGTTGCGACGTTCTTCCGAATTTTTCTGTTCCTTCTCCTGGCTTCTTAGCCGACGCGGCTCTAAATCAATACGCAACTTTTCTTAATAATCTTAGACTTGTTCATTTAGAAAAGTGTCGGACTCCCGTATTAGAAGGCAACAAGAGCTTTCGAGTATGGCCCGAGCCGTTTTTAAAGAAGCCGACTTTGGTTCGTGAATGTACATCTTGATTGTGACGTGTCATTGTTTTTGAACGCCGATTTCCATCACTGTTGATTTTCCTTCCCCTTTATTGTGGTCGGGCGGGCGGCCGAGCCCTCTCCAGGCCGCCCTGCCCACCGCTTAGGCGCGTCACAATATTTTAGACAAACAATTAAATTCGATTCGCTTGCCCACCAGGCGATTTCGGGATCTTCCGATTTCTCTCGCCAGCGTGTTCGATCTGCAGAATCGTCTCATGTTCCAGGTCGTCAACACGATCCCTCCGCAGCGTACGGCCAAGCGTCATTAATGCATTATCCTTACAATGCACGCGTGTCCCATTGTCGCTTCCGGGCAAGCCCTCCAGCCCCAGGGTCGTCGCTGCGCGGCATCCATGGCCAAGTATGCCTAACCTTAATCGATACGGGTTTGGGATTGGGGCCTGAAACGGTACAATCATGTCATGCCACCGCCCCCAACGATCACGAAGCGGTCCGAGCGTGGAAGTCGTCGAGAACTCGTTTGCGCGATCTGCGCGCTTACCATCGCGTCGATTGCCATTCAAACACCGCTCAGCATGGCCGGCGGACTCAACGGCCATTTCTACGTCGCACCAAATGGTAACGATGCCGACACCGGAGCCATCGATCAACCCTTTGCAACCATCAATCGCGCTCGACTCGCAGTGAGGGCCCTGATCGCCGGCGGCCATAGCACGGACGTATGGGTCTATCTCCGTGACGGCATCTATCCTATCGAGGCGCCCATCGCCTTCGATCCCGAAGATTCCGCGCCGGCGAACAGCGTGATTCACTTCTCAGCATTCCCGGGGGAACGCCCCGTCATCAGCGGCGGCCGATTCATCACCGATTGGACCGACCATGCCGACGGGACGTGGACGACGACTGTCCCCGGCGTCCAGTCAGGTGAATGGACATTTCGTGAGCTCTTCGTTAACGGCATGCGACGCCAACGGTCACGCCATCCCAATACGGGTTTCCTGACCGTCGCCGGCCCTGATCCTGCCGTCGGACCCGCAACGCGCTATTCATTCTCGTTCGCCACCGGCGACCTCCCTGCAGGTGCCAACCTCGCCGGCGCCGAATTGAACATGCTTCACGAATGGACCACGTCGCGTGTAAAAATCGCCCAAGCCAATCATACATCGAACGTGCTCACCACTGCAGAGCCGATTGGCGCGACCGGGCTCATTGAATCGGTCTTCCAAACAGGCGATCATCCGCGATACGCTGTGGAGAACCACATTGCACTGCTGGATGCGCCCGGTGAATGGCATCTCGACCCGGCGACCGGCCTGCTCACGTATCGTCCCATGCCGGGCGAGTTTGCAGAGACTGCTGAAGTCGTCGCCCCTATTGCGACCGAGCTGCTTGTTGTGCGCGGTGATTTCAACCTGGAAACGCCGGTCCGAAACATCCGATTTATCGACTTGTCATTCGAGCACTGCGCCTGGGCGCTGCCGTCCGGCGGTTATTCAACATATCAATCCGGTTATTACGAATGGCGCGACACATCCACGCCCTATGACTTGCCGGCGGCTGTCAAATTCGAAATGGCGGAGAATTGTCAACTGATTCAGGCGCGCGTCGCCCATTGCGGTGGTTGGGGTGTCATACTCGGCGCGATGTGTCGCGATTGCTCGCTTGTCGGCTCCATTGTTACGGACATCGCGGGCAACGGCGTGCTCGTTGGCGAGGACCGGTATCGCCGCGTCGATGGCGATTTCTGGATCAACACCAGACCCGATCAGGTTGCGATCGGAAATCAAATCACCTCGAATCTGATTCAAGATTGCGGTGTCGAGCTGCAGGATTGCGCCGGTGTCTGGGTCGGATTGACCGAGGCCTCGCAGATTCAAAACAATTTGATTCGTCGCATGCCGCACATCTCCCTATCGACAGGCGGGTTGTGGAACGACGATCCATCACCCGCACGGCAAATATCCATCGTCAACAATCGCATTCAGGGGGCCGTGCAACTGCTGTCCGACGGCGCCGCGATCTATTCCGTCGGTCTTCAACCCAATTCAGTCATACGCGACAACTTGATTTCCGATATTCCTCCACATCCGGGATTATCACGAAATATCGGGATTTTTCTCGATGAGGGATCAACGGGGTTTCAAGTTCTCGGCAACGGCCTGTACAACATCGCCAGTTCGCCGTTCAAGTTTCATCGCGCCGGCGTGAATAAACTCATTGCGAACACGATGCGCCTGAGCGCGTCGGACGTTCAGCCCTATTTTTATGTGTCGATGGATCCCGCTAACATCATTCGCATCGGGAATGTTGTCATCGATCCCGAGGACCCGCCGGCCGGCTGTGCCTATCCCGTCTGCGGCACCGCGAGTACCGCCGGCTTGCTACCGGCTTATCAACCATCGATCTACGCGGATCGAGACAATGACGGCATACCGGACATCGACGATGCCTGTGTCAATCGTGCCCCCGGCGATCTGAACGGTGACGGCGTGGTTAACGGCCTGGACATTGAGCCGATGATTTGCGTGCTGTCAGGTCAAACGAACAGCAGCGACGCATACTGTGCAGCCGACACAGACGGCGACGGAATCGCGGCGCTCGCGGACGTCGAGACGCTCATCGGGCGACTACTTGGTCAGTAGTGCAGGCACAGCATTGAGACTGTCCGATTTGTTGTGCCAGCAACTTGGAGCGATGACTCGCCTCAGTCTTGATCCAAATCCGTCTCGCCTTGAATGCCGCATGGACCTTGCGTAACGAAAAGTCATCACGGATCGATTAGCCGTGGGAACCCCGACAAACAGACACCGACCACGACCGATCCATCGGCGCTCGCAGCTGTGGCCCTTGATTGTGTGAACCCAGGCAATGTTCCGAGGTCTTCGATGGACCCGCGGCGCCCTTCACGGGGTTTGGGTGCCGAGTCAACATCCGGGTCCTCGCTTTGTTACCCCGGGCAGGCCTGCCCGGGGCTTTCTTCGCATAAGATTACGTACTATGTTAATTGAGCTTGACCGAATGGAATTGGGGGCAACCCACCGGAGCTTGAGTCGGAGGCCTTATGGGGATGGACATATCGAAATTTCGGAAGCTGGTTGCTCTCGACGACACCGATGCTTTGAGTCGTTTTGGCTTGGGACAAGCGCTGTTTCAACAAAGTGACGACCCCAATGTGTTGAACGAGGCAGCCGAGCATCTCAGGTTTGCTAATGCCAAAGACCCCGATCACCTGGCAACCTACCACATCCTCGGACAAGTGCTGATTAAGCTCGGCCACACTAATGAAGCTCGGCAGGTGCTATCAACCGGTTGTCAAAAAGCGGCCGGCGTACATGTCGGCATGGGGCAAGATCTTGGTCCAGCTATGACCAAATTGCTGGAAACGCTTTAACGCATTGCATGACGATGTCAGAAATCCGCGCGGAGTTGAGCCGACGGGAAGTGGCCGTTGTGAGCCTGGGGTTATTGAGAAGCTAGCTTCTTGTCGAGTTCTTCCAGCGCAAGCGGCCAATTGTCTTTGTGCGCTTTTGCGGCCGCCTCATTCTCAAATCCTGAATGGGTCATGCGGAACACCGTTTCTTTATCTTGGGGAACAAGTTCAATTCTAATGACTGTTTCTGCGCCAAAGGTGCCATCCTTGCCGGTCAACCATGTCATTTCGATAAGCTTGTTTTTCTCCAATGTAATGAATCGCCCATAGTGGGCATGCCTACCCCAATCATGGCGATTATAGAAGAAAAATGGTCTATTCACTTCTGGTGCCATGATCAACTCGCCGGTTTCCGCGAACCACAAGTCGAAATCACGAGTCCAGGCATTGTAAATTGAAGCCGCATCCGCTTTCATTCGAAGTTCCAATGTCATGGAATTGGGGCGAGAAGACAGATCTGGAGCAAAACTCTTTCCCATTGGTCGAGCCTCCTTCTTGCTTAGTTCTAGACCGAGATTTCCCAATTGGCACATCCGAGGCACTTATCCTACCGAATTCGATGGGCATCGGGGCGCATTTTTGCTTCCGAGCGCTTGTCGGGGAATCATGTCCTTTGATCACGGTCTCCCGCAGCGCTGTTCGCCGGGCCGTTGGGATTGTGCAGCAAATGACCGATCGCTCCGTATTTGGGACGGGGAACGCCCAAAGGCCGTGCGCATTGTCGCAGTAAAGTGAGTATGGCTGTTGAATCCTAATTCGATCGCGATTTTCATTAAGCTGGATTCACCTTCGAGAATGCGTTCAAGTGCGTCCCTCGTACGCAGCTGGATAACGTGCTGGTGTATCGTTGTTGCGAAGGACTTGCGATATAAGCGGCAAATGTGTTCACAGGTGACGTCAAGCGTTTGCGCGACATCCATCAGCGTTGTTTTCTTTTCATATTTTTCAGCCAGCATCTCTTCGATTCGATTTGCGAGCGTTATCTCGTGCGGCTCAAGACGCTTTTGCCTGGCAAGCGAGCCACAGATTCGCAACAGCCGACTATCGAGGTCATAAACCGTATTCCCGTTGATGAGCGCGTACAAGAGCGTCCTTTGCTCTAAGAACAGGTCATTGGGAATCCGCACTCGAAAGGGCTCTATTTCGCGCTGAGCGAGTCTCCGACAAATGTCGCCGAATTGCGTCTCCGATGACAGAAGCGATCTTGTTGGCGCAATCCACATGCAATGGTCCCCGCGATCCGACAGCGCATACCGTCGATAGGGAAGATTCGCGGGATACATCACGGCGCAGCCGCGGTCGGCAACAAAATGGCGACCCGTATCTAACTCGATAACGACCGGTGATGACGGAAACACAAAGTGCGGTCGGTCGAACGGGCTGGCGATGGTCTCAAAGTCCCGGCTGAGCGGGCTGGCGTGAAATTCTCCGATCTCAAGATGCTGAGTCCTGACAAGCGGAGATTCGGGTTCGTAGGTACGGCTTGAGAATGTACGCATAATTTTGGATACCGGACGACGTGACCACACGATAAATTCCGGAGCAGGCCAATTCCCTTGCAAAAAATATGCTCTCTTGGTCACGCAAGATCAAGTTTTTGGTAGCGGCTCTCTACGATTTTTTTATAGGCTTGTATTCAACGGAGATGGTGATGAGCGATGTGAAACAAAAAGCTAGGTCTGGGCTCACCGCACGCGCGATGAGCATAGGAGCATCAGGTATGTGAGGCAGGTTCACCTGTATCGTCGGCATCATCGTCCTTGTGTGCATATCCATGTCGTCTTTGGCCGCGTTTTCCAGGCCGCACCCACGGGGACGCAATCGAGAAGCTTATCGAGCGATTCAGGCTGATCGGGATCGTTGCGCCTGACCGGCACTTGATTCGAGCTGATCAGACCAGAGTGCATTGATGTAGTGAAACACGGTGTGGCTGTGTAGCTTCACCATAGGATCTTTTTGTGGAGGATATTTCATGCGAAGAGTGCCTTTGTTTCTTGCGTTATCGGCGTTTGTTTGTTTGGGAGTGATTGTCGCTGGTGCACATGGACAGAACGAGTCGGCGGCAGGCCGCATGGTTGAGGCGCCCGTGCAGATCATTGATGTGACGGGAAGCGAAGACGACCCTAATCCTTTTCCACTTCCGTTTATTCCGCCCGGCGCGTGCGAACTTCCAAACGGTGATTGTGTTGTCACTTTGGATACTATCTGTCGGATACTCGGTGGAGAGTTTCAGGGTGGTAACACTGAATGCGAATAAGGTATTCTCGCTGAGATCGTAGCGACCACGTCTCAGAAAACCCTGGCCCGTTGGATTGCCTGCGATGTCATCGCCTAGTTTTTATCGCACGGGGAAGCCTCCACGGCTTCCCGGTGTGGTGCGATCAATTCCTAGGCGCCTTGTCGTGGCCAAACTCTCAGAGGGAGTTTCTCCTTGTCAAAGCGAAGCATGACAATCACTGTGTTGTTCTTATTGGTAGGGGTTTGCATTCCGCACAATGTCGGTTGCAACAATCGTTCAGATCCTACCGTACAAGTTATTGATCACGGTTTCCTGAGTGGAAGTGATATTCTCAAAGCGCTTCATCGTTTGTCAGGGCGCAGAAATGGAACCGTTCACGGTCCGGGTAACTAATTGCCCAGGAGATTTGTGAGTAATTCCACGTAGCGTCTGATTTTCGACAAAACTCCAATCGGTGTGGATCAAGGTGCGCCAAGTGCGCTCTCGGATCGTACTTGCGCCCATCTTAGGGTTAGAAAAAACCATGTACTTAAGGAGATTGGCGACAAATGCCAGCTTATAAACGGATCAAGAAAGTAAGCCACGAAGTCAAAAGAGCGGCTTGTTCGGCATCAATAATTTTAGTAATAACGATGATCGTCGGGCCGAATAATGATCGCGCAATCGCCGACTCAACTGAAACCGCCTGCCACGCTGATGGCCGGATGGATTTTGGGGAAATTCAAGGCAATCCGTTCCTTGAACGCATTGCGCCGGCGGTCGCTTTGCACGTTCGTTCCGACACGCTGATTCCAAAAGGAGACGGCACTTTCAGATTCAAGGTGACTCCCTGGGTGGATAGTGATTTCGATACACCATGCCCCTCAGGCAATATGGCTCTATGCGAGAACGTTCGATTCTTCGGACAGCCGGTTCCTGAGCCTCGCAAAGGAAACACAGCGTTTCTTGTCGGCGAGGACTTGGTCATGCTCGCCCGTCACACGTTTGGTGGATCTGGTGGAAATCCGGCAGCCTTATGCGAATCCGGGCGGGCCTTCATTTTTGATTATTTCAACGCAAACCCCGTGACAGTTCCCGGCGAACCGGGCTTGTATCTGATAATCCCGGAGAAAAACGTCTATTTTTGTTCCGAGTTCGTCGCACGGGGCGATGGAGTAACTGCGGAACACGATTGGGCAATCGTGCGCTTGGATCGGCCTGTTCCGCAAAACAGAATCCCATTTCGAATTCGTCGGTCTGGTGAACCCGCGGTGGATGATCCCATCGCAATCGCTGGGTTTCCTGATCGGCTACCGCTCAAATTCGAACCGACGAGCATCAGCTCCACATCATCAACACTCCTACGGTCGTTCGCGTTCGTGCGTGACGGTAGCTCAGGTAGTCCTCAAGTAAACGAGGATACAGGTAGAGTGGAGGGAATCATCCGGTCCGGGGCGACCTTCTTGGGATGTGATTCACCCAACGACTGTCTTTCGCAGCCGGAGTGCACGCGACAAGCGGTCGCAACTGCGGCGATCAACGCAGCGGGTGCACTGCCGCCAATCGGTTTGCAAATTGTTGAATCCGGTCCAACCGATCACTACGGCCCTCCGGGTGGACCATTTACCAATAGCGAACCCAGGGAGGTCTTGGGGCATACCTATCGTTATCTTGTACCAAGACCAACGCCTGGTTTTCTTCCAAGTCGAACTGCTGATTTTACCATTTCGCCGGATGTCTCAGGGCTCATCGGAATTCGGCGTCCCGGGCGAAGCACGGCACTCGTCGAACCCATTAGTGGTTCACTATCGCCGGGTGAGGATGGGAAAATCGCCGCCGCGTTGATGCCGATCGTCTATGAGCTTCCGATGGGAAGTCATCCTGCAGACATTGATTTTATCGATCATACCTATCGGGTTTGCGACACAAGAAAACATCGTATTTTCGTGGGGGTCGAAGGATTCGAATTGACACCGGACGAACCATTCAACGGCGACGGCCCGGGTGCCCTGCCGTCTGAGGAAATGGTGTATTCGCTGACCAATCGTCACTTCGTCGAGCAACGCGTCATCATTACGCCTAGTGATCCTTGGATTTTGGTCAACGGACATGCAGGGCCTGTTGAGATCCTTCTCAAACCAGCGGATTATGATACCGGGTTGGCGCCGACGCATGACGTACGAATCGGATTCAATGAAGCAGGTTTGTCCGTCGGAGTGCACGCGGGCAGTTTAGAGTTTCGATCTGTCTTTGATGGTATTCCCGCACCAACGGCGCAGCAACGTGATGTCCGTCTGGATATAGGCCGCGTATTTTTCGAGGCGCCGGATCTTCCGATTACGATTAACGGAGATGATTCCACTGA
Organism: Phycisphaerales bacterium; assembly: GCA_022360095.1. GTDB lineage: Bacteria > Planctomycetota > Phycisphaerae > UBA1845 > UTPLA1 > JAKSDK01. The sequence continues at coordinate 12,267 of JAKSDK010001806.1, forward strand.
AATCGCAATCCCGGTTCCCATGACGTTTCTTCAGATTCAAGACATCGACTTAACCGTTGAAATAGAATACCTGGGTGGTACTCACCGTGTTAGCGGCCAGCTTATTGCGCCGTCAAGCGAGTCAATTTTCCTCCATGAAAGCTTGAACGCAAGTGTCCCTGGGCAGGTCATCTTTAGGACGTTTGACGACGAGACCGATCCTCCACGAGGTCCGCTGAGTACATTTGACGGTGATCCTCCGGGTGGAGTATGGACGGTATTGTTGGAGCCGTCGGCGCCCACAGAGCTTCAAGTCAAGCGAATCACCCTCAGAATCACCATGGGGCACAATTGATTCTTTCCCTGGTCATCAAAGCCTGCGAAGGCAGCTAAGTTTGTGAAACTGATTGGCGACATCTTTCAGGAGGTCGTGGTATGCACCTAAGTGCGAGGAATGTACAACCGCCGGTAGAACTCATGTCAGGAATATTTTTGCTCTTACCCTTTGTTCTTTCAGAGCAGATTAATGCTGAAACGTACAACCAGATTAAGGCGGCATTGAACGTCGATGCATGCAAAGTTGAACGAATCGAATCGTTGCCGTTGATAGGAACTGCCGGCCACGTCAAGGTCGAAATTGGAAGTGCGCTACGTGAGATTGTGTTCGAACCTTATTCGGTGCGCGCGGAAAACTTCGAAGTTATCCTGGTAAACAGCGACGGAGTGCGTTCAATTGCGCCGGGGCCGGTGAAGACCCTGCGCGGGCACATCATCGGCGACCCGAGTTCGATCGTTTCGGGAATTCGGAGTGCGAACGGGCTACAGGCCGTTGTGCGGCTGGGCAACGGTGCGGTTCATCAAATCGTACCACTGAAGGCACATTTTCCCGATTTCGACGCAGCTTTACACGCGGTCTTTGCCGTCGAGGATGTGCACTTTGATCGTGGAGTTTGCGGAACCGTCGATGAAGGGTTTGCCCTTCATAATGAGTTTAGTACGGACGTCGTCGGGGACGGCATTTGCGAAAATACAGGACCGTTTACGGTAAAGCTTGGCTGCGACACGCGGGAAGATTTCGTGGCTACCTTAGGCCGGGATGGCGCCTGTGAATATATCGAAGCCAATGTGAACGACATGGATATGTTGATTTATGGTTCGGGACCGCAATCAAACATTTTGAGGACACGCCACGAAATCGTCCGGATTATTCTCCGTGAGGAAACCTCAGATCTTTATCCAACGGTGACTAATTATGCCGCTTTAGTAGGTCTTGTTCATGAAGAGTGGCGAAATAATCAGGCAGATGCTGGAGCGCACGTGGCGACGTTATTCCTGGATTGGCCACGCCCACCGGGAGGGTTCATTGGAACCGCGCAAATCGGCAGGATTTGTGATGTTGCCGGTAGCTGGGTTGAGCGTCGGGGTGATTTCCAACGCATCTTATTGCTCGCTCACGAGCTGGGTCATACGTGGGGCGCACGACATTGTGATGAGCCGCCGTGTGGAATTGCCTGTGATAATCCCTGTGCAATCATGAGATCGGCGTTGGGCGCATGTCCCAGTCAACCGATGTTTAGCGCCTGCACACTCGACCAGATCCTCAATGTGCGCACCAGATTCTCTTGTGTTGAAAACGCGGCATTGAACCCGCCACGCGTCCTGTTGAATGGAAATCCTGTCATCGAAGGTCAGAAGATTATTCTACCGGACGTATTTCCGGGCGAAGTTTCGTCCGTCACACTTGACGTTGAAAACCCCAACGGCTGTGTGTTGCCAATCCGATTCAATCAGACGGGCCTGTTCTTGATCAGACCTGTGACCACATTCGATGTGCCGCCTTTTGGCTCTGCGAGTTTCACGATTGAGTCGATACCTCAGAATTTTGTCGGGCTGCTGTCTGGAATAGCGCGAGTGAGAGCAGATCAGATCATGGCAGGATTCGATTTGAGCATCAAACTCGAATTGAATGTAACCGCTGGTAATAATCAACCAGGAACACCGATTGCGATCTGTCCACGAAACGTGCATACGGTACAACCCCGCAGTGTGATGTTTTCCTGGACAATACCTCAATTTGTCGAATCGTTCGATTTCGTGCTTAGCGGCGGTCCGGGTTGCTCAAATGAAATCTTCCGGCAACCCGGCATTCGCGCCTCGTCGATCAGGCCGTTCTATGCGCCGCTGGTATCGACCGGTCGGAACTATTGCTGGCAAGTGATTGCTCGTAACACCAATGGCGAAACGGCATCCCCGATTCAGGAGATTTTTGTAAGTCCGTCATCCATACGCCCCCATTTGCGAATCACTTATCAGGCGATTCCCTTGGTCGATGAGATGACCTTGAATTTGCCGCTGGATCTTGAGAACAAACGGTTTGTCTTTGATTTTGAGAACGTCGGCGGCAACTCCATTGAGGTTGAAGTCGCTGAACTGCCGATCGATTTTGTGGGGCGCTGGAATTCCTCTGATCAATCCAACCCGCTCAACACGCGGATATCGCCTTGCCAAGCAGATCAACTCCATATCTTTTCAACGTTATCCGACGAGGACTTGCAGCAGACAACGCCAATTAATACTCAGATGGTGCTGACCACGACCGATCCGGACCATCCAACTTTCACAATCAACCTATGTTTCAGATGCGAGCCGGTGATTTGCAATGGCGAGGACTTCTCCGGGTGCGGCACCATCACCGGCGTGACGCAAGGCGGCTGCTGGAGGTTCCTGGCGGATTGTGGAACGGAATTCGGGATACGCAATCAAACGGGATTCATGATCGGTGATCGCATTTGGGTGACCGGCACCGTCGACCCAATGTCGGAATTCTGTTTCCCGCATGTCAGCGTGCCGCAGATCCCGGATGCACAAATCGGCACATGCATTGAAATCAATGGACGGTTTAACCAACAGGATGATGGGAGATGATTTCTTTGTCTGCATCTTTTGCAGATGAGTGCAGGCGAAGGGAAAGTCTTTCTGAACTTCAGGAGCCAGAATATGCCTCGTAATCTCTTGCTGCTTTGCGCGGTATCAGCATTCATTGTCGATGCGAGCGTTTTTCACCGCTCACTGTTCGCCGAAACTCTCACCGTCAATCCAGCGGACGAAAGTGCTTTCTCCACAATCCAACTCGCGATCGACCAATCCTCGCCGAGCGATATCATCCTCGTTCACCCCGGCCATTATTCCGAGCGTATCGACTTCTTAGGGAAGCGGATTGTCCTGCAAAGCTCAAACGGATCGGATGTTACGACGATCGACGGCGGCGGCAGCGGATTTGTGAGCGCAGTGACATGCGCGAGCGGAGAAGCCGAAGGGACGCGCATCTCCGGCTTTACGATTACCGGAGGAACCAACGGCGGTATGTTGGTGCGAAATGGAAGCGATGTGGCCATTGAAAACTGTATTTTCATGAATAACAGCAGTCCACTCATCGGGGGTGGATTATCCGTGGAGAACCTCGGCTGTGTCGTTGTTGTTAATTGCCTGTTCATGGAGAACGAAGCCTTCAACGGCGGTGGAATCGGGTTCAGTGTTTCGAGCGGCGACGTTATCAACTGTACTCTTGTCGGCAACACGGCGACAGGAAACCCACCGTTTACAGGCGGTGGAATGTTCGGCCTCGATTCCAGATTCAATTTGCGCAATTGCATACTCTTCGGCAACCATGGACAGGAACCCGGGCAACAGGCTCAAATCGACACGCCTAATCAGTTCTTTTTAACGACGATTAACTACTGTTGTATCGAAGGCTGGGACGGCAGCTTAGAGGGGACGGGAAATTTCGGTGCCGATCCACTCTTTGTCGCCCCGCCAACGTCAGATTTGAGGCTGCAACAAGGTTCGCCCTGCAACGATGCTGGGGACAACTCGTCGGTGCCGGTGAGCGTTAATACGGACCTCGACGGTGAATCGCGCTTTTTTGATGATCCCGCGGCTCTCGATATTGGGAACGGTATTTCGCCCTTGGTTGATATGGGTGCATATGAGTTTCAAGCGGGTCTTGCTCTTGGCGACATAAACGGGGACGGATCGGTCGATCTATTCGACATTCCTCCATTCGTGCTGGTGCTTGTAGGGGAGCCGCAAATGTCGCAACACACCGACAGATCTGACTTGAATGACGACGGTGTAATCAACGGCACTGACATCCAAGTGATGGTCGAGATCCTGTTGGGCGTTTAGACGGTAGCACGTGCGCTCAATGAGTTTACGCGGCTTGGAAGCCTAGTTTTCCGGCCCTATGCGATGCGTGATGATCCAAGGTGCGATGACCCCCTTGATGAAGTCGAAGTTTAAGACGTAATCCAGGTGCCCGCCGTTGTTCCCCAGCGCTGCCATCTCCGGCGTCCAAATCACTTCGATGAGCCGAGGATCCTCGTGGCTAAAGCCGAGGGATGCGGCTGCGTCCATGAAATGGCCGTCCGCCGTTCCGAAATTGCGCGCGACAAACTCGACCAGATCCCTTTCGTGGGGCGACCAGTAATACAATACGTTCTGCGTCGTACCGTCCAGCGCCGGGCCGAGGTCGAAGTGTGTCCACAATCCTGGACTCAACACAATCACCCGGTCCACCGGCGCATCCGGCGGCATCGCCGCAGCCGTTTCCAGCGCCATCAGCGCGCCGCCGGAATACGTCATCAGCGTCACCGGACAATCCGGGTGGCTGCGGATGTAGTCTGCAATCCTTGTCGCCTCCTCGCGGGCCCTTGCTCGAATTTCTTCCTGTGCGTTCTCGGGAAAAAGCTGGTGCGTCAGAAAGCCCGACCACGGCACGATCTCAATGGCCATATCAATCCCGGCTTCCTTCAAGCCGTAGTAATACCCGAGCCCCTCGACGTACAGATTCGACGAGCCGGGATAGAAGACGAGCAGTCCCCGAGCATACTCTTCCGCGGTCGGCTGAGGGGGCCGCCAGACATCCAGCGCGTCGCAACCGACCAGACCCAGCCATCCAACGGCGGCCATGGTGCTCAACCACGGTGTCCGCATGTGATCAGCCTCCGGAAGTGCCTAACCACGATTTCCCATCTTTCACCGGTTCAAGCCGTCATCGTACCCGGGCGAGCTCCTCGACTCAAGCTACAAGGGTCTTTTTCTTCGCGATTTGCATCTGTCCGGCTGCTCCATCGTGCGCGGATGCCCGGCCAAGGGCGTCTTGAAAGCATCTTGAGCAAGCTCTGTAGCGTATACTGTACTGACAATTCTCTACATCTTTTTCGCTGGCGCGGCGTGTCGTTCACGCAACAGCGGTTTCGTTACAAGTTGAGAAGTGCCTCGAGCAAGCCCATGCCGGCGCCCTTCTTCTTTACGGCCAGTAGCGGTACTTCTGTCGTTTGAATCAATCTTTCCGTCACACTTCCCAGAAGCACTGCGGCCGCGGCGCTTCGACCGCGCGCTCCGATGACGACCAGGTCGGACTTCTGTTCCTCAATGACTTTCCGAATACCGTCAGCGGGGCGGTCGGCCAGCAGAAAGGACGGACTGACCGAGATCTCTTTGAGATCGCATTCGCGGATGAAGGTTTTGTAATCTCTCTCCGCATGTGTCTTCATGACTTTGCCGAACTCCTCGTATGTCTTGCCGGTTTTCCCATAACCGATGGGAACTCGATAGGCATGCAAACAAGAGATGTCAGGCAGTCCGCGTGAAGAAGCAAAAGCCGTTGCGACGTCCATCGCCTGTGCCGAATGTTCGGAGTAATCCACCGGAATGAGAATTTTCTTGATGCGCGCTTCGAATCCATCGGGAACGATCAAGACCGAGCAAGGCGCCTTTCGAGCGAGTTTCTCCGCGAGCGCGCCGCCGATTCGCTCGGCAGGTTTTCTTCCGACGAGAATCAGATCGACGTCTTTTTGACTGGCCAGGCGCAGTAATTCAAACAGGGGCGAACCTTTGATGACTTTGTACACGATTTCAGCATCAGGGTGTCCATCGAAATGAGCCGCGACAAGTTCGGTCATTCGGGCACGTGCGTGTTCACTACCGACGTTCGCCAGACCGGGGTATTCCGTGAGGAGGGCTTCCGGGATATCCGGGTTGCTGACGACGTGCACAAAACGAATGGATTCCGATTGTGCCATCCGGCTGATCATGGCCGCGTACTCAATTGTGGATTTGTCTTCGTCGGTCAAATTGAGCCCAATCATCAAGCGTTTGTATCGATACATAAATAGCTCCTCTCAATACGAAACCAAGCCGGGTTCGGTGTCTGCTGAAGAAATCCGTCGTCGAGTGTTGCACCGACTCCTTTCGGCCGTTCGGCGCCGCAGCCACTTCTCAACGCCGACGACTCCGTAGATTGCCAGGCCCACACCGATCACAAGCGACCATTCCAAGGGCCCAATCGGCGCGCTCTGAAACGTGCGATTCATGATCGGCAGGTACGTGTAGAGCAGTTGCAAAGCGGCCATCACACCGACGCCGGTCAGCAACCAGCGGTTGGTGAACAGCCCCAGCGCGAACATCGAATATGTGAGAGAACGACAGTTGAATAGATAAAAAAGTTCTCCGATCACGAACACATTGACGGCCACCGTCCTCGCCGCTGCTTCGCTCGCACCGTTATGCATCGCCCACTTGAACAAGCCGAACGAGCCTGCAAGCAGCATCGCTCCGACAAGGCATATCCGAAAAATCAGTCGGCGGGGGAGAATCGGAGTCGTCGGATCGCGCGGCGCGCGGTCCATGATGTTGGCCTCTTTCGGTTCAAAGGCGAGCGTCAATCCCAGTAACACAGCCGTGGTCATATTGATCCAGAGAATCTGCACGGGAAGAATCGGCAGCGTAGCACCGACGATCACGGCCGCCAGGATGACCAGTCCCTCACCGAGATTGGTGGGCAGCGTCCAGGTAATGAACTTGACGAGATTGTCAAAGACGCCTCGCCCTTCCTCGACGGCTGCTTCGATAGAGGCGAAGTTGTCGTCCGTCAGTATCATGTCGGCGGCTTCCTTGGCGACTTCGGTGCCGGTGATTCCCATCGCGACGCCAATGTCAGCCTGCCGTAACGCGGGGGCGTCGTTGACGCCGTCTCCCGTCATGGCTACGACATTTCCGCGCGCCTGAATGGCTTCGACCAGTCGAAGTTTTTGTTCCGGTGCTACCCGAGCGAATACTCGTGTGTGTTCGACCACATCGATCAGTTTGCTGTCGGAGTAATCAGCGATGTCTTTGCCGGTTAAGGCGGCGGGTGCTGCATCTGGAACTTCGGCGCCATTCATTCCAATTTGTCTTGCAATGGCGGCAGCCGTTCCTGCGTGGTCGCCGGTAATCATTTTGACTTGGATGCCGGCAGCCCGGCACGCGCGAGCGGCGCTGATCGCTTCGGGACGAGGGGGGTCGATCATACCTTGAAGACCCAGGAATGTGAGCCCGCTGACGACGTCCCGGTGTGTTATGGAAGTCGTGCCCGAAGGAAGTTCGCCGCGTGCAAAGGCGAGCACACGCAGCCCCTTTGCAGTCATCTCATTCATATGGGTTTGAAGCGATAAGGCTTTTGACTCGGACATTTCGCCGTTGGCATCGAGCATTTTGTCACAACGTTGCATAATGCTCTCGACGGCCCCCTTGAGATAGACGATCCGGGGACGATCCGCTCCAGCATCATGCAGGGTCGCCATGTATTGGTGATGTGACTCGAAGGGAATGGCGTCCAGACGGGGCAGCTTTCGCTGGAGTGGATCCGGAAATAAACCCGCCTTGAGTGCCGAAGCGATCAAGGCGCCTTCCGTTGGATCGCCCTCGACCCTCCACTCTTCCTCAATTTCGGTGAGCCTGGAGTCGTTGCAGAGCAACCCCGCTTTCAGGCACTCGCCGAGTGCCGCGTTGGACTGGGGATCAAGTTTCTTTCCGAGGCTGCTGAAAACGCCTTTCGGCGCGTACCCAACGCCGGAAACCGCGACCTGTTCGTTCCCGGCCATGACCTCCTGTACGGTCATCTGGTTTTGCGTGAGTGTTCCGGTCTTGTCGGAGCAGATGACAGTGGTGCTCCCCAACGTCTCGACGGCCGGCAGTTTTCGGATGATCGCATGACGCTTTGCCATCCGTGATACACCGATGGCCAGCGTGATGGTCATCGCTGCGGGGAGTCCTTCGGGAATTGCGCCGACTGCGAGCGCCACCGCGGCCATGAACATGTCGGCTGCTTTCTCTCCCCGTAAGATTCCGACGGTGAACGTCACTGCGGCCAAGGCAAGGATGACATAGAGAAGGAAATGGCTGAAACGGGCAATCTTGCGAGTCAGCGGCGTGGCCAGGACTTCTGCCGAGGAGATTAGCTCGGAGATACGGCCGATCTCGGTTTTATCACCCGTTGCGGTGACGACGCCGGCACTCGTTCCGTACGTCACGAGCGTGGACGCATAGGCCATGTTCTTCCGGTCGGCAAGCACCGAGTCGGGTTCGATCACGTCCGGGCATTTCTCGACCGGAATGGACTCGCCGGTGAGCGCCGATTCATCGACCTGGAGCTCACGCGAGCGAAACAGCCGCAGGTCGGCCGGCACTTTGTCGCCGGACTGGAGGAGCACGACGTCACCGGGCACCAACTCACTTGTGGATATCCGCTCTTTTTCGCCAGCGCGTAACACAGTGGCTTCACTGGTCATCACACGCGCCAGCGCGGCGATGGCGCTCAGTGCCTTCGACTCCTGAAGAAACCCCACGAAGGCGTTCACGAGCACGACGCCGAGAATCACTCCTGAGTCGACCCACTCTTGCAGGATTCCGGTGATCAGCGCGGCCGCCAGCAGAATATAAATAAGAGGTTGGTGAAATTGGAGCAGGAATCGCACAAGCGGTCCCTGTCCCTTTCTTTGGGTAATGACATTCGGCCCAAAGTGCTTTTGGCGACGCGCGACCTCGAAGGTGTCGAGCCCCTTGTCGGCGTCCGTTTCAAGCAGGTCAAGCACCTCCTCGGCCAGCAGGTAGTGCCAGTGTTTTCCAAGTATGGTTTGCATCGAGAGATTCTCGTTCGAACGTAATTTCAGTTCATCTGCAGAACCCGACCTTTCACCGCCGGTCGCTGCCGTATGTATTTATAGGCAGCCGCGGTCAAATTGAATAATAGATTGTTTTAGATTTTGAGATAGATTTAATCGATGATTTGTTTTTCGTGGCGAGGGCTGCGTCCCGTCAGGAAGCGGCGGGCGTACAGACGGTGGAGGCCTCTATTTATCCCGGAGAAGTTCATTCATCGATATGGTTGGGCAAGGCCTCTTTGGCCTTTCGTGTACGGTATTCGACGCTGCGGCGTTATTATGCCGATTGTCAATTTCCGGATCGGAGCAATGATGCTATGAATCGCGAATCGGTCCAAAATGAATCAATGCCTTCTACTTCGCTAACGGCTTACTGAGTCCATACCATTTGGATTGTTTCGGATCAGCTAATATTGGCGGCGACTGTATAATGATCGTATGAAGCGCCAAGACATTGTTTTCCGTCGAATCCGCACACAAGACGACTTCGATATCACCGAACTCATAGAACAACGCCGTATCATCACCTTCGTGCGTCAAAAATGGATCACCATACAATTTTGAAAGTACTTCATAATCACTCTCGGTATTGAGTTGAACCGGATCACCGTTGAAATAAGTATTACCTTTGAAGATTTCCGTTTGCGTTCTTAACATAAGCCGTGGCCCCCGAATCAGCTCAAATGCGGTAAGCCGAAAATCACTTGAGAAGCGCAGCGTAAATCCGAGCTCGGACCAAATATGGGTCCCATGGACGAGTTCGTCCGGTGGCCCGAGCGCCGACAACGAACGGATGTCTTCGCCAATGCGCACATTGCAGAAAGTGAACCTGCGGAGATCAGCGTCAATCTCGAAATCATGCCGTCGCACCCAACCTGAAGTCACATTGGCTTGTTTGCGGTTCAACCAACGTTCGACGCCGGTTAAAACTCTCTTAAGCATGTGGCAACTCCGATGGGCATCAGGCAATCGTCACGGTCGAATCACAGCCGCGCGGATCAGGAGCCGTAGTAGAGCGCGGGACACAATGCTCGTCAAACAGGAAACCTGTCCAAGTGACTGCGCAGCCGCGTCAGCCACTCGCCATTCGCGAATCAAGGCGATGTTCGGTTCCAGTCCAACAAGTGCTCCATCGCCGCAATCACCCCGAATCAGTAGTCCAGTATACCCTTTCCGGGAGGGCGGACGCCGTAGTAACCATCCCAGGCCCATCGGAATATCATATCCCAACCTGTGCGGCCGAATGTTCGCCGGACGCTGGTCGTAAATGCCTGGCCGGCTTTCCAGCCGCCGTAAGCGGCGGCTGCGCAGAGGGCCACTTGAACACCTCTTACGGCAAAACGCCCCCATAAAGGCGGTCTGCCATGCGTCAGGCCAAAGCGATTAAAATACAAATGCCAATGACCGGCAGTTCCGAGTATGCCCCCATGCAAAGAAAATAGATTTCGAAGCAGAGCCGGATTCCAACTCCATCCGAGGCGCAACATGCCGCGATTGAACCACGCAGCACGAATTCCCGGCCCTCGGCCCCATTTCCCACCGCGACCAAAAATCGGTCCGTCCACACCGAAAGGATGCCAGGATGTGAGTCCATCGGGGTCGACCACATCAACCGGGTTGGCTTCGGCATATACGTAGACATTTAGTCCGCCCTCCATCCCGATCGGATCGCGCTGCATAAATCGTCCGACGCTCGGATCATAGTATCGCGCTCCGACGTGGAGCCAACCCCAGGGCTCGAGGGCGTCGGTCACCTCCGGCCGCTCATAACCCCAAGCACCACCATAGCCGTAACGATTTTCTGAGGACGTGCTGCTAACAAGCTCGCCGAAAGCCGTGTAGACCAATCGTTCGATCTGGGCACCGTTGTCGTCCGTGGCCAGGCGCTTGGTGCCGATCAGGTCATTGCCGGCGTAGTCCGGAGCATCGAACGACGACGTGCTCGAATTGTACATCGAGGAACCCAAACCGCTGGAATAGGCTGCGATTTCGGTCGCGACTCCGGTCGTCGTATTGACGGTGTAGTCGCTGTAGATATTGAAACCGGCATGGTCGCTCCAGACGTCAAGATTCGCGAAGGGTGCGAAATCATTGTCAGGATCAAGCTGGCGGACGAGATAGCGCTGTCGGCCGTCGGCACTGTAGCGATACTCGCTGGCCAGTGTAAACGTCTGGTTGCTGACGTCACCGGTCAGTTCGTCATAATCACCGAAGCCGTACGTCACGAACCATAGTCGACCGCTGGTGTCGTAGTAGAACCAGCCGATTTCGGGCGTGCTGCTGCCGGTTTGACGGACGACACGATCAACCTGCCCGGCAGCACCATAGCGATACCACGCCTTCTGAATCACGGTGTTGGTGCTGTCTTTGGTCTCCCAATACAGCAGTCGGTTGTTGTGCTGACCTCCGTCACTGGCGTCGGTGATGTCGTAAGTGTACGTTGTCACATCGCCGGTCATGTGATTTGTCTTTGTTTTGCGGTTACCGCCTTGATCATGCGTGTACGAGATGTCGTACTCGATCTTTGCGACGCCGGTTGCACCGGAGTCATCACGCGTCTCGCGCGTGAGGCGATTACGGTTGTCATATTCAAAATCAACGGTCGCGGTGATCGTATGACCGGGCGCCGTCGACTTATCCGCCTCGGTGATCGATTCAACGAGACTGTCTGGCGTATAGGCGTATTCAAGCACGAGCATCTCATCGCCGTTGTCGTCGAGATGCCTGATTTTCTTTACGCGATTGTTGTCGAAGTATTCGTAACGGACTTCGGTGCCGTTACCGCGAATTGCACGAGTCAGACGGCTTGCCGCGTCGAATTCTCGCTCCTCCGTGATTGCGCCGCCGGGCGTGTCCCGCGTGACAAGATAAGGGCGGCCCAGTTCATCCAGCGTGGCCGTGGTGTCCTTGCCGTCGGGACCTGTGGTCGTGTAGCTGCCGGTAGTATCGTTGTAACTGATCGAGCTGGCGCGGGTCGTGTCGACCGTGTTGCCAGCGGCTGCAGCGGGTTCGTTGCTAACGATGTCGATCGTCAAAGGACGATCCAGGTCATCGTAGCTCATATCAAGCGAACGGGTTGAATTCTCGCCGGTCGTGGGACTGGAGATGCAGACACTGGCAGTCGTTGCAAGGCCGGTGGCGGATAGATCGATATCGCCACACCCCGTGGAGAGCGTCGAGTCTTTCAACGGTTCTTCAGAAGGAATAATGCAAATGGCGCAGAAGAGTACACAAATGCACGATGAACTTTCAGTTCGTCCGGCGCCGTCAAAGTGCACACGGCCACAGGCTGCGCCACAATTGGTGCCACGGCCGCATCCGGGCTTGGTTTTCCAAGGCGTGGTGCCGCTAACAAATATTCCGCTTTCATTGAAATCCCCGCCGTTGACGATGGTTGGATAGACGAGCGGATCGTAACCGCCGCCGCCCCCTGAGGCGCAAAGGGAGGTCTCAGGATTTTCAACCTCCTTACGTGGATGCCCGTAGATATCATAGTCGAACTCTCTCACCACGCCGTTGGCCTCGGTCACGCTCTTGATAAGCCCGTTCCACGAATCTCTCTCAAAACCGGCAATGTTAAAAGAACAATCGTCATCCGGGCCGTAATACTCGATCGTCACGCTGCCCGTTGCGCCGCCAACCGTGGGTTGCACGATCTCCGTCGGCCGTGTCGGTTGGTTGGTGTCGAGATACTTGATCTCCACTTTCTTGGCGGCGTTGCCGCTCAGAGGCGTCGCTCCCGGCGGGGTGACGCTGGTCAGATTGTCGTTGGCGTCATAGGTGTAGGTTGTCCGGCGCTGGAGCGGATCAGTCGTCGTTAGAATGTCCGCGTTGTCGTCATAGGTGGTAGACCAGACCTTGCCCAGTTCGTTTTGGAAGCTGGTCATCTCGTGTGCCAGTTGAGACCGGTTGTCCTCATAGAAATAGTGCTGCTCAAACAGCAGTGGATTGATGTTGCGGACGAGGTTGCCGTCCGCGCCGAACTCGGTGACCCAGGCATTGCCGCGGATGTCCGTGTAGCGTGTGCGCCGCACGTCGCCGGTGTCGGCATAGCCGAAAGTTTCAACGGTGTTGGTCGGGCCGGTGACGCGCACAAGACGGTGGCCGACGTATTCGAAGTCGTGGTCCTTGCCGCGCTGGTTTGCGACGGTGGCAAGATCACCCGCAGCATTGTACGTGAAGCTGACGGCCAGCTTGAGACCGGTGTACCCCGGTCCGTCGGGATCGTTGACGACCGCCAGCAAGTCCCCGTCGGCATCCTTGCTGGGTGTGTTCGGGGCAGCCGAGTCGTAATAGAGCAGATGATGCCTCAGCGTCGTGGGGTTGCCGCCGCCGCCACCGAAGGAGACGACAACTTCGGACAATAGGCCATGCGCATTGTAATTAAGATTGAGTTGCCGGCCGGGGGCGTCTTCGATGTAATCGACTTCGCCGTCGGCTGGGTCCTGGGAATCGTCGATGTAATGGACGGTGAGGCGGTTGCCGGAGGCATCTTCGAGCCAATCCAATCGTCCGTTCTCATCGAAACGCGCTTTCGAGAGGTCTTTGGAAGTGATGACGTAGCCTGTATCAGGAGCCTGCTCGGCTTCCAGGTTATCGAAGATGCCGGGTGGGGCGACGTAGTCGCCGCTATCCTCGGTGAAAACATCGCGCGTGTTATCGGGGGAGACAACGATCACTTCGCCAGTGGCGAATTCCAAGTGTGTTGAGTAGGTGTGCTGCCAATGGGAGTGGGCGGGTGCGGAATCGCAGGCAGCGTTGTGATAAAGGGTGAAATCCACACTCGGGCCGCGTCCGGACCAACCGGCGATGGGAATTGCGGTGACGACGCGGCCGGAATACAGATTGACTTCAGAAAAGAAGCCGATGGACATGCCTGCCTGCCATCGACGTGCAATTCCACCCGAACCGGCGGTGCAGCCGGTGCAGCCCGATGTGCAGTCTGCGCCAGCTTCCCAGACGGACGGGAGTTGCATGCATTCAAGCTCGGTCTTTTCGTCATTGCAAGTGAGCGTGGTCTGATCGTAATAACAACAACGGCCGGGCGGAGGAACCTCGGCGAGGATGCGCTGCGACTCGCCCCAATTGTCGGTGCCGCCGTTGTCCTTGTCGAAGAAATAAGCGCACCCGGCGTCGTTGCGTAGAATAAATAAGCCCGTTCCAGGATCGGGGTAGGTTCCGAAATTCGCGTTCGGTGTGCCGACGAGTGCGCGGTCACCATCGATTGCAACGTCTGAGCCTGATGCATCCGAAGCACCTGTGATGCTGGCGATTCTTTTCTCCACCAATTGCCACGGAATGACCCTGGCGCGAGGCGAGCGTTCGTAGATGTACACACTGCCCGCGCCGTTGGCTCCGTCATCATCGTTTGGTGCGCCGATGATCAGGAGGTCACCGTCCATATCAACGACACTGAAGTTGTCGTTGATGTAGGCATCCGACGCGACAATTCGCTGTTCTTCCCGCCAGGTCGTGCCCGTTTTATTGAAGATGTAGACAGCCCCGGTCTCATTCTTTATTAACGAAATAGGATCAGCGTCTCCCCCCGGTGCGCCGGCGGCAACGCGGTTGCCGGAGATGCTCACGGATTCGCCCAGTCTGTCATTCGGCTCGACGAGTGAAGGTGTGCGGCCGGTCAGTTGGGCCTCTTGCGACCAAGTGCCTGAGGAATTTCGGAAGACATAGGCTTTTCCGGAATTTGATTTGCCGGAGGCATCCTTAAAGGGAGCCCCCACGACGACGGCATTGCCGTCGATGTCCACGGCACGACCGAATGAATCGCTCGCGGCTTGATCGGTGGCCTGCAGGATACTCTCCTCATTCCAATTCGCGCCGCTTCGCCGAAACACATAGGCCGCGCCGGCATCGGTACCACTTGTGGGGCTCTCCCAGTTGTGTGCGCCAACGACCACGGCCTCTCCTGAGATCGCGGCGCTGAATCCGAAGCTGTCGCCTGCGGCTGCGTCCGTGGCGGTAAGTTTCGCTTGTTGTTCCCAGCCATTGGCGCTTCGGACAAAGACATAAGCGCTGCCGCTTCCTGAGCCGTGATCATCGTCCAATGGTGAGCCGGCGACGAGCGTGTTGCCTTCGATTGCAACACAGTGCCCGAATTGGTCATCGGAGGCGACATCGGACGGAACGATGCGCGCATCGATAAGCCATTCGGAGCCATTGTATCGATAGACATAAACGGCACCGCCGTTGGCTCCCACGCTATCTTCCAGATATGCGCCGACGACGGCATAGTTGCCGTCGATCGCGACTGCGCGGCCGAAATTTGCGTTTTCTTCGGTGTTGACCACAGGCAGACTTGCATTTGCGAGCGACTGATGACCGAGCACGAGGATCGCAGCGATCAGTGACAGTCGAATTTTTCGAAAGTGATCGGCGAGGATTCTCCATTGATCCGGTCCGCAAGATGACATTTGCGGCTTGGCGGCGCATCGTATTTTCTTCGATTCAAAGGATTCCAAAGCGCAGACATTTCGGCCTTGTGCTCTACACATCATGGGGGCTCCTTCCATAATACTTGATGAAACTTAATCACCCGCCTAAGTCAGAGAAGCTGTGCAACCTCTTGTGACTGCATAGGGGAATTCCCTCGTGCATTGAATTGGGCGACACAGTTCTCACATTTCTGAACGACGCGAGCCGGCCACAGCTCGATGTACCGGTGTGTCCTCTCTACTACACGGAGGACTATACGGCGTCACGCGCTTCTAGTTCAAGTTTTATTCGTCGACTTTATTATTTTGCCGAGTGGTCAAAGGTGGGTAATGCGATGATGCATTCTCCCCAAAGCCCCGGGCAGGCCTTCCCGGGGCTTTGGTTGTATTTGCTTCGTTCTTCTCTTTGCGCGCACGTTCCCTGTTTTCGCTCGGAACAAATGAACCTTGCGATTTGTTTGTTGGACGAGGCATCGATCGATATTTTGTTGCCGTGTCAGGTCTTCCTGAGGACTCGTACAGATCGATCAGGGCCTCGATCGCACTGATCGCGTGACCAGGGTCTTCATCCATTCTTGCCTTGAGCACTTCATGGCTTTTGAGCAGTTGCACTTCAGCCTCGTCATAACGCCCCAGCGTCGTAAGGCATCTCCCCCATCCGTCGCGCAGGACCGCCGTGAACCAAAAATCGGCGGGCAGCGCACGTTCGGCTTTCGCAACGGCGTCGCGAAATAGCGGCTCCGCCTCGGATGGCTTGCCTAGGACGTGAAGCAATCGAGCCAGTCCATCCATGATTCTCAGTATTTTGTGGTGCCTATCGCCCCACACGGGCCGGCCCGCTTCCAGTGTTTGGCGGTATAGCGCCTCGGCTTCGGACAACTTATTCTGACCGTGGAGCACCTCCGCCAAGTAAAGTTGATAGCTAAGCGTTTTTTGATGATTTTCGCTCAGCGCGCGACGGCCGATTTCCAGCGTCCGACGGAGTAGCGCTTCCGCCTCGAGTAGCCGACCCTGGGCGCGGCGCACCCTCACAAGGTGGTTCGTTCGATCCAATGTCTCGCTATGTTCATCTCCTCGCAGGCGTCGGGTAATCTCCAGTACTTCAAGAGCAAGTGGCTCCGCCTCGGACGGCTCGCCATGTTCCGCAAGCAACGCGGCCAGATTCTCCATGGCGTTCAACGTGATCGAGTCCTCATTTTCGAACACGCGGCGGGCGATTTCGAGCGCCTTGCGGGCGCGCGGCACGGCCTCGGAGAAATTGTGTTGCCAGAATTGAAGAGGCGCCAAGTCATTCATGGCAGCCAGGGTACGCCGATCCTCTTCGCCTAATTCTCGCAGGTAGATGTTCAGGATCGCACGCTGATGCAACTCGGCTTTCGGCAACATTCCCAGACTTTGGTAGGTAATACCGATCACGCCGTGGAGTCGGGCCTGGATCAGCGGCCGGTCGGAGAAATCCCGGCCGACTTTCTCGGCCGCGACATCGAGGACGTCTCTGACGAGCAGGTCGCGGCCGCCATCATTCAGATTCGCCTTGGACAAGATCCCAGCGAGAAACTCGACGACGGCTTCTGCTTCGTCGCGCGCCTCTGTCGCCTGCACGGCTTGCCAAACTGCCAGCGCAGCCCCCGCTGCTAATGCCAGAAAGGCGGACACAACGCCACCTACCAGGGCTTTGTTCCGTCGGGCGAACTTCTGAACCTGGTACATGGCACTGGGCGGGCGGGCCACGAGGGGCTCATGACGAAGGTACCGCCGGATGTCAGCCGCAAGGTCGTTGGCTGATTGATACCGGCGCGCCCGATTCTTCTCCAGCGACTTGGCGATGATCGTGTCCAGGTCTCCACGGAAGACTTTGTTGATCGTACCGAGCGGGATCGGATCTTCCTCGCGAATCACACGAACCGCTTCATAAACGGCCTTGCCGCCTAAGTCGTAGGGAAGCTTGCCGGCAAGCAATTCGTACGCGACCACGCCCAGGGCATAGACGTCCGAGCGCATGTCAAGTTCGTGGGGGTCGCCTGCACACTGCTCCGGGCTCATGTACGGCAGGGTGCCGATGAGCTGTCCCGCGTCTGTTTGAAGTGTGGTCGTTTGCACGTCCGCATCCGTCACTCGCGCGACGCCGAAGTCGAGCACTTTGGGCTGACCGACTGAATCGATCAGGATGTTGCCGGGCTTCAAATCACGGTGGATCACGCCCTTTTGGTGAGCATGATGAACGGCATCGCAAACTTCGGACAAAAGCTTGAGGCGGTCCTTCGTGCCGAGGTTGTGGTCGTTGGCAAATTCGAGGATCGTGCTCGCATCGGGGATATACTCCATCGCATAAAACGGGACGCGTTGGCCATCCGCCTCATGGGTTCCTGCTTCGAAGATTTGGGCGATGCCGGGATGGCGGAGGCGACCGAGGATCTCCGCCTCATGCTCGAAGCGACGTAAGGCCGACCCCGAAGCGATGCCGGCCTTGATCACCTTGAGCCCCACTTTGCGGCGTGGCCGATCCTGCGTTGCCTCATAGACGGTCCCCATCCCCCCCGAGGCGATGACTTGATCAATTTTGTATCGTCCGATCCGCGCGCCGACGACGCAGGTATTAGGCTGGTCGCCTGACAACCCGGCGACAAGGCCGCTAGGCGGCTCCAGGAAACTGCCTGCAGCGGCGTCCGCCGCAAAAAGTGCGTCGACCTCCGCGCGCAGTGCCATATCCCCGGCACAGGACTTATCCAGAAAAGCGGACCGTCGGCTTGTGTCGTAGGCCAACGCGGCCTTGAACAGTTCTTCGGCGCGTTGGCTTCGCCCCTCCGCCAACACGCTGCCGGATTGAGAATCCCTTCTCGGTTCCTCATCACGTCGGTCTTTCTTCTCCGCCGCCATCGTCGTTCTCCTCTGCGAATCGACTGTCGTTGTGGCCTAGCCTTTGGAAGAGCCAGGCCCGGGCGTAACGCCATTCACGTTCGACTGTCGTGGACGAGACACCGAGGACCGCGGCGGTTTCTCTGATGGTCAACCCGGCGAAGAAACGCATCTGGATGACCTTGGCCTGCTGCGGGGCCGTGCGCTCCAGTTTCTCCAGCGCCTCATCCAATGCCAGCAGGTCTAAGTTCCGCTCATAAGCCGACACCAGTGCCTCATCGAGCAGGACCTTGCCACGATCACCCCCGCGCTTCGCCCGTCCGCGGCTTCGAGCGTGGTCAACGAGGATTCGGCGGATGATCTGGGCGGCCACTGCGAAGAAATGGGCCCGATTCTTCCAATGGGTCTTCTTTTGATCGACCAACCGCAGGAACGCCTCGTGCACCAGGGCGGTCGGCTGAAGGGTATGGCTGGGCCGTTCTCTGCGTAGTTGGTCTTCGGCGAGTGCGTGCAGTTGTTCATAGACCAATGGCACAAGCTTTTCATAAGCCTCCCGGTCCCCACGGTTGAGGTCTTCGAGGAGCTGTGTCACTTCCCCTTGGGTGGACATGCCGGCCACCGAAATTCAAAAAAGTGAAATTACCCGAAGGACTTCCACGTTCATTGTCGCGTATGTCAGTGGGACGTGCAAGAGCGCTGATCAAGCGACTCCATTCTGACCCAATGGGGCGGAGAAACAGTGAAATTGAGGCTAATGATTAAGGAGGTTGTGATGTGCACAGCGAGGAAGGCAGCGATTCTGCTGGCGTCGTTTCTGGCAATTGGAGGAACTGTGAATGCGCAGGGAATCCCCGTCGAGTACAGCAATGACCAAGACGAGGAGGCCGTCGCCGGCGGTGGCGCCCATGGCGTCCCCGACCCGGAGCAGGTCTTGTTTACGTTACCGCCCGATGCGGTCGGTGGGCCACATCCCTCAGACATCGTGGACTATGGCCGCCCGGAACAAGTCGATGCCCTCGCCAACGGAGAGGATGCTTATTTCTCCGGTGTCGTCAACAACACGGCTGACCTGCTTGTTTCATTCGCGGGCGATCCTGGAGGCAATGCGGTTTGGTTTGAAACGCCGGCAGGCGCAACCGGCATCCTTTGGACGCAAGTCGATTTCAGTAACCCCGATCCTCCCGGTAACTTCGAAGATACGGATGGCCTGGAGCTTTGGGGGCCGCTCAACGGCAGCGATGCTGACTTCTTCTCTGAAGTGGGCGATCCCGGGCCGCCTATAGGCGGGTGCTCTGTTGTGACCATCCGCCCTCCTTGTGGGATTCCTCCGGCGCTACCGCTCTGCTGTTTCATACCACGTGCCGCGATCGTGGCCACCGTGGTTTCTTTGGGTTACACCGGTCCAACAGAGCTTATTGAACTTGACGCACTGATGGTCCAACGGGCTTGCCCGTTTGGTGCTAGCTTCGGTCCCGGCGATCGGATCATCTTCAGCATCCGAGATACCACGGGAGGCGGCGCCAGCTTTGACGGCGGTGAGATCATCGTGCTGCCCTTCGGAGCACCGGCGTTTTTCTTATTACACGGCGGCCATCTGTGGAATACGGCGTTCAATGTTGCCGGCACATTCGGTGTGGCCACGGAAGAAGTGGACAGTATCGAAGGAAAGCGGGGCAGCAGTGCGGCTTCACGGCGGAACATGCTGGTTCTCTTAGACCGCACGGGCTCTATGGTGGAAATGCGTTCAACGAACAATACTCGGTGCGAGGATGCCCTGGAAACGGCGATGGATGACGTCCGTGATTTCTTCATCGCCAATCCCTTCGGATCCGTATCGGTCTGGACCTTTACAGGGACCGGACCCACCGACCTCACCGGTGGGTTTGTCAACGAGGCGGCGGCCGTGGCGGCGCTGAATACACTCACGCCGGATGATTGTTCGGGGGCAACCCCGTTGGCAGAGGCCATCTGCGCCGCCAGTGACGCCATCACGGCCGCCTTTCCGCTCGCTGCGCCAGGAGACCGAGTCCTCGCCATCAGCAGTGACGGCGGTGAGAACAACTCCACAGGTCAGTGCGCCGGCCCCGACAGTGTGAGTGGACCACCCTATGACGCCGGTTCATGGCAAAGGTTGGTCTCGGACAAACTTGCGGCGCAAAACGTCACCCTGGTCCGTCAATGGGGCGCCTTGGCACGTGCGGGATTGTCGGGGGATGGTGACGCCGCAGAATTCCGCGCGGGGACCGTTTCTGACGAAACGTTTTTCCAGGATATTGCAACGTCATCGGGAGGCAGTTACGTCTTCATCGACGACTCAAACACGGCTATTCCGCCCGTGACGATTGGTTCGTGTTGCCTGCCGGACAATCGGTGCGCAAGCGTCAGTCAGTTTATGTGCGAAGGACTTGGAGGCACTTATGGTGGCGACGGGGCGGTCTGTGTACAAGGCCAGTGTGTGCTCATCATGGGTGATATCGACGGTGACCGCGATGTGGACGGCGATGATATGAGCTTGTTTGTGATGGTGCTCCTCGGCATTGATACCGGCAACCCGGCTCATATCCCGCCATGCGACCTGAACGAGGACTGCTCGATCGACGGACGAGATATCCAGGCATTCGTTGAAGCGCGACTCTCGTTCTAAAACGAACATCGCGACGGATGGTAACTCAGTACAAGCAAGTCCGACGAGATGAAATCCAATGTTCCGGGCGCGGCGATGAGCGCAACCGCTATCATTATGAACGTGGTACTTCGAACGCGTCGAGTACATGCTCCGTTTCGTCGACTAACGCGGTCATAAGCTCCGCGGCGGGCACCGTTCGCGAGAGTGCAGCCGCCTGACCGGCCCAGAGTGACATGTACTCCCCTCGACCCTGCGCCTTCGCCGCTGCCCGCAACGTGGTCGTGATTCGATTTTGCAGCGGATAAGCAGGAATCTCGTCTTCGAGGGCTTCGAACCGTCGCACAAACTCGTTTCTCTTACCCCGCGCTCGTTTTCCCGAGAATGCCTTTGTGAGCACGGTGCTGACGTCGCTTGCGTTTCGTACCTCCTGTTTCCATACCGGGGACGCCCCTGATTCATCCACGGTAAGAAACGCGGTGCCCATTTGGACGGCTGCTGCGCCCAGACTGAGCGCGGCAGCGATCCCGCGGCCATCCATGATGCCGCCCGACGCGATCACCGGCACGGATACTCGGTCACAAGTTTGCGGAACGAGCGCAAACAGCCCCACGTCGGGCTGGTTCGCGAGAAACGCTCCACGATGACCGCCCGCCTCGAAACCCTGCAGCACAATGGCGTCACAACGTGCTTCTTCAAGGGCTTTCGCTTCTTCACTGGTCGTGGCGGTGCCCACCACAACGGAGCCACCCGCTCGCAGCGCTGAAATCCGATCCGCCGTGAGTACGCCAAAGGTGCAGCTCACCACCGGAACACGCTGCTCAATGAGAACGTCCAGATGTGCATCGAGATTCGACGATACCGACGGTTCAAGATTGAGATCCGACACACTCAAGTCCTCGGCGATATCGAGCAGTGCGCGCCTCACGCTGCTGGCAGGCCCCTGTGGCAGCGTTGCGTCATCGAGAACAAAAACATTGACGCCGAACGGTTTGTCCGTGGCCCGTCTGATTTCCGTAATCGTCTCGCGCAGCGCGTCGGGTTTCATGTAACCCGCTCCAACGAACCCGAGACCGCCGGCTTCGGATACGGCGCTCACGAGCGCGGGCGTCGTCGGTCCGCCCGCCATCGGAGCCTGGATAATCGGATAGCTGAGGCCGAGCGTCTCACAAAATTTCCTGGACGACTTTGTCCACATGGGCGTATCTCCTTATACCGGGGCACCGACGCGCAGGGATTCCACGGTGTCCATCGCCCATCGGCCGGCGTCGGTGAGTGAGCGAGAATTGACCCCGGGACGCGCCGCCGCCTGAGTATACCAAACGGTTCCTTCGGTCAGCGGACCGAGTGCTGAAATATTCGGATCCGCCTTGCCGGTTCCGTTGATGACTCGGCCCCGGCGATCGATTTCGATGGTATCGAGCTGATATTCTTCGCCTTCGAACCGGTTCACGGCGCGACGCACCGTATTGCGATGCAGCAGACGTTCAATGAGCGTGGAAGGCACACACGGCACGCGCGCGTCGACCAAGCCGTCCAGCCGGGCGCTGCACTGCTCTTTGAACGCCCTGCTGCGCAACAAAACCTCGCGGCGCTCGGCGTCAAACACAACTTCGGGGTCGGGTCCCCAGAACATGTCAAGGATGCCGGCGCTTGTGAGTGCGCGGAGCTGCTCGATGCGGAATGCCGGAGGTCCGACGGCCAGTCGGTTGTTGATGGGACCGAAGGCTTCGATCAGGTATCGTTGCGAGCCGGGTGTGAGAAGACCAAACTCGACGGCATGGCGGATGTTGTCGCGAATATCGCGCAGAACGTCGCACGCAGATTTGACCGGTCCCGACACGTTGCCTTTTTTCGCCTCGGCCAGATCATCAGCGAGGAATTTCAGCAGGACCTCGCGAAACGCTTTTCTATCATCAAATGTATCGCGTCGAAAATCGACGGGATCGGTTAATGCTTCAAACGAGAAGCGCTGCGCCGGGGGATTGCTTTCGAAAAATTCTTCCAAGCGGTCACTGTGGACGGCCTGTTCGAATTTATCCGCGAAGGTAGGGCCGTGAAGGGCTGAATAGAACGCGCAAGCCATGTCGCGGAGCACGTGAGGCAACAGGTCGGTTTTGAAGTTCAACCGTCCTTTTTTTGCAAAAAGGGCATCGATGTGATCATTCGTGAGAAAACGAGAAACATAGCGGCCGGTGGGGCCCTTCTCATTTCTGCCGCGTGCCCCGAGCGGGCGCCCGCTTCTCGACCAGGCGAAGATCTTTGGCTCACGGCCCGACGTTTCGTATTCGAGGACGTCGCTCGCACCGTAGACGAAGCGACCGCCGCGTCCGATGGTCAACGCGAGGATGACGTCAACCGTCGTGAGGCCAAGTCCGCGCACACCCACGAACCTGCAATCGGTCAGGGCTTCGGCCGCTTCGCAAATTGGATACGGATTCGCAACGAACTGAATGACATCGCCCGGCGTGTCCAGGCCGCGTACGAGCTTTGGCTGTGAGCGTTGCTTTCCCACGTTGCCGGTTGTGAGCAGAATCTTGTCGGCTCGGATTTGGTCGCCGCTGTTAAGTATAACGATACGTCCCTGGGGGTTGTCGACGACGTCGAGCGCCATCGCCCGGTGAATCCGCACTTCAGCGAACGGAGGAAGGCGCTCGATGCATCGCTTCACGACCCAGCTCAAATAACGGCCATGCTGAGCCCGGGAAGGATAACCGCCGGGTCCGGTCTTCTCGCCGCGTCTCTCGAGCCACTGGGCCAAGGTCGGTCCTTCGACCTTGGGCCCCGCGCTGGTCACCGAATCGTCTACGAATGCCGTGACCTGATCGGCGACCGTGTTCATCAGCAGGTATTCGGCTTGTGTCGTGGCATAGACTTGTCCCGCTCCCGGCTCGTGTGAGTCGACGAGGTGGATCGTGATCGGCATTTCCACCGGATTATCTCGCATGACCGCAACGAGCCGTTCGAATGCGTAAGTGCCTCGTGGACCAACGCCGACGATTACAATGTCCCGGCCAGGTGATGCCATTCTCTGTTCATCGTCATTCATGGGTTTGCTGGGTCGCCGGAAAATACAAATAAGCCGAGTGGACAAGTCCGAATAGGCCGCGACACTGTTTTTCCGCGGGCCGTCTTTTTCTGACTCAGTCCTCCTGTCAAAATCCTAGTTTCTTCTTTCACTGTCGGCTCGGATCAGGGTCCAGCCATATGCGCAGTTTCGGCCGACGAAGTTTTTCCGCCGATGTCAGGACAAAACGGTGCCCTTAGATTTCTTGAGAATCGGTTTTCCAATGTGGATCTTCCGGTCTCGCGCGCCGAGCTGTTCTCAATCATGGCACAACGCCGGTGAGAGGAGATTCTCGCACCGGCGTTATCCAAGCTATGACGAGATCTGCTAAACGGCCTTGCCCCAATCGCGAGGCGGACGGACGGGCGTTTGCAGGACTCTCAACAGTTTATCAGCATGGCGACAAAATCAGAAACGTCGTCGAGGTTCAAACTGCCATCACCATTGAAATCACCGGCGCATGTTTCGGATGACGTTGGTGAAGTCAGGATTGCATTCAGAAATGCCTGAATGTCCCGACCGTCTATCTTGGCGTCGTTGTTTAGATCGCCCGTGGCTCCTGAGCAAACAGGCGTTGCAGACTCCTCGAGAATCGTGATTTGAGGTATGTTCGCAGCAAGAACGTCGAAGCTCGTGAGGTGTTGGATTCCAATAAACGGCGTGCCGTCTGAGGGAACCGCTACAATTTCGTCTCCCAGGACAGGTGCATGACCCGTGATCATGATGGGAGTCGGCGAAGGCGAATAGATAACCAACTTCAATTCCTTACCCGGGACGTGCGGGTCCGTGGGGTTATCATCGCCGCCGCCGCCGCAACCGACTGCGTCAAACGTCACGGATGGACCGCTCAGACCGGTTTCGGAATCCACGAGTACGCCGTCTAACAAAACGTGGACCTCGTAGGTCGATGCGCCAAGTGGTGAAAAATCAAAGGCTGCCTGCAATTGCTCTCCGATGTCTTCAATCCGCACCGAGCCGAGCAACTGGTCCGGCACGTCGTTCACCGAGCCGTTTGTCTGAAGCTCCATATAGGCGCCCGTCGGAAGTAAAGAGGGGTCCAGAGCCTGCCAGAATGCGCTCCAATCATCGGCTTGTCCGATATCGGCATCCACACCGTCTTCGCCGCTCGAACCGATATTGGACACAATTAGTTGATCGGGAGATCCTTCCATTGTTGCTCGTCCAAGTATTGAATGATCAAACGTAAAGGCCTCCAGTGCTTCTTCAAGAATCTGAAATTCAGATAGATCGGCCGCAGTCAATTCGATCGCATAGCTATCGAAATTCGCGAGTGTTGTCGTGTCAGGTTCAACAATAATTGTTGTTGACGTGAATAAGTTCCCGTCAAAATTAACGTCGAACAGTCCGCCCTTCGCGCGCCATATTCGTTTCCAATACTTGTTTTCATTAACATCAGGACAGCGCTTCCATTTACATTTAATTTTTCCGTTGAATGCCGACAAAATGTCAAACGTCATGGTATCTGGTATTTCAGTCTGACTGAAAACGGTCGACTCATTGTTGAGAAGCGTTAAGGTGTAAGTCGAAGCCCCAAGCCCGGAAAAATTAGAATTCACGCGGAGCCCTTGAGGCAGACGTTCCATGCGTGAATAGCCGACGGTTTGAGTAGCGCCCGCGATTTCTACCACTTCTCGTGATTCAGTAAACGAACCGATGGGCATCGAAGCGGGATCGAACGGTGTGGTTACGGACAATGCATCAGCTTGCCCGACTTCGATCGCCACACCGTCCTCGCCACTGCTACCAATGTTCGAAACGGTCAGTGAGCCGTCCATGCCGGCTCCTAGCACTGCTAGACCGAGTGGCACGTGGGGCCGGCCGAACCAAAGAACCTCCAGCTCTAAGACCGCTTCGTCACCATATGCTCCCAATACAATTGAATCGTTGTCAAATGAGAATTGGACTTCCACCGCGCGTGTGCCCGCGGGCAAAATGAAATGAGAACCGTATCCGGCGAATAAATGTCGCCACGTGTTCGGATCGGAGTCCAGGACGATCGTACTTGACACAGATCCCAGTTGCGTACCTGGAATGCCGGACCTGGCAGTGAGTATTAGACCACCATTCGCCGCGGGGTCGGGAGAATTGACCAATGCGCGGAATCGCGCGGCGACTCTGCCGTCGTCGATGAGCGCAGCCATGCTGGATACATCGATCCATTGTGAAACCTGCGATGCGTCCAGGGACGTAGAGTTGAGCCGTAGCATTCCATCGCGGATGGGATAGATTCCGTTGTCGGGACCCGTAACAATGTCCGCATCCTCGGCGGCCCACCGACCGTCGAGCGGCGCCACAAAGGACACAAGTGATGCGCTTCCTGGTTCAAATCCACGATCGACGAGAAGGTTGCTTCCCTGCGCCGAGACAATGCCTTGTGCGAATAGAAATACGATGACCGCACATGTTCCGATTTCCCGCGTTCTTCGTGTCGCAACTCGTTTCATCACACAACTCCTTTCCAATTAAAAGTACCGTTCGATCGCCCGATGCAGTTTGGAATCATGGTCCGGCTCCTTTTCTTCATGTTTCTTTGGTCAGCTACTGACACTCCAGCGCCAACGGCCCCGATCTCACACGGCAGGCAAAGTTTTTTTCGTGAGATTCAAAAATCGGTGGTCAAGCGATGTTTGCTGCGGCTTTGGAGGCAGATATACTGTGAATTAGGGCACGGCAGAGGTGAGAGCATGGTCGAAGCCGGCGACAGCACGACGACAACGACGGTTCTTCTCGAAGGTCTCATGCATTCCGGAAATCAGGGGGCATGGGCGGCATTTGACCAGCGGTATCGGCCGATCATCCTGGGGTTGGCCCGGAGGCTGGGGCTCGACGAAAGCGATGCGGCTGACGTTGCGCAGGAGACGTGCATCTGTTTCATTCGAGATTTCCAGGCCGGCAAATATGACCGCCAACGAGGACGACTTCGAGCCTGGCTCATGACCATTGCCAGGTATCGCACTGCCGATCTGAAACGGAAAAAAGCTCAACGGCGCGAGCAGCGCGGCGGGTCGGCATTTGTCGATCTTCCGAAAGACGATGAACTGGAAAGAATCTGGGAAGAAGAACGTCTGCGCGCGCTTCGGACGCAGTCATTTGCCCAACTGAGACAGGACACCAAATTTAATGAACGGACGATTCAGGCGTTCGAGTTGTACGTCGTACAAGGGCGCCCGGCGGTGGACGTCGCTCATGAGCTGAACATGACGTCGCAGGACGTTTACACGGCCAAAAACCGAATCGCCGAACGGCTGCGTGAAATCATGTCCAATCTGGATGAACTATACAATGACGGGTGAGACATGCCGGATGCGCTACCGTCCAATTGTCCGCCGCTCGAACTGATCGAGCAATTCGTCTCCGGCGAGTCGGAGAGCAACGAAATACGTCGCCACATCGAACACTGTCAGCCATGTCTGATCACGGCGACCCGAATACGGGAGAACAACCAACTCTTAAAGGGTTTCGCCGGTGAAGCAGCAATCCTGGACCGAAACAAGCCGGTCGCTTCGACGGATCCGCACGTACCCGGTTATGAGATCGTCAGTGAATTGAATCGTGGTGGTCAGGGCATCGTTTATAAGGCGGTTCATCTGGCGACAAAGCGGACGGTGGCCTTGAAGCTGTTGACACAAGGTCGCTTCGCCACGATTCAGCAGCGGCACCGTTTCGAACGGGAAGTTGAGCTGATTGCCGCTTTGCGCCATCCCAACGTTGTCACACTCTATGACAGCGGAATCACGCCGGATGGCGCGCACTACTATGCGATGGAGTACATCCGAGGAAAACCGCTTGATGAGCACTGTGCAGGTTTTTCAACCTCGAAACGTTCAAACAACGGACATACGGAGATTTTTTTTCTGTTTTCACGACTCTGCCAGGCCGTGCAATATGCCCATCAACGCGGCATCATTCATCGCGACCTGAAACCGGCAAATATCCTTGTCGACGTCAAAGGCGAGCCACACGTCCTCGATTTCGGCATGGCCAAGGCGTTGGGTGCCGGGGCCCTTGGAACTGAGGCGCAAATAACACAGTCGGGCGTTTTCATGGGTTCATTCGCCTATGCAGCGCCGGAGCAAATCACGGGCGATCCCGAACAGATCGACATTCGTACGGATGCCTATGCCCTGGGTGTGATCCTCTATGAGATGCTGACAGATCGGCGTCCTTATGCAGTGGAAGGGAACATCTCCGAATTGATGCACGCGATCTCCGAAGTCGAGCCGGCGCCTCCCTCGACTTTTGACCGGCGAATCAACGATGAAGTGGACACGATCGTTCTCAAGGCCCTGGCTAAGGCGCCGGAACGAAGATATCAATCCGTGGAATCGCTGCACAAGGACATTAACCACTACCTGAACGGTGAGCCCATTGATGCGAAGAGAGACAGTTCCTGGTATGTCCTAAGGAAAATCGCACGCCGCCATTGGGGCAAACTCCTGACAGCGACGGCTTTTCTCGCTGTCGTGTTCTGCTCCACCTCTGTTTCGTGGATTTTCTACCAGCAACGAGAGAGAGAAAAAGAAGAAAAGAAAAAAGTCCAATTCGTGGCAGACACTCGGGTGATGATCGCTCTCCTGATGAGAGACTTACAAGGTCCGCGGGGGGCGAGACTGAATCGGGCAATCGCGAAAATTGAAGACCGATTCGACGTCTATCCCCAGGAGGATCCAGAGCTTTATGAACAACTTGGCACAGTCTTTGAAGATTCCAAAAAACCACGACTAGCGGAACTGTATCTTGAAAGAGCACTTGAGCAGCGAAGGCAATTGTTCGGCGACCGGGATCCCCGAACATTGTTTTCGATGAAGGAATTCGCGATTTTCTTTCAGCGACGAGGAAGGCATAAAGAATCGCAGGAGGAGAAGCGGAATGATTTCGAAAAATCCGAAACGCTGCTTCGCGAAGTATTGAAACACTGTCGAAAAACGCTGCCTCGCAACAATGAGCTGACCCTCGCATGCGAGAATGATTTGGGAATCTTACACCTGGATCAAAACCGGCTTGACGAGGCGAAAACTCTTTTTCTAGAGGCATTCGACGCCGGTCAGGCGATGCTTGATGGGGATCATCCCTTAATCGGCCAACTTATGAATAACCTTGGGATCACCTGCAGGCGCCTGGAATTGTATCGAGAATCGGAAGCCTGGCTGGAAAAGGCGCTGAAGTTCCAGAGACGAAGCCTTCCTCCAAATCACCCGGACATCATACGAACCTGTTCCAATCTGGGTCACGTCTATTACGAAAACGGAAAACTTGAGGAAGCCAAAGCTTACTTGGCATCGGCCGTCGAAGCCGCGATCGGCTTCAAGAAGCTGAAAAATCTGCATACCCATCTGACGAGATATGCGGACTGTCTGACCGCGCTCCGTCGTTGCAATGAAGAAGACCGCAGCTTGCTTCTTAAAGGCTACGAACTCGTCGAGAATAAGCACGGCCTCCGTGCAAGCCTCACTCAGAATTGCATTAAGGACTTCATTGAGCTGTTTGAAACCATTGATGAGATCGAAATAGCGGATCATTTACGTGAGAAACTGTCGCCATCGCCGGAAACCGGAAAGCCGTTCTGATGTATCGAGTATCAGGATTGACGAAAGACCGCCGTACCTACGGCGATGCAAGTAGACTGCTTATGAAGTTGGGAAGGTCATTTTCAACTGTAACGAAGCCGTCGTCATCATGATCTGCGCGACAGCACTGATCTTCGGAGTCGGGGCACATGACAGGACAAATCGGCGCGTTCAATACGATCGCCACAAAGGGCTGTATATCCAAGCCGTTCACATGGTTATCACCGTTGACGTCACCTTGCGGAATACCCCGTGGACGTCCGTGAAAAGAGCCATCGGCCGAATCGGCTGGCAATGATCCGGCGAGCTTGTCGCGTTTGGCGTCGTCAGAAACGACGGAAACGCCACTCAACGAGGACCGGCAAAGCGCCGAATGCCTGAGTGTCCCGATCGCCAGGACGCCGACTCCGACCAGAAAAATGAGATAGATTGTCGAATGACCGGTTCTATGAAACCTGTCGATTGACGTTGGGAAACGCTCGTCGCAACGGTGATGAGCCTTGCGCCGACGACAGAAAACAGATGGTTTTATCGAAAACATTTGCCCGGAAGAGAATCCACGGAATTAAAATCGATGGAAGGTCGAACCCACGACTGTTTTGCACACCACGCGCCCAGCCGGGCAACGCCGCGAAGCCAGGGGGACCTAACTTCTTGAAACGCTATCACATATTCATAGATTTTGCAACTGAATGAGCGACCGCCGCTACCCTGGAAGTATTGAACCCATCGAAAAGACAATCTAAGCCCCGACCGTGAGGGAGGCGTGGGCATGCGAATCGAAGGGATCGTCGAACTGGCGCCCCGTGCTCCCTCTGTTCAAATCACGGACATCCACTCGTCAGGCAGGTGACGAAATCGGGAATGTCATGACCGTCGACCACCATGTCAGCGTTGATGTCTGCCTGACACAGGTTAGTTCCCAGAATCAGGGCATCGATGAAGCCTGGCATGTCCTGCAAATCGACACCTGAATCGCAGGTGAAATCGCCTGCCAAGATGGCCGGGTCCATCAGGCAGTCGGGATAATCGCAGTCGTCCGGTGCGCTATTGCCGTTACAGTCGGGCGTGCTGATTCTGAGCAGATCACAGTCGTCGGGAACGCCGTTGTTGTTGCAATCACTATTCACCGCGTATTCCAACGTGACGGCGATCGTTGAAGGGTTGCACGTCGTCGGACCAACCTGCGTGCTGGGGAGCAGATTGATGGTTGCATCCCCTCCCGCGACGAGCAAGTTGAAAATGGGTGCAGATAGGACAATCTGGGCGATATCGGGCGTGGCCGGGCACAGTGAGGCGTTTACAAATTCCCTCTTCACAAATGTCCCGTTGATGTCGACATCGATGAATTCATTTGCCTGATCGACATCAGCCACCGCCTCGATCGTCAAAGTGACGTTGCCAGCCGGCTCCGGCGGCGAGAAGACCGTATGACTCTGTGGGCTGCCGTCACCGATGGGTGATAGCAGCGGCGACGTGTCACTGAACGACACACTGACCTCACATTCATCCGGCACGAGGTTGCCGTTGCAATCCTGGCTTACCTGACCGTCCCCGTCCGGATCCAACGCATTGACATCACATCCATCATGGACGCCGTTGAGATTGCAATCAACCTGCTGTTCGCATTCGTCAGGAACGGCGTTTGCATTGCAATCCAAGCTGATCGCGTCGGCGATGTCACAACTGTCAGGGGAGAGATTGCCGTTGCAATCGAGACCGGCAGCGTATGGAACAATGTCCAGACGGTCCTGGACGCCGTTGTTGTTGCAATCGATTTCGCATTCGTCGGGGACGTTGTTGGAATCAGCATCCTGGCTGAACCCGGAGGCGATGTCGCAGCGATCCGGCAACAGATTGAGATTGCAGTCAATCTCCCAGCCCGGTACGAAGTCGAAGCCTGTCGGGAACATGAGATCGTGATCGTTACCGCCGATGTGCGTTCTTATAAAGTTCCCCGTCATGACGTCGAATTCGTAAATCTGAGCGTTGGTCAGATGCAGTGCCTCGATGTCGCCCTTGTGAGCAACATGCTCCTCACCATGATCGTGAGGGATCGACCCGAAATCCTCTCCGGTTTTGACAATAAAAACGTTGCCGTTCGGTCCTACACGAATGCCCCACGGACTGATCTGCGTCAAGACATCCGCCGTCCCGACCTGGGCCCACTTGCCCAAGGGATCGCCGGTCCCGCCGTCGAACTCAAGCGTTTCGTTCGTGCCGAAACTGCAAACCAGCAGATTGCCGTCCGGTTTGAAAGCCAATCCCCTCGGTTGATCGAGTCCGCCGTTGTTGGCGTCGGTGACGAAAACCTGAACAAAAGCGCCGCTTAGGCCGTTATATTCGAACACCTCATGGTCACCGGCCGTGACAAACAGGTTTCCATTGGGACCGAACGTCAGGCCGAACGGCGCCGTCAGACCGCCCCCACTGGCAAATATGTTGATAAATGCGCCGGTGGCGCCGTTGTAGCGCAAGACGTTGTCGGTCAGGGAGCTGCTGACGTACAGATTGCCGTCCGGCCCGAAGGTCAGCCCGGCAGGCTCGTCGAGTCCGCCGACGCCGGGGGCCACGAAATCACCAAGATAGTTACCGTCGAGATCGAATTCCATAATCCGATCATCATCCGCGCTGGTGACCAGGACATGCAGATCGGGGGCGATGACCAGGTCCTGGCCGCGCTGCGCGAGGGCCCCGGCACCGCCCCCTGATGTTTTCGTCTGTACGCCCGTGTTGGCGAAGAACTCGCGGACAGGCGAATTGGTCAGGCCGCTGGCGATCCAAAGGCTGTGCGAGCCGGCCAGGGCTTCGTGGTCGGTCGTCAAATCGTTGTCGCAATCCTGGCAGGAATCGAGCACGGCATTGCGATCCACGTCCAAGGTGATATCGAGCTGGATCTCCGAGTAATCTGACATGCCGTTATTATTGCAATCGGCTTCACACTCGTCGGGAATGCGATTGCCGTACAGGTCGGTGCTTGTTCCCAGGGCAATGTCCCTGTCATCGGGAACGTTGTTGCCGTTGCAATCCGGCTCGCATTCATCCGGGATTCCGTTGGTGTTGAGGTCCAGGCTTCCGCCTGCAATCTCCGCATCGTCGAGCGTGCCGTCGCCATCGCAATCCTCGCATTCATCGGGGATGTTGTTGCCATTGACGTCCGGACTGCCGGACGACACATCGGCGGCATCGGCGATGCCGTTCATATTGCAGTCATCGATCACACAAGCAACGCTGTTAATATGACTTTTCATGCTCTGCACGACCGCTGTGTGGAAATACCTGTCCCGGTTGGCGCCCTGTCCGCTCCAGGTCTGGGCGCAAAGGCTCATGATCGTGCCGCGTTGCGGGGACGTCAGAGGATCATCGCAAGTGTCAACGTTGTTGGATGGGTGGTTCGTGTGGCGGGTCCCGGCGTTGTGACCGATCTCGTGGGCGGTCACTGAAAGGTCGTAACTCAAAGGGCTGGGCATCGACGGATCCGGGAAGGAGCCGTTCGCATATCCAACAACCGAATAACCGCCGAAGGAGTTGCAAAGGGCGCTGACGAAGGCCAGACCTCCGATCGGATAATCTCGCCGGCCTGAAAATAATTGAGCGATATCGCGCGGCACGGCCCCCATGTTGGCGTTCCAATAGCTCTGGAATTCCTGCAGCGGATCGGGGCCATTGACAATATCGTTCGGATTGTCCCACAGACGGGCGAAGACCACTTCGATGCGCGTGTCCACATCACGTATGTAGATATCACTGACGGCCGCGTACAATTCCACCAGGTACGCGGAAGCCGCATCAAGATCATTGAACAGGGAGAAGTATTCGAAGTCCGTCTCCACCGCCAACTCGATGTGTTTCAGGCCCGGCGTGAAACCGGAGCCGCGGGCCACGGAGGCACCGACCGATTCAGGTGGATGATCGTTGAGGACGTGATGGTCTTCGACGCCGCAAAAGGGAACATCTGGCGCCAAACTCACACTGCCCGTTGGTTCGAAGACCGAAATCCTCCCCGATTCGAGTGTCTGCCCCTGGCTGTCGCGCGACGAAATCTGATAGCGCGCGGCACCGGGGCCGAGGTCGACATAACCGGTGCATTGACCGTCGCATAACGCCAGGAAGACATGCGAACCCGCTCGGCCCGCCACTTTGCCACGAAAGAGCGATACGCACGAGGGATCGAACTCAATTGCTCGATCAGGTTGCCCCTTCCGCCCAAGGACGAACCGTGTATCCGGCCCGGTGACTGAAAACGGCTTCACCTGAAGATCGACGCGAAGATCGTGGCGGAGCGGAAAATCTTGAATCGAGGATCGGCGCTGATCCCTGGATGCCGCCCGAACGGCTTCCTTATCCCATTGAAGGATCGTGGCGGTGGCCTCGGTGGAAACCAATGCGAACGGTCGCCTGGCCTTGCTCTGCAAAAATTCGTCTTTGGCTGGCTGTCCTTGGAATTTAGGAGGTTGTGCCTCGTGTCCATCGAGCGCCAGCGTGTTCCCGCCCAAACCTAGGAACATGACTAACACAACCTTGATCCGTAGGCTTCTTCCAAACCTCATTCTGGTACTCTCTATCTCGGCTCATATAGAAATGCGTCATTTAACCCGATTCTCTGCCAAACAAACTAAATCCCAACTCCTAAGCTTCTGGTTATTAGCCTGAAACGGCATTCGTCGGGGTGACACTCTCCGTCAACAAAATGGAATCGCCTATGCGGCGTGAGTATGTTGCCTGCATTTGGGGATAGCACTTGACTTCTTCACCACGCAACCGGGGACAAGTCGGTTCAGAGAGGTATCGAGGGTCGCCGGATCTTTGGATTCATACCAAATGCTAAATTCCACCTGTCCATCATCAACGCGCACCAAGCGCCCCCGGGCAGCGGCGACGTGCTCGGCGTTGACATCAAAAAGAAACGCGAGCCATCCCATCCTTGTCTCAAAATCTTAAATTCTGACACGGAGGCTACAAAAATTTCGCCATGACAGCGTGCCAACAGGCCCGTTCGCTATGTTCCACGTTAATGCCCGAGTTTGGAGTCGGATTACTCCAAGGTTTTCGATTCGATCTGATGCCCCGAGATGCCCAGGTAGCGCGCCAGCCAGCGCTTCGCGACGGCGTTCATGTTTCGCACGTCGCAAACACTCACGTCGAGCCAGTCGGCGACACTCGCCAGGGACATGCCGGCAAAGTACCGCAATTCCACCATCGCGCGCAACTGCGGCGCGACCTGCTCCATACGATTCAGCGCCTCGTCAAGGGCAATCAAATCGACGCTGGCCGACATGCGCGCGTCTGCAACAGATTCCAGATCCAACGGAACGCGGCAAGACGCACCTCCACGTTTTTTCGCGCGCTTGCGGCGCTCGTGATCGATCAGGACCTCCCGCATGTTCCGCACGACGGCGAACATGGGGAAGCACTCCGCGTGCGATTCTCCTGACTTGGCCATGCGAAGAAAGACCTCATGCGCCAGTGCCGTCGGGTCCAGCGTGTGATCGGACCGCACGCGACGCATCATCCCGTGCGCCATGCGTCGCAGGTTGCGATATGCACTCGCCGAGATTTCGGCGCGCCGAGGTGGAGCGTCGGTAGAGAGCATAAGTGTCCACGAAACCTAAGAGACAATCGGATCGTTTACTAGAATAGTAACGAGTCGCATTTTTCTCAAGATTTTCTCGACGAAACAGTTCCAATTTCCGCATTAGTTTATAGGCGGTGTGTGTTCTCCGAACTGGAGTGGTAGGGGCAACACGATCTGTGCCTCATAGGGAGTGCCTTTACGCTCGTGCACGTCCTCTTCCGCGATGGGAGAGTCGCCGGGCGCACCGTGGCGCTGAGTCCGCGCGCCGAATCTGGGGTTGGGAATTGAATAAGGGGTCAACGATGTCGAATCCGCAAACAATGCGCTCCGCCGCTTTCTGGGCTTCCGCCGTGCTCATCTTCGTAGCACCGATCGAACTGTCCGCGCAACAGTTGAGTGGCGTTGACGGTCGCAAGGACTGGTATGAGGTCATGAATGACCCGGACCTTGCACATTACCAACAGGCGACCGCGTTGCTCGTTAGAAAGGGAGAGGACATCAGTGAAGAAACGTTCAATGGGTTCCACCGCCTGTACACGCACGACTGGGTCGCCCAGCCGGATTTCGGTTGCCCAACTTTGTGCCCTGACA
This sequence comes from Phycisphaerales bacterium, assembly GCA_022360095.1. Classification (GTDB taxonomy): domain Bacteria; phylum Planctomycetota; class Phycisphaerae; order UBA1845; family UTPLA1; genus JAKSDK01. The sequence goes on from JAKSDK010001806.1 coordinate 47,973, forward strand.
TGCCGTATTACGGCCAGCAAGTGGCAGGCCGAACGACGGCGATCTTGGTGGCCCCTGATCGAATGCTCGTGGGCATTCACAGCGATCCAGGGTCCGGTTTTTGCAATAATTTCTGGTATGTCTTCGACTATCTGCAACGTGCACCCGACGACCCGCCGGTATTGCCGGACGACACCTATCCGGGTTATGTGGAGGTCCCCGAGGACAATGTCGTCAAGTGCGAGTCGATCGTCGATATGAATGTTCAAGGGGAGTGGCTTGTCGTGGAATTGGAAGAGGCGGTGGCCGGCAGGATACCGTTGGTCATGAATCGAAAGTATGTGCCGGACGTCGGCACGCCGCTCCAAAACCTCGCCCACGCCTTCCATCTGCCGCTGAAATTTGAGGAAGCGTTCGTCACGGCAGTTATTCCGCGATCCACTATTCAAGAATTCCGCTTAACGACGATTCCCGTGCACATCGGTCCGGGCTCGACGGGCTCGCCGGTTGTGAACCGGCTGACCGGATTTCTCGAAGGCCGCATTATTGGCGGCGTCCCGGGTTGGATTGTCTACGGCGACGATATGTGTTGCACGCATTGCGAGTCGTCGTGCTTCATCAAAGGAACTGCGAAACTGGCCGTGGCGGCGGCCGAGGCCATCGACCCGATCGGCTTCGATGTAGACAACCCGAATGTTGTGGGCGTGGAGGATCCGCGCATACCTGTGAATCATCGGGGGCCAATCGGTGGACCGATGACGAACCCAACCACAACGTATCGACTGACATCAAACGAGCCCGTAGGCAAGAATGGACGTGTATTGCCGTATGAAGTCGAGGTCGGGATGTCCACCGGCCCCCAGCCGGTTGTTCTGCTCAATGGCGGGGTCACGAATCTTTCCGGCAAGTTGAAACCCGGGGAATCCGTGGACGTTGTGGTCACCGTCAACCCCGCCGCGATCGGCGACGCTCAGGTGGCGGATTCAACGGTCATGTTTCGTGACCTGACCTATCGCACGACGGAGTTTCGCCCCCATCACCTGGCGGTCAACTACGAGGCAATTGTCGCGACTCCCGTGGACGATCTGGACGGTGACGGACCGGGCGCGCAGCCGGGAGATAGAATGACCTGGGTCGTTGAGAACATCTACGACGTGCCGGTGACCGTTCGTGCATCGTCGATCGCTGTAGACAGCGTTGTGGGCCCGACGCCTCCGGCTCCGTATCTGGTCGCTGGTAGCCAGGTTTACACAATCCCCTGCGGTGGACGCGTATTCATCACCGCGGCGTACGCGTCGTCGTTCCCACCGGAGTTGCCCCCCGGTATCTACAGCGATGGCGGCATTCTGTTTTCGCTGGTTGACTGTTGCGATGTGATTTCGTTTGGTGGGCGTCTCGACTACGGCCGCATATTTCAATCGCCAGACATCGCGCTGCCCGTCCCTATCCCCGAGGGTCAGACAGTCAGTGTGCCGTTCAGGGTTTCCGACAACTTCGTCGTGAGCGATGTGGATTTCCAGCTTGAGCTGACCGTTGCGGAAACGTCGCGCTTCACCATGGAACTGGAGTCTCCGCAAGGGACCGTCGTGCGCTTTTCTGACTTTATGACCGTAGAGGATTCGGACTACCATGTCGTCTTCGACAATGATACGCCCGACGACGGCGAGACTGAATCCCCGCTTCAGTCACTTGAGGCATTTGCGGGGCGACCGGCGAAGGGAACGTGGATATTCCGCCTGTTCGTCGCAGCCGGCGGCGATCCAAGCGATCAGATTGACAACGCGGTTCTGCGGCTGCTTCCGTCTTCCAGCAACGACTATTGACCGACCAGCTGGACCGCCGGCAAACGCGATTTGCGGGACAATTGCAAGCGAACGACGGGATTGCGCCGCGTACGGCCTTGAATGCGTGTTTTCGGCTCGATACCCTAGACAATTGCGCTTGAGAGACACCATTGCAGGGCTTTCCGCGCATGTCGCCCGGGGTTTGAAGGCCGATGTCGGATCGATGGAACCGTATTCTGCAGATCGCGCTCGAAGCCTCCAGGCTTGACGCCGAACATCATGAAGCGACGATTCGCGATGCGTGCGGTGCCGACACGGCGCTGATGGAGGAGGTGCGATCGCTCCTGGCCGCCGATCCCCCCGGAGACGAGGTGTTCGCCGGGCCAATCGCCGCCAAACTCGATGAGGTACTCGACGATCAACTCAATCAAATCCCCGGTCGCATCGGCCCCTACGAGCTTGACCGTTTAATCGCGCACGGTGGTCACGGCGTTGTGTACAAGGCCCACCGGGCCGATGAGGCGTTTGAGAGGCACGTCGCGATCAAGCTTCTCCCAAGCGCCGAGTTATCTCGCAAGGGCGCCCTTCGCTTCGCGCATGAGCGGAGATTACTGGCCACGCTTGATCATCCCAACATCGCGCGCCTGATCGATGGCGGCACGACGGTGACCGGCTGTCCCTTCATGGTGATGGAGTTTGTCGACGGACGCCCCATCACCGAGTACGCCGGCGCGCATAAGCTGTCCATCCGCGAGCGATTGCGGCTTTTTCTTCAGGTTTGTCTCGCCGTGCAGTACGCCCATCAACGGCTGGTCGTCCATCGCGACCTCAAGCCGCCCAACATCCTGGTCACCGAAAACGGAGATGTGCGACTTCTGGATTTTGGGGTTGCGAAGTTCCTGGACGACCACGCCCAAAAGATCGCGCAGTGCACCGCAACCGGTCGTTTCTCGTTTACCTTGCAATACGCCAGCCCGGAGCAGATCACCAATAGGGATGTCACGACGCTAAGTGATGTTTACTCGCTGGGGCTCGTGCTGTACGAATTGCTCGCCGGGCGGCTCCCCTATCGCGTGGAATCCGGCCTTCGTGAGACGATCGTCTCCATCTGCGAGCGCGCTCCGACGCGTCCATCGACGATATGCCGGGGCATTAATGCTGAGCTGGACGCCATTGTGTTTCGCGCACTGGCGAAGGACCCGGTGCATCGGTATCCGACGGTGGAATCGTTCGCAACGGATATCGAGCGGTTTTTGAACGGCGACACCGTGCACGCACATCCTCCCGCGCGGACGTATCGATTTCTGAAATTCATCAAGCGTCACCGTTGGTCCGCGTTGTCTGTGTGCGTCGTATTCGTCCTCGTTTCAACTTTCGGGGCGATGGCATGGCACCAGGCCGTTAAGGCCGGCGCGGCCGCCGAGTGCGCGGAAAACGAAAGACAAAAGGTCAATCAGGTTAACCATCTGCTTGGTGAGATATTGACGTCGGTGGAACCTCGCGGCAGGGACGTGACCGTTCGCGAACTGCTCGATGATGCCGTGCGGTACGCCCGGAACGAGGTGGACGATTCGGAAGTCAAAGCCGACTTGTTGACCATGGTGACCAAGGCCTACTGGTCGCTCGGTCTCTACGAGAAGGCTGAGAAGCTGGCCGTCGAGGCACTTATTTTGAGCAGGCGGGATCTTGGCGACGAACATTTCAGGACACTAAACCTGACGACGGGTCTCGCCGGGCTCTATGCCAAACAGGGCCGATACCAGGAATCCGTTGAACTCATCCGCGAGGCCATCGATGTCAAGCGCCGTGTGTTAGGGGATGAGCACATCCACACACTGCGTGATCTGAGGACGCTGGCTGCAATTTACTTAAACTGCCATGTTGAAAAAGCTGTTGCAGCGGCAAGTGAAGCGCTTGAGGCTCAGCGCCGCACACTTGGAATGGACCACAAAGACACGCTGCACACGATGGAAACGCTGGCGGTTGCCTACAAATACCTGGGTCGGTTGGGAGAATCCGAACAATTGCTGACCGAAGTCGTCCGGCGCAGTAAGCAGACCTTAGGAATCAGTAAAGTCGCCACGCTCCGCGCGATGAATGAACTGGCGTGGGTGTATTGGGCGCAGAGGCGACTTTCCGAAGCCGAGAGGCTATGTGCCGAGACCGTGAAGATTCAGGAATGCGCGCTGGGCAAAAAGCACAAATTGACACTCGACGCGAAGGACATGCTCGCCGGCCTCTGCATCGAGGTGGGTCGGTATAAGAAGGCGGAGCAACTGCTTCGGGAAAACCTGGATGTCTACCAACAAACACGTGGTGACGAGTTTACAAAGGCGACTGAAACATCACGGCTTTTGGGGTGGCTTTATTACGTCGTCGGGCGCTACAACGAAGCAGAGTCGCTCTTATCCAACGGCCTGGACGCGTGCATAAGCCTGAACGGAAGCGAACATACGATCGTCGTTATGTTGAGAATCAGACTGGTATTGGTGTTAATCAAACAGGGGCGCTTCGAAGAAGCGGAACGCCAAATAACCTTGGCGATGAAAAACCGAAAGCGGAGACTCGGCGCCAACCATCCGCATACGCTCTCGACGCGAAGCATACGAGCCGCAATTTACGTTCGAGAAGGTCGACTCGCCGACGCGGTATGCCATTGCGAGGAGGTTCTTGACGCGCAAAGGCGACGCCTGGGGCACGGGCATCCAGACGTGCTCGAGACGATGGTGACGTTGGCGCAGGCCTACCGTCGTCAGATACGGCTGGACGAAGCCGAGCAACTCCTCACAGATGTTCTGGAGGCCCGTCGGCCGAAGCGGGGTAGCCTGTATCTCCTTACATTGGAAAGCATGCACACCCTCGGCAATGTGTACTTGGATCAACAACGCTATACCTTGGCGGAGTCGATGTATCAGAAAGCCGTTTGTGGACGTCGACGCGTGCTTGGCGCAGACCATCCAGACACAATCGTGTCGATGATGGCGCTCACACGCGTTTACTATGCAGGCGGTCGCCTTGAGAAGGCGCGTGAGTTGTGCCAGGAGTTACTTGATCTGGGTGCCCCGTTGAGTTCAGAGAATGTAGATTTCGATTGCTTCTGGGATGAATTAGCAGTCGTCTTAAGCACGAACAGAGTTTCGGATGGGGGCGGCAAGTCGGCTGAATAGTGCAGCATTCTCCTGCCGGGAATCCAACCGGATCTTGTGTCGCAAAAGGTGGCACGTCCACGCAGAAAAACGCCCTGCGTTACGACTCTTGTCCTTAATCCAACCAACTACGAGGATCCGGCGCTGACGGGATGTAGTGGAAGTACGCGTAGTTGGTCAGGTCGTTGTGATGCGTTTCCAATGTGCCCACGTCGTTCTCCTGCGACGGAATCCACACGCGTAATCGCAGAATAATGTCCTGCTCGATGCCCGGCATCGTGTCGTCGATCAACTCCAACAGATGCACATTGAGCGGATGAGCGAACACGCCGTTCACGTCGTTGCCCGTGATCATGAGCTGTTCCTCGACGGTATTCCACGCGTCCATCTGATCGCACAAACCTACGCTCGCAAGTGGGCACATCGACACGCGCCAGGACGCAGCGTTCGGCGAACCCGGCCCATGATCGCTCTGTCCATGGAACGCGTTGATGACCAGCGGCGATTTCTGCCAAAGATCCACTTCGTCGGCGGGCAATGGATAGGGATTATTCGGATCGTTGATGGGTTCGATTCCCTGACCCAGGTAGATCTTGGCCCCTGCCGGCCGATACAGCGGATCACCGTAGACAATCCCGGAAACTGCCTTCCACCCGACATAGGAGAGCGACTCGCCCAGCGTACGTCCCGAATAGAACGCGCCGAGGAATTTCGTTGCCGGCGTGAAGGCATATCCACCGGTCAGGTGGTGCGATGAGCTGCCCCACCATGCGATGCCGCCCAGTCGATCGATCACGTTCGGCGCCCAGTCGCCCCAGGTCACTGTATTGTGAACCTCGCTTTCGAAGGCGCCGGTCTCCTCCGGAATGAGATTGGGAGGTGACGCAATCTCGTCGTCGGTCAGCGAGATGTTGTCCAGGTCCAGCCAGCCGCGTAGGTTGTGACCACGCCTCGCGATTAGCCGGACCGTCACGGCCGCGACGGGTGAGTACTGTTGCGGGACGTTGATGACCTTACTCATGTTGCTCCAGGCCGGCTGCGGATTGGCGAGATTGAAGATTCTCCCGATCTCAAACGTCGAATCGGCTCCTCCGCCCTCACGATGAAACGCCACGCGGATCACCAACCTACCCGTATCACCGCCGCCGCGGCGATAGTCAAAGCCGATGCGGAACCGTTTCGTGCCGACAATGGGAATCGGCTCGTCCAGCGTTGTCGTCGAATCGAGCCCCATGGTGATGAGTTCCGAACATGGCACAACCTGCTGGGGCACGCCCGGCGGACTTACGCAAACGGGGTTCTCCACCGCATCGAGTGCCCCGAAGTGCGCGTAGGTGCCGTGTGTCGGGCCGTCGTTCAACAGGTGCGGCATGATCCTCTCATGGTCGCCGCCTTTTTCCGACGTCCATCCGTACGGTGTGAATCCATAATACTGCACAGGCCACGAACGCAATTGCCAGCCGAGCATTCCCGGCGCGACTCCGACGCAGTCCGTGTTGATTTCGGCGAAGAAGTCCGTGGATGCCTCGCGGCATTGCTTTCGCTCGGACGCCGTCGGCAGGTCCGCGCAAAGCGGCACGCAGGGCGCTCCCTGATCGTCGGGATGTTCGTACCGCCAGTTGATCATGTTGGCGAACCCGCTGAACGCATCGTGTGCGGGACCGCCGTAGCTGGGGAGACCTTGTCCTATGTAGATTCCCGCATTCACGGCATAGGGGATGCTTTGATTAATTCCCGAGCCTTCGCCTGTGACCGGTTCCCCCGGGATGATCCCCTGATACGTAGCGCCCGTGCGACAATCGTTGTGCGGCCAATCAAGGCCATCAAACGGCACATACGCGCTTGGATGGCAGTGTGCCGGACCGTCAATCGGATCCAGGGTAGTACTTAAGTGAGCAAAGAAGTCGAATATTTCAGTGCTTGTACTGGCTTCCTGAACCAGGAGACGGCCGGACGGCCCGTCGCGCTCCGCCTGAATCGTACGATCGATCAACTCCAGCGTGCGCTCCGTCGTGATGGCCTCGATGCGCCCGTAGGCAACCATGCGATCGAGAGCGGGATCGGCCTGACGAATGTAGCTGTCGAGTGAACGGATGGGTTGATAATCAAGCCCGTCGTGATAGGTGCCGTCGAAGTATATATTCTCAAAACGACCGTCATCATCGAGCATCACATCGTCGTTGTAGATCGAGTATGCAAGATAATAGTCAAATGACGGCTCCTCCCTGTCGGACGGCCACGTCGTCCCGTACAGCCTCGCGGGAATGCCCTTGATGATCACGAGGTGCGTGATCGGCGAAATCTCCGCGAGCGCCTTTCCCGAGATGGCGACGCCGAATCCGGGCGGCATCCCCATGACATTTTCGAAGATGTGAGAACGGATATGTGCCGCCGCCCATTCCAATTCAAACGCCTCAGCGTAGTGCCCGGGCGCGACGGTGATCGGACAGATTTGCGATTGGGCAATTCCGCGTCGCGCGGCATAGTAGTGCGCGATCTTCCGGGCGTCGGCGGCATTCTCGTTGTAGATCACGAGCGTACGCCCCGCCAATTCCAGATCGTTGGCGTTTTCGTACTCATACCTGTCAAACATGAAGTCGCATTCCGGATCGCCGCCATCGAAGTCGACGAATCCGTCCCCGTCATTGTCGACGCCGTCCCAGCATTGCGGCACGTCTAATGGTTCACGAAGGCGTTCAGACGAGATCACCATCTCAATGGAAAAGCCCTGCTCATCAACGAAATTGGCCATGAGAGGTCCCGTCACGGCGCCCGGCGGAACCGGAATGCCCTGGTCGTCGACGAGAAGCACGGAAGCGCCCTGCATGGGGTCGTCGATTTCCACGAAATCGCCCGGCCTGGTGCCATAGGCTCCGTGATATATTCGAGCGATGTCCGTTGCATAGAGTGCGTTATTCGGGAGAATGATTTCGCCCAATTCAATGTGCACTTGCCTGTTGGCAAGGTCGACGACAGGCGTCAACGTCTCGACCCGTGGCATCTCATTGTAGAGATTCAGCGTTACACCGAGCGGCATATAGTCATAGATCATTCCGTCCTGCGCAAGCACCTGTATGGTGGCCGTCACCTGTGCCAGCGAACCGTCGATCGGAGTCGTTTCCGCAACACGCGCATTGATCGCCTGGATCAGATCGCGAAGGCGGGAATCGTGCGGATTGGTAAGTGTGAAGCCTTGTCCGTAATTCTGCGGCTCCCATAGGGACTCCGGGACGTAGACCCGTTCCACGATAGGATCAAACTCCAATGTTTGATTCGGGGTAAGAATGACATCGTACGCAACAACCTGGGTGTTGACGGCGCCCCAAATGGAGTGACGACTTCCTCCTCCCTGGAACGAGTTCGACGATCCGTCTCCTCCCGACTCGGACGGCCATCTCACGGTAAAGACACCACGCGCCGTGTGTTCGAACTTGGCGAGCGCGTTGGGCGGCGTGATCGGACTGTCCGGGTAGATAAAGATCTTCCGCGTCGCTTCTCCTCTCGGATTGCAGCCCTGAATACGCACCGACGCGATCAATTGGAATACGCCGACTTCACCGACTGTCAGCAGGAAATCGGGTGACAACTGCCACGGCGTATCCAAAATGCAACCATCGTTGTTGCAGATGCTGATTTTGTATTCAAGGACCCCTTGCGGAGGAGGAACTGCCGTGATGGACACTGCAAACGGGTCCGGATTGGACGGTGAATTGACTTCGACGGCATGCGGCGCGTCCACACATTCGATCTCATACTCCTGCGTGCAGCCCGCACGCGCAGGTCTTCCAATGAAGACGGCCCAAAGTGCAACGATGCACACGAAGGTGATGTCTTGTCGTCGCATGATACAACTCCTTGTTCTCCCATGTCTCGCCGCTCTATCGCATCGGATGGCACTGATGCGTGGAACGCATTGCGCAGTGTGGAAAGCGGTGAATTAGATCATGTCTTATTTGCTGTTGTTGCCTCCGCAGGGATTTCCCGTGCAGTCTTCTCCGAATGTCCAGGCACTCGCAACATAGGCTCGGCATTCCAACTCCGTTGTCACGATGCAAAGGGGCGCGGGTGTAATCCCAAAATAGCAACACCGACCGACATCTTGAGCGCACTCCGAGATCGTGTTGTTGGGGATGTGCGCCCGCTGCAATTCCGGGAAGCAAAACTCCGCGTTCGGGTCCACCGTACCGCCGACGAATGCTCGATCGCCGATTTGAAATGGGCCGACGTTTTGGATCGCGAACTCGGTTCCGCAATCCGCCGTGAAGTGGTAACAGGCCCCCGATACACCGTCTATTGTCCCGCATCCCGCAAACGGCGCCCCCGTGCACGACAGCGGCTCACAACGGAAACAGAGATTCACCTCGAATCGCGGATGGTCAGGATCCGTCGTATCAAAGGAGAACGCGTCCATAATGGGCGTCGTCTGCATCAGATCAGGGATTGAGAGCGTGGACTTGAGTTCAAGTGTCGTCGTGCCACACGGTGAAACGATAACAGTTCCCGTATTGCCTTCCTGGATCGATCCCATGTCTAGCGGGCCAATCGCGCCGCTGATGACCGTAAGTGTGAAATCATCAGGTATTGAAAAATTACGGATAGCCAGATTCACTCCGCCACGATTGCGTATGTCGAGCCTAAACGTCTTGTTGAGCGGATCGAGCGGCAGATTGAGCGCGCCCCCATGCGCCACATTGATATTCTCGAAGAGCATCTGGATCTGAGGAGCTGCGTCACTGCTGTCAACGATGAATTCGCGCGGAGCAGACGAGACGCTTCCGTTGACATTGTTGGCAACGACCCGCCAGCAATAGGTTTTGCCTTCGTCCAGCGTGAGAGCTCGTGGGATGAAGGACAACTGCTGCAAGCCGGTTTCAGTGAAGATCGGGTCGTTGCAGGCTGGCAGTGTCGAAATGATTAAATCGTAGGTCTCGACGAAGTCTCCCTGCAACCATTCAAATTCCACTCGAGTCGGCTGTTGTGTCACACCCTGATCGGAGGGACAAAATAACTCGGGCATGGACGGCAGGTTGTTTTCTACGACGGCCGTTGCCTCAAGCTCGAGGAAAAACCTGTATCCACTGAACAGCCCGGGTGTCGTGATCTCCAGTTCACCGGTGTAACTTCCGGCAAAGGTGCTCGTGAACGTCAAATCCACGCTTGCGGTTGCGTTCGGACCGATTTCGGCCGGCGCTCCCTGTACCGCGAATCGCCCCCCTGCTGCGTTCGTCGTTCGGACCTGAATCGGGAGCGTACAGTCCTGGCGATTGGTAATCTGAAGGGTTCGGACGCTTGTTTCGCCGGTCAAGACGTCAGGAAAAGTGATCAAGTCGCCGTTGTTGAGCGGCGGACCGTCGGCGGTGACGACGGGTGGCAAGAATCCCAAGTCCGGAACGCACGACTTGAACGAGCGCTTACGAAGGATTTCGTCGATCGAACACGGCATGAACCTGAGGTCTTCAATCCTGGAGCAGAATACCCCGGACCTCATGATGGGACAGTAGTCCGTCGCGCATACGTTGCACGGAGCCTCATCACAGTGCGGCGCGCCCCATACGTGCCCAAGTTCGTGAGCGGTGACCTGCAATCGTCGTACCGGAAGGACATCCTTCTTGACCCAACAGACTCCCGGGCCACACAAGCTGTTTAATTTTGCCGCGCCGCGGGGATTGTTTGCTGTGCCTGCAGTGATCGCGCGATTTGTGTACATCACTACCGCGTCCGCCTCCGCATCTTGCTGATTCGTTCGCCACTCCGCTTGGACGGCGTTTAGCAGCGCCCCGCTCTGAGTGATGTCCTCATAAATATCTTCTGCAAGGATAACTTCCACCCCAGGGCCATCCTTTACCTCGAGGAGATCGTTTCCTTCGAGACGCAGGACGATCCGACTGATCTCATGCGTGGTGTCAAGTGGAGACAGTTCATATGCATAGGCGTTAATCTCATTTATGTTTGTTTCAATATGCGCTTGTGCAAAAGCCAACTCTTGTTTCGTCGTGCCGGGAAAAGACCTGATGAAACTCGCGTCAGTATCGCAGCCGATCAGCGCAACGAACGGACCCGTCGGCTCGCACATCGAGTCGCCGAGCGGAGCGGCTCCTTGAGCGTTTGGATTCGCCTTCGCAACGCCATCCAGCTGACACGCCCAGGAGGCGTCCGCCGCTTTGTTCGACGGAAACCATGCATACAGATCGGAGGGAGCATCGGGGACGTGTGGTTGAAGTGCGATCAGTTCATGCGCATCCCCATCTGCAAAACGGACGACGGCTTCAACACCCCTCATGCCCGCGTAACCCGTCACCCATGTTCCAGGCCGTTCGGCCACGGTGCCGCGAAACGTGCGCACCGGTCCGGGGTTCGCGAGCGTCAGCCGGCCGTCACCATAGTCGATCAACAACTTCATTCCCGGCGCTCGAACCGAGTGCGGCCGCAATTCAAGAGTGATCGGCTCACCACGTGATCGGAAACGAACCTGTGTCGGTATTCCGGCCCTCGAATCCGCTTCGACGCGAACAATTTCGCAATCGGTCAAGTCGAGAGAGGCCATCGCTTTTGTCTTCCAGGGCACGGCGTCCTTGCCGGCAGCCGCCGCGGCAAGGGAGCGTTCGACGGCGTGTGTACTGATTTTGTGATCGGTTGCGCCAGAGACGGCCGTGACCGGCGTCCTTGAAGGCACGTCCATTCCCCCCGTTGCAAGTATTGGGATAACCATCCCGAGGGTGAATATGACGATGGTCAGTTGCCTTCGATTTGTCATTGCTTCTTTCCTTTCGTGTACATCGTCTGGATGTTTACGGCAGCGCGACAACGGATAATCGCCGGTATTTCATGTCGCCGGGCGCAGTTCGTATCGCCCTGTCCGCCCAAGTTCGAACGCACGTCACCTACAAAACTAATTCGCAAATTAGAACTGCTTCGTCGGGAAATCCTGAGAAAAAAGCGCCCCCGGCACGACTCGAGTAAGACGAGTTTTTGGCGGAGGGCTGGTGCGGATCGAACGCGCGTGCAGGTGTTCGCTAAGACCCCGGGCAAGCCTGCCCGGGGCGTTCGTCTTAGTTGCTTCGTTTTTCTTCCGTTATTGTTGCCCTGGATCTTCAATCGCAGACAACGTCTTCACACGGTTCCTCTGAGAACGTTCCGTTGCAGCTGATACGAATCACCAAGTCGGTGCAATCGTCATCGCCTTTGCAACAAGACCCGGTGATGCACGCACCGTCATCGCACGTGACTTCGGTGGAAAACGCGACGCCTCCCAACAGCGTGCAAGCGGCTTCCGACTCCGTGGTGAGGCACCGGGTCGGGGAGAGACAGCATGCGCCGGCATTGACATTCCTGCATTGATCACACGACTGGTCGATGAAGTTTGTTCCACCCTGACTTACACAATCATCGGCGTCAAGTTCGCGGCAGTCTCCAGTTTGAGCAAAGCAGCAATTTTGGGTTCGGGGCTGACAGCTGTCATCACAAACGTCGACAATCGATCCGGCCATATTGCCGCAGTCAGTGATCGACAAAACTTCGACACAGTTTCCACTCGGCAAACAGCACCGCAGGCCGATCTGACACTCCTCGCACGAATCCGCCGAAAACCCCCCTTGTAGTATGCACTGAGTGGGATCCCCCTGCACACAGGTGCCGTCGGGCAGGCAACACACGCGCTGCTCACAATCGTTACCCATGCCGAAACAACAAGCAACGAAGACGACGACCAGGAGTTTTCCTTTCTTCACTTGGTTTGCTCCTTTTCTGGAACGTAGAACATGGAATTAAATAGGTATGTGCCATTCGGCGTTGAAGAGGCTCAAGAAAACTGAAATCAGTCGAAAATCGTCGCGAGGGCGCGAGTGCATCTCGTTGCATCCGCCCGCTTCGCAACGATGGGTTCCGTCTGGGTTTACACCGATTTTTGCCGCTTGCTTTGCCCTGGTTTGATATGCACTGTTACGGCTGGGGCCGACCCGTTCCGTGGGGAGCGCCGACGTTCTGGTTAACAAAGCGTGGTCCGTAGAAGACAGTTGCCTGCAAGTCCGTGTAGGTTGAGAGAAGATCGTATTCCTCTGGATAGATTTCCCCGAGCCGGGCCACGGCATTTGCCGGAACCTCGTACTTCATGATGTTGAAGGCCGCGAGCACGCGCATGGAGAACATTGCTCTTACAGCCTTTCCAAACGTTGGCCAGGACCTGTCCGCCGGACCGTTCCACATGGCATCGAGTTCATTCATCAATACCGTGTAATTTTTGTCGAAGGCGAGCAGATTCTTTTTGACTTCAGCCGCATTTGGGTCGTGCTTCAACAATTGAGCATATCCATCCTTCGGGACGGCGAGCGTATTTACAACGTTCGGAAACGGGATTCGATATCCCTTGAAGAACTCGGGCTCGGTGGTGCGGGTCAGCTCTATTCCAGATTGGGGTTGCCGATAACGGGCGCCGTAGTAGATTTCGGCGAACTTGCAGTAATGCGCGGGCTCACTCTCGGAAGCCGGGCCGGCGTGCAGTGTTCTCGACGTTAGTCCTTCGCCTTGTTCCAGAATTTCCTGGATGCCTGAATAAAGCTGATCGAGCGGGTCCGACTTGTTCGAGTACTTGATCGTGGTGAATCCAATGTCGTCCCCGATCTGGTTTGACGTGCCGCCTTTTTTCATCGCGGCGCGTACTTCGTCTGCGTTGTCACCGATTGCATTTTTGATGGCGTCGTATAATCCTGCGATCGTCGGATACTTTTCGTCTTTGTACTCATCGGGCAGCAGGAAATCGGGCATTTCGACGCGGAGGTAGTTTTCAAGCTGCCGCGTCGACACCTTTGCCAGGACCGCGGTCAGGTCGGGTTCGGCCCCGCCGGGCAACCCCTTGCTCGGGAAGCCCGGGTCGAGGGTCTTGATTCTTGGCGTGCCGCCGATCGCTGAAAGAATGTTGCACGCGACGGCCATGTGCACCATTTCCTCCATCGCGACACTGCGAATCAGGTTGTACGACGTGTAGTTTTGCGTCTTCAGCGAAAACATGCCGGAAAGGTACAACGGCAGCGTTGAGTGTTCGAGTTCGATCGCAATCTGCAGTGCTGCCTTCAGCCAGTCCATGTTCCGCTGTTTGCAGGGAATGGTGAGATGGTCAACGATTGTCGTCATGGCGTGCTCTGTTCTTCAATCCGTGCTTCCAATGTGGACCGGTCTGGTCACAGTTCATGATGCACTCTGCCGTTGGAATTGCATGTTGAAACTGTCGCCCGGTCTGATGTCCATTCCCGGCCAGACATCCCACAGTCCTTTCGGTAGGGTTGTTGGCGTCGGAACGGCGACGACATTCCACGTCACCAGCTTGAGCAACTCGGGAATGCCACCCGCCGATTCGTCGTTGCTGCCGGCCTGCATCAGTTCCCAGTAGACGATGTAATTCGGACCGACACAGACAACGGCCCCTTGGAGCGACTCGATCTGCCGGATTTTTCCGACGGTACCGGCAACCTGCTTTCGAAACTCGGCGGGCGTCACGCCGTCGGGCGAACCGGCGACCAGATGGTTGACCGAACCGTTCATCCAGTCCGCCGGGCGATCCACGAGGTAGTACGGTTGGTTCTCTTCCATCGTGCCTTCAAAGAAGAGCGGGAAGTCCGCGCGACTTTGTTTTGTGTAAACAGCACCGTGTGTCAGCGTGTACGCGCGGACCGCCAGCGTCTTGAAACCGTCGTGGTAAGTTTGCTGAGAATTCCAGAACAGAATCGCCGTCTCGTCAGGAACCGTGGGCGGCTTGCCCGTCATCCCTCCGGGAATCGTGGGAATGTACACGTCGAGACCAATTTTGGTCTGCATTTCGACTGTGGCTGGGACGAAGACGGTTGAAAGCCGTTCAAAGAATTCCGGCTCGGCGAGGGCCGGTGATCGAAAACCGCGCCAGACGCGAACCGCATCAGGTGGTGAAAGCTTCTGGTTCGTCATGCTGCGCCCTTTCCATTCATGTGACGAGCAATCGTTCGAAACCGATGTCGTTCATCCATCCCCCGATTGTCCGGCCGCCACGATGGCGTCGGCGACCTTTTCAAGATACGCCGCAGGCGGGGGTTCGATCTCCGTTTTCTCATACGGGCAGCCCAGCGGAAATGACCAATGCCTGTTCACGCAAAATTGACAGGAGCCTTCAGTACGAGTGAGAAAGCCGGACTTGCCATCAGCAGGAGCCGTGTAGCTGAGCGTTCCATTGTCGTACAAGTCCTCGAGAACTTTGGCCATGTCCTTGTGCGGGTTGTAATATGTGCGCAGCAATGTCGGCAGCGCATCTGTGTACGTGTTTTCCAGCGTGCTGAAGACGCCTGCCGCATCGCTGTCAATGCGAATCGCGAGGTATTCCCCCTTTGACGGCGGCTCGACGACTTTCAGGCGTGGATCGGTTTTCAGAAATTTTGCGCATGCCGGATACGCTTTTTGCACATCATGCCATGCTTCTCCACTCATCCGGAACTGCGGCATGAAGTTGGTTTTGTAGGAGAAGTGCGGCGTGGCGACGAGACGCGTGGACACGCTGTATTTGAGCCCGTCGATGGTCGTCTCGAATTCGAATCGGCAGGGGCGTTCCGGATCGGTGGTCTCGTGCAGCAGCGTGAAAGCCCCGTCGACGGGATGCCGTGAAACCGGCGGGTCGCGCTTGATGAGCGCGCCGAACGCGTCGTTAAACATGTTCCAGGAAGCCTCGCCAACCAGATACAGTACGGCCGGCCGCGTTTGGACAAACTGTTTCATGGCCCACGCGTTCTTCCGCACGCAGTTGTCGATGACGGCCAACTCGCTCTTCTCGCCGCCGAGGAATGATGGTTTCCAATGAGGCGACGCACAGGCCACCATATCGAGTTGGCAGACGTCTTCACCGATCCGCAGGTTTGCATCAGCGTGCCCTCTGCCGCGGAGCAGTTCCTGAAATCGGTCCAGAGTCGGGACGAATTGTTCGTAGTAGCCGATCTGCTGTTGATACACCTCAACCGCCTCGCCGGCCGGAACATCCAACCGCGCCGCCAGCACGTCTCCGGCTGCGAACCGATTGCCCGGCGGATAGTGGTCGAACAGCAAAACGTACCGCGGCTCGTTCAACTTCCATTGGACCGGGATCTTCGTCGTTTTTGCGTCTCCATCATATTTCACCTCGATATCAAAGCTCGGCGCATCACTGGACCGTTGCGCGCCGACAACGATGCCCGTTTTGGACGCGGTCACCTTTCCTTCATTCAGCAGATACCGTTTGACAAAGTCGAGTTGAAACCTTTCCTGATAAACGGAACGATAGCGGTAGTAGTAAGCGTACTTGGTCCATGCATCGGTGGCGTTTTCGCTGGTGAAGTTCGGATAGCACCAGCTGGCTCCGGTCGTGCCCGGGGCAAAAGCGGTCAGGTTCGGATTGATGCCGATGGTCATGATCGGCGCTTTGCGACAGCCGTCCATAATTTCGGGATTCGGAAACGCCTGCGAACGAGTTGCGCCCTTGACCCACACGTACGAACGCGGATTGCCGGTCGGTTGCACGGTCTGCGGCGTATTCGAATCGAAATCATACGCTGGAAAAGGGCCGTACGGCTGCTGAGTTGCATCTTCGGGCCAGAAAAAGCTGCAGCTGCCGCAGGGGCGCACGTTGTAAACGAGGTCGATTTCAAGCGGGTCGCCGGTCGTTTTCGGTTTTCTTCGCGGCGGGTTATAGGCGGTCATCGCGTATGCCCTTTCTAATCGATTTGGCGATAACGCGTATAGCGGTGTTCGCCAGCGGCTGAACGCGTTTCTGCGATTTTCGTCCGCGTCTCCTATTTCGAACCAGCGACCGTGGCCCACGTCGTCAATGCGCCGTTGAAGCTGGTGTAAAGACCGAATGTTTCGTAAATCAGCGACGACCATCCTTGACGGACCTCGCTCGAAAGCTCGCTGCCGCCGGGGGTCTGGCTTGGAACGACCGTGTCGGAGATGTTCCGCACGAACGCGTAGTCCACGCCCAGTTGGCCGGCTTCATGTGCGATGACGGCATCGTCCATTTCCAGAACGACGTACTCGGAGGCCGCGGAACCCGACGCGATGTAGTAAAAATCCGTCGTCAGCAACGGTTTGCCCTTGAACGGGAGCGCTTTCGGCGCGTGCAGTTCATCGGGCGAAAGGGGTTTGTTCAACAGGTCGTTCAGCGTGATCTTGGACGATCCGTCGACGGTCGAATGCAGCTTGTAGAGCAGAAAGTTGAGTTCTTCGTGGGTCACGACGTTGCTCATGACGAAGAACAACTCTTTTTGCGTGTCGGCGAGCAGCTTTTCGGGCGGAAACCAGTTTTCGCACGTGAACGACTGGTTGTTGTAGTCGACGTGCGTATTCTCCGGTTTTTTCAGCTCGATGTGCGCCGAGTTGGTAATCGCGACATCCCCCAACGACTCGTTGACACTCGATCCCCCCGCGGTGCCAATCGAATAGAGCCGATCCGGTTGGGCATCCTCGACGATGCACCTCACCATGTCGGTCAAACCCGTAATCCACGGCGGATGTGCCAGATGCGCTCCGGCCTTGAACAGCAGCACCCGTGAGTCGCCAATCTTGACGAGTTGGTAATACCCCCAAAGCTGAGAGAACGTCGAATGCGGCGCTCCGCGTTTGTACAAATGCCAGTTTTTCCGCCACTCTTTCGCCCACTGGCTCCGCGTCGTGTCACTGTTCAGGAAGACATGGTCGAACGCCGACCATTCGGCCGACGTCCACGTGATGATGACGATCTCGGCCTTCGGCAGTTTGGCCTGTGGTCCCGCATACTTAATGGGGAGGTGTTCGGGAGCCTGTTGTCCAATGCGTCCCCAGTCGATGACGGGCAGCGGTTGAAGCGGGCCGTGCGCCGGCTCGTCGACAGCGTCGGTAAATCGAGACATCTCAGCAATCCTCCTCAAAATGGCCGACGGAGGCGGGCGCAGTTCGATCACACGATGAGGAAACGACTCAGCCCTGGCCCGCCAGGGTTAAGAAGCACCTGCGTAAAGCAGGACAAAGTTCTTGGCACCGACGGTGAATGGACATAGCAGCGAGGCATTGGCGATGGAGTTCGAATTTGCTTCCACCGTCCATCCCAGGCAGTTGCCGTAGAAGCGGTTGTACGTCATCTCACCGTTGGACCGGTACGTGACGAAGTACGGGTCACCCCTGGCGTTCGAAAACGTCGAAACTGCATGCAGTCCTGCCATCTGCGCAGGCACGTCGATGTCCAGTACGGGATGCGAGCCTTCGTTCGCGTTGTCCATAAAGTGATCGATGTTGACCTTTTCGTGCTTGAGGTTGGTCTTGATGAAAAATATCTCACCACCAAACTCAAAGAACGCGAACCGCGTCCACCCCTGAGCCCAAAGGTCCGTCCACGTCTTCGCTGCATACATTGGCCCGCCGGCTGGCACACTGAGCTGGTAACGGGCGACGTGGCCGTTTTCGATGTCATAGGCCACGAAGTACATGCCGTATCGGTAAGCAAACGGGTGTACCGTTGAAAATCCGGTGCCGATGGGCGCTTTGTAGGACACCGGTTTCAGACTCAGGTCGGCGCCAACTTCAACGAATTCGCCATACTCGGACGCAGGATCATAAGTCAGGAACCACGGCTGCCGGGCAACATGAAACGGTTCGACAATCGCCGAACCGGAAGGGAGCGCGTCGCTCCCGATTTCTTTCATGAAGGTGCCTGAGGCCTCGTCGTAGGCCTCAAAGACAGTCGCCTTCCCCGTGCTCTTTTCATATCCGAGGACGTAGGTTGACTTGCCATGTTCAAAAGCGGCGAGACTCGTCAAATTCGAAGGAAGTGATCCAATCTTGGAATCGTCAACTTGCTTGACATCCAACTTATTCGCTGCGGAAGACGGTGCGACGGAAAACAATGCCTGGCCCATGATCAGTTCTCCATGCGGTACTTCGCTGTGGTGTGTGTCGGTTATCACCTCAACTTGATGCTGCGAACGTGTATGTGTATGGGGGCGAGCAGATAGGATGTACGTGAGTGAATGATCCGGCCCACGTGCCGACTAATACTCGCCCGTAATAAATTACAGAACCAGAGCCAATCGGAACTTACTTAATACTTTATCCACGTACGAAGCCCTTGTCAATAGATGGTGATCTTTCAAGGTGATCACTCTGCAGTCGCGGGTCCGGAGTATCTGGATTACCCGCTCGTAGAAGGCGCGGCGCGCCGGTCGAGAAATTTCAACCGCGTCTACACCATACAACTACGCCGGTCTTATCCGTGATTGAGCAGGCCGACTGAGAATGTTGTACGTGCGTCTAGGACTTGTTAACGCCATTCTAGGCGCGGAATAAGAACTTTGTGGCTCTTGTGTGTGCCAGCGTCTAACGATGTGAAAGAGCGACGTTGACCAAGAACGGCGTATTACGCGCATGTGTGAGGGCGCTGCTGACCAGTGAGATCTCCTGGAGTTTGCCGGAATTGAGAACGGGCGTGAACGTCGGTCGACGTTCACGCCCGTTTGTTCTTGATTCAGGTTACGATTTAGGGAGTCGCAGCCGGGAGTTGAATCGCCTGCCACTCAATGTAGCTGGGCTGTCCCCATCGCATGCGCTGGATCTGCATGTTGTTCGAGGAGGTCAGCACGCTCGTGGAAAAGGCTCTCGGGTAGGCCGTACCGGTGCCATTGCACGTCATGCTGTGGAAAATCAGCGTGCGGGATGGATCCACTGGCGTCAGCGTTGCATTGGCTGTCGCCCAACTGCTATTGCCGGCATTGTCGATCTGTCCTCGTTGAGCGGACGCGCCTGTTCCGAAATCAATCACGGAATATTCAACTGTCCTTGTACCGCTGCTTCCTGTGTGTTGATAGAACTCAACCGAATCGCCGCCCACGAGCCGACCGGCGACGGCTGAGTAGGCCAGGCCGTTTTGCGTTGACCGCGACTGGAACAGCAGAATCGATGAGGCGGGATTCACCGCATTGATCGAGGCTGACGCCGCGTTGTTTTCCCGTGGCGCGCTGAAGCTGATTGTCCCATGCTGCACGCTATCGACCTTGTTAGGATCGAAGTCCACAACAGTCCAGTTGTAATTGACAGACGAGCTACCCGAATCGGCTCGTTGGATCCGTACGGTGGTTGCGGTTTCGACGTTGGCCGTCAGCAACGCCTCGTTGTATGTGCTGCGGCTGCTCGAATTTGAATCCGCGGAGACGAAGGCAATCGCATTGCCGGGATCCACGGTGCCACCAATGCCGCTCGCGACGCTGCCCTGACCGCTCGTGAATGTGCCAGTGCCATGGTAAGCGGTGAACTCGTTCCCGACGCATTCGACCACTTGCCAGCTTACCCACGTGGAGTTGCTGGAATTTTGGCGTTGGATGCGAACGGTGTCGCTGTCCAGCAGGTATCCACGGACCATCGTGCGATTGGCATTGATATTGCTATTTGCATAACCTGTTCCATAACTGATCAACGCGAAGGCATGGCTTGAGTCCACTGTATTAATGGGAATGTCCAATGTTGATCCCACGACTTCAGCCCGTCCTGATTGCACGCGATACCCGGCCGCCGCATTCGGGTCGGACGGTGTGACAGCGATCTCGTTGCTGTATGTGCTTTCGTTACCGGAATTATCGAGAGCCGTGACGACATAATAGTATGTCGATCCATTGACCAATCCGCCGTCCGCGTAGGTCGTGGCATCATCGTTGTCGACATTCACATAGGGGCCCCCGCTGCTTGTGCTGCGGTAGATGCCATATTCCGCAAGGTCCGGCTCCGTATTGGCATCCCATTGGAGGTCCGCTCCGCCGTTGGTCGCCGTGCCCGTTAAGTTGGACGGCGCGGCGGGCGCGACGGTATCGACCGCCACGGCGGACACCTCGGTGCTGTAAGGGCTCTCTTCCTGTGTATTGCCATTGATGGAAACAACGACGTAGTAGTACGGCGTGCCGAGTACGACATTGGTATCGACGTGCGGCGGATCGTAGACCTGTGCGATGCCGGTGTACGGACCACCGGATGTGGTTGCGCGATACACGCCGTAACCAATCAACTCGGGATGGGAAACCGGATTCCAATTGACCGTGATTTGATTCTGGCCGCCGGTTGCGACGACGCCTTGTGGCTGAGGCATCGGCAAGAACGGCCTGCCCGTGGCTTCGTTGCTGTATCCGCTTTCTCGTGACAGGTTGTCTACTGCCGTGACGACGTAGTAGTACCGTGTGCCGTTGACGCCGGTGTCGTCCTCGTATTCACTGAGGACGTCGCCTCCGATGAATGCATAGGGACCGCCAGTTGTCGTGCTGCGGTACACGTTGTAACTGACGACGCTGGGCTGAGTCGAATCATCCCAATCGAGAAAGACATACTCGTCGCCTTCGAATGTCACTTGGAGATTCGTGGGTGGAAGTGGTTCGGGCGAAGTGGACGGCGTCGCTGAGACCTCGGCACTGTATTCACTCAAGTTGTTGGCATTGTCTTCCGCCTGGACGACGAAATAGTAAGTCACGCCATTGGTGAGACCACCAACAAGCCATTCCGTGACATCGTCGCTGTCGACCTCGTCGTAGGGCCCCCCTTGAGTGTCTGAAACATAGATGAAGTAGCTGCTAAAGTCCGGCTCGGTGTTGGCGTCCCAAGTCAGATAAACCGACGAATCGAGGGCCGTGGCTTCCAAGCCTGTCGGAGCGGCCGGCGGGGTCATATCCTGCGGACGAGCCTGCACCTGTGAACTGTACAGGCTTTCCTGGCCAAGATTGTCGTAAGCCGTGACCACGTAGTAGTACAGTGTGCCGTTGGTTACAGTCGTGTCCACGAACGCGCTTGCAAGCGCGTCGTCCACTTCGTCATACGGACCGCCCGATGTGGTCGAACGGTAGATCAGGTATCCAATGACGTCGGGGTCCGTCGAGTCATCCCAATCCAGCGACACTTGGAATTCACCGGGCGTCGCGGTCAAGCCGGTCGGCGGTGGCGGGTTGTCGGATGGTGTGACGAATACACCGGAACTGAAATCGCTCTCGTTGCCAACGAGGTCAAGCGTTGTCACTTGATAGAAATATTGCACGCCGTTGGTCAGTCCGGTATCCAGAAATTCAGGATCTTCGGTCGTTCCGACAAGTGTATAGGGAGGCGTCGTCGTGAGACTGCGATAGACGTTGTATTCAAGCACATCCGGCTCATTGACGGCTTCCCAGAAGAGCGACGCCGTTTGGTCTCCAGGAATGCCCACAACGTTGTCCGGTTCTGACGGCGGATTGTCATCGAACGGGGTGGCTGCCGCCTCGGCACTAAATGGTCCCAGGGCCCCCGAGAGATCCTCTGCCGCAATCACGAAGTAATAAGTCACTCCATTGGTCAGTCCGCCGACGGCCCAACTGGTCACATCATCGTTGTCAATTTCCTCGTATGGTCCGCCACTCGTTTCCGAATAGTAAATGAAGTAACTTTGGATGTCAGATTCCGGATTGGCATTCCAGGTAAGGTCGACGCGCCGATCATGCGGTTCGGCCGTCAGTCCGGTCGGTGCAGACGGCGGGAAGTTGGTGGGGGTCCCGGCAGTTTCGGTGCTTGCCGGACTGTCGTTGCCATTGGCGTCCCGAGCGATGACGACGTAGTAATAAGTGACGTCGTTGGCCAGTCCCGTATCACGGTAATCGCTGGACGTTATCAGTGTCGCATTGAGCTGGGTGTAAGGCCCTCCGGCCACGCCCGATCGCAGGAGTTTGTACCCGATGATGTTGGGCTCGGGATTGTCGCTCCAGTCGATATCAAGGGCTTCCTCGTCAATCGTGATGGCGACGTTTTGTGGCGCGGAAGGGAACGCTACGCCGGCCGTCGCAAGGTCTTCGTTGCTGAAAGTGCTCTCGTTGCCTTGCGCGAACGCACTCACGACATAGTAGTATGTTGTGCCCAGAGAGACTGTCGTATCGTCGTACGCGTTGGTTGGGCTGGCACTTAGGAAGGCGAAGGGCCCACCGGACGCTGTGCTTCGGTAAAGCCGGTACTCGACGATGTCCGGTTCTGGGTTCGCATTCCATGTGACGTTGATGCTGTCGGCGTCCGCGGTCGCAACCACCCCTGTTGGCGCACCCGGATAGCCACCTTGCACGGTCCATGACCGCGAATCCGTCATCCATTGGGCTCGGGCACCTTCATCTCGGACGCGTGTTGTGTTGTCAACGACCGTCACGGAAACATCGTGCACGGTGTCGCTGAGATTATCGTAGTCAGGCGTGAAGCTGGTCCCGGTTTCGCCGGAGACCGGCGATCCGTTGATGAACCATTGCACATCGAGGTTGTGACCGACCGGCTGCATGGGCGTCACGTTGAAGGTTGTACCCGCGAGATAGGGTACCGGGCTTTGCGGTGTGGCGTCGTCAATCGGTGAAACGGTCTGATAGAGGACGATCACGAACTGCTCGGCGTTGACTTCCTCAAACGGACGGTTCAACGAGCGCATTTTGGACGATGCCGTCGGGCGGTAAATCCCGGTTGGTCGGTAGTAGGCCCCTTCAAACGTATCGACATTCGGGAGGTCGAGCCAGCGATACCATTTTGTTTGAAGTGCAGTCTGTTCGGCGGCCGTGTAGATGCTGACGTTGGCTCGAGGAGGATCATTGCCGGTGTATGGTGTGGACCCTTCGACGTATTCATCGGCCAGGTTTCCGAAACTGTGTCCGAACTCGTGCAGAGCGACTTCCTTGGAGAGGCCGTGGTTGCCGACGACGGTCCCGATTTCCAGCGAATACCACGCGACACCTCCGTAGGTCGTCGAATTGGAGAGCGCAAGAATCTGGTCCTCGTCAGGGGCGCTGCTCGCGGCGTCCCGGGCCTTTCCAATATTGACCAGCAGGCGGCGCCCGATGTAGTACATGTCGAGCGCTGTGTCGCGCAGCACTCCGCCTTCGTCGACACCGGACTCGTTCGAAATCACATCCACGCGATGAACGTTGAAGTAAGGCTCGTAGGCATCCATCGGTTCTTCGCCGAAGAATCCAGCCAATATGTTGTTCACGTGGGTTTCATAGTTGACGAGATCGGACGCGGTGTAGCCGTCACCCACGAAGACAATGTCCACGCGGTTATCAACCGGACCATTGTCATGGAGCGTCACGGAGTTGAATGGGGAGCTGACCGCCAGATTTGAGTCAAGCCCGAACATCAGTCGGTCCTGCGTGCTGAATTCGTTGACATGAATCCCGCAACCCTGCATGCCGTTGAGATGAGTTTCGCAGTCCTGCGTCAGTTGTCTTAATTCACTCTCGTTTTGCCGGGTCAAATGATTCACGCGTATCTGGTGTTGTCGCGCGTGCATGATGTCGCGAGCTTGCTCCTCGTTCAGCGGCGGAGCGGCGATTGTGTGTCCGGCGCAGATTAGGCTGGCAACCGTCGAAACCGCTGCAATCATCCAATGTGACCGATTCCTGTGTCGCATCATGACGCACCTCCTGTTTTTGGCCATTTAAGATTGGGTGCCGACTTTTGGTCGACGAAGTCTACTCCACGGACCATGTATTATTGCCCAATTCTGATTTTGCGAAAGAGAGGTCGCATTAAATTTTGGTTAATGCAAAGTGGCTCGTGCGGTCAGTGGCCTTCTCGTTAAACAAATCCACTTTTCTTGGAAGCTTGTTGTTGAGATTTCAAACTGCGCATAGGCGAAATCTAATAGAAAGAATGAGAGTAAAGATGTCTTGTGAGCGCAAAACAGTGATGCGGAATCGCGGCGTAACAGAGTGGAGACGGAGACCGCGATGAGGTCGGCAAAGAAGCAGGTTGGATTGTCTTCGTGAATGTCATTCACTTCTCTTTGCTGATAGCAGAGCGCGCGGCGCGGGCAACAAAAAAACGAAAATCGTGGGACGATTCGCGGTCCGTTTTCGCATTGAACTGCGGTAGAGTAGAGACAAGAAGATCATCTGTACTTCTTGCCTGTCTGGCTCACATATTCATGAGCGCTTGTATCGACTTCACTTGAGCTGTGTCGCAATCTCCGGCGACAGAGTTGAGGTGCCGTTTCGTCGCCACGCTTGCGAATGAGTGGGTTAAATCATCGACGTTCACATAATCGAACTATGAGGGAGGAGTTGCTATGCGCGCCGCACGAAGTCGTTCTTTCCTGTCTTCGCAGATTCTTGTGGGTGTATGTCTCGTCTTGGCCGGATTGTTTGCCTTCGCCCTTGCCAATCCGGACGGTACCACGACAACATCATTGCAGCCGTTGTGTCCGTTGCAGCAAAGCGTGGCGGCCGGTGGAAACGACGTGCTGGGGTTGGCGGTCGGTGTGTTCAACGACGCAGGCGAAACGCTCCAAGACACTGCCGTCCGATTCGCGATCGTCGAGGGGAGCGGGACACTGGTCGGATCGGTCACCTGTACGGCATCGCCTGGATCGAATGAGACATGTTCGGTGATGCAATTGACCAACGCCGACGGTACGGCCCGAGTGTACTTTAGACCCACGACGACGGCGGGGTCAGTCGTTGTCACGGCAACTGTCAATGGTGTAGACACCTTGGTGTTCACGCTTGATGTGGTGAACCCGATGCCACCACGCATTGTGCCGCTCTACGGGACGACGGCGGCGAGCACCGTGCCATCCGGGCGTCTGTCCGGCGCGTTCAGCGCCCTGGTTGAGCAACAATCCAATCCCGTCGGTGGCGCAGTGGTGCGTTTCCAGACTACGACGGGGCAGTTCGGCGGCACCGCCCTGCGGCTTCAGGAGTCTCGTGTCGGACACACGGCCACCGCTTTGCCTACCGGCGATATTCTCATTGTCGGCGGCCACGCGACGGGGTCTTCGGATACGACGGTTCGCAGCACCATCGAACTTTACGATCCGCAAGCGGGCACGTTGCAGATCGTCGGTCAACTCGCTGCGCCTCGGACACGTCATGCAGCCGCTTTGTCCGCCGACGGTCACAAGGTCTTTCTCTTTGGCGGAGCGCTGGGGCGAACAAACAGCAATGACGAACAGGGGGTATGGAGTCCCAACACAACGATCGAGGCCATCGATCTCTGCAATCTCCCGCAGGTGACAAGCGAAGTGCTCAGTGGCGGAACGTTTCGGCGTGACGCACCCGTTGCTCATTCGATGCCGGACCGTAACGCCATCGTTGTAGCGTACGGACTCGACCCGGCGACGGCGGCGCCGGTGGCTGAAGCGTCGTTGTTTGATGCGACCAGTGGGGAACTGCGGCAGCAGCTCTCGTTGGGCACACGACGTATCAGCAGTAGCGATCTGGCGCCCCGAGTCGGCAGTACGCTCTACTTACCCGGCAAGGTTCTTTTTGCGGGCAGCGGCCGGCCGGCGGACTACGACGCCGAGGGCGAATTTGATCCCGGCACCTTGCTTGAGATCGTTGAGGTTGATGCCGCGGGGCTTTCGATCACGAGACGCCTCATCGATGCGCCGCTGCCTTCCGCACGTGACTTGTGCAGTGTCACTCCGTTGCCGGGAGGTGAGGTGCTGATCGCCGGCGGCATCGACGTGGAGTCCTCCCAATTGTTGGCGGACGTCGTTCTTTTCGATCCTTACACCGAGCGGGTCGTGCCTTGCGGCAGCTTGCTCACGGCCCGGGCGGCGCACCACGCAATGTCTACTGAACGCGGTGTTATCGTGCTGGGTGGTTTGTCGACCCCGGATGGGTTCGACCCGACAATCCCACCGGAGTTTGTGCCGCCCGACTACTTTTCACGTATTGTCGAACGAGTGTCGTTCGAGTCGGGCTCGTGCACGTCGGCGCCGATCGGGTTCATCGAAGACGTACGTCTATTCGATGCGTTCACGATAGCCTCAGAACGCGCTTATCGGTTCGGTGGCACGGCGCCGTTCGCCGACACGTCGGGTGGGCAGTCATTGGCAACGGCAGATCAAGCTATGGAGCTGTCTTTCTTGCCGGGTGGCGTCCCGCGTCTGGAACCGCTGCGCGCGTTGGGGGGAGCGATTGTGGACGTGGTCAGCGACGCCAACGGTGTGGCGAGCCCGCCGCCGCTCGATGTTGGGGCCGAGCAAGGCACCTATGTTGTATGGGCTACGCTTCCCGAAACGCCCGAGGCTGAACCTGTGTCGTTCGATGTTCTTGTTCACGTCGATCGGTCGCGTCCTGCGGCGTTCCGCATTGAACCGGTGCTCGCGGACGGTGTTGCCACGGCCGGTGTGCCGTTCGATGTAAACATAAGTGCCATCGACGCCAGCGGTCAGATCGCGTTGGAATATGGCGGTCAGGTCATGCTGTCCACCGGCGATCCGAGCGCCATGGTGACGGTTGGATTTTCGTCAGACGATGCGGGCCAAGTCATTGTCCCGGGGATCACGCTCACGCACTCGGGAACACAGACCCTGTCTGCGGTGGATCTTGACGGGAACGCCAGCGGTGTGAGCCAAGTGACCGTGCAAGCTGGGCCCATCGCGGACGTACGCTTCGCGGCGGGAGAGCCCTATGAAGATGCATTGTCGGAGGGCGAACTCGCGATCGAAACCGAATGGCCGTTCGAGTTGACTGCCACGTTTCGAGACGCCTTCGGTAATCCGGTGGGCGATGCCGGGGTTGATTGGACGACACCTGATTTTCCCAACATCGGTTTTGTCGGGAGCTTCTTGGCCGCGACGTCCGGCACCACGGGTACCGCCGGCGGCATGTCTGTCGTCGTTTTGCCCACTGCGGCAGGGGCGTTCTCCGTTTCGGCGTCGTCGTCCGGCATCGTCGGGGGCGGGGGTGGCGGCGGCGGAGGAGGTGGTGGTGGTGGTGGCGCTGCAGGCTTTGTCGGTTCGATATCAATGGTGGCATCGGCTCCCGTCATCGTGACCCAACTGCGAACCTTCCATGCCAGGCCGCTGCAGGATTTCAATTATCCGCCGCCTTCGACGGCCAAGATCCGCGCCAAGAGCTTTAATTGCCGCCAGACGTGGTGCGAGAAGATTGATGTTTGTATCAACGAAGAGGTTATCTTTGACGTCACCACCGCCGGTCCGCACAAGCTCACGTGGATGGTGGTCGACCCACAGGGTACGAAGACGTGTCATACACAGCCGAGAGGGACGTCTTCGACGAAGTCGTTGTGTGTGAAGTTCGATCGCCGCGGCCGATGGTACATCACGCCCAAGTATTGGCAGAACAGGTCTGGCGGGCGTCCGCCGCGGTTCTTGCCCAACCAAAGCGCTTGCACGTTTGTCGTCGACGTGTTCCACGTGTGCATCGAAGAGGTGGATTACGCGTGCAAGGCGCCGCACTGGGCGCCGATCCGGCTGAAGCTGGTTCACGGCCCGCAGCCGTCGGTGGGGTTGGCGTTTTGTGACCCGGGGCCGGTGCTCTTGCCTCCGGGACCCGGTGCGCCTCCGTTCAATTTCTTTGGTGCGGTCATCTCCGCCGGCTGCGTGCAGTCGGTGACCAATACGATGATCGTGCAGCCGAGTACGCGCGGCACGCAGGGGCCGCGTGATATCTGCGGGCAGTTTTTCTCCTCGTTGGGCGTGCCGACGCGGTCGAAATCATACGAGTGGGGTCAGAATGGTCACGCTCGCATCATCGCCCCGCCGCAGTCCGGCGGCGGAAGTGCCGCAGCCCACGATCCACCCGGCTATCCGGTCGGGGTCGCGCAACTGCGCGATCGTTGGCCCAATCCGCCATACAAGGAATGTATCCTGGAGCTTGATCAGGAAACCACGATGTGGATCAGCGGGGACGGCTGTGACACCGAGGAGGACCAATCCGACCTCATCGTGATGATTCCCCATCCTCAAATCTCGGGTGTGTTGCCGTTGGGTGAGGTCATCTGTGGTCTGGATTTGGAACCTGGGCAGGCCGGTGGTGGACGTGCGGAGATTCCGGTGCCGGTGCGTATGCGCTTCTCGGTGGTCGGCCCGGAATTCCGCGAACAGAACCTCGATGTCCTTCCCATTTGTAAGGATCACGACGTATCCAAGGGCATCGAGTTGTGTGGACCGCGTGAGGCATGTGGCGTGCTAGAAGTGCTCCTCGGTGAGCCTTCGCCCACGTCGCCCACCAGGCCGCCGCTATGGCCGACGCACGCGCCCGGCTGGCCGTCGTGTGGGTACGATCAGAGGACCATGGCGCCGCCGGGACGGATGGATTTCGGTCGTCGCTACGGTCGTGGCACGAATGTCGGTTCGGGGATGGGTACACCGGGGAATTTAGACGCACCGTGTTCGCCGACCGATTTCGGCACACTCGGGCCGTTGCCCCCGTGGTCGGTCGAACTGTGTCCGGTGATCGGCCCGCCGGTCAACTTAGCTTGCGAGCGCGTCGGTCTGGAGATCATCTGGCACGTTGAGGACAAGCAACGTGCCCAGGGCACGCTAGGGCTGGACCCGCAGTACGTGCAGCCCGGCGTTATCAGCTCCGGATTGCAAGATTGCATTCCACCGCAGCAGCCGGCCGGGGAGGATGAGAACTATGTCGCCTTGCAGTGCGAGTACAAGGAGCCCATCAAGGTCGAATCCATAAGCGCCATGAAGCTATGGGACGACCACTTCGGTCCTCGCGTCAGGGAGGACGGCAGTACGCGCCCGCCTGACGCCTTCGTCGAAAAGGAGAATCCTGATACGGAAGTCTACGTGTGCATGACTCAGAATTGCAGCGACGAGGACAATCCGGACCCCATCACCATACGTTTTCGGCCGTGTACCAGCGCCGGCGAGCCCGATTCGAGCTGTCTGTCGCGCATGCTATGGGGGCTTCGCGACCCGGCGATGGCGACCTATCCGGGAACTTATATGCTCGATCCCAACGACTCTTCCGGCCAACGCCAGCTGACCGGTTCGTTCGATGCAATCCTCCCCGACGGCTCGATCGATGATCAGTACATCGAGCTGTGCGAGTTGATTTCGCGAGCGGACCTTGAGAACCCATTCGAAGGTCGTCTGGAATTGGTGGCCGGCAACGATCTGGATTGCAACGGCGACCTCGATCCATGCGAGGTGACCTTGGTGATGGTCATCGTGCCGGTCTTCCTGGAACTGGACTTCGAGCGGCCCGTCTCCGTGCCGGCGCAATACGAAGAGTGGTTGATGGTCAACGTCGACATCGACCGCGATGCGGTCAACAACCAAGGCCACATTGTCATAGACAAGGAAGCCCCGGCCTTTACAACGTTGCCGGCCGACGATGATGAGCTTGTCAAGGTGATCATGCGCGTTTTCCCGCGCGGTGTGCAAGGGACGCTTACGGCGTACTTCGATCCTCGATTGCGCGTGCACTGGAAAGGAGAGTGGTCCGGCAGTACGGACTACGAGATGATCGCGTCCGGGACGAGCACGCCGACGTTTACCGTGCCGTCGAACAACGAGGCAGGCGAGCTGCGCATTGATGCGCTGGAACCAAGCCGTTCGATTAACGATATTGGGTTGACCGTGGTCTTCACGCCTTCGCCGCACGTGCCGGGACTTGACACTGGTTGTGTGGACACGCGGCAGTTGACTTCCACGGTTGGTGATATCGAAGTCACTCGGGTCGAGGCCATTCAAGCGTTGAAAGACGTGCCGTTTGTCGCTGACAAGCGGGCGATGTTCAGGACATTTGTGACGTGGACGAGTCCGTTGAGCGAGATTTCCAACGGGGCTCGTCTGGATGGCGTGGATGCAAGGATCTTGTCCAACGGGTCTATCACTGTAGGTCCGACACCACACACGTTCGATGAGATCAACACTATGCGCAACACGATGTTCATGTATAAGTTCGAAACAAGCGATCCTGAGTTGCCGCCGGAGATGATCATTTTCCGTGGTCGCAGGATCATGACTCAGCTTAGGTGGGCCACCTCCTTCACGGATGTCAGAATGCTGCCGGCGGCAACGTCTGGCGCAATTCGGCAACAATGGAAAATCATGCTCCAGGAAGGCAGTGATTCGCTTAATCTCAAGTATTTTAAACCAACCGTCCCGGCAGCGCCCTATGCCGCCACGGCCATGGTCAATCCCGACGCAACCATGGTCGAGACCGATCACGGCAACAACCGCGGCTGGACCGCCGGCGTCGCCAAGACGTCCAATCCGGGCGGGTTTAGCGTCGTATTCATCATCGGGAAGTACGGAACGTATACACACACTGCTTCAGCCCGGCGTCATCAGGAACTCATCGCGAAGAGCCAGGAACACTTCAAGGCCCTGTTTCCCATTGGGGAGAACGCCGTGACGTTTCGTACGCGCGCACTCCCATTGACCTTCAGAGGCACGACGGCATTGGGGTTTGCCCAGGCGATCGATGCAGCCGGCGGGCGTCTTCCGGCGGATCGCTATGTTGTCATTCTCCCAGCACGCGCGATGGCCGATGAACAGGGGCTCTCCGCTGACAACGCGATGCCAGGGGTAACGTTCTATGGTTATCCGAAGACAATTTTTGTCGACGAGCTAGACGCGGATTTCGCCGCCGCAAGCCATGAGATGGTTCACACGGTGTGCGATACGCGGTTCGGCGTGTGTCATACAAATACGAAGCCGGAGGATGGATGGAATGTATACTCGGGAATCTTCGGACCAGGCAACGGCGCCAAGATTGACATCGAGGATCTTGGACACCGTAACTTGATGCAGGCTGAGAATGGTCAGTCCTGGATACATTTGGACTATTACCACAAGATGATGGACTTCTTCCTCGTCGAAAAACGTGATCCGTTGGTCCTTGAAGTGCATGGTCTCTTTCTTAGCGGCGGAGGTGTGGACCTTGATCCGATGTGGGTCCGCGACGGTTATACGCTGGATGACCCCGAGAGCAATGCGCTTGTTCGCATCCGCGACGCAGGCGGCGTGCTTTTGGCTGAAAGTGGGTTGCGTTACAACTTCAGTTCTGCGCGGCCGCGCGAAGAAGCCTCCTACACGGAAGCCAACTCTTTTAACGGGCGCATTCTGATGCCGGACGGTGCCAGTACGATCGAAATCGTGCGCGATAGCATCGTTCACGTGACCGTCCCGCTGGAGGGCGAAAGGCCGACTGTTGAGATCGGTGAGTTGATCGAGGATTCCAATCGTGAGCGGGCGTTGCAAGTGAATTTCATCGATGACGACAGCGAGGAGATCTTTTGGAGGATCAGTTACCAAGAACACCTTCACGGATTGGTCTATCCCGTGGCCGAGGGCAGCAGCGCTGCCAACGTTGATGAGGCGAATACGCTATTGTTCAACGTCGCCGGGCTTCCCGGATCGCCGGAGGGTCAGCTCCACCTTCTCTTCACGGACGGCCTGAACACGGGCGAGGCCTTCATTCCCATGCGCTTGCCGGATCAGCCGCCGTTGCTGAGTGTGGCCGTCATCCAGGATGAGAACACCGAGGATGTACTCGGCTACCGCGCCTATGCCATCGACGCCGAAGATGGTCTCTTGTTGGAAGGGTTTGAGTGGACGACGCTAGGCGGCACGGTTCTGGGCAACTTGAACATCCTCGAGACCACGGAAGCCGCTGATCAATTGATCATCAGGATCTCGGACTCCAAGGGCCAGCGCACGGAAGGTGTGGTCCAAAACCTGTTGATACAATAAGGTGAACCACTGAAACTGTACGCATTCTGTAAAGCCCCGGGCAGAGTTGCCCGGGGCTTTCCTCCTTACTTCAGGCGCTCTTCCCATGCCAGGCGAGACTCCTCCCGATTCCACCGGCGATACAAGTCGACGAGGTGCTTCATGGTTGTTCGGATCTTTGGATTGTCGGGGCCGGCGATCTGTTCGGGCAATTTGTGTGCCTTGAGTAACGCCGCTTCGGCTTCCTCGAAATGTTCCATCTGGAGGAGGCAGATGCCGTGCATCTCGTGCATTTTGGCGAGCAACGGGTCTGACCCGGGCAGCATTCTTTCGCGTTGTTCAATGAGCTGCTTCAAGAACGGCTCGGCTGCGGCATGGTCGTTGCGAGCCAGATGGAGTTTGACGATATCCTGCAGGCAGTAGATCGTCTCAGGATGATCTGCGCCCAAGGTCTTGGTGTGCAATTCGAGATTTCGCCGGCAGATTTGCTCCGCTTCGTCGAACCGTTTCTGCCGTCGGCGAAGGCTTCCGAGGTTACTCATCGACGCGAGCGTATGCGGGTGCGTCTCGCCGAGGACGCGCGTCCGGACTTCCAGGACATTTTCGAGGAGCGGCGCGGCTTCGTCGGTCCGGCCAAGTTGAAGGAGGGCGAACCCGACGTTGTTCAGGCTAATGAGCGTTTGGGGATGATCGGCGCCGAGCACACGGCGTTGCGCATCCGCGATGCTCCGTAACAACGCAATGCCATCGTCGTAGCGGCCGAGGTTGTTGTAAATCGACGCGAGATTGTTCCCGCACGAGAGCGTAGAAGGATGCAACGGGCCGAGCGTTTCTTTTGCCAGCTCGTACGCGTCGCGCAGAATTTTCTCGGCCTCGGGAAACTGCTCGAGAGCCGCATGCATCCAGGCCAGATTGGTCAGCATATCGACGAACTCAGGCTGGTTCTCGGCGAGCGCTGCTCGCCCAGCTCGATCGATCGCTCCATGAGCGGCTGCGCCTCGGCGATTTTCCCTCGTTGCAACAGCGCGAATGCGAGGCCGTTCATCGTGGATGCGGTTCGAAAATCGGCTTCCCCCCAGACCCGTTGGCAAAGCTCGAGCCCTTCCGTGAACAGCGCTTCAGCGGCGGCGTAGTCTGCAAGGCGGTAGCGAAGCTCGCCGAAGGATATCACGGCCATCAGCATCGCTTCGTGGTCGTCGAGCAGACGTTGGACGGCGTGGCGCAACTCCGTGTCTCCGCCGCATCGGTCATCGAGTAAAGCCGACCTCGCTTCAGGCGTAAGCGAACTGGCTTGATGAAAAGTTCCTTAATGGTCTGATACCGTTTTGGGGTCACGTTGCCAAATTTCGATTCACAAATTTCCCATTGGTCTTATGAAGCACCGGGCATTGCCCTGATGATCGTGATGAAGGGATTTGTCTATAGCTTACCGCAATTCCAAGGCGAGTCCTATCGGCGCCGTGGATCGCCTGAAACATCGGTCTTACAAACGAATGGTCCTCGTTAGAGCGGGATTATTCGGATGCATTGCACCGACGGGGGTTAAGTTGACCCGAATCCACCCATTTCTGCCAGCGAGGTTTCTTCATCGTTGCCCTCGCCGGCAGGTTGGGTCTGTAGCTCGACCATGCGTCGATAGCGCCCGCTTCGGGCCATCAGCTCGTCATGGGTGCCCTCCTCGACAATGCGCCCTTTGTCCATGACCGCGATTCGGTCGGCACATGCAACCGTGCTGAGTCGGTGGGCAATGACAAAGCTTGTGCGCCCCGACATCAGTGCCCGCAGGCTGCCCTGAATAAGCTGCTCGCTTGCGGTGTCGAGGTTGCTGGTGGCCTCGTCCAGAATCAAAATCCTCGGATTAGCCAGGATGGCTCGGGCGATGGTCAGTCGTTGGCGCTGGCCTCCGCTGAGCCTGACACCTCGTTCGCCGATCACGGTGTCGTATCCGTTTTCGAGATCGATGATAAAGTTGTGGGCGTTGGCGAGTCGAGCTGCTGCCGCGATTTCGTCGGCTGTCGCGTCACGCCGACCGTAGCCGATGTTGTCGGCGATCGTCCCATCGAAGAGAAAAGTATCCTGCTCAACGATGCCAAACAGACGCCGGTAGCCTTCAACGTCCATATCACGAAGATCGACGCCGTCCAATTCGACGCGACCCTCCTGAGGGTCGTAGAATCGTGCGACCAGATTGCATAATGTCGTCTTTCCAGCGCCGCTTGGTCCGACAAGTGCCACGGTCTGTCCGGCCGCCACGTCGAGATTGACGTCCGAGAGCACGGAGGTGTTGGTGCCCGGGTAGGCGAACGTGACGTTACGAAGTGTGATCCGGCCAAGGACCTTGGTTCTGTCTACTTCGACCGCTCCGCTCCGTGAGTGCATTTCAAGCGGTTCGGCCAGCAGGTCGAGCGTTCGGTCGAAGCCGGCCAGATTGTTCTGCAACGCGGTGGCGCTCTGTGCCAGGGTCGCAATTGGGCCCAGCAAGGCCGTCAGGTAGGCCAGGAATACGACAAGATCACCGACTGACAACGCTTCTTTTGTCGTGATCAGTCCGGCGCTGACTCGCGCTGCATCAGAGAGTACACGTGAACCTCCGTACCACAGCAGGACGGCCGTCGCGAGCGGAATCAGCACGGCCCATACGGAGTCCACTCCGCGCATCCACCACCAGGCGAACAACTCCTGTCTGGCCATAAGATGGCTCGAAAGCGTGAATCGGTTCGTCTCGGTGCGATGTCGCCCGAACCCCCGGACGATTCGAATGCCGCCGAACGATTCGGTTGCTTGACCGTCGATCGCCTGCCGGGTTTTCCGAATGTCTCGCCAGAAAGGCCGGATTCGTGCGACCCACGTTCTATGGGTGTACCAGACCGTGGGGATGAGGGCCAATGAGCCCAACAGCATTCGCCAATCGACGAAGATGAGCACAAATAGGCTGCCCAGCAACTGAATGACGGCCCGCGATGGGTTGTAAATCATGGAGAAGACCAATTCGCCGATTCCGCCCGCATCCTCTCGAAGGATGCTGGCGACGCCGCCGCTCTTAAGCTGGTATACCCGATGCAGCGGCAACCGAACGGCATGTTCAAAAAGCTTTCTGCGCGCGGACACGGCGACGCGTTTTGAGATGCGAGTGGCCTGCCATCGGCCCCACATCCCGACTGCCAGCGATATCACTGACAGACCAACCATGACGATTGCAATCCATCCCAGCAAACCTTTCGGATCGGCGGGCATTCTGATCCAAGCCGGCACTTCTGGTGGTAGGGCTTTGCCCCCGAGCACGTTATCGAATACCAGTTTTGTTCCGTAGAGCGGGACGAGCCCCAGCAGCGTTGCGACGGAGAGTGTTGTCAAGGCCAAGAGCAGCGTGCGACGATGCCCTTTCAACATCCTCCAAAATTCGCAAAATAGTACGGTGAACCCCCTGCCGCGACCGATGCGATTCGTCCCGGCGGTCGGCGCCGCGTCCGTTCCATCGATCCGCTTTGCGTCAGCTTGGTCGGCCCCCGGGGCGCGAAGCCGGCGGCGATATTGCCTGTAGCGAGTTCGGCTCGACGGGTGTTGGTGAGGCATACCACAATCCTAGCGCAACGGCCAAGAACGTCCACCCGGTGTCGCCTTGACGAAAATTGTGCCGGGCCGAGGTGATCTTGCAGACGTACGATTCATGACCATGAGATTCCGCGCTGGACCGCCAAAGAAGCAGGCTCTTTTCGGACGCCGAGGCAAACGTTTGATTTTCGTTCAGAACGATAATCGGCCCGAACGTTTGAGTCCGCCCTATTCTTGTTGACTTGCCCACTCGGTAAGGATTCGGTTGACCATCGCCTCGATCCCTTCACCGCTTTTTTCACTCATCTCGCGCAGGCGATCACGGTTTTCGGGAAACAGCAGCACGCTTTTCGGGACAGGCGCCGTAGCCGGCAACTCGCTCGGTTTCGGCAGCGTCGTAACGCCTTCAGGGACGGAGTAGGTCCAGTCCGGGTTCTTGAAGGCCTGCAGCTTATCGTAAGTAAAACTGTGATTCGCTTCATCGTAATCTACAATCTTCGGGACCAGAATCATGCTTCGGGGCGCGGTCGAATTCGAGATCAACTCCTCGAACTCGGATGGGAAGGCTTTGATAATACTCGGGATTAACTTGGCCCCTTCTACAGGAAGGTAGCAGCGGTTTCCCTGGGGCGCATGTTCTGCGCCACTGATGATTCGATCCAAGATGTTGGCGGACTGATCGCTTTGCTCATCCATCAGCTCGTCAAGTGCGGTCGAGGCGATACGCAGTCCATGTTTGCAGGCCGTGCACTGGTTGCACGATTCGACGTACAGGAATCTCGCCATCGCCTGGGCAACGCTGGGCATCGCAATCGTGTCATCAAAAACCACGAAGCCCGCCGATCCGAGCCCGCTGCCGATCAATTGCATCGAGGCAAAGTCGGCACGGGTATCGAATCGATCTGCGGGGATGACCCCGTTGGAGACCCCGGAGATCGCCGCTTTGAACTCGTGCCCTGCGACGGGTCCGCCGGCGGCTTCATAGAACAGCTCTTTGAGTGTCACACCGGCCTCGCGTTCGTAGACACCGGGCCGTTTCACGCAACCGCTGATCGTCGCGATAATCGATCCGGGGGTATCCTGGGTTCCCGTTTGTCGAAACGAATCCGGTCCGTGTCTGATGATACCGGGCACATGGGAAAATGTTTCAACGTTGTTCATCAGGACCGGATTGGGCGAATCGGGTGTCGCAAACAAGCCGAGTTCGTAAGGCGGATAGTGAGCCTCTCGCGGCATTGGCCCCGGTCCGTCGATGACATTGAGTAAGCCTTTCTCTTCGCCGAACAGATATTCTTCGGGTCCCTCCACAATCGTGAAGCGTAATCCACCAAGGAGTCCCGCTTGATGAAACTCCTTAATCGCTTCGTTAATGCGAGCGATTTCCTGTTTGAAGGATGCCTTTAGGGCAATGAAGACCCGCTCTGCGCGGACCACGTGGGCGGCGATCAACATGCCCTCGATCGCCGCATAGGGATTCTTGCGAAGCAGGTAGCGATCTTTGAAGGTCCCGGGTTCGCCTTCGGCTGCGTTGCAGACGACAAATCGTGTCGGACACGGATGTTCGTAGATCGTGCGCCATTTGACGCCGGCGGGAAAGCCCGCGCCGCCACGACCACGCAAGCCGGAATCCAGTACAAGCTGGATAACCTCCTCCGGTGATTGTTCACGCGCCTTTCGAAGGGCATGCTCGCCCGTGTGCCCTACATAGTCTTCATACGATTCAAATCGCGCCTTCGGTAGCAGCCAGTGTTTCAAGCTCACCTTAGATACTCCCGTTCAATTTCGCCGTTGTCGGCTTTCCATCCGTTTAATTATTCTATCAGGCTAGGCGACTTGATATGGGCTGCTGTGCGGTGCTTGTGCGGCCCCGCGCCCTCCGGCTGATGATGATCTCACATCGCTCTTAACAGGACGACGGGGTTTTCCGATTCGCTCTGACTCATCGATACTGAAGTGGTCCACGCCGTCAGAATACTTGCTCTTGAGGTTCCGATCCGCGCGAGGTCCTGCCAACGACCATGCCTGATTATTGATGGCAGTACCAAAAATACGAGATCGACCCCCGGCTTCGTGATTGAGGCTAGACCGGAATTACCGGAGCAGGGCCGATGTACGCGCGTGAGAGTTGATCGCTGATCATGATTGGTACCAAGCGTTCAACGATTGGGGCCCTAACAAAAGCCGAAGCGACGAAATCCCTTGCCCGATGCTGCTACTATGATTTGTTAGTACACCCCCTGATGAGAGACGGAGCCAAGGCGCTCACCACAGAGGCGGCACAGTTTCACGACAGGGTGGAAATCCTCCGCCACGACGTTCGCTTGTCTGCCATAAGCGTTTGCGTGAGCTCGGCTTATGGGACGTTTTCGGGCGAAAACGAGGAGAAGTCATTGATCATGGCTTGGGAGTCGAAGAACAAAGCGGCAACGCTTGACTTGTCGAGGCAAACGTGGAGTCCGAGAGATACTACTATATCTTGGGGTGTTATTCCTTGACAACTACCATATACGGGGAATACACTCCGCGCCTAGATGTCGATCGGTACTGTTACCAAGCCAATCGCGAGCTGGCTTCAACATGTCGCTCGCTTGTTAACGGGGCCTAAAATGGACACAATGAGGTAATGCGCATGTATGCAGATGAATCAGTGAGCCCATTGACACTAGATGTTTTGATCGGCCGAGTTTCGATCGCCGCTGCGAGTGTCCTCCATGGTTTGTCGCTCGAAGAGTCTGATCACGAGTGTGCGCTGAAACTCAAGGCTGAATTCGAACAGCGGCTAAGAAGGGCTAAGCACGTTGACCGCGTTCCAGTGGAACTTGTTGCGGACGCCAAAGAACGGCACTTGATTGAGCAGAGTCTTGCGTCAATTTCTGCGCCAGACACATGTCGTTCGGACTCCTCGACATATAGCACGCTCATTGCCGCCTTGGATAAGCTGTGCCAAGGGACCCTATCGGCCGATGGCGCGGAGTCGCTTATCATTGGTTTGCGTCAAGTCACTGGTTTGTCTATTGAAGAGCCGTAGAGAGAACACGATTCCGGCCCATTTCCGTGCGCGCCCCGCGCTAGTGCAGCAGGCATCATGGATCACGCGAGTCAACGAGCTGTGCTGCTCCGGTCGGCGGCTGAGTTGTTTTGCCGTTCCTATCGGGTGCACCAATATCTTGAAAAGGTCGCCCCAGCCGTCGGGACCGAATATGCGCCGTTGGCGAAAACCCTAGCTGAGGCGCTTACGGAGGCGAGATCGAACATCGACACCCTCTCGCATCGCTCCGGGCTGCCTGAGGGGGAGTTTAATAGGCAGCTTCTCGATTTGCTCGGTCGATATGCGTCCGCGTTCGCCAATATTCATGAGACGCTGATCTATCTGCCTTCTGCGGGTGTGCGTCCGGAGGCAATCGGACTGCTCAAAGCCACATTCGGAAAACATTATCAAGCCGTCGATCCGTCCATCATCCTTGGCTCGGCGTTTAACGCGTTTCACTTCGATTTCTCGAAGACCTTAGGTCGAGTGCTTCCGGACCTCAAGAAGATCCGGCTACCCGACCAGAAGAATACTGTTCTTCAAAACCCAATCTGTGATTGGCAGTCGCCCATCGGCTGGGCCGTCTTGGCCCACGAAATGGGGCACGCGATCGATCGGATCTATGAGCTGTCTCGCCAAGTTGCACGTGAATTGTCGATCGACGGGGCGAGTCCTCAGTACGATTGGCTTCGAGAGTTCTGTGCTGACATCCTAGCCTCAGAAATGATCGGACCCGCCGCCATACTCGCGATCGTATCGATCGAGTACACCCTCTATCCGTTGAGACGCATCCATAAGCCATCGGAACGCACTGATAAGAGGCCGAGCCACCCAACGACGCTTTGGAGGCTGCGCGTCGTAGCAGAGCACCTGGCTGCGAAGTATTCGATTGACTACCTGGGCGACACGCTTGATCGGTATGAAGACGCTTGGAACGCCAGCCTTGAGCGGTTTGAGACGCCCGAGAATCAAGACATCATGCGGCACGTGGATAGCCTTCAGTATGCCATCTGTGCCAAACGCTTCTCCGAGGCGATTCGCAAGCGTCTTACGAGCGAACTAACGAATCCGCATCTCATTGCTGAGGCGTCCGTGGAACGGTGCCTCCAGCGCTTGCGTCGCGGAGATCCGATTGGTGCCCAGGGTCGTCCCCGAGAAGAGCTTCAAAAGCTCATTACTGAGTATCGCGAGAAATACGAGGGCTCATCGCGCCAAGGTCCAGAGAAGATTCAGGCCTTTGAAAAGCTCGTAGCGGAGTTTCGCGAAGCTCCACTTGGTCTTCAGACATTGTTGTTCTGCTGCGCGCTCCGCCGTGACGAATTGATTCGGGAAGCTGTTGATCGGTCGTCTTCAGCCGACTTTCCAATACGTTTTGAGAACTTAAATGAGTCACTTACGGTGCTGGATAGTCGCGCCGTGAGTTCCTTGACCGGAAATCTGACTCAGCGAACCCTTTGAGATCAATTGCGACCATGGCTACAGTCCCGTCCAATCAGACGCCTATCCTTGGAACGTTGCTTTCCGATCTGGAGATACTCGATCGCATTACGCGAATCGACAACGACTCATGTATCTTTATAACACCGCTTATTGACCCGGATGTGCAGCTAGGGCCTTCGTCGTTGGATGTCAGGCTGTCAACGAAGCTGGAGGTCCCCGTTACGCTTGACGTCACACATATTGATCTCGCGGTTCGTCGCCAGGCCGATTCGGTGAAAGCCAGGGTCGAGAGGAACTTTCAGTCGCGAGCAATCGAACCGGAGGGCCGCTTCGTGCTTCACCCGGGCGAATTCTCATTGGGATCGACGCTTGAGTTTATTCGTCTTCCATGCGACATTGCAGCACGGCTCGAAGGACGGAGTTCCATCGCCCGACTTGGACTTGAGGTACATTCTACTGCTGGTTTTGTTGATCCGGGATATGAAGGCGAGTTGACGTTTGAGCTCAAAAACGTCGGAAGATTGCCCGTCGTACTTCGTCCAGGACTGCGTGTGGCACAGCTATGCTTTTTCAGGCTCTCAAATGTTGAACGTCCGTATAATTCGAAGCCTCATCAAAAGTATGGAGGCTCTGTCGGACCTCGCAGAAGTGGAATTGACAAGGATCCGGAACTGTCACAGTAGAGGTCGCATGGCATTCGCGACCGTTGAGGAGAAGGGCCGACACCTAAACCGATTGCTTGCACTCAACAAGGCGACGCGGCTTAGTGAAGTGACGACCGACGCGCTTGAGGGCGTCATGTGAACGCTTCGGGACGTCCCGGCTCGTTCTAGCGTTGCTCCGCAAGTGGTGCATAAGATCATGCGTCACGGCGGTTATGACCCGACATTGAAGCACTACACGGTATTCGGCTTGAATGACGCTGCTGCAGCCGTCCGGCAGCTGCCGGGCGTCGAAGAGCATCAGGCGCAGACGGTCTAGGTGACGGGGACCGACGGCCAAACGGGCACCAAGCAGCGCGCCGCAGTTTTACAGGCAGTTGATGCACGTTATGATACCCCGATGTGCGACAACGTACGTCGAGGCGAGCGTTGTTTCCGCTGTCAGAAACGGCGATTCGCACCGTCGCGGGTGTAGCTCAATGGTAGAGCACCAGCCTTCCAAGCTGGATGTTGCGAGTTCGAGTCTCGTCGCCCGCTGTTTCGCAGGACGGAGAATCATATCGCACATCGTGCGCAAATCGTCGTATTCACAAAACGTCTCGAATCAGTCCTTTCAACGGCCATCGCTCTTGTTCGACCCAGGCGGCCGTCTCGCAGGCCTTCGGCAACGTAAGCAATCCGTTCCAGGGTCGGCCGCACATGGTCATCGATACGTCGGTATTGACTTAGGCGTTTCCGGCTAATGATGATGCGCGCGGCAAGATACATTGGCGTGTTGGGTCTTTTTTTCATGACTGCTCTGTGGGTGATGAGTCTTCTATGGCACGCTAGGCTCACGTGGAATTTGAATCGCTTCCTTGTCGCTAACGGCAAAATGCGCCTTACGCTCATGACAACCAATCAGCGTATTCCCATAAAGTTTGAGCTGATACGACCAACGCAAGCAACAACCTCAAAGTACGGACTTGTCCTGCCCAGCAGATACAGGGGCCTGTTTCGCAACATACGGTCTTACGTGATCCCGATATGGTTGCCGACTATTCTGTTCTTCATAATGGCAGTTTGCACGCTTAAACTAGAACGGATTCGACGAAAGTTCATGCACTCAAATTGCCATGCTTGCCGCTACAACCTCACGGGCAACACCAGTGGCATCTGTCCCGAGTGCGGTATCACGATTCCTGAGGAGACGAAGAAAAAACGGACCACGGACTTGCCTAATCAATAGCCGGTTCGGCGAACGAGCTGGATGTGGATCTGGGTTTGAAAAAAATTCCGTTTTTCGTAGAAGTCGAGGAGCCGGCCTGGGTACGATGACGGTTTAAGGTGTGACAAGTGGAAAATGTCGGGTGAATAAAGCCGCCAGCGCGGCGATGTGTTGAGGAAGTCGGATCATGTTATCTCCACTCAATGGGCGTCATCGAATCTTCGGTCTGATCATGGTCGTCAGCTTTTTCACCGCAAGCGGCGAGGTGCTGGCTACCACGAATCCTAAGGACACGGAGACCTTGATCGCCATGGCCGTGACTGAACTGATTAAGATGCAGGACACGGACGGGGCCTGGCCGTATGAAGGCGTCTACCGAGTCCGAGGTGAGATTCCGATCGGCTATCGCGTCGGGGGCACGGCGCTGGTGTGCGAGGCGATCCTGCACGCCACGTCCGCCGAAGACATAACCGCCGTGAAGTCCTTGGAGCGCGGGATCGAGTTCATTCTGGAAGGGCTGGAAGATCCTCTGATGGCGCCGAGCACTCGCAACCGATACGATGTGCGCATCTGGGGACACGCCTATGCGCTGGAGTTCTTCTGTCAGTATCGCGCGGCCGGGCGCGAGGGGCCGAACCGGCGCAGCATCGATGAATGGATTTCCCGCCTGGTCGCAACGATCGTTCAAGAAGAGCTTCCAAGCGGTGGTTGGCATTATGCGAATCGCCGTCGCCACGCGTCATTCGTCACAGCCCCGGTCACGCAAGCGCTGCTGTGGGCTCGTTTCCGAGGCGCCGAAGTCCCGGCGGCGGTATTCGATCGGGCGCGCAATATTCTCGCGCAGAGTCGCTTGCCGTCCGGTGCATTTCACTACAGTGGGACGAAGAAATCTGCATCCGCGAACAGCCCAACGAGTGCTGTAGCCGGCTCGATTGCCAGATCGGCAGTTTGTGAAGCGACATTGTCACTCTTGGGCGGCGGCTCAGCGGACGCTGTTGGGAAATCGGTCGATGCGTTTTACGAACATTGGGACGAGTTGGAGAAGCGACGCAAAAAGCACGGCACTCACGTCGGACCGTACGGCATTGCGCCTTATTATTTCTATTTCGGACATCGTTACGCTGCTCAAGCGATCGAACTGCTCACACCGGAAGTACGTCCTCGTGAGCGAGCCCGACTCCATCAGGTCCTGTTGCGCACGCGTGACGTCGACGGGACTTGGAACGACCGGGTTTTTCCCCGATCTCGAAACTACGGAACGGCCATGGCTGTTCTTGCCCTCCTCGCCGACCGCGTGCCTTTGCCCCATGCCTTATCTCCCGCGGGCACCCCGATCCACGCATCACCCGACCACTGATGCAAGAAAGAAGTGGGAACTGTTTGTTCGGCTTTCAGTCGCTTTTTTCCATGTCTATTCCCATTATTTTCTGAACGAGATAGAATCTGCGAGTCGAGGTGGGATGAGGTCGCGTCATTTGCGATAAACCCGTGCCTGTTTATCATCGTTGCAGAACGCCTTTTCGAACGCAGTGGGGTGGTGACATGACAGCACGTGATTCTTGTTCGTGTCGGCAATTTTCTCGATCACGTGGTCCGTCGCGGCGCGAGTTTCTTTACGTCGGATTGGCCGGAGGGCTGGGGCTCACGCTACCGGCTTATTTGCGAAAGGTGGCCTGCGCCGATCAGAAGCTGCCGGATCACAAGGAACCCGTGGCGGATTCGATCATTCATATCTTTCTTCCTGGCGGCATGTCTGCGCAGGAATCTTTCGACCCAAAACCGCTGGCGCCGCTCGAATACCGAGGACCGTTGGGCGTGGTGAAGACCGTGTTGCCCGGTATCGTGTTCAGCGATGGTCTTCCCGCGACGGCCAAGATTGCCGATCGATTGACGATCGTGCGTTCGATGCATCATGGCGAAGCAGCTCATGAGCGCGGTACGCATAATATGTTCACCGGTTATCGTCCGAGTCCAGCAGTGACCTATCCATCCATCGGATCGGTTGTTTCTCACGAACTCGGCGCCAAAACGGAGTTGCCTCCTTACGTCGTTTTACCGATTCAGTCGACGGAGTTCGCCGGTTCGGGTTTTCTCAGCACGCGCTATGGGCCGTTCAGTCTTTACTCCGATCCCGCCGACAAGAATTTTGCCGTTCGCGATCTGTCGTTGCCCGACGGTGTGGATCACGCTCGCTTCAAGCGCCGGCAACAGCTTCTTGAGGCCGTCGAATCCCATTTTCGCGCGACATCCGACAGCGACGTGTTGACGGCGATGGACGAGTTTTATCAGAGGGCATACAGCATTCTCAGTTCCGAGTCGGCGCGAGCGGCTTTCGATCTTCGCAGGGAGCCCGGCAAGCTGCTCGACGACTATGGACGGCATGCCGCGGGGATGCGCATGGTTCTTTGTCGACGGTTGGTTGAAGCCGGCGTACGCTTTGTTTCGACGACGTTCGGAGGTTGGGATCATCATGCGAACATCGCCGCAGGCATCCGTGGGCAACTGCGTGAGTTTGATCAGGGCTTCTCGGCATTGATTCGTGATCTCGATGCTCGTGGGATGCTCGAGCGCACCCTTGTCATGG
The DNA here is from genome assembly GCA_022360095.1 of Phycisphaerales bacterium. Classification (GTDB taxonomy): domain Bacteria; phylum Planctomycetota; class Phycisphaerae; order UBA1845; family UTPLA1; genus JAKSDK01. Next base: position 92,782 of record JAKSDK010001806.1, read on the forward strand.
TCACGACTGAGTTCGGGCGCACGCCGAAAATTAATCGTGACGGCGGGCGCGATCATTGGCCGCGCGTCTTCAGCGTCCTCCTCGCCGGCGGTGGATTTCATCGAGGTTTGGTTTACGGTGCGTCCGATGCGACGGCCACGACGGTCGACAGCGACCCGTTAAGCGTCGAGGACTTTGCCACGACGATTTACAATCAGATCGGCATCGTCGCCGATAGGGAACTGATGGCGCCAGGGAACCGACCCATTGAAATAGTCAAGGGCGGAAAGGTCATGGACGATTTGCTGGCAAAACGGGCATGACGGGTCAACGCATATTCGTGATTGCGTTGCTCTTCGCCGTGTCGGTGAATCACTCGCAGACAGACGCCGCCGCGCCGGAGCTTCACGCGGTGTCCCCTTCCGGCGCACAGCGCGGCAGTGAAATCGAATTATCACTCAGCGGAAAGCGCCTCTCAGATGCAGAGGAGATTCTGTTTTACCGCCCCGGCATTCGGACAAAAAAACTTGTCGCTGAGAAGAACAAGATCACGGCGACGTGTTCGGTGGATTCCACGTGCGGGCTTGGAGAATTGCAGCTTCGAGTGCGGACGCGATCGGGTCTTTCCGAATTGCGTACGATCTATATTGGAGCTCTTCCGATCGTCAAAGAAGTGGAGCCGAATAACGATTTCAACAAGGCTCAGACGATCTCGCTGGATGTGACCGTCGATGGCTTGATCAAGGCCGAAGACATCGATTACTTCCAGGTGGAAGCCAAGTCCGGTGAGCGGATGACCGCGGAAATCGAAGCGCTTCGGCTCGGGCGAACGATGTTCGATCCCTACGTCGCAATCCTGGATGCAGAAAGATTTGAGCTTTCAGCGTCTGATGACTCGGTTCTGTTGTTGCAGGACAGCGTGGCATCGGCCGTTGCGCCGAAAGACGGTCGATACGTGATTCTGGTTCGTGATGCGTCCTTTGGGGGGAATGACAAATCACGATACAGGCTCCACGTCGGAAGATTTCCGCGTCCACGCGTTGCTTATCCACCCGGGGGGCGCCCGGGCGAACGTTGCAACGTTCAATTTCGCGGTGACGTGTCGGGTGATTTCGAGAAAGAGATTCAATTGCCGCCGCAACCGAGTGATCGATGGCCGATTCTTCTTGACGACGGAGATGGTATCACACCGTCTCCGGTGTGGATGCGCGTATCCGACGAGTCGGTGGTGAACGAAGTCGCGTCTGCGGACGCACAGCAGGCCGCTGAGCCCGTGAAGCCTCCCGTCGCTTTTCAAGGTGTCTTGTCGAGACCGCAAGAGGTTGACGAATGGACCTTCAATGCGGGCAAGGGTCAGCGCTTCGAAATTCGCGTCATTGGTCGAGATGTGCGATCGCCGATTGATTCAGTGCTTGAAGTTCGAGGGCCGGGCGGAGCGGTCGTCGTGGCAAACGATGACTCAAACCGGCCTGACAGCAAGCTCACTTTCACGGTTCCGGCCGACGGCACCTTCAAGGTTCGTGTGCGTGATCATCTTGGCCGTGGTGGGCCGCTTTATGTTTATCGTATTGAGATCGTGCCGCATGCCCCCAGCATTCGTTTGTCTTTAGAGCGTATGGATCAGCGTCGCCATCAGTTTCTTCAGGCGATCGAAGTGCCTCAGGGAAACCGATTTGCCGGACTTTTTCGGGTGACGCGCGAGCATATCGGCGGACCGGCCGAGGTGATTCTGGCGGATTTTCCGAATGGGGTGACGACGTCTCCGACAAACCTCGGGAAAGATGAATCACTGCTTCCGCTGGTGTTTGAGGCGGCGACAGATGCAACGCCGGCAGGTCGTCTTTGTCTGCTTCGTGCCCGTATCAAGCAGGGTGAAGCGGAAATTTCCGGAGCTTTTGAGCAAAAGGTCCCATTGGTGATTGCGCCGCCAAACGACCAGATCTACTATGAAACAAAGGTTGATCAATTGGCCGTGGCGGTGACCGAGTCCGTTCCGTTTCGAATTGAGGTTGAACCGCTAGCGGCTCCTTTGTTGCGCGGTGGGGCGGCTGCCTTGCACATCCGCGTTGTCCGAGATGAGGGCTTTGAGGGAGAAGTCGTTGCCCGAATGCTTTGGAATCCGCGCGGTGTTTCTTCGGCCGGCTCGATCAAGATCCCGAAGGATAAGAATTCTGCGAACTATCCGATTAATGCCGCGGGCGACGCGCCGACAAAGACTCATCAGATTGCTATCTTAGCAAAGGCCAACGTCGGCGGGGCAGACCGTTGGGTGTCGTCGGCTCTGATTCCGTTGGTCGTCGCGGACCGATTTATGACAGGTCAATTGAAGCTTTGTGCGCTTCAGCGGGGTCAATCCGCGGCGATGGTCTGCAACCTCAACCCGATTCGGCCGTTTGAGGGAGAAGGTCGACTCACATTGAAGGGATTGCCCCATCGTGTGACGGCCGAGCCCGTCGTCGTAAAGCATGGACAGAAAGAGGCGATCTTCACGTTGAGTGCGGCCAAGGATGCAACGATCGGCCGTCGTGGCGGGCTTTTTTGCGTGTTGACGGCGCTCGTCAATGGCGTGGATTCGACGCATCGTTTGGCAGGAGGTGGTGTCGTTCGAGTGGACAGAGAACCCGCTAAAGTCACAAAGGCCGCCGAGAAACCAAAGGAGAAGCGGGAAAAGAAGACCGCCTCGCCTCGCCCGCTCAGCCGTTTGCAACAACTACGGAAAGAATCGGAACAGAAAAAGGCGGCCGACCAGGAAAAACGAAAGAAGAAACAAGAGGCATGAAGCTGTCTTCCATCAAATTGCCCGTCGTTTTGACGGTCGTGTTCTCCGCCGCCATCGAATCGGCTGCCGATGAAACAGCCGTCAGTCGCATCGAGATCTTTCCGAATGCCGTCACGCTTCAAGGTGCCGGCGCCCGGCAACGCGTGGTCGTTCAAGCGGTCACGGCCGACGGTGCCACGCGCGAAGTCACCCAGGAGGCGGAGCTTGGTTTTGAGGCGTCGGGAGTTGCTGCCATAAAGAACTCGGTGCTCCGCCCGGTTTTCGACGGAGAGACGACGCTTCGCGCAAAATATCAGGGCAAGTCGGCGGAAGCCCGAATTGTCGTCGTGGATTCCATGACCTTCGAGCAGGTTCGATTTCGTCTGGATGTGATGCCGGTCTTGAGTAAGGCCGGCTGCAACGGCGGCGCCTGTCACGGTTCCGCCCGTGGTCAGGACGGCTTTCATTTGTCACTGTTCGGATACGATCCCTCGAGCGATTATCATTCTCTGACGCGCGAGTTGCCGGGTCGCCGGATCAATCGTGCGCTTCCCGAAGAGAGCCTGATGCTCAAAAAGGCGATCAACGCCGTGGCACACACCGGCGGGGAGCGTTTTTCCAAAGAGAGTAGCGAGTATCGAACGTTGCTGGCATGGATTCGAAACGGTGCCTTGGATGATGCGGGCCGATCGCCGGACGTTGTCGGCTTAACCGCCACACCAACGGAACTCGTTCTCTCTGAAGATGCCCCAACGCATCGCCTTTGTGTCACGGCGTCCTATTCCGACGGCTCTCGTCGCGACGTATCAAAAGCGGCCGTCTTCATTTCGAATAACGATCGGACTGCGCGTGTCGGATCGGAGGGAACAGTGACGGCGGGCGAACCCGGCGAGGCTTTGGTTCTCGCCCGATACGACGCTTTTACAGATGGTGTTTCGGTCATTGTTTTTCCGAAGGGCAAGAAAGATCCGGGATCTCCCGCGAATGCGGCGAACTACGTTGATGAATTGATCGGTGCGAGGTTGCGAAAGCTTCGCATCGCGCCGACTGCAAAATGTGACGATTCGACGTTTCTTCGGCGAGCGTACCTCGACGTCACCGGCCGGCTTCCAACCGCCGAACAATACGATTCGTTTATGAACGACTCCGGTGAAGACAAGCGATCACGGTTGATCGACGCGCTGCTCCAAAAGAAGGAGTTCGTCGAGATCTGGGTGATGAAATGGGCCCACCGACTCGGAATTCGTTCGACTTTAATGGTCAGCGAAAAAGCAGCGCTGCTTTACCACGGTTGGCTGCAGGAGCGGTTTGGCAACAAGGTTCCCATTAACCGCATCGTTGGTGAGTTGATCGCTGCCGACGGCGGAACGTTCACCAGTCCTGCGACAAATTTCTATCAGCTTGAACAGTCACCGCTCAAGTTGTCAGAGCACGTTGCTCAGGCATTTCTCGGTGTGCGGGTTCAGTGTGCTCAATGCCACAATCATCCGTTCGATCGTTGGACGATGAACGACTATTACAGTTTCGCGGCCTTTTTCAGTCAGATCGGTCGCAAGACCGGTGAGGACCCTCGCGAAATGGTCGTCTTTAACAGCGGCGGCGGCGACGTCAAACATGCCGTGGGCAATCGTGTGATGTCGCCGAAGTTCCTCGGTGGACCGGATCCTAAACTTCAGGGGCGTGACCGAAGGAAGGTCCTGGCGGATTGGTTAAGTGATCCGAATAACCGTATGTTCGCCCGCAACGTCGCCAATTTTGCCTGGTCGCACTTCTTCGGCCGAGGGATTGTTGAGCCGATTGACGATTTTCGGATTAGCAACCCGCCGGCCAACGGGCCGCTCTTGGATGCCCTTGCGGATCGACTCATCGAATACAAGTACGATTTGCGTCGTTTGGTGAGAGACATTTGCTTGTCTAACACCTATCAGCGAACGTTGCCTGCCTCGACGGGTGATAATGCGGCGGAGGCCAATTTTGCACACGCGACCGTTCGGTCGCTACCGGCGGAGACGCTGTTGGATTGCATTTCTCAGGCTACGGACGTCCCTCAGAAGTATCCCGGTCTTCCGCTTGGCTCGCGTGCGACGCAGATCGCGAACGCCACTGTCAGTAACTATTTCCTGACCACATTCGGGAGAATTACGATCGGCGAGGGCTGCATCTGCCCGGCGCCCCCGGAGCCCAGTCTGTCCCAGGCGCTGCATCTTATCAGCGGTGACACCGTCAACAGCAAGATCGTGGAGGGAGGTTTAATTGAACAATGGTTGAGGAAGGGTTTGACGCCGGAGCGTATCGTCGAGCGCCTTTACATTCGATGTCTCACGCGGTCGCCGACGGAAAAGGAACGAGCTGGGATTTTGGACGCACTGGCGAAGGCCACCGATGCAAGGCCCGTGCTGACAGACTTGTTTTGGGCGATACTCAACAGCAAGGAGTTTGTTTTTAATCACTAGGCGTACGATTGGGATATCCGGTGACGATTCAACGTTCAACACTGTTCCTTGTGGCATCGATTGCCTGTTGTGTATCGGCCGTCCGCGCTGAAGACCCTGTTTCGTTCGAGACGAGCGTTAAGCCGATTTTGCAGGTTCGCTGTCTGAATTGCCACAATCCCGAAAAACGTCGTGGCGGTCTCGATATGACCGTCTATCAAAATCTTCTGACCGGCAGCAGCAGTGGAAAGATTGTTTCGTCGGGCAGTCCCGATGAAAGTTCGTTGCTTGATGTGATCATGCACACTCGCGAGCCGCACATGCCACCGACGGGAAACAAGCTTCCGGATGCGGAGATTGAGACGATTCGCAGGTGGATTCAGCAGGGCTGCCGAGAAACACCGCATGGACCGGCCATCGCTGTGAAGAAGAAGACGGTTGCCCAGCCGCTTCGGGTTGATTCTTTGGGCGTCACGTCAACGAAGGTGCCATTGGCCTGGCCGTTGATTCGGATCGTCAAGGCCGAACGCGCCGATGCGGTGACGTCGATCGCCACACACCCCGGATCAGCGGTTGCAGCCTTGGCTGCGCAGCAGCAGGTCCTTGTCTATCACCTTCCGACGCAAAGACTGCTCGGCGCTCTGACGACACACCCCGCCTTTCCGTATCAGATACGGTTCTCAAGCGACGGGCGCCTGATCATTGCCGCAGGTGGCGTCGGCGCGCAATCCGGGTTTGTGAGAGCGTGGGGGGTGAGCGACGGGGCATTGGTCGCCAGGCTCGATCATTCCGGCGAAGTCGTACGCGCCGCCGACATCGACGCCGGGATGCATTGGTGCGCTCTCGGCGGTCCCTCCGGCATTGTTCGAATCCACGATTTGTCGTCTTTTTCTGTCGTGCACACTCACGAAAAGCACACGGACTGGATCACCGACATTCAATACAGCCCCGACGGGTTGCTTCTCGCGACGTCCGATCGTGCGGGCGGCGTTTTTATTTGGGAGGCGGCATCGCACAATCTGATGCATTCGCTTTCGACGCAACCTGCCATGGTCACGACCGTCGCATGGCGCGGTGATTCCAATTTGCTGGCGACGGCCTGCGAAGACGGGCGCGTCCGCATCTACGAGCCGGACGGCGGGGCCAAAGTCAAGGAATGGCTTGCCCATGCGGGCGGAACGTCCTGTGTTCGTTGGTCTCGTGACGGACGAATGGTGACGGCCGGTCGCGACAAATTGGTGAAGATCTGGAAGCCGGACTTTTCGCACGCCGGATCCATGCCCGCGCTTAACGATATTGCCCTTGCGTGCGCCTTCGATGCGAGCGGTCGGCGCGTCGTCGCATCCGATTTCAGCGGCACGGTTCGTGTTTTCGACGTTGAAACAGGCAAAGCACTCGGTGAGCTTGATGCGAATCCCAAACCGTTTGAAGAACAAATGCAACACGCCGGCCAACGGCATGCCGAATTGAAAAAACGTCTTGAGACGAATCGGCAAAAACTGGAGGTAGCAAGGGCAGCGTTATCGGAAGCGACGGCATCCTTTGACCAGGCATCTCAGGAACTCGCGACTCAGGCAAATGAACTCAAACAGCTCCGCGCGGCTGAGCTACGCGCCTGTGTGGACGAAATGCGAAACAAGATTGCCGCTGTCGATGAGCGTAGCCGGCCTGTGTTTGAGGCTGCGAAAGTGGCCGAAAGCTCGGTCGCCGATGCGACGGCGGCTTTGGCCGACGCCCGTAGGAAATTGGCGTCCGTGGATGAGTCCATCGAGTCGAATACGAACTCCGTTGCGGCGCATAATAATCAGATTCAGAAGCTCAACGACAGGAAAGATGAACTCGGCAGCCGTCTTGCAGACCGCGAGAAAGCTCGCGGTTTACTGGTTGAGTTTATCAAGACCACACGGCCTCAAGCCGACGCCTCACCGGAGAACGAAGGACTGAAGCTCGCGCTGGAAAATGCGTCGGTCACTCTCGACCTGATGACCAAAGAAGTGGACGACCTTCGCACACGACTTGACGCCACTGAAAAGGAAATCTCCAGCATGTCGTCGGTGCTTGCCACGCTGCAGTCGCAAATTGGAACGTTGCGCAAGGACCGACAACTTGCGGAGCAACGAATCGGTGACTTGCAATCATCGTTGGGTCAAAAGCAGAAGCATCTGGAATCTCATCGTTTGCGCGTCGTCAAGGCAAAGGAAGAGGCGGCGTCGCTTGAAGCGGAGCGGAAAAACATCGCCGATGCCTATCATGCGATGCTCGCTGAAATCGAATCCGCTTTTCAATAAAGGGTTCAAAACAAGGCCGTCGGGTCCGCCAGCGTTTTTAGCGACAGTCCGTCCTCGCCCTCTTGTGCGGCGCCCGGGTCTGCATTGGGGCCGGCAGTGACGCCCCCTCCGTTTCCACCGTCGCCGACGCTCGGTCCGCCGCCACCACCGGCTGACCGGATGGCCGCAGTGACCGACGCGGCCGGGCCCTGAGCGCCGGCGGCACCGCCTGCAACGGATGTCATGCCATTGTCACTGATGACCGGCGCGATCATGTGAATCAGGCCGCCCCCCGCGCCGCCGCCGGGTCCACAGCTTGAGTCGCTGGTTCCTCCGGCGCCACCGTCAACAACGATCGTGCCGTTCGATGTGTTCGTTACGTTTTCCGCGGAGCCCATCACGAAGGAGCCGCCTCCGCCGCCCCCGGCCCCGGAGTCGCCATCGGCCCCTTCGGCCATCATGGCGCCGTTGTTCACGACCGCTTCCGCTCCCAGGATGGTAAGGCTGCCACCGCCGCTTGCTCCTTGCATGACGGATGCGCCCCCACCGCCACCGGCTCGGACGCCGACGTTTAACGTGTTTCTGGCTTCAACCTCTGAAATTCCTTCACCGCCGGCACCGGCGGCCCGCGCGAGCGCATTGTTGCCGATGGCGCCATTGCCGGCTGCCAGCGTGGCGATTCCTATGGCCGGTTGTTGGCTGGTGCCGTCCGTCGTGGTTCCGAAGTTGTTGTTGTTTCCGCCTTCGGCCCCGGGAACGACGATGATCGTTCCGTTGTTTGTGAAGGTGCCCGTGCAGCGAATGACGATGCCGCTTTCGACCGTGAGTGTTGCGGACGCTGCGACCGTGAAATCCGTGTATTGGAGGTTGGTATCTGTCAGGGCCTCGTCGCCTGAAACTGCCTTCGCGCCCGCGGACCCGTCGCCGAAGGGTCTTGGATTGGGGGGCTGGAACGAGTTGTCGATCGTATTGCATCCACTCCATATCAGAAGGATCAAGGCCGGCGCCGCCACGGGCAGGAAGAGCCTGGACATCATTCGCCTCTCTTTCCATGTGTCGTATTTGCGAGAACCATCACACTCATGATAGACATTTCTCCTGTATCAATCACGCATTCGGCACCGTGGCGGACCGGGGGATTGAGCAAATTTCTAAGGATACGGCCCGGATTTTGTGCAGGTCACGCGCCAAGAGGGGTGTTATCAAGCTGGTTTGCATATACTGGTCCTGGTACAGTTTGGATGACTCATGACGTCTCAAAATGATTCAAGCAACTCCGATGAAGCCCTGATGGAGGGCCTTCGCGCCGGGGAGCGCGGTTGCGCCGAAGAACTGTCAACGCGTTATTGGGAAGCGATTCACCGTTTCTGTCTTTCCTATCTGAACGACAACGCGCTGGCCGAGGATGTGGCCCAAGATATTTTCACCAAGCTGATCCACGTGGAAGACCTTCCGACCGGCGCCGTCAAGCCCTGGCTTTACAAGGTCGCCAGAAACCGTTGTCTCGACATTCTCCGTCGCCATCAGCGGAGCCCCACTCACAACCGTCCGATTCGGACGGGCTTTGACGCCGCGAAGGATACGGCCGGTCCCCGGACGCGGATGGCGCGTGAGGAACGTCGGGAGCAGATTCGCGAAATCATCGAGCAGATGCCGGAAGATTACCGCAGCGTTTTGATGCTCAAGCACTTCGAAGGGTTTTCCCGAGCGGAGATGGCGGAGACGCTGGGCGTCAGTGAGATAGCCGTCAAGGGGCGCCTCGTTCGCGCGTCGGAGTATCTGCGCGAGCAACTTCGCGGGATTACCAGGACGAATCGATGACATGCGAGATGCCGCAAGACCGGCTGTGGGCCTGGGTTCAGGGAGAGGAGGACCCAGCCACGGGCGAAGAAGTCGCCGCCCACGTTGCGCAGTGTGCCGTCTGTCGGGATCACGTCGAAGAAATGCGGGAGATTCTCGGCGACGTTCAGGTTGTGGGGAGGCAGATTGTCGGCAGCACGCGGCGCAAACTTCCGGAGTCCATTGGCGCGTATGAGATCTTGAGCAAGATCGGACAGGGCGGAATGGGCGTCGTCTATGAGGCCGAGCAAAAGCAGCCGTTGCGCAAAGTGGCCTTGAAGGTCATTCTCGGCGGACAGCACGTCGATGACCTTCAAGTCCGGCTGTTCCAGCGCGAGGTGCAGACCCTTGCCCGATTGAATCATCCCGGCATTGCTTCGATCTATGAAGCCGGCCAAACGGAGGACGGCCAGAACTACTTCGCAATGGAGTTGGTCGAAGGGATCGACCTGATGGACTACCTTCAGGGCCGATCCTCCACCCGGGCACGGCTTGAATTGTTCTTAAGAATCTGCGAAGCGATCAGCTATGCTCACCAACGGGGTGTGATTCATCGTGATCTGAAGCCGAGCAACATTCTCGTTGTGGAAGAAGGGGCTGAGGGTTCAAGGGGCCAAGGGGCAGAGGGAAGAGAAATAGCGACAACACCCTTGGCCCCTCGGACCCTTGGCCCCTCGGACCCTTCTTCGGCCCAGCCGAAGATCCTCGACTTCGGCTTGGCCCGGGTTATGGAGAATGAATCCGTGGAGCCGACGATTCAAACGGAATCAGGCCGATTGCTCGGAACGCTGCCGTACATGAGTCCTGAACAGGCACGGGGTGAACGTCACGAGATCGACGTGCGGACCGATGTCTATGCCCTTGGCGTCATCCTCTATGAGATGATGACGGGCGTGCGGCCGTACGATGTGAGCAGGACTTCCCTCCTTCAAGCGGTCCGAATCATTTGCGAGAGTCCGCCCATCCACCCGCGACTCAGGAATCAGGAACTTCCCGGTGAAATCGCGGTCATTGTCCTGAAGGCCCTGGAAAAAGAGCAGACTCGCCGCTATCAGAGCGCCGCGATCATGGCAGATGACATCGAACGCTATCTGAACGGCTATCCGATTCAGGCTCGTCCTCCAAGCACGATCTATCAGCTCAGTAAGCTCATCACTCGTCATAAGGTTTCGTCCTTGCTGACGGGACTGTTGCTTTTGTCCATTGTGACCGGCGGAATCGTGGCCATGTTTCAGGCGCGTCAAACCAAGGCGCAGGCGGAGCAGAAATTGAAGGTGGCTGAGATTCTTCAGTCCATCATCGGCGAAACCAACCCCTGGGACGCGGGTCGAAGCAACGTCACGGTGAGGGAAGCACTGGATACGTTCGTGGACAAATTCGAAAAGGATATTCCGGACGATCCCCTCGTGGTTGCGGCGGTTCAAAATGCGATCGGTAAGATCTATCTCAGTTTCAGCAATTTCGATGAGTCCGAACATCATCTTGGCCGCTCGCTCAAGACACGCGTCGCCGAACTGGGAGACGATCATGTCGACACAGCCGAGAGCCTGAATAACATGGGCGAGCTCCGTTATTTGCAGGGGCGGTATGAGAAGGCCTCCGAACTATGGAAAAGGGCGCTGGAGATCCGGACGGAACTTTTGCAGAAGGATGATGAACGAACCGCCGAGACGCTGAACAATCTAGGTAATTTGCGTAGAAAAACCGGAGAACCGAAGGCGGCCGAACGTGACCTGCGCAAAGCGCTGTCGATTCGTGAGAGGATTCTTGCTCATCGAGAAGCCGATTTGACGAGCACGGAGAAAGAACGCAAGACCGCTCGGAACAACGTGGCACAGTCGCTCAATAATCTGGGTGGGTTGCTATGGCGGCGGTACGGCCCTGAGAAGTATGACGAAGCGGAGCATCTGTATCAGAAGGCGCTCAGACTTCGTCAAAAGGTCGGTCCCGGCCATCCCGAAGTGGGCAAGATGTATAACAATCTGGCCAAGCTGGCCCAAATGCGAGGTCGAGGTGATACGGCCGAAACGTATTACCGCGAGACGCTGCGGATCTGGCGGAGTGAAGAGGGGCTCGGCCAAGAACATCAGTACATTGCCAGGGTCCTTCACAGCCTCGCAGAACTGTATTTGGAAACCGGACGCCTTGAAGAAGCAAAGGCCACATGCCTGGAAGCGCGAGACATGCGTCTCAAGCTTCTCGATGAAGACCATCCGGAGGTTGTGCAATCCATACAGTTGCTGGAGGCCGTCAAGGACCGACAAGGGAGTGACGACGGGTGATTAGCGCCGCCGCCGAAGCAACACAAGGCCACACGCTGCCAGGAATGACAGGGACGCGGGCTCGGGAACAACGTAGAGTTCCCAACCGAGTCCGGCGTCGGCAGGCAGGCCGAAATTGATCGTATCGAGCGGCGGACCGTTCTCCTGATAAGTGAACTGGTCCGAAGACCCGACGCTGATCGGAGCAAAGTGAAGCGTGCGGAGCAATCCGCCTGCTGTGCTTGTGAACCTCACGCCGGCCCAGATTGTGGCATTATCCGGGATTGTCACGGTCGGTATCGGGTAGAAGACGTCCGCACGCTCGTAAATGATGCTGCCGAATGGGCCGGCCGACGCGACAAGGCCTTGCAGCGATTCGCTCAGGAGCAGCGTGTCCTCGTTCGTGTCAAGTGCTCCGGGCGACGTCGCGCCGTCGTCCAGGTAAAACTCGACCTCGCCATTGCCTTCCGCGAACCCCTGAAAGGCTTCGGTCCCATACGCAAGCGAGAAGCCGGCCAACGGACCGCCGCCGACGACTTGAAGGTCGTCGTAAGCGAATTCGCCATCGAGCACCTCCGTGTACAGATTCAATCCGTCGCCGGTCCCACCGATGTTGTCGTAGATCGGCATCGGCAGCGGTGGAGGGGGCGGAAGCGGGCCCGCCAGGGTGATCGTGTTGGTTACCGCAAGAGCTGCGGCCATTGTCAATAATGTTCGAGCTTTCATCCTAATTCCTCCTCTGGCTTTCGCCCAGGCACGGGCGACTCGCATTTCAGGCCGTCGTTTTTTCCTCTCTGTTTTTCCGAAGCGATCACGGCACGAACTCAAATCCCATCAGCAGCGTACCGGGTTTGGTTCGCGACCACTCGAATTGTCTGGGCGTTGGAATGCAGCCGTTATTTTCGTCAGCGACGGCAGTCTCAATAATCCCCGTGGTCAAGTCGTATCCATAGAAACGGGTGCCGCCAAAAGCGCAGCTCGTCCCAAAGAGATAATAGAACTTGGTCGGGTTTTCCCAGTCGGACTTCATCAGCGGTTGATTCTGCATGAAGACGCCTTCGCCGGGTTCACCGCCACCCGTGCCTGAGCTGAGCACCGGCGTGAAAGTCAGCCCGCCGTCGGTCGAGGCGTAGATGTGCTTGCCGTTTGAGGGCGGAGGCGGCGGGTCGCCTGGAAGACCGGTTTCACCCAGGTCGATGCCCATTCCGTAGACGATATTGCCGTCGATCGGGGAGATCGTGGCGCTGAAGAAGTTGTTTCCGCGATGAGGCAAAGATTTCAAACCGTCGGATTGGGTCCATGTCTTGCCGCCGTCAAAGGTGACGTAGGCGCCTTCGCTGACGCGCCCGTAGATGACGTGATCGAGATCGTTCGGATCGAATTCGTTGACATAAGCGAGCACGGTCGATGTTGAGGGGGCGACGCCGATTCTCCGCCATGAGAGACCGCCGTCGAGTGATTCCTGCAATTCACCGTTCGAGGCTGCCGTGCGAACGTGATGCGGGTTGTGCTTGTCAACGCCGAAGCCGTGCATTGCTGAAACAGGCGCGTTGCGGAATTCCACATCGAAGTTGGCGCTGCCCGGTGGATTGTTGTGGATTTTATAAATGCCCGCGTCCAGTCCTGATCCCGTGCCATTGTCAAGCCATGCATAGGCGAACCCGAGGGGCCCGGCTTCGATTCGATAAAGACCGCCCGAGAGGTCCGTGGAACCGATCGAGAACCACGAGCAGCCGTCGTCGATCGAGGCCCAGAGTTGGCTCTCCGATTGAGCCAGTACGACGTTGGGCGTATCCATCGTCGTCAGGCCCCAAGTGAAAAAAGGATTGATCGGTTGCGGACCGGTAAACGGGACGAAGTTGTTAAGCGGGTCGTAAGTGATCGAGACGTAGGGTTCGGCGATCCCCGTACAATCCGGCAGAATGTTTGAGTCCGGCAAGAGTAAATTGATCATGTGCTGAATATCCGTGCCGTCCGGTGCGCCGCTGCAATCAAGATCGGATCGAGCGACACGACCCGAGTCGATGTCGTTGCCGATCAGGACATTTGTAAGGAGCCCGGCATCGACCATATCGACGACGCCGTCCGCATTGACATCGCCTTCGCGGGGAAGCAACCCTTCATCACCTGTGCTGTTCTTAGGCGTAGGGACGGCGATGTCGAAACCGGGTTGCGGGAAGAGGCGGACGACGGACGGCCCGTTGGTTGGGAGCAGATTCATATAGCCGCCGGTCACTGCGGACGTTCCTGTGGGCGGCACGGGGCCGACATAGTTGCCATAGAGGATGACGTCAACGTCTTGTACGCCGCCACAGCAACCGAACCAAATGCCGCCGCCCTCAAGATCGAGGTCACCCGCGTTCAATGCGGCGATCGCCGAGTCGGTCGTGACTTGGGCAGCAGCGGCGAGATCAGGAGTCGCAATCAGGATGCGGGCATTCTCGGTGTCCGGAACGTCGGCGGTGAAGGTCAGGGTTCGTGTAAGCGTTCCGTTGCGGTCGAAGACTCGGATTTCACGGCCGGTCACGTCTCCGTGCCCGCTGGGAACAAAAAGTTCGATGAATTGCTGAGTTCCACAGGGGTTGGTGTAAAACTCCGCGATTCGAATGTCTTCGTAAGCGAGCACCGGAGTTGCGCAGAATAGGATGGCTGCGACGAGTGTAGAACAGGAGAAGCGTCTGAACATCTTTTGGCTCCGTTTTTCTGCGAGAGTGTGAATTGGGTCATCCCATGGCGCGCACATGTTGCGCGCTGCCCCCCTCAGGTGCGTTATCATTGTGAAATCATCACGGTGTTTTTTGATTTACCAATCATAGGATTTGAGCTTGTGCTTCGTTTCAGTTGGTTCGGAATCCTGGTTTACTTGACAACAGATAACCTGAAAGCTATCCTCAAATCTATCCTTAGGACAATACTTCAATCGACGGCTTGCTGTCAAGCCCTGGGACGACAAAAATGCCAAATCGTTTTCCCGATAGACTGGAGCTTCAATCCCACGAGCTTGTCATGGCAGGAGTTACGGAGAATCCATTACGCGTCCATCGGATCACACCGTTGACTGCAGAACAGGCGTCAAGGGCTGAGCAATTGGCCCGGCGGCTGCATTCCGTGCTGAAGTCGGTTGTGGATGCCCTGCCGGACCATGCTCGCGGGGCGTCCGGAATGTCCCGGCATCTATCGGTCGTTCGCAATACGTGTCAGCGCGTGGTCACCGCGCTGGCGAGCCCGCCGTCGCCCGATGTTTTGACCAAGCTGCCAGGGGTACGCGGGCTTGAGCTGTTCACGGACGGGTTCGGGAAACTGGGCGGCGACGAGGCGACGCTGGCGGCGACGTCTGCCGCGATTCGACAATTTGAGGAGTTTCTGAAAGAAGTCGGGGGCAGTCAGTCGAAGCTGGCCGAACGCATCGAAGCGACCGTTCGTGGCGAACGGGACAGCGCAAGCCTTACGCCGAATCACGAGGCGGCGCTCGCGAGAGAGCAACTTTTTGCAGCCGCCGCGAAGGTCATGGGGCGACAGAGCAACGTAAAGATCAGCATCTATATGTTTCGACCGCATCCGACGGATTCGACACAGTTCGAACGTGTGCTCGCGCATGGCGAGATTGGTCAGTTGATCGGGCCGAATCCAATGCCGTTTGCGTTTCGTGCCGGCGACACACGCCATGAGGAGAAACGCGCGAGCGGAAAGGTGTTTGCGTCGTTGGATGAGGTTCCTGCGCACGGCTATACGCCGAACGCGATTTTGAAGGAATTTTGTTCCGATCCGTTGCCTCTTGTGACGTCGCGCGGTTCCGAAGGCCAACTGGTGCAGATCATCGATCACAAGGCGCTCTCGTATGATGATGCGATTGACGTGGTGATTGCCAATCGGAGCATTCATCCGGTCAAGATTCCGGATACGGACAAAATGTCGTTGGATGAAGCCTGGACGCTTTTGTTTTATCCGGCTCGTCACCTGATTTTTGATGTGTATCTGCATCGTGACATGGAGCGGCTGTTTCGGCCGACGATCGACACCCAATTGTGGGGGCCTAATCTCGATACGCATCCAGCGGATCGATGGTTGACGCGATTTCCGAATGGTCCGCGGTTACAACTCTTGGGTTGCAATTTCAACGACGCGCACTCGGATGCGTATCCCAGGCATGCCGAGCTGACGCAGCATTTGTTTGATCGCGTTGGGTGGAGACATTCGGAGTTCATGGGCTTTCGGTGCGAAGTGCCTTATCCGATCTGGCGAAGCGGTTACTGCGTACGATTTGAGCCGGTTGAAACGACATCGACCGATGAATGACGGGCCCCTGTCGTCGCCCATCGATGGTCCATGTCTTGGATTCGCGAGATCTTATCCTTTGTGGGATGAAAACATCTCCCGCCGGGCAGATTCGGTCAACGCCAGCAAGGCGGGGTGTCGAATCTTTCGTTCCATGGAAATGGCGTAGAATTGTTCGCGGATGTCATGAATTCGCCCGACGATGCGGACACCATATTGTTTGCAGATTTCCCGCTCGATGACTGAAGGGCCGGCGAATAGTCCCATCCCTTGTTGTCCGAAGACTTTCTTGAGGGCGCTGTCCTCGAATTCACCGGCGATCCGCGGACTGAACCCTTGGGCGTCAAACCAATGATCCAAAGCTCGACGCAGCACCGTGCCCGAGGTTGGCAGCAGCCACGGCGCGTCCTCCGTGAGCTTAGGAAACCGACGACGATATTTTTGCGCAAGCGCTGGCGCCCCGAAAACGGTGATGTTGCATTCGCCAAGCAGATGGTTGAAACCGCGAATGCTCACGTTTGCTCCGATCGGCGCGTCTAAGATGACCACGTCCAAGTCATGAATCGAGAGTTGCGCAAGCAACTGATCGGGTTTTCCTTCGGTGCAGACGACCTTCACGCTTTCGTGATCCGACAGAGCCGGCATCAGCAATCGATAGGCGACGAGCTTGGGGACGACATCCGCGATGCCGACATGGAAATGAACCGGCCGGCTTGCGAGGCGGCCCTGCATGGTATCAAGCAGCTCCTGCCCCAGTGTAAAGATGTCATCGGCGTAGCGATAGACGATCTGGCCCGCTTCCGTCAGCTCCATTCTGCGGCGCGACCGATCAAACAATTCGACGCCAAGTGATTTTTCCAACGTCCGGATTTGAGCCGAGATCGTCGGTTGTGCAAGGCTTAACCGTTCACATGCGGCCGCCACGCTGCCTTCTCCGGCGACCATCCAGAAATACAAGAGGTGGTGGTAGTTCAACCAGTTCATATTCACCATCAGAATAATTGTTTTTTTCGATATTTCAACAACTTATTATCTGTTTTATAAATTGGGCGGCAGCTCGGGTGAATCATCTATTATTTCAATGTTTCGATTGAATATTATCTATTTTGCCGAACTCATGGCGAAAGCTATAGTTCATGGTGAATCGTGGTCGCAGACATCCCTCTCACGACGAAAGGAGAATGGCGATGAAGCTCAAGGTGACCAGCCAGAATAAGGCCGTCAGCGACGATTTGGTGACGTTGGTCCATCGTCAGGTCGGATACGCCCTCGCCCGCTTTGAATCGCGGATTCGCAATATCAGCGTCCGCCTGAGCGATCTGAACGGACCCAAAGGAGGCATCGACAAGCATTGCAAAATTATGGTGACATTTCGCAACGGCGATTCCGTGGTGGCGGAAGTTGCCGATGTAGAGTTTGAACCGGTGATTCACCGTGCCGTGGATCGTGTTGCAAAAAGGGTGCAGCGTCATTGGCGCACGATGCAGACCCGAGCCCGATCCGCGGCGACCATTCGAAAAAATGAAACCGGCGTGGGCGAGTAGGCCGTTGGGGGGCGCGGTGTGACCACCGATCTTGTTTTGGGTGAATATGGCGATGAATCAGACTTCCATGACGACTGACAACCAACCCACGCTCAGCCCTATCCGCCGACTGCTGCGCCTGCTTTCGCCGGAACGGCGTGATATCATTATCGTGATTGCATTCGCGATTGGGGTCGGGGTCCTGACCCTGGCGACGCCGGTCGCAGTCCAGGCATTGGTCAATATTGTATCCTTCGGCGGAATGACCCAGCCGCTGCTGGTTCTCGCCCTCTTGCTACTGGCGTTCCTGACGTTGGCTGGCACGATTCGGGCCTTCAAAGCCTATGTGGTCGAAATGCTTCAGCGCAGACTGTTCGTCCGCGTCGTCACCGACCTGGGTTATCGCCTCCCTCGCGTCCACGTCGAGTCTTTCGACCGTAACCACGGTCCGGAGCTGGTCAATCGTTTCTTCGATGTGCTGACGGTTCAAAAAGTCGGCGCAACACTCCTGCTGGACGGCGTCGCGGTTGTTTTGCAGACGATCATCGGCTTGCTCATCCTGGCTTTCTACCATCCGTTTCTTCTTGCTTTCGATGTCGTGCTTGTTGCGGGCATTGCTTTCGTGCTGTTCGTGATGGGACGCGGGGCGATTCGTACCGCCATTGTGGAATCGAAAGCCAAGTACGCGGTCGCGGCGTCTCTCGAGGAGATCGTCCGGAATCCATTGTCGTTTAAGCAGGTCGGTGGGCCGCAGCTCGCTCGCCACCGGGCCGACGGGCTTGCCGTCAGCTACGTGGAGGCGAGACGACTACACTATCGGGTTGTTTTTCGACAGATCGTCAGTTCCCTTGCGTTGCAAGCCTTGGCGGCGACGGCGCTGCTGACGTTGGGCGGTTGGCTGGTCATCAACGGCCAGCTAACGCTCGGGCAACTCGTCGCGTCGGAGTTGATCGTCTCGATCGTGCTCGCATCGTTCGCCAAGCTTGGGCAGAAGCTCGAAAGTTTCTACGACCTGCTCGCCGCAGTGGACAAGCTTGGGCAGCTTCTCGATCTCCCGCTCGAGCGCGACGGTGGCGAGCAGCTCAACGTTTCCTCATCGGGAAGTGAGTTGAGGTTGTTCGACGTAGGTTTCGCGTATTCAGGCCAACGCTTCGTCCTTAGGGATTTCAACATGGCCGTTCGTCCCGGCGAACGCATCCATATCGTGGGCGGTCACGGCAGCGGCAAGAGTACATTGACTGAGTTGCTTTACGGGATGCGTGTACCCACGGCCGGGCGGATCGAGCTTGACGGTGTTGATCTCCGCGAAATCAGCCTCTCGTCGCTTCGCCGTCAGGTGGCGATTGTCAAAGGTGTCGAAATGATTGACGGCACGATCGAAGAGAACGTGAGCATGGGACGGCCTGAAGTAAGCGGTGCCGATGTGCGAGCCGCGCTTGCTACGATCGGTATGCTCGAGGAGGTTCGCGAACTGCCGGATGGCATGGCGACGGTTCTTAATTCGAGCGGAGCGCCTCTCTCATCGGGCCAGGCGCTTCGATTGATGCTCGCTCGGGCGATCGCGGGCAAGCCCCGCCTGCTCGTGCTCGACGACGTTCTCGACGACTTGGACATCGATGCCCGACGCGAGGCACTGCGGGCGTTGGTGCATCCGGACCACGGATGGACTCTGATCATCATGAATCGTCACGATGACACGTTCGAAGAGTTCCAGCGAACGGTCAGGTTGAGTGACAACGGGTTTCCGTCGAGTGTCAGAGGTCACTTGCCGATGCAAAATGGAGAGGCGGTGTCGTCATGAATACGTCTTCGACGTCCATAGCCACCCGGCGTGGCGGGTTGCTTTACAGCGATCCTCAATCGAGCGCGATGGTGATGGTCCGCACGTCGCGATGGTTGACCCGCGTCGCCATTCTCCTCGCCGTTTTCTTTGTCCTGATTCCGTTTCTGCTCATGTTTGCGCCGTGGCAGCAGAACCTTCGCGGTGCGGGCCGTGTTATCGCCTATGCGCCCCTCGAGCGCCAGCAACAAGTCGAAGCGCCGATCAAGGGACGGATCGTCCACTGGTGGGTTCAGGAGGGGAGCGTCGTGATGGAGGGGGAACCGCTGCTGGAGATCAGTGACATCGATCCCAATCTGCTGACTCGAATGCAGCAGGAGAAGAGCGCGTTGGAAGGAAAGCTGTCGGCGTATGAGGGGAAAGCCGGTTCCTATGAGGATCAGATCGTGAACCTGGAGGCCACGCGAGATCTGGCCGTGGCGGCAGCGAAATTTCGCCTTGAAACGAGCAAGCAGAAGGTTCGTGCGGCCAAGGAGGCATCGATCGCAGCGGACGCCGCTCTTGTTGCGGCGGAGGCACAGTTCGAGCGGAAAAAGAACCTGCTGACCGACGGCATCGTGTCCCAACGGCAGTACGAGGTCGCCCAGCGCGATCTTGAGCAGGCGCGGACATCCGTGAACCGTGCTCAGGCCGATTACGAGGGCGCCGAAGCGGACCTGAAGGCCTCCGAGCAGGATTTGGAGAAGACTCGCAACGATCAGCAAGCAAAAATTGAGTCGTCGAAGGCTTCGTTGAATGATGCGAAAGGTCAGGCCGAGGACGCCCGTGCCAGCCTCGCGAAGATTGAAGTTCAGCTTTCGCGACAGCAATCTCAGCTGGTCACGGCGCCGCGCAAAGGAACGGTCTTTCGGCTGATCGCGAATCAGGGTGGCGAGATTGTCAAAGCGGGGGACGGCCTGCTCACCTTGGTTCCGGAAACGATGGACCGCGCTGTGGAAATCTGGGTGGACGGCAATGATGCCCCGCTCATCCATAAAGGAGCGATGGTTCGCTTGCAGTTCGAGGGCTGGCCGGCGGTGCAGTTTGTCGGTTGGCCGTCGGTGGCAATCGGCACGTTCGGGGGAAAGGTCGCACTCCTGGATGCGACAGACGATGGTCAAGGCAGGTTTCGACTGCTGGTCGTGCCTGACGAATCCGAGCAGGAATGGCCGGACGCGCGTTTCCTGCGTCAAGGCGTACGAGCAAAGGGATGGGTGCTCCTCAACCAGGTTGCTTTGGGGTATGAAGTCTGGCGGCAACTCAACGGCTTCCCGCCGGTCGTCGCGCCGACTGAACCGAAATCTGACATCGCTCGGAAGCGATTGAAATGACGATAGCGACACTGGGCCGACTCAGGCTGCGCCAATGTAAACCGTATGCCGCCGCTCCCGTCGTGTTGCTTGCGATTCTGGGGGGGATCGCGGGTTGCGCCGCTTGGCGCGGCGAGTTGAGCCCAGCCCATAACCGGCGTCTTGAAACGCATCTCCGGAACATCCACCGGGCGGATCTAAGATCTCTGTCAACTGATCGGCCGCGCACGATCGAGGACGAAATCGACACGGTCAAACAGCGGCGGGAAACGAAGGTTCCCACATCCGCGCCGGCCTCTGTCGCGCTGTCGGTTGAAGACCTTCGCCTGAAGACGCTTCGGAATAACCTTGACTTGAACGTCGTTTTTCTTGATCCGACACTTGCGCAGACGTTCGTCAGCGAGGAAAAAGCCAAATTCGACGCCACGATTTTCGGGGGCGTTGACTACAAGCGCCAGGATTTGCCCCGACTGGATTCCGATCTGGTGGATCTTGATGGCAGTAGCGACGCGCTTGACGGTGAGGTCGTCAAGCTGACCAGGATCGAACAAACCAAAGACAAGCTGACCCTCGACGCGGGCATCGAAGTCCCCCTGCCGACGGGCGGCAAACTCAAGCTCCGCAGCGTCTTCGATGAGGAAAACAAGCTTGCCCCGGAGCGCTTCGAGCAATTCGTCTCCAGCCTGAAGTTCTCATACAGCCAGCCGTTGCTCCGGAATGCAGGGATTGAGGCGAATACGGCGTCGATCCGCATTGCCCGGCTTGATGCTCAAGCGGTTGGCGCAAGAACCAAGCTGACTGCGATCCGTGTGCTCGCCGGCGCAGAAAAAGCTTACTGGCGCACCTATGGTGCTCAGAAAATGCTTGAAGTCCGAATACAACAGTACGATCTTGCTTTCGACAATCTGGAATTCGTTCGCAAGCGAGTCGAACAGGGCCTTTCCCCCAAGATCGAAATCGTCCGTGCAGAGGTTGGCGTCGCCCGTCGGTTGGAAGCGCTGATCATGTCCGAAACGAATCTCCGCATACAGCAGCGTGAGTTAAAGCGCATTCTCAACGAAAACGGCATGCCCATTGATTCTCCTACGGCCATCAACATCATCTCGCCGCCTCAATTGCTGCGTTTTATGTTCGAACGCGAGAAGATGACGGCGGATGCACTGGCGAATCGTATGGAAATGCTCGAACTAGAGCTGAAACTGGCGGCGGATGCGATCAAGATTGACTTGGCTCGCAACAAGGCGCTTCCGCTGTTCGTCCTCGATTTTGAGTATGGCATCCTCGACCGTCAGGCATCGATGGGAAGTGCCTGGCAGCGGATGTGGGACTTTGACGACACCGAGTTCCGCGTCGGGCTGCGCGGAGAGATTCCCGTGACGAACGATGCCCGGGAGGCACGATTGCGCCGTGCCATTCTTGCAAGATCCCAACGGATGGCCACCGGCGCCCAACGCGAGTTGGCCATCAAGCAAGATGTGTACGACGCGCTCGACGTCCTGGACCAGAACTGGCAACGAATCCTTGCCGCTCGGCAAAATGTCATCGTTTCGGGGGTCAACTACGAAGTGGAGTTGAAGCAGTTCAACGAAGGCCTGAGAACGATGCGCGAGGTGTTGGAAGTGCTCACCCAACTCGGCGAAGCCCAGATTCGTGAAGTCAAAGCGATTGTGGCTTATCAGGTCGCTCAGATCGACCTTGCCTTCGCGACCGGAACGTTGTTGGGGTATGCCGGTACGGATTTCACGCCGATCCCTCTCACCGAATGAGCCACGGCCAATGAACAGTCAGGCCGCTACGAGTCGATTGCCCATCTTTACGGCCTCGACGGCCGATTGAGCGCATCCGTCAGCCCCGAGTTCACGCCAAAGGTCCGTGACGGCTCTTAAGGGTGGCCCACCGATGAGTATTTTCGTTTTCGCGATCTTAGCGTTCTCGCGTACCTTTTCGATAAGCTCTCCTGCATCGCGGAGCGTCAGTGCTGTGTTGACGGAAAGGGCCACGAGATCGGGGGGGCGGCGTTCGAGTAATTCAATCACGTCGTTCGTCGGTGTATTGGCGCCCAGGTAGATCACATCCCACCCGTCGATTTCAAAAAGATCGGCGACCATCCGCAAACCGATTTCGTGCAAGTCACCGGGTGTGGAAGTGGCGACCACGGTGCGACCCTTGGGTGAGGAGCGATGAAAATGCTGGCGCAACTGGGCCATGAGGGTCTGTGTGATGGCGCTACCGAAATGTTCGTCCGCAACCGTTATCTCACCACGATGCCACATCCAGCCCAGCCGTGCCTGCGCCGGCGCCAGAATGTGCTCATAGAGGTGAGGCACGGTGACTCCGTCCTGATGTGCCGTCAGGATCAACGATTCAGCACGGGATCGATCGCCTTCGAGGATCGCCTCGAGGTATTGCAAGACTTCTTTGGAGGCGCCCTCATCGTCGATTGACATCTCGAAGTCCGCAGCACTTTTTGAGGGTTCGAGCGCGTCGATCGCGGCGTCAACATGTTCCAACACGGTTCGACTGACGGCGGGCGGCAATTCTTTCGCGAGTACATCCCTTAGGCAAGTCATGTTCTGACGGAGGTCAACCTCGGCCACGCCGCGCGCCTGGAACGATTGAAGGGCCCACCGAACGGAGTTCGCGAAAAGAGCGGTGCTTCGAACTGAAACGGACTGCGCAAGCAGGTGGAGCTGCGATGTCGTGTGTCCAATCCAGTCCGCACGCCAGCTCGATCCATAACGGTTCGAGAGCTGCGGGTTCATTTCCGCATGTTGGTCCACCGTCCAGTTAGCGACCGCTTTCACGACGGATTCGATGGCCAGACTTGTTTGCTTTGCCCCGGCGTTCATGCGATTCCCTGAATTCACCATCGCGCGAAAGCACATGGTGTCAGATCAGTACGATGCTAACCCTGCACGCTTCCCACGACGAGAAGAGGTCCACCGGATACCACGACGCCTCCCGGTTTCTCACGCGTGATCGCAAACACCGTCGGGCGATCGACACGCAGCTTGGCGTCTATGGGGATGATGACCTCTTGCTTGGTACTCACGTCAAATACGCCTCCGTCAATCGGATTCTTGTCGCGCATCGGATCCACGATCCAGAGTTGGTATTGAGCAGACTTAGGATCATTCGGCGGCAGACCCACGAGTCGCATGAAGCCGCGCTGATTCGAGTCACTCCACACCACCTCACCTGATACGCTTTCGTAATCAGGCTCCTTGCCTGTCCACGGAGCCCGTACGAGATCGGGTGTGTCGCGCAGGAAGTCATTGTATTGCCGAGCCACGGGGATTGAGGACGGGCTTTGTGTAGAAAGCACCTGCCACCACCCCAGAACGGCCAGTACCAGGGAAGCCGCTGCAGCGTACCATCCCAGGCGCCCTCCCCGTTGATACGCAACACGGTCTGTTTTGGTTGCCGTGACGGGACGATCACGACTTTCAGATTGCCCGCCATCCAGGGTTGTGAAGAACCGTTCCGCATCGGTCACAATCCGATCGCGAAGCGGCCCGGGCATCGCCGCGTCCACGGGCGGCGACATCGCCAAATCGACGGCGGCGGCCGCCGAATCCAAATGGAACTCGTCGTAGTGTGCATGTGATGCGAGCAAATCGTCCAATTCCTTTACGGCTTCCGTATCGAGCCCTTCCGTGGCACGATCCGCCAGCAATTGCAGCAGTCTTTCTTCAGCAGAATGGCGGTTCATCCGGCGCCCCCTCCGCTGCGTCTGGCATTGAGTTTCTCACGCACCTTCATGAGGCCGCGGCGAACGTGTGTCTTGACCGTGCCAAGCGGAATCCCGAGGCGATCCGCGATGAGCTGATGAGGCCATCCGTGATAAACAGCAAGCTGCAGGACACTTCGTTGTTCAGGTTTGAGCTGCTCAAGGACTTCCGCCGCCACCGCGGCCTCATCCCGCAATTCGATTTGTCCCTGGTGATCGGGCGCGGCGATCGGGAGATCCTCGATCGGGACGGCCCCGTGATCATGCCGGCGCGCGTTCCGACGTTGTCGATCGATCAAGCGTCGCCTCGCAACCATGCCCACGAACGTCGTCTCCGATGCGATTGAGGGATCAAACCTCGACGCATTTTTCCATAGCTCGATGAAGACTTCCTGCACGGCATCTTCAGCCTCTGAAGGGCTATCGAGGAATCGGCGCGCGATGGACCAGACAAGACCGCCAAATCGATCGACGCAGGCTGCGACGGCCTCGGTGTTTCCGGCGGCGACTTGCTGAAGAAGAGACTCGCTCAAACCGAACTCCAGTGGAGCGACGGACGCTTGGGCCGGATTCATCTCCGGAAAGGTGTATTCGATAACGCCCATAAAGCGTCCAAAGCGAGGATCAGCATCGCCGAATCCACATGGAAACGCAAGACGAACTCGGAGGATCGGTCGGATACTTCAAAGAGGACATTGTCAGAACACTCCATCGAGCCAGGCACGTGTTCGCTCAATCGCGATCTCCTGTTGCTCGAAACGCGTCAGGTCCGACTCCGGGTCAGCCGGACTGTCTGCCCCTGTAGGTTGCTGAAAGTAGAGATGGAGCCCCTGTGGAATGACGAACTCTGTGGCTTCCGATTGCGACATCTTCGTTCGGAGTTCGACCGGAAAGCCTTCTGGCGGCTCGACGTTATCGAGTTCGGCCAGTAGGTAATACGCTGGCTGAGTGACCTTCGGAAGCAATTCGTCCGGGTCGACACCGGTCCAGAACGGGGCTCGGGTCGGCGCCCAAAAGACAATCGCGCCCACTCTCGGTTCTTCGGCGGCCACGAAAGCGGCCATGGTGCCGCCGATGCTGTACCCTCCGACGGCGAGACGATCACGGTCGACTGTTACGTCGAGCTCGCCGTCGATCGCCTTTTGAATCGCCTGCTTTGCGAGATCGACGTTGCGTCGGTGATAGTTGAAGTCGGTAAAGGTCAGCGGTCGCGAATCCGGGACGATCACGACGTAGCCCCAGCTGGCAAGCGTCTCGTGCAGGCTTTGATGGTAGTAAGCCTGAACGTTGGAGCCCGTCACCCAAACAAGGGTAGGACGGGCCCCAACGGCACTCAACGGACTAAACAACGTAATTCCGAAAGGCTCCCCATCGGCGCCGTCGGGGACTTCGATGCGCCTCTCGTCAACTCCGAAGGTCCCAAGCAGAGCTGGCGACTGATCGAAAAAATTCGGCGGCCATGTCGGAAAAATGTTTCCGTCCAAAGAGCAACCTGCGATCAGCAGGATGGGAAGACCAACGGTTGACGATCTCGCGAAAGACATATGGCGGTTTCCTGGAACCCATGAATTCGAGTTGACGTTTGCTATTCTTGTGTTTTCGATCACCAGTGTTTTCGCAGGACCAAACGGTTTGGATTCAGGGAATCGTCATTTTCACGAACCCTGGGTCCTTCTAATGGAGCCGGGTGCCGGTGCATGAAGAAGCCCTGGTGCTTTTCACGCTTGTGCAATTGCTCCCAAGGTGTGTTGTTGCCGGGCCTTGTGACGTTCGCGTCTTCGGGATCAGCACACCGTCAATGACATGGATGACGCCGTTGGAGGCGTCGATGTCGACCTTGGCAATTGTGGCGTCATTGACCTTGGGTTTTCCGTCCGACGTGCGAATCCAGACCTCCGACTTCTGGATCGTCCTGGCCTTACCTGCCCTTAACGCGTCTTCAGCGAAGACTCGGCCGGACACGACGTGGTACTTAAGAATTGAGACAAGTTTTTCTTTGTTCTCAGGTTTCAGCAGGGATTCGAGTGTTCCCTTGGGCAGTTTCGCAAAGGCTTCGTCCGTGGGCGCGAACACCGTGAACGGACCGTCGCCTTTCAGTGCGTCCACCAGTCCGGCGGCTTTGAGGGCTGCGGTCAGGGTCTTGAATT
The DNA here is from genome assembly GCA_022360095.1 of Phycisphaerales bacterium. GTDB lineage: Bacteria > Planctomycetota > Phycisphaerae > UBA1845 > UTPLA1 > JAKSDK01. The sequence continues at coordinate 119,122 of JAKSDK010001806.1, forward strand.
TCCCGGCTTTGACGGCCGTTTCCACAATGTCGTCCATGCTCGGCATGATCACGGAGTCGATCACGTGAATGATGCCGTTGGTGCAGACAATGTCGGTCTTGATGACGTTGGCGGCATCAACCATGACTTTTCCGCCGGCTGTCTTGATGTCAATCTGCTGCCCGTTCACAGTTCCGGCCTTGGTCATTTTTACCACTTGGGAAGCCTCAACTCTGCCCGGGACCACGTGATAAGTGAGAATCGAAGTCAGTTGTCGACGGTTTTCGGGCTTCAACAGAGTCTCCAGGGTTTTTTTCGGGAGCTTCGCGAATGCGTCATCCGTCGGAGCGAAGACGGTAAACGGTCCCTTTCCCTTCAATGTTCCAACCAGGTCGGCTTTGGTTAACGCCGTCGCGAGTGTCTTGAATGATCCCGCGGACACGGCTGTGTCAACAATATCTTTTTGGCCGGCAAGGACTGCGTGTGTGACGGACAATAGGCCAACGCAGGCGCAAAAACCGCTAAGACTTCTGGTTTTCATTTGAGAGTTCTCCAGTTCATTAGTTTCATCGTATTCGAGACAGGGGGACCATCCTCCTGTATCTGATAGATGCGTTCGTTTCGGAGTGAAATTCAGATGCAGAAAAATCAACCGTCCCAATAAGACAAAAAATGAGTCTGATGTAGAAAGCCAAGGCCGACTCCCGTTTAAGAAACAAATGGGGAGTCGTAATGTCGCCAAAGCAGACGATGTTCTTGCCGGATCGTGAGGTTGCGGCCGTTGATCGGCTGAGCGATGCGATGGGTAATCTTTATGTCAGGACTCTTGGGGTCGGACGGTTCGATCTCGCCGCTCCCTGGGGGATGCGCATTCCGAGGAACCTCGGATGGTTTCATGTGGTTATCAGGGGGGGCTGCCTCCTGACAGGCGAAGGCGGCGAGACTCGCCAGTCATTGGATCAAGGCGATCTTCTTTTCGTGCCGATCGGCCGGCAGTTCGTTTTGCGAGACCGTCTTGATAGCCCGTTGACGATCACGCAAGATCCGGTAACGCAGAGTTGTGCGGACCATCGGGTCACGCCGGATTTCGGAAACACGGCAAAACCCACGACGCTGATTTGCGGTTGGTTTCGGTTCGATGAGGATGCGTTTCATTCGGTATTGCCACCCTTTATCGTCGTCCGAGGTGAACGAAGTCCGCATGCGGCTCGTATCGACGGCATTCTCCGATTGATTGCCTGCGAATCAGCCTCTCGTGAACCGGGTGCCGCAACGATTCTTAGTCGACTCGTCGAGATCCTCTTTGTCTTCGCCATACAGGAGTATGTGGCGCATTCCAAGGATATCGAGGGAAGCAGTTTGAAGGCGCTTCTTGACTTGGAGATTGGTCCCGTTTTGCGGCTCATGCACAGGCAGCCTGAAGAGCCATGGACGGTGGCCTCCCTGGCGGAACGCGTGTCCATGTCACGGTCCGCGTTTGCGGCCCGGTTCTCTTCACTCGTGGGGCAACCTCCACTCCATTATCTTCACGAATGTCGTATGCGCAAGGCCAGCCATCTGCTTCAAAAGACAAGCGTTGGAATCAAGCAAGTGGCGTCAAGGGTCGGATACCACTCGGTCCCGGCATTCAGCACGGCTTTCAAGCGCTGGTCCGGCATCGCGCCGGGAAAGTATCGTCATGCAGGCCCGAAGGGCCGGGCAATCACCGAATGATCCGCGCATATTCAAGAGTCTTTATGATTTGCTTATTCGTCCAGCGGATGCGACCGGTGCGATAGCGCTGCATAGCATTGAGTGAATGTGGACGAGACTCGCTCCCGCCTTGCCAGAATGAAATCGCCAGAAAATGAAAGGAGATCGTGTCATGAATAGGATGTCTGGGATTCCGTTTGAATCGGACGCGGCCGTGGCTCCAAGCCCTACCTTTCCAAGGCTGTCGTTGGATTGTTGTCGAGCGATCGTTCATTATTCAGCTGCAACGTTATTGCTATTGAGTCTCGTCTTGTCGACAGGGTGCGAAAACAGCCCTGACGGTGATGCGGGCACACTGAATGCAGCCCTTGCCGATGCTGGGAATGAATCGAACGTCACGGAGCCGGAGGAGCCGCGCCGAAGTTCGATGGTGCAGCGCCGCCTGCCGCGGCCGGGCGGTGGCGGTCCCCCCCAAGGCGGGGGACATCGCCCGCCGCGTCCAACCGAATTCAGAAGCATCGACGGCACCGACAACAATCGCGAAAATCCGCAATGGGGAAGCGCGGGCGTCCCCTTTCTGCGTCTGACGACGGTTGACTATGGCGACGGAGCCGGATCGCCGAGCGGCGGAGGGCGGGCGAGTGCAAGGGAGATCAGCAATGTCGTTGTTGCCCAGGACGGCTCCGTCCTCAATGCGGCCGGTGTTTCCGACTTTGTCTGGCAATGGGGACAGTTTCTCGATCATGATATTGATGAAACCCCGGTCGTTGATCCGGCCGAGCCGTTCGATATTCCCGTGCCTGGCGGTGATCCTTTTTTCGATCCCGATGGTGATGGTGACGTTGTGATCTCATTGGATCGATCGCTCTATGCCGTGGTCGGTGGGGTCCGTCAGCAAATCAATGAGATCACGGCCTACATCGACGCGTCCAATGTCTATGGCTCGGACGAAGAGCGAGCGATGGAGTTGAGAACGCTCGACGGTACGGGCCGACTTAAAACGAGCTCGGGCAACCTGCTTCCATTTAATGAGAACGGCTTCGCCAACGCACCTGATGCGAGTCTCGATACGCTGTTCCTGGCGGGCGACGTTCGAGCCAATGAACAAGTCGGTCTCACGGCGATGCACACGCTTTTTGTTCGAGAGCACAATTATTGGGCGGGCGAAATCGCCGATGGACACCATGGTCACGGTGGTCCGCGCGACTCGCAATCGCCTCCATTAAGCGGTGATGAAATCTACGAGCGCGCCCGGGCGATCGTCGCTGCGGAAATGCAAGTCATCACCTACCGTGAGTTCCTGCCCGTTCTTTTGGGGCCGGACGCGTTGGCCCCGTACGACGGATACAAACCTGATGTGGACGCAGGCATTGCGAACGTGTTCGCCACCGCCGCCTACCGTTTCGGACACACGATGCTTTCTCCACAACTGCTACGTCTTGACGCCGACGGCGAGACCATCGATGACGGTGATTTGCCGCTGGCGGAAGCCTTCTTCAGGCCGCAGGAGATCATCGATCATGGTATCGAATCTCTGCTCAGGGGGCTTGCATCGCAACCGGCTCAGGAAATCGACAACTTCCTTATCGATGCCGTTCGAAATTTTCTCTTCGGCCCTCCGGGTTCAGGCGGCTTTGATCTGGCTTCATTGAACATTCAGCGCGGACGCGACCACGGTCTCCCGAGTTACAACCAGGTTCGCATCGATTACGGGCTCGCACCCGTGACGAGTTTTGCCGAAGTCAATCCGGATGCGGCGATACAAGTCAATCTGGCGGCCGTCTATGATTCGGTGGACGACATTGACGCTTGGGTCGGCGGTCTTGCGGAGCCTCATTTTGGAAGCGCTCTTGTCGGTGAGACTTTCTTTACGGTTTTCAAGGATCAGTTTGAGCGGCTTCGAGATGGGGACCGGTTCTGGTACCAGAATCACATGTCTTCTCGTTTGGTCAGGATGGTCGAGGACCAGACTCTGGCGCGCATTATCCGTCGAAATACATCGATTGGATCGGAAATTCAGGATAATGTTTTCGTGGTTCCGTAGCCCGGTATGCTCGGTGACTTTCATGAGGGCAATTCAGAACGAAACCGGCGTTCGGTTTCGACGATTGCACGCTTTGTTGATGCAGCCGTGAGAAAGTCACGTCCGGTTTCCAACCGCCCATGGTTTTGATTGCGATCGGCCTACCTTCCCGATGGACGAGCATCTTGGGGAGGAGGTCGATCCTTTTTTGACCGACGAGCTTCGTCTGCTCGTCTTGCAGCGTTGTCGGCAAGCTCATGTTCATCCATACGCCTGAGGATTTCAGAAAGGAGCCGATGGCTGCGTTCGGAAAGATCAAACACGTAGTGTTGTTCGAGTTCCCGGCACGCATCGCTTTCCAATGCAGTCACACAGGACTCCAGAAGTCTTCGTGCTTCGGCGAGCTTGCCGTCGCGACTCAGCAGTTCTGCGAGTGAGATTTGATATACGGCAAGCCCGACGGCGTAGGGGCCGACCTTGGGAAACCGACGCGCTAATGAGGTTTGAAGCGCGATGGCTTGACGGAAGTTCCGTTCTGCTTCTTTCCGGCTCCGTCCGCGTTTCAGCGCATGCCCCAATTTGTTGTGCATACGTGCGAGGGAGAGTGTGTAGTCCGGTGCGTTGGGGCGCTCCGTTGCGAGTTCTTCCATGATACGGATCGCGGCTTGCAGGTGCTGCGTTCGTTCCGGCGGGCCATGAGACGCCGACCGGCGCTTTTTGTCGAGCGTCGCATAGGTCTCGCTCAATTCAAAGCGGTATTGGGGTACGGTGGGGAACGCCTGTACAAGCTCCTCAAGAATCTCGGCGGCTTGGGCTCGCGGGTCCGACGGCGTTGAATGAATAGAGTCCGGTCTTGGAGGACGCAGTTCACGATAACAGCGAGCCAGTAGATACCTGTAGCTCGGAACTTCCGGATGGGCGGTGCGTAGTTCTGTCAGTATGGCGATTGCAAGACGCAGATTTTCTTCACGCTCGCGACGATCTTCCGGCCGTTTCCGGAAAAGTGGACGGTGTTTCGGCGGGCGTTCGCCCCGCGGCGGCGGCACGTCCCTATGGCGCTTTGTAAAATCGGTTTTTGATGGCGGCCTTGGTGGCCGTCGGTCACGCGGTGGTCGACGAGGCAGAGGCAGTCTCGGGCGCCTGCCTAGCAAAAAGTGTGTCCTGGCCAATTCAAAGCGAGACTCAGAAGACGGCTGCACAGTTTCCAGGATCGAGAGAGCGTGCGAAAATTCGTCATGTGCTTCTTTGCCGCGCTCGCGGGCGACAAACAGGTTACCCAATTCGTTGTGAATTCTCGCCATCTCCAGGTGAGCATCCGGTCCGGGCGCAAGCTTATGCGCGGGTTCAGCATATAAGGTGAGTGCGCGCGAATACGCCTTTTCAGAGGCCTCAAAATTTCCCAGCCGTTGGTGGATATCGCCGAGACGCTGATTCGCCCTCGCCACTTTCCGTCGAATGGCCGGGTTTTCCCCTTCCTGTTCAGCGAGGCGGCGGTAAAAGCTCAACATGTGTTCCAATAGGGTGGCCGTTTCCTTTGACAGCACGGGCTGAATCGCAATCGCGAGGTCTCCGGCATCGGAGCTCTCCGCGTTTTCCATGGAAACGGAGATCGTTCTGTGCGGTGCGAACTCCGCAAAGATCGTGTCAAGCGCTTCGAGCGCAAGTCCGGACGTAATCTCGGCTCTTCGACGCTGCGATTGTTCTCCCTCGAGGGCCTTATTGACTTGGATGTTGGCCTGATTCGTATGAATGTAGGCGGCCGTGGTCACGGCCGTGACGGCGATCAAAAGCGCGGCGGCCGTTCCGGTCAAGGCCGCCAGAGCCGGATTGCGTCGAGACCAGCGCCAGAGTCGCTCGATCACGGTTGCACGGCGCGCACGAATCGGACGATCTTCAATGAAACATCTCAGGTCATTTGCGAGTTCGGCGGCCGATGTGTAACGCGCATTGGGTTCGCGACCAATGGATTTGAGGATCATCGTCTCAAGGTCGCGAGGTATGTTTGAAATCAAAAATCGGGGCGTTTTCGGCCGTCCGCGCAGAATCGCTTCGATGAGACTGGTCTTGCTCGTTTCAACAAATGCCGGATGCAAGGTTGCCAGTTCGTAAAGCGTCAGTCCCAGGCTGTAAATATCGCTCCGCGCATCAGCCTTTCCCTGCAATTGTTCAGGCGCCATGTATCGCAGCGTGCCTACAATGCCACTGGTCTGGGTGGCGCCGTCCTGGTCAAATGCCTTGGCCAATCCAAAATCAGCCACCCATACCATGCCGTCGGCATCGATCAGCAAATTGCCCGGTTTGATGTCACGATGCAAGGTGTCCTGGCGGTGGGCGTACTCCAGCGCCTCCGCCGCCTGCAATGCAATGCGCGCGATCCCGCGCCAATACACAGGACCGATGCCTGAGGTGACGGCTTGAGAGTCCGAGTCGGTTCCAGCGGAACGCTGTGTTGCGTCGAGTGCGAGCGAGCGGGCGATGCGCAGCGGATCAATGGTTGCACTCCCGGACGTCGGCGTGTCTGCAACTGCTCTGTCTTCGAGCATCCGACGCAGTTTCCGAAGAACGACGTCCAGTCCGATCCCGCGGATGTACTGCATGACGATGTAGTGATAGCCCCCATGCTGGCCCACGCCGAAGACCGGTACGATGCTTGTATGATGAAGCCTGGCAGCGGTGCGGGCCTCTCGTTCAAAACGCTTCAGCTGAATCGAATCGAGTAGAAGCTGTTGCGGCATCACCTTGACGGCGACGCGTCGCCCGAGAGATTCCTGTTCAGCCTCATAGACGATCCCCATGCCGCCGCGCCCCAATTCGCGGATGATGCGGAAATCTCCGATGCGTTCGAGTTGGAGGGTCCCTCGGATCAAGTCGGAACTGGAAGTGCCGGCGCCCTTGAGATTTTCCAGCGTGGCCACCGTAGGGAAGAGATCGCGGATCTGTTCGGCCAGGTCAGGGTGGTTCTGTGCATATTCGTCGATCGATGGGCGTTCGCCGCACCGGAATCGCTCGATGAAATCGGCGGCAAGCAATTCGAGGGGATCACGATGATCGGATGGCTCATTCATACCAGTTTTGTCTCGTCGCCGACACTTGTTCAGATGCCGCTTCGAAAAATCTCCGTCAGCCCTGGCAACTCGGCGAGAATCACTTTCAGCCGCCGTAGTGCGCGGACGTATCGAATGCTGGCAGCCTTTTGCTCGATGTCGAGTTCTTCGGCAACTTCACTGTTGGACAACTCTTCAAAGTGGCGCAGCGCAAGCACTTCTCGATCGATCGGGTCCATCTCCTCAAGCGTGTCGCGCAGGAGTTTCGCAAGCTCTTCGCGCCGCGCCGCCAGCGTCGGTGACGTCAGGGTCCCCAAAAGGTTGGCAGCCAGTGAGAACGACGTCGTTTGCGAATACCGTGCTCCGCGCTCCGCAATTTCTCGGCCCGCGTCCCGCATTTGAGCGCCGAGGTGCTGGCGATGCACATCGATCAGTGTCTGGGTGACAATTAGCCGCAACCAAACGAAGAACGAGGCGGACGCGTCACCGTGGAAATGACCGATGCGCTTCGTTGCATCCAGATAGGCCTGCTGAAGAATATCGTCGGCATCCAGGCGGCCATAGAGCCGCGGATCAAGCCGAAAGTGAACCATCCTCCGCAGCCGCTCTCGGTGCGTCGAAAACAACTCCGCCAAGGCTTGTTCATCACCCTGTTTCACGCGGGACAGCAGGTCGTCGGAGGCACCTCCATCAGGGGCCATGCCAAGCTCCCAATCCATAAAACGGACTCTCTTCGCCATTATCTACCATGGCGCATTTTAATGTCATGCGCCGTCCCGTCGGCTTTGAAAGTCAGGAATTACCCAGTGCCGACTCAAAAAGGCGTGGCACGGACCGAAAGCAAGAAAAGACGAAGCCGTCGGTAGAATTCCGGGCCGGGCTCTCGTTTCTTAATCCTATGCAGTGAATGCGTCAGGACCACGAATTTGGCATCAGCTCGGTCTGAAATCGACCGGCACATTCAGGAGTTTATACCATGAACGAACCAAAGAGAATTTACCTTGTCGCAATACTGATGATCTGCTCGGCGTTCGCGAATCGGGCGGAGGCAGCAAGTGAGCCCGATCGATCAATCCCCCAGGACAGGCAGACGAAATTGCTGGAGTCTTTTGGCAGCGAGGGGATTGATGCCAACAACGACGGAGTTCTCACGCGAGACGAAGTGCACCGCTTTTTCGGTGAAAGACGGCCGCCTCGACCACATGGACAAAGGCGGATGGGCGAACCCAGACGTCATGACAGACGCGGTCCCGCTCGTGGGCCGAAGGGGCATCACGTGGGCAGGTTGCTCAAGCGGCTGGAATTCTACAGTGCAGCGACACCACCTGAGGGCTTCAGCCTTTCGACGTTCGCCGGCGCCGATTTAAACGGCGACGATCAACTGAGTCACGATGAATGGACCCAGTTTTCTGCTCGGACCCGAAGCAAAATCCTAACTCAAATCGCATCGCGAGTGCCTCACGTGGATGCTGATGAAAATGGTGTCGTCAGCGACGAGGAGCTTGCGTCTTTTAAGGCCGAACACGTGTCCAGGGAACGCAGGCGTATTCTTTCCCGGCACCCTGATGCAGATACCGATGAAAATGGTGAGCTGTCGGATCAGGAGCTTGAGAATTTCGCGTCCATGCGGGAGGCGAAACATCGTGAGAGAATCCTGGAACGGCACCCGGTTGCAGATCTTGATGCGAACGGTTCACTCTCGGACGGAGAGCTTGAGGCCTTCGAATCAGCACGTCGCCAAGAGCGTCGTGCTCGAATCCTGGAGCGCCACCCGGAAGCTGATCTTGACGGAGACGGTGTGCTGGCCGAAGAAGAGGCGGAGTCGTTCCGGAAGAATCATCCAAAAGGATCCGGCAAACGACATCGTGGGGGAATGCCGAGACAAGGCGAGGACTGCCGTAAACGTGGAAAAGGTGGCTTCCCGGCAGAATCTGCGTCGTGATTTCATCGCGATCCTTCGGTGGCTGACGGATTTGTGCGGTGGTTACTTTAGACAGGGTCCCGAAAAACCGATGAAAGGCGGCGAAGGCGACGTCTGCGGTGTCTACGGTGCTATAGGACGCTGCGGGGTCGAACGGGAATCGATCTGTTTCTTGGTGCGGGGCACAGACCATTTCGCAGAAATCCGTGACAGTTGAAGACAGCCTACGTGCGGTGATGTTGACGTCGCTGGACCCGATGGTGGCGATCGACAACGAGGGAATCATTCGCATCGCCAGCGAGTCGGTGAGGGAGGTTTTTGGCTGGTCGGCTGATGAACTCGAAGGACAGAACGTTCGCGTGCTCATGCCTGAGCCTTATCATTCCGAGCACGATCAATACCTGGCGAACTATCGAGAAACGTCCAAGACGCGCATTCTTGGGAACAAGCGTATTTTTCAGGCGGTGCGGCGAAACGGTGAAGTGTTTCCGTGCGAGATCAATGTGACTCGGCTGGGGGGGACCGGTGGCGCGTCCGAATGGTTCGTCGGGATCATTCGTGATTTGACCCAGCAAAAGAGAACGGAAGCCGTTCTCTGGGCGACTCAGCAGCGTCAATCGGCCGTCATGGCGGCAAGCCTCGATCCCATGATTACGATCGATTCTCACGGCATTGTGCAGGCCGCCAGCGATTCGATTAAAAGAGTTTTCGACTGGGATCCCGGTGAGGTGATCGGTCAGAACATCAACATGCTCATGCCGGAACCGTATCGATCGCAACACGATGGATTTCTTGAGCGATATCGCAAGACCGGTGATTCGCGGATTCTCGGAATGACGCGTGAGTTCCAGGCGATGCGCCGGGACGGTGCAATCTTTCCCTGCGAGATCAATGTGGCGCGTGTGGACGTTCCGGGCCAAGATGAACCCTGGTTTACGGGAACGATTCGCGACGTGACCGACCGAAAGCGGACGGAAGCATCGCTTTGGGCCACTCAGAAGCGACAGGCCGCGGTCATGGCCGCATCGCTCGATCCGATGGTGACGATCAATGCGCACGGGATTATTCAATCGGCCAGTGATTCCGTTGAGCGCGTTTTCGGATGGAAGTCAGAAGAGATCATTCGGAAAAACGTCAAGATTCTGATGGCGGAGCCGCATCAGTCCAGGCATGATCAGTATCTCCGCCAGTATCGTGCGACCGGAAAGACCAGCATTCTGGGGAATGCCCGGGAGTTTGTTGCTGTTCGCAAAGACGGATCTGAGTTTCCCTGCGAGATCAATGTCGCCCGGGTGGACATTCCGGGCCAGGATGATCCTTGGTTTACGGGAATTATCCGCGATCTGACCGCGGCGAAGGAATCTGATCGCGTGAAGAGTGATTTTCTCGCCAATATGAGCCATGAGATCCGCACGCCGTTGACTGCCATTCGAGGCTATACGGAGGAGATTGCAGAGTCCTTGGACGACGCCCGCAGCGTAGAGATCACGGAGCGTATTCGACATAACTGTGCCAGGTTGCAAGCGGTGATGGATGACATGCTGAGTGTTGCACAAGTCGATGGAGGGACCATCGAATGCAACGTGACGTCCTGCAATCCCAGGAAAGTTCTCAAAGATAATCTGGTGGGCTTCGAAGAGGCGATTCGGAAGAAGGGCTTGTCCTTGAAAGTCGCGATCAGCGACGATGTTCCCGATTTGGTGAATTCCGATCCCGAGTTGATCGGCAGAATCCTCTCGCATGTCGTCGGTAACGCGGTCAAGTTTACGGATGAGGGCGGCATCGAAATCGAGCTCAGGCAAGAACCCTCGAATGCCCTGATCATTGAGGTGTCGGATACCGGCGTCGGGATCCCGAAAGACCGTTTTGACCATGTCTTTCGTAGATTCACCCAAGTCGACACCTCACGCACGCGAAAATATGAAGGTGCCGGCCTGGGGCTTTCCATCAGTCACGCGCTTGCAAAACGATTGGGTGGGGACCTGACGATCGTACGATCGGCACCGGGCGAAGGAAGTCTCTTTCGGCTGAGTCTGCCGTCCTTGGTCTCTGAAAGCGATCAACCCGGCGGCAAGAGTGAGGCTGCCGGCCGTAAGAAACAGGGCGCTCCATCCTCCAGCCCCTTGGCGAACATCAAAGCCCTTATCGTTGACGACGGCCCCGACAATCAGCGCCTCGTGTCATTTATTTTGAAGAAGGCCGGCGCCAACGTCGAGGTCGCAGCCAATGGAAAACTCGGCCTGGAGGTGTTCGCGGCGGCCGAGGGACAGGGAACACCGTTTGATGTGGTCTTGATGGATATGCAGATGCCGGTCATGGACGGCTACACGGCTACTCGAACTTTACGCGAACAAGGCCAGACGCTCCCCATCATTGCCCTGACGGCCCATACCGGCGAGGAGGAGCGAAAAGCCTGTCTGGACGCGGGTTGCACGGAGTTCATGAACAAGCCTTGTGACCGAAATGCGTTGATCGAGATCGTCAAGAGCTTGGTTGGCGAGGGGGCGCAACTCGTCGATCAAGTCACGTGAGCTGGCGCGACTTACTCCGCCGGATTAACAAGTCATTCCGATAGCCCGGTTCTGACTTCATCATAAAAGTTGCACAATATCCGAGGACTACTCCCGCTTAGTCCTGCGCGACCTTTCTTGAAATTCCTCAGCGGTTGTCCCCAGTTGAGAAAAGGTGTATTCGTTGCCACATTCGGAGCAAATCATCGAGATGTTGCCGATCAGACAGTATCCACAACTCGGACAGAGCGTGCCGTCCTGAATGATCACGACATCGGCTGAACCCCTGATGACCACCCAGCTCCCGGCGCCCAAGGCGCCGAATAGCTGTGTGACCAGAAAACCTACGACTAAAACGATGGCCTTAAGTCCGATTCCGGCTTCTTGGATGACCATTACAGCGATGATCGGTGTGACTGTCAGGCCGATCCCGTAACCGACTCCGGCCCAATAGGCTCGGCGGAGGGTTCCGATTTGGTGCCGCTTTCGGCGCATCAGTAGGAGCGGTCCGGCCACGCAGATCAGCACGAAGGTGATGAGAACGGCCTTTCCCATCGTGTGCGGATGAGGGAAGAAAAAGTAAGCAGGCAGCATTGTGGGAATAGGAGAGAACAGCACGACTAAGCCGAGGAGAACTCCTTGCCAAACCAAATCAATGATCGGGAGTCGTTCATCCTGTCGGAAGACGCGTTTTGACATCATGCACCCTTGATCATCAAGCTTGCGCCTGTTTCGCACTTTTCTGGCCGTGGCCGAACATTCGTATAATAATCTTACAAAAGTTGTGCGAAGAATTGGTAATCCTGTTGGGGTCGGGTGATAATCCGAGTACAAAAGGCGACAACTAAGTTTTGACTCGGGGGATTCCTCATGCGAAGCACTCGACGAGGCTTTCTTCAAACAACATTGGCCGTCTCACTTGGTTTCCGTGGATTGCGTGCGTCGGTGCTACGGGCATCTTCAGTTCCCCAAGACGCGCGGGCAACAAGTCTCGGCCCCCTCGTGGATGATCCGAAGAAGCTTGTGGACTTGCCGGCTGCCTTTTCCTATCGGATCGTTTCGACCGTCGGCGAACGCATGGATGACGGTTTTCTTGTCCCGGGGCAGCCCGACGGCATGGGGTGCTTTCCGAGTCCTGACGGCCGCGTCATCCTGATACGAAACCATGAGTTGAGGGCTGAGAACAAGACAAAAGGCCCGTTCGGTGCTGACAATGAGCGATGGAGGCGTCTACCCGCCGGTTTGGCCTACGACCCCGGTCGAGGTCAAAGCCCTTGTCTCGGAGGAACGACGACGCTCGTTTACAACTGTAAAGATCGCCGACTGGATCGACAGTATCTCAGCTTAGCGTGTACGGAATACAATTGTGCCGGCGGTCCGACGCCGTGGGGTACCTGGATCTCTTGTGAGGAAACCGTACAGCGCGCCGACGAGCATTATGAACGAGATCACGGCTATGCGTTCGAGGTTCCGGCGAAAGCGGATGGGCGCCTTGCGGAGCCCGTGCCTTTGAAGGCCATGGGCAGGTTTCGTCGCGAGGCCGTCGCGGTCGAGCCAAAGACGAGCATCGTTTATCAAACCGAAGATCGTCCCGACGGCTTGATTTACCGGTTCATTCCAAAGCGATGGGGTCGCCTTCGAGAGGGCGGGCGATTGCAGGCGCTTTCGGTCCGCGGCCGGTCCAGCCTCGATATGCGCAATTGGGTGAACGTCATCACCGGTCGCCCCATTTCCGAGAAGATTTCGGTCGGCACACGTTTTCAGGTCAAGTGGATTGATGTGGATGACATTCAGGCGCCTCATGACGACCTGCGGCTTCGCGGTTTCCAGTCCGGCGCGGCCCGATTCGCACGGGCCGAGGGCATGTGGTATGGCCGAAGCAGCATTTTCTTTGCCTGCACTGACGGCGGCAGGCTTCGCAAGGGGCAAATCTGGCGTTACATGCCGAGCCCGAATGAAGGAACATCGGAGGAAGATGCAAAACCGGGCGAGCTTGAGTTATTTATCGAACCCAACAACCCGAGTCTTGTCGAGAATGCAGATAATCTCACCGTTGCACCCTGGGGTGACGTCATCGCTTGTGAAGACGGACCTGGGACGCAATATCTGGTCGGCGTTACGCCGACGGGGCGTATCTATAAACTCGCACGCAATGCGGCGAACCATTCGGAATTCGCCGGAGCTACTTTTTCGCCCGATGGGAGTACACTCTTTGTCAACATGCAATCGGCCGGGTTGACCTTCGCGATCACGGGCCCGTGGCCGGCGCTACGGGGAAATGGCGGCCAAAGGAAAATTCGCTAACACAAAGTCACGCCTGGTTATCTGAGTCCATTGAATTTGGCCAACGAGCTTATCTTTGTTATTCATTTTCTGGTTTCGGGAGCTTTGCTTCTAGGCGCCGCACGGCTGGGACGTGTCTGGCTCACTGCGCTGATTGTCACCTGTACGATCCTGATGAACATGGCGGTGACGAAGCAGATGCAACTTTTCACGCTGAACGTCACGGGTGGGAACGTTCTGTTTGCGACGGTGTTCCTCGCCAATGACGTCTTGAATGAACATTATGGCCGCAAAGCGGCTCGTACCGCCGTCATGATCGGCTTTGCCAGCGGACTGGCGGTCATCGTTCTTATGGTTCCGATGCTTCAATACCTGCCAAGCCGAAGTGACGACGCCCAACGGCATCTTGAGTATTTCTTCAACGTCGCAACTTATCCGCGAATTGTGATCGCCTCGATGCTCAGCTACGTGCTGTCGCAGATGATGGATGCCCACTTGTATGATTTCATTCACCACCGGACCGGGACGAAACGCCTCCTTTGGTTGCGCAGCAATGCATCCACCTGGATTTCTCAGGCTTTTGACACGGTCTTTTTTACGACGGTCGGCCTGACCGGGTCCGCTTCCGTCATTCGTAGCTGGCCGGAATGGGTCGACGCGGTTCTCTTTGCTTACTTGATTAAGATCATCGTGGCCGCGGCAGATACGCCGTTTCTGTATCTGACGACATCGAAAATGTTGTGCCCGCGGGATTCACGGCGAGCAGAATCGAGTCTTCGGAAAGGTCTTGCGAGATAATTCGCGACGGATGCGGAATTTCTCACAGCTTCGCCGTTTTGCAATTTCATTTGAACAGCAGACAAGCATTGGTCGTTCTCGTAGCGGAGTGTTTCGCTCGTTTTTGCGACGGTATCGCCACCGTGTTGGATTCCGAAAGAAACTGCAGGCAAGCCCGCCGATCAGCGTTCGGACGAACTTCTGGCACATGCATTGCAGAACAAACGATGGAGCGGTGATCTTTTGTCATTCGGTCGCGGCGGCGGACGAGGGAGTGCGAGTTGCATGATGGATCAAGGAAAAGCCTCAAAGCGGCAAGACCATGGCGCGCAGGTCGTGGGCGACGAGCTCTCTTCAGCTGAAACAACGGCCATCGATCTTCTCTTCCAGTACGTGCTGGCACAGCATCGTGATCAACTGTATGAACACGAGGTTTATCGGATGATAGAGTTGGTCGGAGGGATCTCGCCGCCTTGTCACGTTTTCGTTTCGGATGGCCAAGGCGTCACGGCTGATTTGCTCGCTCGCTTTCAGGGCGACCGTGTCGTGCTGAAACTCGTTTCGCCGGACATCGTTCACAAATCCGATGTGGGCGCAGTCGCGTTCGTGAAAAACGATCCACGGATCGTGGCTCGCGAAGTAGACAGGCTCATTGATCGGCAGCGAGAAAGGTCCGACAGAATCGAAGGCGTATTGGTCGTCGAATTTGTCGACCATGCGGGCCTTGGCTTCGGACGGGAATTGTTTGTGGGAATCCGAGCGACCCGTGAGTTCGGTCCCGTGATCGCCGCGGGATTGGGTGGGGTCAACACCGAATATCTGGCGACCAGGCTCAAGCCCGGCATCGCTGTGGCCAAGGCCCTCGCCTTCGACGCGTCCGCCGGAGACTTCTTCGAGCTATTTAAGAAGACGGCCGCCTATGATGTCCTCGCAGGCCGTATTCGGGGCCATCGTCGCATTGTTTCCGATAGTGAGTTGATCCGGTGTTTTCGTGTGTTCATTGCCATTGCGCGCCGGTTCTGTGTGCATCGAAACGGGGTGGGCCCTGAATTGTGCGAAATGGAAGTGAATCCGTTTGCTTTTCGGCAAGAGACCATGCTTCCGTTGGATGGTCGCGGCCGACTGGGGGCTGCGACAAGACCGACGATTCCGCGGCCGCTTTCGAAAATCGACGGTCTGCTTGAGCCGAAATCCATTGCGGTTCTGGGCGTCTCCGGGAAGCGAGAGAACTTCGGCCGAATTATTCTCAAGAACATCAAACGCTGCGGCTTTCCGGCCGAACATTTGTACGTCATCAAGGATCAAACCGAGCCTATCGAGGGTGTGCCCTGCGTGCCGAACGGAACGGCACTCCCCGAAGAAGTAGACTTGTTGGTGATGGCGGCGGCGGCTCAAGATACGCCTCAGTTTGTCAGTGAAGTGATTGCGAGTGGCAAGGTTCATTCCGTGATCCTGATTCCAGGCGGCATGGGCGAGACCGAGGGCACTGAAACGGTGCCCGACGAGCTTCAGCAGGTCATCGCTGACGCGCGCGGCAGAGGCGACGAAGGCCCGATTTTTCTGGGTGGCAACTGTCTGGGCGTTCGATCAAGGCCCGGTCGTTACGATACGTTCTTCATTCCCGACAAGAAGCTCAATCCCATGTCAGAAATTGAGACGAGCCGGGCGGCTTTCATTTCCCAAAGCGGCGGCTTCATCGTCACCCGCCTCAGCAACTGGGAATCACTCAATCCGGCGTTCTCCATTTCGATCGGCAACCAACTGGACTTGAGCGTCTCGGACCTGTTGCAACGCGTGGCCCGGCGAGACGACATCAATGCCGTCGGCGTCTATATGGAAGGCTTCAGGGATCTGGACGGTCTGGAATTCGTTCGTGCCGTCAGGCACGCAACGGCGGCGGGAAAGACCGTCGTGTTTTATAAAGCCGGCAAGACGGAAGCAGGACGGTCGGCCACTGCCGGGCACACGGCGTCAATCGCCGGTGATTACGATGTCTGTCAGACGGCCGCGGCTCAAGCGGGCGCCATCGTGACGGAAACCTTCAAGGAATTTGAACAAGTGATGGAGTTGGCGACTCGTCTGCATGGCAAACAAGTCGGCGGACGAAGACTCGGCGTCGTCAGCAACGCGGGATTTGAAACCGTCGGAATGGCGGATGCGATCTCGGGCCCGCGATATCAGGTGGAGATTGCAAGGCTGTCTGACATGACGCTGGACAAACTCGCCCGAGAATTGAAGAGGAATCGACTGGCGACGCTGGCAAATCCTCGAAACCCTTTGGATCTGACGGCGATGGCCGACGACGCGGCTTATGAGGAGAGTGTCCGGGTTATGTTGCAGGACACGAATGTCGATGCGGTCGTGGTCGCTTTGGTTCCGATGACACCGGGAATGAAGACGACGCCCGATGAAATCGATG
Source organism: Phycisphaerales bacterium (assembly GCA_022360095.1). GTDB lineage: Bacteria > Planctomycetota > Phycisphaerae > UBA1845 > UTPLA1 > JAKSDK01. The sequence goes on from JAKSDK010001806.1 coordinate 135,770, forward strand.
CCCCGGACTCCATCGCCAAACGTCTGCCTTTGCTCTTTCATGAATCCAACAAGCCGCTTGCGGTGGTCATCGACTGTGGTCCGCCTTACGAAAGTTTGGTGCGAGCGATGCGGTCGGCCGGCGTTCCCGTTTTTCCGTCCAGCGATCAGGCCGTGCGGTCGATCGGACGTTATCTTTGCCACCGCGCGGACCTTGGTCGAGACGATTCCATTGGCACGAGACATTCATATGAGACTCTTCAACGTGCGGAACATGACATGCGGTTTATTTCCGCCTGAAGGAGATTCAGGAGTCCGGACGATGAACTCAACGAGCGAACACATTCTGCTAATCGATGATGATCCGGATATGCATGAGGCGCTCAAGATGATTCTCGAGCCGGAAGGCTTTCGACTGACCTGTTGCCTGACCGGTCCGTTGGGGCTGGAGGCTATGCGCCGTGACCCGCCCGGCTTGATTTTGCTGGATGTCATGTTGACGACACCCTCGGAAGGTTTCCATTTGGCTTACCAGATCAAGAACGATGACCGCTTCAAGGAAATACCCGTCATCATGATTTCCGCGATCGGCCGAACGATGGAGATGGATTTCGCTTCCGAGTTGGGGAGTGACTATCTTCCCGCCGAGAAGTTCATCAACAAGCCTTTTGAGGCCTCATTGGTTCTCACCGCGGTCCGAGACGCGCTTGCCGAGAGAGACCGCCGCCACGTGCGTTGATCAGGTCGTCGTCATGCAATCACCTCAGCACCTCAGTGATTTTCTCTACCCATACGGACAGTTTCGTCCGAAGGTCTTGCTTGCGATGGTTCGCCATCGATGGTTTATTCGACTGCGTTGGCTGTTCGTGCTCGCGGCATTTGTGCTTCTTTTGCTGGAATACCTGCTGACGGCCGGCGCCGCGAGGCACCCGGCCGTGGTGATCTGCATTGTTGTTCTGGGATTGACCAACGTGAACTGGACGTTGATCGGTCAAAGCCTCCTTCGCGAGCCCAAGGACTTGGAAATTGGATCGCCCGGTCTCGTCACGCGAATTATCTGGTTTGCCAATGCTCAAATGACGTCGGACATTCTGCTGCTAACGATCATCCTCCGTTACTCGGGTGGAATCGAGAATCCGATGGTGGTGTTCTACCTTTTTCACATGCTGATTGCCGCCCTGTTGCTAAGGCCTGTCAATGCGCTCCTGCAGGGCCTTTGGACTCTGGGATTGTTCAGTGGATTGGCGATGGGTGAATGTTTCGGTTGGATCTCCCCGCATTATTCGTTCCTGCCCTACTTCGCGGAGTTCGACCTGCACACCAACCATGTCTTCGTGTCCATTGAAATCGGCGTACTGGCGACGGCGATCTTCGGCGCGCTTTACTTCACATTGCAAATCTCGAGTCGGCTGGACGAGCAGGAACAGTCGCTGCGCGAAGTGAACCGTGCATTGCGAGGGAGCCAGGACGCCGTCAAGGATCTTCAGGCTCGTAGAGCACGCTTTATGCAAACTGCCGCCCATCAGTTGAAGAGCCCTTTGGCTGGTGTGCAGACACTTGCCGGTTTGATTCACGACGGGGTGGTCAAGCCGGAATCTCTACGCTCTACCTGCGCGCGTATTATTCGGCGATGCAAAGAGGGAATAAGCCAGGTTACGGAGTTGCTCGTCCTGGCGCGTGTCCAACAGGCCGACCCGACGCGGCATCATGAATCCGTGACCAATGCCGGGGAAATCGTCCGCAGGATCTGTCGAGAATATTCGCCCCAGGCAGAAGAAAAGGGCCATGCACTGAGCTGCCGGATCACGGATGGGATGGATTTCCACGTGTTGGTGGATCCAGCCAGCTTAGCCGACTGCGTAGGCAACCTGATTGACAATGCCATCAAGTATACGAAAGGGCCGGGCAGGATTGAGGTTGAAGTGAGCCGAGGGACGATCGACATGTCGCGGAAAGAGGCCGCGACGCTGCACCACTCCGGCGAATGTGCGGCGAGGACGTCGGATTGGGTTCTGGTCTCGGTGAAGGACAACGGCATGGGGATTGAGCCGGAGACAATCGATGCCGCTGGTGAACCTTCGTCGGGTGAAGGGTCCATTTTCGATTCATTCCGGCGCGGCAGCAATGCTCTGGCAGCAGGAATCCCGGGAACCGGTCTGGGTTTGGCCATCGTGCGTGAGGTCATCGAACAGGCGAATGGCCGACTCTTTGTCGAATCCGCACTCAATGAAGGCTCCATCTTCACCGTCGCGTTTCCATGCCGAGCGGTCGGGGTCGGCGGGTCGGTCCACGGCAATACGCGACAGGGCACCACGGTCGCCTGATTAATCTTTCGTGCCGATATCGTCGGTGAAAACGGAGATGACCATCAGGTTTTCGTCTTTTTCGTGATGCTCGATGTAGGACAGCAGGCTTCGAATGCGGTGACAGCAGTCACGGATCAACAGGGACTGCTCCGGGCGGAGCGTTTGCAATACATGATGAATATTGTCCATGATCAGGGTGAATGCCTTGTGCTCTTCAATGAGTCGATCCACTTCTTTCGAAAGGGCCGGGCGGCGCTCGACGACGGAGCTCATGTAGCCGTCCTTTTCTTCCAGGGCCATGTGTTTGGTGACATGAGCGCGAAAATGCTCGAACGCCTTTTGGGCAACTTCGATCCAATGTGCTCGATTCGTATTGGGGACACAGCCGACATGTTCCTGCAATCTCATCGCGAGCTGTTCCACTTTGCCGTGTTCCTCGCGCATCCAATTCGCCAGATCTTCCGGTTTCATTTTGTCGTCTCCAGATTACGCTGAGCAGCATGCGTTCTATCATCATGCTTGTCGATGTTCGTCCTCTTCATCGATTTGGGCGATGAGCCGAAGCAGGTCCGAGTCGGTGAGGATTCCGACGAGCCTGTCATCCCGAGTGACCGGCAGGCAACTGACTTGTCGGTCCACCATTTTTCGGTTTGCCTCGATCAAGGTGGCGTCTTCGGAGATGGTCTCCACTTTTTTCGACATGACCTGTATCACGCTTGTTGCACCAATGTAGAATTCTCCCCGGGCCTGGGCTTTGTCGTCCTCGATCGTTTCCTCACCGCAGGCGCGGCGGATGTCACGGTCCGAGATGATGCCGAGCAACTTGTCATCGGAAGTCACGGGAAGATGCCGAATGTGCTCCTCTCGTAGGATTCGAGCGGCGACATGCAGGGGTTCTCTTAATCCCACGGTACGGACGTTGACGCGCATACGATCGCCGACCCGTTCCTGCAACCGTGAATGAACCGTCGGATTGTGACCTTTATCGCAATAGCCGCTTAAGATATCCGTGCTGGTCACCATGCCCACGAGGATGCCGCCGTGTATCAACGGAAACGCGTGAAACTTGCCTTCGACCATCATTCGAATGGCGGTGTGCGCCTCGTTGTCCGGCGCGAGATACAGAGCAGGCTTTGACATGATCTCCTGAATTTCGGTCGGTCCGACGACGCTGGGTTCCGAACTGTCCACGGTTCGGTCGACTTCGAGCTTCCATCCAACGGCCATCAGAAGGTCGCGATCCGACAACATTCCCACGAGGTTGCCATCATTCATGACGGGGAGATGATGAATGTGGTGTTCTTCCATCAGGCAGATCGCCTTGTCGAATGAATCGCCCGGCCCTACGGAGATGATGTTTCGTTTGGCAAGTTTGGAAAGCTTCATCGGAATTTCCTTTTGTTCACTCGGACTGAACGGGTTTCGCCGCTCTGGCCATACGCGAGTCTTCGTTGCATTTCCGATGCCGAACGAGCGGAGAAGGCGTCGCGCCGGTATTTTGGGAACAAAAAAGGGATGTTGAGGATTTGCACACACCGGTGGTGGATAAATTCGCAGTGGAGTTTTTGTCCAAACCCCCGGCAGGCTTGCCCGGGGCTTTAATCGTCTTTTCGATCACGAGTTGAGGTCAAACGGCATCGAGCGCTGCCTTCAGATCGGCGACGATGTCCTCCCAATCTTCCAGACCACAGCTCAACCGGATGCCGCCGGGGACGACGCCGTGTTTGGCCATTTCGTCCGGTGGAAGGGCCGAATGCGTCATACTGAAGGGACATTCGATGAGGGTTTTGATCTGACCGAGGCTGACGGCGAGACAGATGGAATAGGCGTTTTGGGCCACGTAATTCACGAACTCGCGACCATGACGGCCATCGGGATCGGCCCCTTTGAGAACGAAGTAGAGCATGCTGCCCGGTGCGAATCGGCCTTTCGAATCCCGCATTTGTTTCTTGGCAAGGTCAAACTGAGGAAAGGAACTCAGTCCCGGGTAAAGGACTTTCTCGACTTTCGGATGATTGGCCAGAAACCGTGCGACGTGATGGGCGGTTTTCTGGTAGTTGACCATGCGCGTCGCCAGCGACGGCAGTCCATAGACAAGCGTCGCCCATGCGGCCTTCGGCGACAGAATGCCGCCGAAATCCTTGCGATAGAGCAGAAGTTGGTTTCGGATTTCTTGGGGTCCGATCACGACCCCGCCGATGTCCGTGCCGAAGCCGCCGATGCCTTTTGTCAGAGAGTGGCAAACGATGTCGGCACCGTACTCGATCGGTCGCTGGCAATGAGGCGTGGCGAACGTGTTGTCGACAACGACGTGAATTCGTTCGTTGGCCTGCCGCGCTTCATTGCACTCATCAACGACATTGCGGACGCTTTCAATATCGATAAGCGTCATATCGGGATTGACGGGCGTTTCGAAATAGACGACGCGCGTCTGCGGAGTGATGCTCCGTCGCAGCGCAGCCATGTCGGTCAGGTTCTCGAAATTGACTCGGATTCCGTGTCTGGGCAGCCAATTGGTAAAGAGAGAATACGTGCAGCCGTACAGCACGTGGTGAGTGACCAGGTGATCGCCGCTCTGAAGCAGACAATGAATTACGCCGGAGATGGCGGCCATGCCGGAGGCGAAGCAGAGAGCGACTGCTCCACCTTCTGCAGAAGCGAGGTTTTCTTCGAGCATTCCCCGTGTGGGTTCATCGAGTCGGTCATAGATGTAAATCAGGTCGTGATGATCGCCCGAATCGTGAGCGAAGTCGATGAAGCCCTGTGCGCCTCGCTCGACGGAATCCAATCGAAACGTGGCCGAACTGGAAATCGGGGGGACGACGTGGTGGTCGTATTCCCAATGTCGCGATCGAGACAGGCCATGGATCATTCGAGTCCGAGGGTGCGCTCGAGTTTCCGAGGATTGTCGTGTTTTTCGGGATGGCATGATTCACCTTCCATCGAGTGATCGGTACGCAATCGGACGATTTCTCGCCGAGATTGGCGCAGACGCATTTACACCCTTCGAGCTCTGAAAACCCATCTTGCACGATCAATGCCATTCCCGGACGAATTGACCATGCGGAACAAGACCTTGAGGCTGTGGATTAATTCGAGTCGATGCGAAATAATCCGCAAGTCAATTCCATGCGGTTTTTTGGAATCGCCGTAACCTTCACTTACAGAATCGGTTCTCGTTCAAGGTTTCGCCCAATCATGGCCTGGGGATTGCATGTTGTTCCTGGTAGACGGGAACGGTTTGGAGTCAGGAAATGTTGGACAGAATCATCAAACAATCGGATTTCATGTCAGTTGTCCGGGAACTATCCCGACAGCGTCGGCTCGTCGGCCCAGTTGCCCGCGAGGATCGGTACTTCTATGAGGTGGTCGACGAGCCTTCTAAGTTGGATTTGTCCTTCAACTATTGCGTCTACGGACCGCGTGCTTTCTTGTTTCCGCCGACGGAAACGTTGTTCACTTTTGATCAGCGGGACGGTCATTTCGAGGCCAAGCCGGTTTTGGATAATCAGCCTCTGGCTTTCGTAGGGGTGCACCCGTGTGACATCAACGCGATCCGCCTGCTCGATCACGTTTTTGCAGAAGACCATCGCGACGAACATTATCTGACACGTCGCGAGAACACTTTGATCGTGGGGATCGACTGTCTGAAACCCTGCACAGAGGGTGTCTTTTGTGCGGACATGCACGGCAATGAGGCCAAGGACGGTTTTGACGTCATGCTTTACCGGCTCCATGAAGACAACGACGAGGTTGTCTTCGGGGTCGTTTTCGGCAGCAAGGCCGGACGAGAATGGATGCTTTACAGCCGCGCCTGCCGGACGCCGACCGCAATGGACGAGCGCGAATTTGAAGAATATCAACGCATGAAAGCCGCCGCGTTTCCGCGAAGGCTTAAGACGCAATTTGAGGAGTTGCCGGCTTTGCTCGATCGGTCCTACGACTCCCTGCTCTGGGAAGCGACGGCGCGGCGGTGCTATTCCTGCGGAAGTTGTAATCTCTCATGCCCCACCTGCTACTGCTTCAACATCTACGACGAAGTCGACATGTCACTTGATTCCGGAGCGCGGAAGCGAGAGTGGGACGGCTGCCAGCTTGAGGGTTTTGCCGAGGTTGCGGGAGAGCATAACTTCCGGCCCAAGACAGCATCGCGACTTCGGCATCGGATTTACCGCAAAGCCAAATGGATTCTTGAACAGACGGGCATTCCCGGCTGCGTCGGTTGCGCACGGTGTGACCGTGCCTGCACGGCGAAGATCAATTCCGTGGAAATCTACAACCAGCTTGCGGAGGAGGTGTAGCCATGTGGGTTCAGGAAGCCAGGTTGCCGACGGCCGAGCCTGAGCTGTACATCCCCAAGCCCGCGAGGATCCTGCGCGTTCGTAAGCTGACGGAATACGAGAATCTGTTCGACGTTGCATTTTGCGATGGCCGTTTGCTCGATCATGCACCCGGTCAATTCGTGCAGGTGTCGGTCCTCGGTATTGGTGAATGCCCGATCTCGATTTGCTCGTCACCGACTCGCCCGGGCACGTTTGAGATGTGCATTCGTCGCGTCGGCAGTGTGACAAATCATATTCATCGACTCGGCGAAGGCGACATCCTCGGGATTCGTGGGCCGTTGGGCCATGGTTTTGACGTTGATGAGCTTCACGGCAAGGACATTTTGATCGTTGCCGGTGGTCTTGGGCTGGCGCCGGTTCGCTCGCTCATTCAATACATCATCGATGAGCGATCTCGATTCGGCGAGTTTCACATTCTCTATGGCGCCCGAGAGCCCAAGGAGTTGTTGTTCAAGAACGATTTGACGGTTTGGCGGGAGCGACAGGACGTCAATCTCCATGTCACGGTGGATCGACCGGATGAACAATGGCGAGGCAAGGCCGGCGTGGTCACGACACTGTTTAAGGAACTGCCGAGTCTTAACCCAAGTGAGACGGCGGCGGTCGTCGTCGGCCCGCCGGTCATGTTCAAATTCGTCGTGCTCGAAGTCTTGTCACGCCGAATTCCACAATCGAACGTGTATTGCTCGCTCGAACGCCGCATGAAATGCGGCATTGGCAAGTGCGGTCATTGTCAGGCGAACAATGTGTATGTTTGCATCGACGGGCCGGTGTTCAAGTACGGTCAGCTCAAAGCCATGCGGGAGGCGGTCGAATGAAGCCGAAGATTGCCATTTTCAGTCTGACCGGTTGCGAAGGATGCTCTCTGGCGATTCTCGAACTCGAAGATCAGCTGCTCGACATCCTCGGGGCCGTGGAAATCGTGAACTTTCGCGAGGGCATGACCGAACGGTCTTGGGACATTGACATCGGTTTTGTAGACGGCGCCGTCTCCACGCCGGAGGATGAGAAGGAAATCATCCGCTTTCGGGAATCGTGCAAGACTCTGGTCGCCATCGGATCGTGCGCCTGTCTCGGCGGTATCAACACACTCAAGAACTATCAGCCCGAGGATGAATATCGCCGCTACGTTTATGGCGACAAGGCCATTTGGTTTCCGACGATCGCCGCGCGCGCCCTCTCGGCGGTGGTCAAGGTCGACTACGAATTGCCCGGATGCCCGATGATCAAGGAGGAGTTTGTCCGCTTCGTCAAATGCATGCTGACGGGCAGGCCGTTCGAGCTGCCGGACTACGCGGTTTGCGTGGAGTGCAAGAAGAAAGGCAACCTGTGCCTTTACGAGAAGGGGGTCATCTGTCTGGGGCCTGTAACGCGGGCGGGCTGTGATGCCATCTGTCCTTCGTTCGGTTCAAAATGCGAAGGATGCCGCGGCATTCTCGGCCACGAGGCACTTTGCGCGGCAGGCGTCAACCTGCGCGAGCAGTACGACGTTTCATTGGATGACGTGCTGGCGGATTTCCGATTGTTCGGAGCCTATCAAGAGAAGGATTTACCGTGAGCGATCCTAACAACGAACCAACACGAAATGTTTCGATCGACGTCAAGCACGTGACTCGTGTCGAGGGACACGGCAACATCTCGATTAGCGTGCGCGAAGGTGAGATCACCAAGCTGCAACTGGCGATTGTGGAGAGTCCCCGCTTCTTCGAGTCGTTTCTGCGGGGGAGGCACTGGTCGGAAGCACCACATATCACCTGTCGTATTTGCGGCATCTGTTCCGTCGGCCACACGACCGCCAGTGTTCATGCGATGGAGGCGGCCTGCGGAATCCAGGTCACCGAACAAACGGACCTTCTCCGCAAGCTCATCCTCTACGGCGAAGAGTTACAAAGTCATTGGCTGCATCTCTATTTCCTTGCCGTGCCGGACTACTTCGGCGTGGGCTCCGTCATTCCTCTTGCCGAAACTCATCCGGAAGTCGTCAGGCGAGCGCTGCGAATGAAAAAACTGGCCAATGACATCTGTGGCGTCGTCGGCGGGCGCCACATTCATCCGGTCGCCATCCATGTCGGTGGCGTCTCCCATACGCCTCGTGACAATGAACTGCTGGGGCTGAAACAACGATTGGAAGATTGTCGTGGTGATCTGAAGGAGATGGTGGAGCTCTTCTCCAAACTTGAAGTCCCGGACTTCAACCGCGAAACCGAATATGTCTCGCTGAAAGTCGTCGGTAACGGCGAGTACGCCTTTTACAATGGCGATATCGTTTCGACAAAGGACCCCTCGCCCACCAAGGTTGCGGACTATCGCCAGCGCGTTGTCGAAGAAGTCGTCCAGCATTCCGCGGCCAAGCACTGCCGTTCTCCGAGCTCATCAGCCTATGCCGTCGGCGCGCTGGCTCGATTCAACAACAACGCCGAACAGTTGCATCCGGACGCACAGAAAGTCGCCGATGAGCTCGGGCTCAAGCCGATCTGCTTCAATCCGTATCACAACAACACCGCTCAATTGGTCGAGACCGTCCATTGCGTTGAGGCGTCGATCGAGCTGATCGACAAAATCCTGACACGGGGATTGAAATCTGAACCGCTGGTGCCTCCCTCGAAATATGAACGGGGAGCTGGTGCTGCGGAGGTGCCACGCGGTTTGTTGTTTCACGAGTACGGCGTCGGCTCCGATGGCAAAATAGACATGGCAAACCTGATCATCCCGACCGGGCAGAATCTGGCCAACATCGAAGCCGACATGCATGCCCTGACGCCGAAGCTGCTCGCCTCGGGAATGGGCAAGGAGGAAATGACGTTGCAATTGGAGATGCTGGTTCGGGCGTATGATCCGTGCATCTCCTGCGCAACGCATTTCCTCGACGTGGAATGGGAAGAATGATGACCGCGAAACATGACAACAAAGTTTGCATTATCGGGTGCGGTCGATGGTTGCGCCGTGACGATCAGGTGGGGCTTTTCGTCGCACAAAGGCTGGAACACGATGCCGTCGATGCGGAAATCGTCTTCACCGAGGCTCCGGGAACCGAGATCGCACACCATCTTGAAAATTGCCGACTGTTGATCGCGATCGACGCGGCGGAGCCGGACGAAAGGCATCCACCGGGCACGTGGCAGAGAATTGATTATCGCGAGGAATCGCACCGAATTCGATTACGAAGCAGGACGACAACCCACACGATGAGCATCGACATTGCATTGAAGATGTCCCAAGCGCTCGACGTGTTGCCCGAGACGGTGTGGGTGTATGCCGTTGCCATTGCGAATGCCGATTATGGTGAAGCCTTGACGCCGGACGTCGGCCGGGCGGTGTCCGACGTGTCGGAAGCGATTCGGTTGGATGTCGCGCGCTGGACGATGAAGCACGAGTTGAGTCATGCATGAGTTTTCCGTTGCACAATCGTTGATTGAAGCCGCAACCGCCGAGGCGGCCGAGGCAGGCGCAGTACGCGTTACAAGGCTTTACTGTCGCATCGGCGTGCTCCGGCAGGTGGACGAGTGGTTGCTCAAAGAGGCTTTCGAGGTCGCTCGACAGGAAACCGTTTGCGAAACGGCGGATCTGAGCATCGAGATGGTCTACTTGCAACTGGCCTGTCCTCGGTGCGAGCAGACGTTTTCGATGCGGGACTGGGATTGGCAATGTCCGCGTTGTGGAACGGAAGGAATCCAACCGACGGGCGGCGACGAGCTGGAGCTGACCAGCCTGGAAGCGGAGGTGTCCGATGAAGATCGACGTTCTGAAAAACGTGTTTCAGAAGAACGAGAACGCCGCCGCCGAGAATCGTGCCCGACTCGATGAGCTTGGTATCACCTGTGTGAACCTGTTGGGCGGCGCCGGTAGCGGGAAGACCTCCATCCTTGAGGCTGTTGTTCCCAAGTTGTGCGCGTCGGTTCGGGTTGCGGTTCTGGAAGGTGACCTTGCCACGACGAAGGACGCCGATCGGATCGCCAGGCTCAATGTTCCTGTGGTTCAACTGTTGACGGGCGGCGGCTGTCACCTGAACGCAACGCTGGTGCAACACGCGCTGAATAAGCTGCCGACGGCGGACTTGGACCTGTTGATCATCGAGAATGTCGGCAATCCGATATGCCCGGCCAATTTCGATCTTGGCGAACATCTCCGGATCAGCGTGCTCAGCGTTGCGGAGGGTGATGACAAGCCGGCGAAGTATCCACTGCTGTTCAAGGACGTCGACGCGGTTTTGATCACGAAGTGTGATCTGCTTGCACATGTCGGGTTTGATTTTCACCAGGTTTGGCAGGACATTCGTCGTCTGAATCCGAAGGCCGAGATCATCGAGACGTCTGTGAGTTGGGGAACAGGAATGCGGCGCCTCAGCGATTGGCTGACGTGTCGTTCCGCTCCTCTCGTTGAAGCGAAGGATGAATCGCAGGCCGGTTCACGCCCGGTCATGTCAGGAGAGTGAGGCTTATGAATTGTCGCCGCATGGTCACGATTGACGGAAACCAGGCCGCGGCGCATGTGGCCCATGGGCTGAGTGAAGTCATTGCCATCTATCCAATCACGCCATCTTCGACCATGGGAGAATGGGCGGATCAATGGTCGACCGAAGGCCGAAAGAATGTTTGGGGCACGGTTCCACACGTTGTGGAGATGCAGAGCGAAGCCGGTGCCGCTGGCGCAGTCCACGGAGCGATTCAGACCGGTGCCCTGACGACGACGTTCACGGCGTCGCAAGGTCTGCTCTTGATGATTCCCAACATGTATAAGATCGCCGGTGAACTGACACCGACAGTCTTTCACGTTTCCGCCCGTTCATTGGCGACACATGCCCTCAGTATCTTCGGCGATCACAGTGACGTGATGGCGTGCCGAGCAACGGGTTTCGGTATGATCGCGTCGGGCTCGGTTCAGGAGGTAATGGACCTTGCGGTGATTGCGACCAGGGCGACGCTAGCGTCCCGAGTTCCGTTTCTTCATTTTTTCGATGGTTTTCGCACGTCGCACGAAGTGATGAAAATCGAGGAACTTTCCGCAGACGATCTTCTGGCGATGATGGATGAAGACCTGATTGTCGCCCACCGTGCCAGATCTTTGGCACCGGAACGGCCCGTTCTTCGGGGGACCGCTCAGAACCCCGACGTCTTTTTTCAGGCACGGGAAGCCTGCAATGGCACCTATCAGAGGTGCCCGGCAATTGTGCAGCAAGCCATGGATGAATTCGCGAAACTCACCGGTCGGCAATATCGCCTGTACGATTATGTCGGATCGCCCCATGCGGACCGTGTCGTCATTTTGATGGGCTCCGGCGCTGAAACGGCTCAAGAGACCGTGGAACATCTCACGCGGCACGGCGAGAAAGTCGGGTTGATCAAGGTTCGATTATATCGTCCTTTCTCTATGGATGATTTGCTCGCGTCGCTGCCGGAGACCGTCACGTCCATTGCCGTGCTGGATCGGACAAAAGAGCCCGGGGCGGAAGGAGAGCCGCTCTACAAGGACGTGCAGACCGCGTTGATCGAAGCCTATGGCGCCGGCAAGCTCACGACGGAGCGTCCACCACGTGTCATCGGCGGTCGCTACGGCCTGTCCTCCAAGGAGTTTACACCGGCGATGGTGAAGGCAGTCTTTGACGAATTGGACAAAGAGCAGCCGAAGAACCACTTCACGGTCGGCATTCATGATGATGTGACGAATACCAGTCTGGACTACGACTCCGACTTTGTTACGGAAGATAACGACGTTGTGCGTGCGGTGTTCTACGGGCTGGGCTCGGACGGCACGGTCGGGGCCAACAAGAATTCGATCAAGATCATCGGCGAGGGCACGGAGAATCATGCTCAGGGCTATTTCGTTTATGACTCCAAGAAAGCCGGCTCCGTCACCGTCTCGCACCTGCGTTTCGGGCCACGGCCCATTCGATCGACCTATCAGGTCGGGGCCGCCAATTTTGTCGGATGTCATCAATGGGCTTTTCTTGAACGCTATGACATGCTGAAGTCCGCCGTTGAGGGCGCGACTTTCCTGTTGAACAGCCCTCACGGCAAAGATAAGACATGGGAGAGAATTCCACGGAGCGTTCAACAGCAGATCATTGATCGGAAAATCCGCTTGTATGCGATCGATGCATACACAGTGGCGAATCAATCAGGGCTTGGGTCGCGCATCAATACGATCATGCAGGCCTGTTTCTTCGCCATCGCCGGCGTCTTGCCGAAAGGTCAGGCCCTTGCCGCGATCAAGGACACGATCAGGAAGACCTATGCTACCAAAGGCGAGGACATTGTCCAAAAGAATTGTGCGGCGGTCGATGAGGCGGTGGCCCAGCTGTATGAGATTACTGTGCCGGAAGAGGCGTCGGGGGCCGTGACGATTCCATTGCCGGTGTCCGATCAGGCCCCCGAATTTGTTCGGGACGTGATCGGAGAGATGATCTCAGGTCGCGGTGATTCTCTTCCGGTCAGCGCCATGCCGTGTGACGGCACGTTTCCTACCGGCACGGCACAATGGGAAAAGCGCAACATCGCACAGGAAATCCCGGTTTGGGATCCCGGCGTGTGTATTCAATGCGGCAAGTGCGGAATCGTCTGTCCGCACGCGGCGATCCGCTTGAAGGCCTATGAGCCGGCATATCTCGAAGGTGCGCCCGTCACATTCAAGTCCTCCGAAGCAAGAGGCAAAGAATTCGAAGGCCTGGCGATGACGGTTCAGGTTGCGCCCGAAGACTGCACCGGCTGCGGCATTTGCGTCGAAGTCTGCCCTGCCAAGAACAAGGAGGAAACAAGGCTGAAGGCCATCAACATGTCCTTTCAGCCGCCGTTGCGTGAAAGCGAGCGAGAATGTTACGACTTCTTCCTGAAATTGCCGGAAGTCGACCGGAGTCGAGTCAAGATTAATTCAGTCAAGGGTTCGCAGTTCTTGCAGCCGTTGTTCGAATATTCCGGCGCCTGTGCGGGTTGCGGCGAGACGCCCTACGTCAAGTTGTTGAGTCAGTTATTCGGTGACCGGACGGTCATTGCGAATGCCACCGGATGCTCCTCAATATACGGGGGGAATCTTCCTACGACGCCGTGGTCACGGAATTCGGAAGGCGCGGGCCCTGCGTGGTCGAATTCCTTATTCGAAGACAATGCTGAATTCGGCCTGGGTTTTCGCCTGACACTGGACAAGCATGAGGAGTACGCGCGAGAGCTGGTCCGTCAGTTGACAGAAGAGATCGGTCCTGAGTTGACGGCCGCGCTTCTGAACGCTTCTCAATCAAACGAAGAGGAAATTCGACAGCAGCGCGAGCGCGTTCAGAGGCTAAAGAAGCGACTCAAGGTCATGCTCACGTCATCCGCCTCAGGCGGAAGCCAGGGGTTGGCCCGCCGTTTGCTCTCCGTCGCCGACGCTCTCGTGAAAAAAAGTGTCTGGATCCTCGGCGGCGACGGCTGGGCCTACGACATCGGCTACGGCGGTTTGGACCACGTCTTGGCGTCAGGTCGAAACGTCAACGTGCTCGTCCTGGACACTGAGGTCTATTCCAACACGGGCGGTCAGTGTTCAAAAGCCACACCGCGCGGAGCCGTGGCAAAGTTCGCGGCCGCCGGCAAGCCGCGGGGGAAGAAGGATCTGGCTTTGCTCGCCATGAGCTACGGCCACGTCTATGTCACGACCGTGGCATTGGGGGCCGACGACAACCAGACCGTCAAGGCCTTCATTGAGGCGGAACAATACGACGGCCCCTCGCTTATTATCGCCTACAGTCATTGCATTGCTCACGGGATCAACATGCGGACAGGCATGGACATCCAGAAGCGCGCCGTCCAGACCGGTCATTTCCCACTCTTTCGATACAACCCGACGCGAAAAGAGGAGGGCAAGAACCCATTTCAGCTCGATTCCAAACCGCCTCGGTTGCCGTACGAGGAGTTTGCTTATCGTCAGAACCGTTTCAAGATGCTGACCAAGAGCGACCCGGCCGAGGCCAAGCGGTTGCTTGCCCTGGCTCAACAGGATTCCAACAACCAATGGAGCCGTTATGAGCGATTGGCGGAAATGAGTTTTGTGGACGTTGCCTCTGAGAATCGTGGCAATGGCAATGGCAATGGTAACGGAAACGATTGACAGGCGCGAGATCGGGACCATGGATCTATCGACGACCTATATGGGGCTCAAGTTGAAGAATCCGCTTATGCCCTCCGCGAGTCCGTTGACGAGCGATATCAGCATGATTCGCCGTTTGGAGGACGAGGGAGCCTCATCGCTTGTGCTTTATTCTCTATTCGAGGAGCAGATTGCACACGACGCGGCCGAACTCGATCACCATCTCACGCACGGTTCGGAGAGTTATACCGAAGCGCTGTCCTATTTTCCGGAGGCGACCGGACTCGTGTTAGGGCCCGAGGAATACTTGGCGCACATTGAGAAAGCCAAGCGAGCGGTGGACATTCCCGTGATCGCCAGCCTGAACGGTGCGTCAGTTGGCGGATGGACCGAATACGCACGAAAAATTGAGCAGGCCGGTGCCGACGCGCTTGAGCTGAATGTTTATTACATCGCGACGGACCCGACCATCTCGGGGGCCGAAGTCGAGGCGCGCTATCTGGGCATTCTCAGCGCCATCAAGTCTGCCGTGAATCTACCGGTCGCCGTCAAGCTGGGGCCCTATTTCAGCTCAATGGCCTGGATGGCCCAGCGACTGGATGAGGCGGGGGCCAATGCTCTGGTGCTGTTTAACCGTTTCTACCAGCCTGACATCGACCTCGACGAGCTCGAGGTTGTTCCGAACCTGATCCTGTCGAGCACACCGGAGATGAGGCTCCCGCTACGGTGGGTCGCGATTCTGCATGGCAGGCTGAAGGCGAGTCTGGCTGCGACGACCGGCATCCACAGCGCAAGTGACGTCTTGAAAATCGTGATGGCCGGCGCGGATGTGGCACAGCTCTGTTCCGTTTTGCTCAAGCGAGGTCCGGGAGAAATCTCGGTCATCCTCAGGGAAGTGCAGATGTGGATGGAGGAGAAGGAGTACGAATCCATTAACCAGATGAAGGGCAGCATGAGCCAGAAGTCGTGCCCTGATCCGGCTTCATTCGAACGGGCGAATTACATGAGCGCCTTGCATAACTATGTGTGATGGCACAAGAATTGCTCCACTTCTTCGTGGAGGTGCCCCATGTCAGCTAAACTTTCCACGAATCGCGAACTCGGCCACCTTATCGAGAAGCAGATGCGAAATTGGGAGATTGCCCGTTCGCAGAGGACGGAGCATTCCGCTCGACCGGCCAGGCAGGAAGTTGAACACTTCATATCCATATCGCGAGCGGTGGGTCTTCCCGGAAATGAGATCGCGAGCCTGCTGCACGATCGTCTTGGATGGCCTGTCTTCGATCGTGAGATCCTCCACACGATGGCCGGAGACGATACGTATCGTGAACGGATTTACGGCGAGCTCGATGAACATGATGAGGGCTGGCTCCAGGAATTCACGCGATCCCTGACACAGGGCCGATTCATCAGCCGTGAGGAGTATTTTCGCAGCTTGATGGAGACGGTCGTTGCCTTGGCGCGCCAGGGGCACGTCATCTTCCTCGGACGTGCAACGGACATGATCCTTCCGAAGGATATCGGCCTTCGGGTTCGACTGACGGCCTCTCGTGACTACTGTGTCCATCGATTTGCAGAGCAGAATCACTTGCATTACGAGGCAGCCGTTCGACAAATTGAAGAGATCGAGCACGAACGAGCGAGGTTTTTACGATCGCATTTTCACGTGGAGGCGAGTGAGCAGACGCGACATGATCTGATCATCAATTTCGAGCGATTCAATCGCGAACAAACGGCCGACATGATCATGTCCGCTTTGAAGATACGAGGGATTGTGACCTGAGAAGTCTTCCACTTCCGCAGACCGGATTTCGCCGGTCTCATCGGCAAGGCGGTGCGAGATGCGCAGGAGTTCATTGAATTTTGTCATCGATTTCGCGACGCTACTAATCATGCTCGGCATGATCTCCACGGGTATCCTGATAAAATATGCGCTGCCGCCGAGGACAGGTGACCGCCTGGCCATTTGGGGGATGGGGCGTCACGATTGGGGAGACATTCATTTCTGGTTGTCCCTCGGGCTTCTCGCGTTGTTGCTTTTGCACGTCGCCTTGCATTGGTCGTGGGTGTGCACTGTTGCGCAGAAGATGTTTTCGCACACGAACGGGGCGCCGAAGCCCGTCCGGCGATGGCGACGAGATTTGTACGGCATTCTTACTCTGGCTGCGTTCGCGGCATTGATTGGTGGATTCCAGTGGATCGCGGTGGCGAACATTCGTGAGGCCACGAAAGGAGAGGGCGAGCGACATTCTCGTGAGTACAGGCGACAAGCGTCCCGCGAAGGGGCCACTTTTGGATCGACACCACGGAGGTTGCGGTCAGCGGACGCCGCGCGAATTAATGGCGCCATGACGCTGGACGAGTTTGTTCGTACGTCCGGAATGTCGGCCGACCGGGTCAGGGAGAGACTTCACCTGCCTGATGACGTTTCAGCGGATGCCCGTCTTGGGAAGTTGCGGAAAGTCTACGGCTTTCGAATGTCGGATGTGCGCGACCTTATTAGAGAATCGAATCCGGGCTTCATGAAACCTGCCGAAACCGATACGGGCGATCCGCAATGACCGGTTCGTCGCGTGTACCGGGCTTAGCGCGCCAGCTCGTCCTCGATCACTTCAACGATGAGTGGAAAGTAGGTGTCGAGCCCGCAATCCACATTGTTTCGACAGGGACACGATCCATGCTCATCTTCAAAATGACAGGCCGCACACACCCGGCTTCGAAGCGCGTCGACATAAGGATCGATTCGCCTCGAGTGCGTATGGCGGACGACATCCACAACCTCGGCGAGGTTTTCAAACAATGAACAGGGTCGATTCTTCGGTAGGCTGCACGTGCCGGCGCCGGTGAAGCGAACACAACTTGGACAAATTCGCTCGCGGAGTCTTTTGTCAATCTGCAAGAGGTCGATTGGCATGTCACACCCCCTTCGTCCAGGCGAACAAGGTGGCAAGAATGATGCCAGCATTGGATTTGTGAGACACGATTGTCCTCAAAGCGCCTCAATTGTGGATTTCCTCACAGCATCGTGGAGGATTCCGCAGTGGCACCTTTCTTTCACAAAGAATCCTCAGCTGTTAGGCTCGCAATCATGAATGTGTGAGGCGACTGGAATCTAAACGATGCCATCCAACCTGCGTATTAAATTCAGGCGACAGCGGATGCTGATCGATTTGAGTTGGGCGACGGCCCTAAAGTCGCTTGCTTGTATGGCCTTGACGCTGGCGGCAGCTTTTGTGCCCATTCCCGGGCTTGAGAATTCCGGTCCTCGAATCTGTTTTGTTATTTTTGTGACTGCGGCGGTCTTGTGGGTCACGGAACTGATTCCCGCTTACGCGACCTCCATTATGGTGATTGTCCTTTGTGTGTATCTACTCGGTCGACCTGAAGGTCCGCTCAACCTGCAGCGAAGTGGCGAGCAAAGCTGGGAAATGTTCCTCAATCCGATCGCCAGTCCGGTTCTGGCTCTCTTTTTCGGCAGTTTCATCCTCGCGATCGGAGCGACGAAGCACGGCTTCGATGTACGTCTGGCCCGCGCGTTTATCACGCCCTTTGGCAAACGGCCGAAAATGCTGTTAATGGGGGTGATCGGGACCACGGCGCTCTTTTCGATGTTCATGTCAAACACAGCCACCACGGCAATGATGATCGCCATTGCCGGTCCGCTGTTTCAGCAACTCGGCGGCGGGCGCGACGGGCTCAAGAAAATGCTCGTGCTGGCCATTCCGTTCTCGGCCAGCATCGGTGGATTGGGTACAATCATCGGAACCCCTCCTAATGCAGTTGCGGCGAGTGTGCTTCACCATCTCGGAAGTCAGTATGAAGTCACTTTTCTCAAATGGATGATGATCGGCGTGCCTGTCGTCATCGTTCTGCTATTTGCGCTTTGGGTGATTCTGTTGCTTGTCTTTCGGCCCAGACCGGAACCCGTGGAGATCCAGTTTCCCGAGTTGCTCGAAGTTACGCCGGAACTCGCCACGGTTGTGCTCACATTCACCGTCACGATTCTGATGTGGCTGACCCAGCCGTTGCACGATATTCCATCGGCCGTCGTCGCTCTGTTGCCGATCGCCGTCTTCAGCGCATTTGGCATCATCGACGCAGGCGATCTCAAACGCCTCGACTGGGATATTCTGATTCTGGTCGCCGGCGGCCTGACGTTAGGCGTCGCGATGTCGGCTTCCGGCCTTTCCGAAATCATCGTTCGTCGAATTCCGTTTGAAACGCTGCCGAGACTTCTGATCATCACTTCAATCATGATTGTCGGGCTGATTCTCTCGAACTTTATGAGCAATGCTGCCGCGAGCAATTTGATCATTCCCATTGTTTGTTCGATCTCCGCACTTGAAACCCGCCTTGGAGCCTTGGCGGTGGCTTTCGCATGTTCTCTTGCCATGAGCCTGCCGATCAGCACGCCTCCAAACGCGATCGCATTTGCCACGCGTGCCGTCACGACACAGGAAATGGCGAAGTACGGAACGCTCGTCTCCGTCATCGGTTTGATCGTGCTCCTGACGGTTTTTTTCACACTCGGCGATGTCATCAGCGCGTTTTGACGAGCCGGCCGGGACCCTGCCGTTTTCGCCACCTTCAAGATTTATGATAAGATTCTTTGCCCAATGGGCAATTTCGTTTGCCATCTTGAAGCCGCGATTGACGGGACGGTGCTTCCTGCCGATTGCATACAGACCATGCACCGCGAACGGCCTCTTTGGGTACGGTACGACCTAGCCAAAGTTGGAGAGGCCGTTCATCCGACCGACTTCGCAGGTCGGCCGAAGGTGCTTTGGCGCTATCAGGAGCTGCTGCCGGTTCCCGATCAGGATGCCGTCGTCAGTCTTGGTGAGGGTATGACGCCGCTTTTGGCCGCTCGAAAGCTCGGCGAGGCGTTGGGGCTCGCCGAGTTCTGGATCAAGGACGAATCGACGCTGCCGACAGGGTCGTTTAAAAGTCGCGGCATGGCGATGGCGGTCAGCATGGCGAAGCACTTCGGACTGACGCGATTGGCGGCGCCGACCGCGGGCAACGCAGGGGGCGCGCTCGCGGCGTACGGGGCACGCGCGGGGATGGAGGTCTACATCTTCATGCCCGTCGACACACCAGGGACCATTCAGCGTGAGTGTGTGGAGGCTGGAGCGAAGGTTTATCTGGTTGACGGCCTTATTACAGACTGTGGTCGTATTGTTCGTGAGGGCCGTGATACGATGGGTTGGTTCGACATGGCGACACTCAAGGAGCCCTATCGCATCGAGGGAAAGAAGACGATGGGGCTTGAATTGGCCGAGCAACTCGGTTGGCGACTGCCGGACGTCATTTTGTATCCTACCGGTGGCGGTACGGGTTTGATTGGTATGTGGAAGGCGTTCAATGAGCTTCGCGAACTGGGATGGCTGCAAAGAGGAACGATGCCACGAATGATCTCGGTTCAGAGTGACGGTTGTGCGCCGATCGCGAGGGCATTCGAGGCCGGTGAGCGATTCGCCGAACCTTGGGAGTCGCCCAATACAAAGGCCTGGGGGATTCGCGTGCCCGGGGCAGTGGGCGACTTCATGATTCTCGATGCGGTTCGCGAATCGGAGGGATTGGCTGTCGCCGTCCCTGATGACGAGATCGAGCCTGTGATGAACGAAGCGAGTGAGATGGAAGGCATTTCGATTTGTCCGGAGACGGCGGCATGCATCGTAGCGGCACGTCGTTTGTTAGAAGACGGGCGGTTGAGTGCGGACGAACGAGTCGTTTTGTTCAACACCGCGTCGGCGTTGAAATATGCCGAGGCCGAACCGCTTGATCTGCCGTGTCTTCCCGCCGACGCAAAGATGGGGGACTTTCCGTTGTAGCAGCTTTCGCTAATATCCGGCCGCGTGGCCGTCTTTGCGGGATTCCGACGCGCCGATGTAAACGTCGTTTTCGGCGTCGTACCCGATGGCCTGATATCCTCCGAAAGGTCCTGACATGAAGCGAATGCGATGTCCTTTTCGTGAAAGGACGCGGCGGGTTTCGGCGGCAATGCCTGATTCCAGAGCCACCGTGCCGCCGTTGTTCATGATCTTGCCCGTCGGCTCTGAGGAGCCCGTGTGATACCATCGTGCGGCATCACCGGCTTCCTGCAGGTTCATGCCGTAATCGATGATGTTGCACACAATTTGAACATGTCCCTGCGGTTGCATGTCGCCCCCCATGACGCCGAAGCTGAGAAACGGTTTTCCGTCTTTGGTGACGAACGCAGGGATGATGGTGTGGAACGGTCGCTTGTGTGGTTCATAAACATTGGCGTGCCCTTCCTCCAGCGAGAATAACTCGCCACGATCCTGAAGGCAGAAACCGAGACCGTCCGGGCAAAGGCCGGAGCCGAATCCGCGATAGTTGCTCTGTATCAGCGACACCATGTTTCGATCTTTGTCTGCTACGGTCAGATAGATCGTATCGCCTTCGCGCAATTTCGCATCCGCTTCCGCGACCTTGAAGTCACCGGACGCGTATCGGCGTGCAGCACGATCGGGCTTGATGAGCTTTCTTCTGTCGGCGGCATACGTCTTTGAAATAAGACGTTCGACCGGTACGCGCGCGAAATCCATGTCAGCATAGAAACGGGCACGGTCTTCATACGCGAGCTTTTTCGCTTCAATCATATGGTGCAGTGCGTCGGCGCTGTTCTGGCCCATCGCACGCAGGTCAAACCCTTCGAGCAGATTAAGCATCTGTAGCGCGGCAATACCCTGGCCGTTGGGCGGAAGTTCCCAGACGTCGTAGCCGCGGTAATTCGTCGAGACAGGATCAACCCACGTCGAGGTGTGTTTCTCGAAATCGCGCTTTCGTAAAAAGCAACCGGTGCGCCGAAAGAACGTATCCATGATGTCGGCCAACTTACCTTTGTAAAAGACGTCTCGGCCGTTCTTGGCGATTTGCTCCAGGGTGGCAGCGAGCGCGGGATTGCGAAAAAGCTCACCTTTTTTCGGCGCCCGCCCATCGGGCAGGAACGTCTGGGCGAAACCCGGATACTCTTTCAATCGGGCGCCACCGATCGACCAGTAATAGGCGATCAGTTCGGAAAGTGGAAACCCTTCACGAGCATAATGTATCGCAGGGGCGAGGACATTTTCCATGGGAAGTTTGCCGAACCGTCCGTGTAACTCAAACCAGCCGTCGACACATCCGGGGACGCTGACCGGGAGAGGACCGTGGCTTGGGATTTTTTCGAGTCCCTGCTCGAGGAAATGGTTGAGGCTCAAGCCGTAGGGAGAACGGCCGCTGGCGTTCAAGCCATAGAGCTTTTTCGTTTTGGCGTCCCAGACGATCGCAAACAGGTCGCCCCCGATACCGTTGCCAGTCGGTTCCATGAGGCCGAGCGCGGCATTGGCCGCAATCGCAGCGTCGACCGCGGTCCCACCCTGTTTCAGGATGTCGAGTGCAATCTGTGTGGCCAAGGGTTGACTCGTCGCGGCCATCCCGTGCTTGGCAATGACTTCCGATCGTGTGGCGAATGAACGGCCGGTGACGCGGTCACCACCCGATACGGTCGCCGGCAACAAAGCGACTGTGAAAACAAAGGCGAGTCCAATCCAGCAAGGCAGCGACATGGATCCGATTCTAACCGTCGATTGGGTGAGATTCCAACGCTGCGCTTCTCGGAGAAGGAAAAGCGCCGGATGAAATGAAATCACCGGACAGGTCTCCCCCGGGGGTTTGCGGTCACGTGCGGAACTTGCAGGTTTCGCATTTCGAATCCGCTTGATGTTGTATGTTGATCTGTATAATGCCTACGTGCAAACCGTGACGAGCATCAATCGGGTTTTCCTTGACAACATGCGACAGCTTTGGCGCCACGATGCAAAGTTGGCACAGCGTATCGATGAGCTGCCCATGGACGCGACACTTCCTGTGCAGTCTTCGAAAAAAGGGGCGATGACGGCGAGCGTCTCGACGTCCGACGGACGGACCTTGTTCTTGCACAGTCGGTATGATCCGGCACGAGAGGCACAGGAGTTTTGCAAAGGGCTTGTCGCAGGAGATGCGGCCTGCGTGATCCTTTGCGGGCTCGGATTGGGTTATCATCTTAAGGCGCTTTTCGAGCATTTTGGAAACGAAACGGTCGTGTTCGTCAGTGAGCCGGACCTGATCACGATCAAAACAGCCCTGGAGACGACGGATCTCTCCAAAGAGCTTGCAACCGGCCAAGTTGTCATATTGACCGATCTCGATAAAGCCGGCCTGCATGATCGTCTCAGTCGGTATTCGACAAGTCTTATGTTGGGTACGCTCTTCGCGGTCCCGCCTGTTGCTCGGGATCACCATGCCGATTATCACGCAGACTGTCGCAAAGCCCTGATGGACTTCGCCCACTTTGCGAAAATGTCGCTTACGACGCTCGTTCGCAATGCCGGCATCACTTGTCGCAACATAGCAAACAACCTGCCGGCGTACGTGACGACACCGCCTGCTGATGTTCTACGGCGAAGGTTTGCCGGTTTTCCGGCGATTCTCGTGGCGGCCGGTCCGTCGCTGGCGAAGAACATCGATCAACTGAGAGATTTGCGAGATAGCGCCGTCATCATTGCGGCCCAGACGACGTTGCGCCCGTTGTTGGAGCGAGGCATTCGGCCGCATTTTGTGACTTCGCTTGATTTCAGTGACCTGTCGCGACAGTTCTTCGAAGGGATCGACATCCCCGATGACCTCGTGCTTGTCGCCGAACCCAAGGCGTCCTGGCATGTGATCGACGCGTTCCTGGGTGGGGGCTCGAGTGCATCGTCTAACGAGAAGTCATCGGTCGCCGCCAAGCGAAGGCGGATCATACTTTTGGACAATCAGTTCGCCCATCGTTGTGTCGGTGAGGATCTGGCAAAGCGCACCCCGATGGAGCCAGGCGCCACGGTCATGCATCTGGCGTTTTACCTGGCGCAGTGGCTGCATTGCGATCCAATTACGTTCATCGGTCAGGACCTGGGGTTCTCGGGCCATTGCTACTACGCGCCCGGCGTCGTCATGCATCGCACCTGGGCCCCTGAACTTGGGCGATTCTGCACACTCGAACTGAAGGAGTGGGAGCGAATCGCGCGCTCACGCGCCATTCTTCGCAAGGTGGCCGACATCCATGACCGGCCGATCTACACTGACGAGCAAATGTTCACTTACCTCGAGCAATTCGAGCGGGACTTTGCCAAATGTTCAGCCAAGGTGATCGATGCCACGGAGGGTGGTGCAAAGAAGGTGGGCGCCGTCGTCATGACGCTGGAAGAAATGGCAAGTCGCCATTGCCGCAGGGCAATCGAGCCCGGCTGCTTTGGGTATCTGGATGCGAACTGGTTTGACGCCTCAAAATTAAGGCCGGCTCGGGAGGTATTGGCCGCGCGCCGGCGGGAACTCGACGCATTCCGAGCCCTATGCGACGAAACACATTGTTTGCTTCATGAGCTTCAGGATTTGATTGACACTCCGAAGGATTTCAACCGTCGGATTGCCCGAGTCGACGAGCTGCGGACGCTTGTTCAGAATCATAGCTTGTTGTTCCGTATGGTTCGGGATGTATCGCAGCTTGCTGAGCTGCAAAAGCTCGCGTCGGATCGAAGGCTGGCCGTCGACGAGGTTACGGGTCGGGCCAGGGCGAGGCGGCAGCTTCAGCGTGACCGTCGTTTCATTGAATCGCTGTTGGAAGGATGCGATCAGCTCGAACGTATCTTTGATGAAGCGTTGAGCCGTTTTGACGGAACGATAGAGGCAGCGCGTGTGAAGGAGACGCCATGAATCTCGTTGCCGCCCTCCTCGTCGATCTGGAGCGATCCCCCTTGGGCACGCGTTCACGTCTTTCAGACAATCTGCTTGGTAAGCCGGTGTTGCGACGAACGCTTGAGCGCGTGTCGCGCACAACGACGCTTTCATCGATTCACGTTCTATGTCCCGTTCGACAGGCGAATCAGGTCAGGCCGCTCCTCGACGGGTTGGACGTCAAACTCGAAACTCACGATGCCGGTCCTCCGTCTTACCAGATGCTGGTCCAAGCCAGTCGCCTCTGGGGTCTTGACGGCTGGCGCGGTGGCATCGGAAGTTTGTGCGCCTTTGATGAAGATTTTCATGCTCCGTTGGTGCACGGCTTAGCCCGCCAGACTGGTGCGGACGGCGTGATGTCGATTCCAGCCGCGGCCCCTGTGATCGATCCCGAGTTGCTGGACGCCATGGTGCGTCATTTTCAGGATCATCATGATCAGGCAAAACTCACCATTGTTCAGGCGCCGCCCGGCCTAGGCGCACTTATCATCGATCAACACGTTTTAGAAGAATTGACGTCCGCCAATCTGCCGCCGGGTGCGCTGTTGATGTATCAGCCCGGCAACCCAATGCCTGATATTGCGGGAAAAGAAGCCTGTTATCGTCCTCCCGCCGATGTGGTCGAGTCCAAGGGCAGACTCTTGTGCGATACGCAACGCAGCATGGACCGAATCGTGCGGTTATTGGAGAGTGGCGGCGATTCATGGGACACGGTGAAGATTGCCCGATGGTTGTCATCCGTCGAGGCCAAGAGAGTTGCGGACGTTCCCGAAGAAATCGAAGTTGAGCTAACAACCGAGCACCCGTTCACCACGTCGCAACTTCGTCCAAGAGGAGCGGATGTGGGCCGTCGCGGTCCGATCAAGATGGAGGCCGTTCGTGCTGTGGCGGATTGGATCGGTGAAGCGGATGACGTCAGAATCGTGCTCGGCGGCTTTGGTGAACCCGTCTGTCATCCGGACTTTCGAGAAATCTGCCGGATTTTCCGTGACGCCGGCGCCGCTGCAATTGCCGTGCGCACCTCCGTCGCGCTGGACGATCCAGCCGCGACATCGGCATTCATCGAGGCTCCTATAGACGTTTTGGAAGTGACGCTGGATGCCGCGTGCGAAGACACCTATCGCCGCGTCCATGGCGTCGATGAATATGGGAACGTGCTATCGCGGTTGGAGCGTCTGCTGGCCCGACGAGCGGATGAGCAACGAGTCCTGCCGTTGATCGTGCCTTCAATGATCAAGGCAAATGAAACGCTCAATGACTTGGAGCCCTTTGTTGATATGTGGCAACAACGCTTGGGAACGTTGGTGGTGACCGGGTACAGTCATTGCGCGATGCAGCGGCCGCTCCGGACGGTCACCAACATGGCGCCGCCTTTGCGCGCACCTTGCCGACGTGTGTTTTCACGGGCGTTGATTCTGGCGGACGGCAGGATGACCACGTGTGATCAGGATTTCGCAGGCAAACAGACTGTCGGACGCGTCGATGAAACACCGGTTAGAGAATTATGGCGGCACGATGATCTTGCCGGGATTCGAGCCAACGACCATCCTAAAATGCCGCTATGTCCGAAATGCGACGAATGGCATCGGCCGTGATCTTTTCATCAATAAACGTGAGGAGATTTTGACGATGACTCGTAACTCAGCAACGGTCTTGGCGATTGTGGTTGTCATGATCCTCGGCGCATGCCCGTGTGATTTGGGCGGGCCTTGCACCTCGCGTCATCAGGTTTGAAATGTTGCGAGATTGATTTGTATTATTTGCGGTCGGCCAGTATTGAGAGTACGCCGGTCACGATTGCGATCAGCGCAAGGCCGCCAAAGACGGAGTAATGCACGACACCGCTCGAAATAAGATCAAGAATCTTTGCGGGCCAGACGCCTTGAAGCACAGAGGCGGTCGCCAGACCTAAAAGCGCCATCCCCAACATCCCGAGGATCATGCAAACATTCATGGGCGTGGCACCCGCCATTTCTCCAACCGCTGCGCGGGACGGAACGGCAGGCGTCATGGGCATTGGGGTGACCATCTCCGTCGTTTCTGAGACCATCGTCACGGATGACCCTGATTCGGTGATCGTGTCCGCTTCAATACCGTCACTTTCGAGT
This sequence comes from Phycisphaerales bacterium, assembly GCA_022360095.1. Classification (GTDB taxonomy): domain Bacteria; phylum Planctomycetota; class Phycisphaerae; order UBA1845; family UTPLA1; genus JAKSDK01. Next base: position 162,316 of record JAKSDK010001806.1, read on the forward strand.
TCCGTTTCGCCCGCATCGGACGGTGAAATAACGTCGAGCAACTCGGCTCCGAGACTTGTGTCATCGCTCTCCTGTGTCAGATCCAACAAGCCGCTGCCGCTGCCGACAGCCTCGAAATCATCCGGGCCGGACGAAATCTGCGTTTCGCCCATCGGGTCGGTTTCGACGTCCAATTCGTCATCGTCGAAAACGCTGATCCCGACCTTGCTGAACTTCGTGTCTTCCTTGGTAATCGGTGCGTCCATCACCCCCGAATCGCCGCTGGGTTCGAGACTGATGATGCTTGAGCCGGACAGTCCGAGGTCGGGGACTTCATCCAATGTTTCGACTTTTTCTTCTTGCTCTTGAGGCGAGGTCTTGATGGCTGTCAGATCACCGGTGTCGTCGGCCGGCAATAGATCGATTTCGGAAGAAAACTCCGTGGGGATCGTCTCCTTGTCGGCTTTCGGTGCGGCCGGAAGTTCTTCGGGAATGTCTTCCATCGTCAGTTCGGTCGGTTCGGGAGAGTCTGCTTCAGGTTCAGGCGCGAACGCGATTGAAGATCCCGCGCCGGGGGTCACGTCCAGCGCCGGCGGTTCCTCCACGCCCGGGCTTTCATCGATCGCCCCTAAGGTTGCCGAAGAATCCGCCAGACTCGACAACGCCGATGCAAACGAATCATCCTCGCTGATTTCGATCTCCGCAGGGAGATCTTCATCACTGGCATCCAACTCGACGACGCTGCTGCCTTCCTTGTTGCCAAGCTGGTCGACTTCCGCCTTTTTGAAAAGGACCTTGCCGGCGTCGCGGACCTCGCTCAGTTTGCCGTCCTTGACCAAATTCTTGACTTGCTCTTCGGTCATGCCGAGCGCTTCGGTTACCTGATCGATTGAGAGATAATCTTCTTTGGCCATCGTGCGTTTCTCGCGTAGAGGCGTCGCTTCGACGCCCGGTTGACATCATTCATCCTCGACAAGTTCCATCATGGGCAAGGTCGTCGCGTCCGCGCCGACCGTCGGATCGGATTCTTGGGTCTCATCCAGTATGGGAACCATCGCATTCTCAGTTTTCATCGGCGGTTCGGTTCGTTCCACACGTTCCACAGGCGCGGGCGCGTCTGGAACCTCGGTCAACATCGAAGGCTCGCGATTCTCCGTGATGATCGGCAGACCCGGAATCTCGGTCGCCAGGGCCTCTTCGGACTCGTCGGGGCCAATTCCACCTCGAATGATTCGTTCCTGGATCTGACGTTGTTGATCCAGCATCATCTTCGTGGTCGCCGGCGTCGGCTCTTCGCAGTTATGGTCCTCGAGATAGCGGTCATAAAGGAAGGATCGCGCCGCCACGAGCTTCAGCTTTCGTGTTGTGGGCACGTACTGATAACACCAGACGTTGCTGCTATCCACGTCCATCATGAACAGCCCGTAGCTGTGTTTGTCGAGTTGGCCCGTGAAGGCAAAGATGCCGCGGGCACCCATCATGGACGTATTGCCGTAGGCGGGAGGAAGGCTGAGTACATCTGAAGGCCGTACGACCAGCACCGTTGCGATAATCGCGAGCAAAATCGCGATCAACCATAGCACTGTCTGGTTCTGGCGTTGTTGTGGTACGACCGCGGCCACCGTTTTGCGTTCGTGTTCCGCATTCATCTTATACCTGTCCTTTAGATTTGAATATTCCCCCCAGGTTTGCTACTGCTATTAGATTATACTCCATCGGGTCTCATCCTCAAGGCCTTTGCTTTCGGGATATCTTGCGGCTTCGGACCGTGGGACAAAGCCGACGGGGGAGCTATACTGCCCTGACTATGGGCGTCATACCCTCGCAAAAGGCGATTTGTTGGGATTCGCGGACCGTCGCTCCGCCCGGTAACCTCGCCGGTCTTCGTCGGATCATCGGACTCGATGGCAAGGGCATGATGCTCGAAACAGTCAACAAGCAAGGCCGATATTCGATCTTTGCCACCGATCCCGTCTGCTCGATCTACTCAGAAAATCACAGGGGCGAGGACCCGTTCAAACAATTGGCCGATCATTGGCGACCCTGGTATACGTTGGCGCCGGTGCCGGACCTTCCGTTCGTCGGAGGCTGGATCGGCTTTGTGGGTTACGAAGCAGGTCGATTCATCGAACCCTCGGCAGGATGGCGTGATCGCCACGGTCCCCTGCCGGTCTCATATTGGACGTTGTTCGATACGGTCCTCATCCACGACGCTTTGTTGGGGCAATGGGTCGTCGCAGGCGTGGAATTGCCGGCGGCACTGGTCGATCACCCAAGGCCGCCGCTTCAAACGCGTTTGGATCATTTGGAGAACATCGTTCGAGCGACTGACGCGAATGGAACCTCCACAGGCAACGTCGTCAGAGAAGAGGCCGGCGGAAGGTGGAATTACTCTCGCCACGCTTATCTCGACAAGGTCCGGAGCGCCCTCGAATACATTCGGGCGGGGGACATTTTTCAGGTTAACCTGGCGAGGCGCTTTCGGTTGGCTGTCGTTGAGCCCGCGATCGACATCTACCATCGCCTATGCGAAAAAAATCCCGCCGCCTATGCCGCCTACCTTCCGATTCGTGACTTGTGCAGTCGGCAATGCGATTCCGGCGCGGTGCTTTCGTCATCGCCCGAGCTGTTTCTTCGATTAAGAGGCCGTGATGTCACGACCCGGCCGATCAAAGGCACACGACCGCGAGGCGCAACCCTGAAACTCGACGCCGCCGCCGCTGATGCGCTGACTCACAGTGAAAAGGACCGTGCGGAACTCAACATGATCATCGACCTGGAACGAAACGACCTTGGTCGTGTCTGCGAGTACGGCTCGCTCCGAGTTGGACATGAGGGTGAGATTGAAAAGCATTCAACGGTCTTCCATCGGACAGCCACGGTGACAGGCAATCTGCGTGCAGGGCTCGACGCCGTTGACTTATTAAAGGCAACGTTTCCCGGCGGCTCGATCACCGGCGTTCCGAAGGTCCGGGCGATGCAGATCATCCATGAACTGGAGCCGGACGCGCGAGGTCCGTACTGTGGCGCGATCGGCTACGTCGGCCTCGACGGCGACATGGAGGTCAACCTCGCCATTCGCACGATGACGATGGCCAACGGCATTGTGGATGTCATGGTGGGCAGCGGCATCGTGGCCGACAGCGACCCTGAGGATGAATATCAAGAGTTGGAAGCCAAGGCCGCCGGGATGCTCGCAGCGCTGGGTGTTTCGACCGGCCACGTTTCGTTTGACCCATCCACGCGCGACACAGCCGAGAGTCCAGCATGGTCGATGAATGCGTTTATTTGAACGGAGAGATCGTTCCCGCCGGTGAAGCGAGAGTCTCCGTGTTCGATGCCGGTTTTTCTCATGCGGCGGGTTTGTTCGAGACACTTCGAGCCTACGATGGTCGCGTCATGCGATTGGAGGAACATGTCAGGCGACTGACCCATTCCGCCGCAACCTTGGAACTTAACATCCACGTCGCCGTCGACGCGGTGGCCGAGGGCATCAGGCGGCTTCTTGATGCTAACCGGCTAAGCGATGCGCGAATTCGAATCGTGGCGACGCCGGGCGTCGTTCCCCGGCCCGGGCAGCTCTCGACGGCTGCGCATCCGACGATTGTGATGACCGCGAGCCAGGTCCAGGCCTATCCGCCGGAGCTGTATAAGCACGGGATGCGTGTCTGTATCTGCCCGTACAAACAAAATCCCCACAATCCGTTGGCAGGTCATAAGACCCTGGCTTATCTACCTCGGCTTCTGGCGATGGGAGAAGCGGCGCAGCGAAAATGTCACGAGGCGCTGTGGTTTACAACGGAGAATCGACTTGCCGAGGGTTCGATCTGCAATGTGTTCATCGTCAAGGACGGCGTGATCCTGACTCCGCCCGTGGACACGCCCGTCCTTCCCGGTACGGTTCGGCAGGCGGCGATCGAGCTGGCGGAGAAACTTTCGATTCAGATCGAAGAAAGACCCATCGACATCGAAGCGCTGCTTTCGGCAACGGAGGTTTTCCTGACCGGCAGTGTGTTGGAGATCATGCCCGTGACGTCGATCGAAAAACATGAGGTCGGACGAGGGGTGCCGGGCGAAATTACGGAACGAATGTGTTCCGCTTATAAGGAACTCGTTGCAAGGGAGTGTGGGCTTGATGAAGGCTAAGTCGCGTCACCGATCGACCGTTAACGATCTATGTACGGTCATGGAAGAGGTTGCTCCGACATGGGCTGCGGCCGATTGGGACAACGTCGGACTACTCGTCGGTCACAAAACCTGGCCCGTGCGTCGTGTGCTTCTCTGTATCGACCTGACCGCCGCGGTCCTGGATGAGGCCACGCGCGGGAGGTTTGACGTGATTCTTGCTTATCACCCACCGATCTTTCGACCGGTCAAGCGCATGACGCCCGACCGTTCGGAGCAGGAAGGGCTCGCAGCCGCGGCGTTGTCTTCTCGCATCGCGATCTATTCACCGCACACGGCGCTCGACGCCGCCCCGGGTGGAACGAATGATACCCTTGCCGCAATGGCGGGACTCCGCGACGTGATCCCGTTCGAAGCTGCCGGGAGTCCGATGCGTGATTGCAAGCTCGTGGTTTTTGTGCCGGAAGCGCAAGCGGATGGTGTGGCCGAGGCGGTCTTCGAGGCGGGGGCGGGCCGTATTGGAGATTATGAGAGATGCAGCTATCGATTAAGAGGCCAGGGCACCTTTTGGGGGATGGAAGGGGCGAATCCGACCGTCGGAAGGAAGGGTCGTTTGGAGCGTGTGGATGAGATGCGCCTGGAAGTCATTTTTCCGCAGCGTCGTCTCGTCGACGTTGCTGCAGCAGTTCGCCGTTCGCATCCCTATGAGGAGCCGGCGTTTGATATTTATCCGCTTGAGAAGTCTCCGGACGGTCGAATCGGTCAGGGGCGAATCGGATACTTTTCCAGGCCGCCGTCACTGCGGATGCTGGCGAGTTCGTTGGCGAAAAAGACACGAGCCGCCAATGTCACCATTGTCGGAAAGCCGGGACAGAAAGTGCGTCGCGGTTTGGTGTGTGTCGGCGCGGCCGGGTCCTTGCCGTTCGAGATTCCGGGTAAGCCATGTGGCGCCGGTGACGTAATCCTGACCGGCGAAATCCGTCATCATGACGCCTTGCGATACCAACGCGCCGGAGCGGCGGCCATAGCGTTGGGACACTGGGCGAGCGAACGTCCTGTGCTCACGTCGTTGGCGGCTCGGTTGCGCCGTGCAATTCCTCGATTGTCAGCGGTGGTAAGCCGTAAGGACTGCGATCCGTTTGGGCCCGTCTAAGCAGCACTCTCATTTTATTCATGAATCGAGTTGCGAACTTCGTTGGTTTGCCTATGATCCTACGTGTTTGCTAGGGGTGCCCAAGTTGGGCTGAGAGCCGGCGGCGACGCCGGAACCCTTCGAACCTGATCACCAAGGCGCAGCTGACTGCGGCGAGGTGCGTAGGGAAGCGACGGCATGTCCGTTCAAACTTACTTATCCATACCGATTCACGACCGTGGTCCTGCTTCGGCATCAGTCCGCCGGGGAGCGAGGTGGCTCCCATGAAACTTTATTCGACGCTGGCGGATTGGTGGCCGCTTCTCTCACCTCCGGATGAATACGCCAGAGAAGCGGCATATTACTGGCGCGTCATCTCCGCGCACGCACAACGACCCGTCAAGTCAATGCTGGAACTCGGCTGCGGCGGCGGAAACAACGCGAGCTATCTCAAGCAGCATTGCCGTCTGACGCTTACGGACCTCTCTCCGCAGATGCTGGCCATATCCAGAACACTCAACCCCGAGTGTGAACACGTCGAGGGTGACATGTGCAGCCTTCGATTGAATCAGCCATTTGACGCGATCTTCGTTCATGACGCGGTGATGTATCTGACCAAGGAAGAGCAACTGCGAAAAGCCATGCAGACGGCTTTCGTTCACTGCGCGGCGGGAGGACTCGTTTTGCTGGTGCCCGACTGTACTCGGGAAACCTGGGTTGCCACGACATGCCACGGTGGTCATGACGAGCGCGACGACAACGAACAGCCGACGTGCCGTGCGATGCGTTATCTCGAATGGACCTGGGACCCCGATCCGCGGGACAGTGAATATAACGTCGACTTCGTTTATCTACTACGCGAAGCGGACGGCGCCGTCCGGGTCGAGCAGGAGCGCCATCGCTACGGCGTGTTTCCAACGGATACCTGGCTAAACCTTCTCACCGAGGTCGGCTTCAAAGCAACCGTGGAGCCTTGCCCTCTTGACGGCGGTGAACGCGCCAGGTGTTTCATAGGCATGCGCCCCGGCGAACAGGACGTTTGAAATGCGAGCTATGAAAAAAGCATGTGTCTCTCACCCATGAGGATTAAGGAGCAACAACCGTGACTCAACTCGAATCCGAACGCAAAGCCGCCGTCACGACTGCATTGTCGGAGCCGATGTCGTGGAGAATTTTAGTTTGCGTCCTGCTCGTGCTCGGATGCATGGGGCGTTTGCAAAGTCAGACAATTGAATCCGGAACAACGACCTCACCCCGGACCGTGCTGTCCGGCAAGCACTGGAAAATCCGGCACCCGCCCGCGCTCGAAGCCGATGCTCGAAAAATCGATGGCTTCATGGAGAAAGCGTATTCCGCACTGTGCGATGAGTTCGCGGAATACGGGCCGAAAAAACTTCTCGAAAACGTCCGACTCACACTGCAGTTACATGCCAAACCAAATGACTATGCTTCGACGGCCGTGATGACGCTTCATACCTCTTATCGCCGCGATACCTGTAACGCAGAACTGCACCTTCTTGCGCCTTCGAAGCATGGGGCCGCGGATCGCACGATGGTGGGCGATCCGAAGGACGACGCTTACTTTCACAAGACACTGGTGCATGAATACGCGTCACTCTTCATGGCACAAATCACTCGCAAGAAGCCAAAAGGCTGGCGTTTTTCAAAAGCTCCGAATTGGTTCATTCAAGGCTATCCGGAGTTTTTGTCGCTGACGCGAGCGAGCGAATTCAGCCGAAAGCATACGCTCAAGAAGTATAAACGGATGATAAAGGACGATCCGAACCGAGTGGATTTCTCCTTCGGCGTCGAAGTCCATGATCCCTACACGGACGGCGCAATGATCGTCGCGTTCATGCACGACACATTCGGCGCCAACGCGTTGCAGCAGGCGCTGGCCAGCCGCGAATCGACGTTCGGCCGAGCGATCACTCAGTCGCTCGGCGTCGATCTTCCGAAGTTTGCGTCGAAATGGAAGCAATGGCTGGCGAAACAGTAATTCAGCGCGAATTGTGTTGAACAAGAGCTTGTATCGTTCATCATGAGATAACGGAGCAGAAACCGATGACTCAACTCGAATCCGCCCGGAAGGGCAGCATCACACCGGAAATGGTCCGCGTCGCCGTTCGCGAGAACGTGACACCGGAGTTCATTCGCGACGAAGTCGCACGCGGTCGGCTCGTGATCCCCGCAAATGTACGGCATCTGGCCGGCAGCAACGGGCAGAAGCCGATGGAGAATGGAGAATGGAAAATGGAGAAAGACGGCACTTCGGCCGTTTCTCGGGGAAACGGTGCTTCCGCCATTTTTAATTCTCAATTCTCAATTCAACATTCCCCCGCCCCGCTCGGTCATCCCGGTCATCGGCCCGACGCCGCCTTATGGGTCAACCAGTCCGTTTCACAGCGTTGGAAAGAAATTGAAGACGACGAACTTTTTAAGGGCCAGACCTCACCCAAACGGCTCGACCCGATGGGCATCGGGCGGATGATTACGACCAAGATCAACGCCAACATCGGGGCGAGCCCGGTATCCTCGGGGACGTCGGAGGAAGTCGAGAAACTAAAGTGGGCGCAGAAGTACGGCGCCGACACGCTGATGGACCTGTCCACCGGCGGGAATCTCGACGAATGCCGTCAGGCCATCATCGATCACAGCACGATCCCTATTGGCACGGTGCCGATCTATTCGATGATCCTTGATCGTTCCATCGAAGACCTTGATTACGATCGGATTCTCAAAGTCGTCGAGCATCAGGCCAAACAAGGCGTCGATTACTTCACGATTCATGCGGGCATTCTTAAGGAAAATCTGCACTTGATCCGCAACCGTATCACCGGTCTCGTCTCGCGCGGCGGCTCGCTGCTGGCCAAGTGGATGATCCATCACGGCAAGCAGAATCCGATGTACGATCTGTTTGATGAAATCAGCGCGATCATGCGGGAATACGACGTGACGTATTCTTTGGGTGATGGCGTGCGCCCCGGTTGCTTGAAGGATGCCGGTGACGCCGCGCAGATTGCCGAACTTGAAGTGCTCGGCGAACTGACCCATCGTGCTCGTGAGGCCGGTGTGCAGGTCATGGTTGAGGGTCCGGGTCATGTTCCGATCCATGAGATCGCCTGGAACATGCAGATCCAGCAACGCATCTGTGATGACGCGCCGTTTTATGTGCTCGGGCCGTTGGTGACGGACGTTTTTCCCGGTTACGACCACATCACCAGTTGTATCGGTGCGACCGAGGCGGCCAGAGCGGGCGCCGCGATGCTCTGTTATGTCACGCCGAAGGAACACGTCGGTCTGCCCAAGGCCGACGATGTTCGCGAGGGCTGCATTGCCTACAAGATCGCCGCCCATGCCGGGGACGTTGCTCGTAACATCCCCGGCGCTCGACAGTGGGACGACGATATGAGCAAAGCCCGTGCAGCGTTGAATTGGCCTAAGCAGTTCGAGATCGCCTTCGACGGTGAGCGTGCCAGAGCGTTGCACGATGAAGACTTGGATGTCGATACCGACTTTTGCGCCATGTGCGGACACGACTGGTGCAGCATGCGTATCAGTAAGGAGATCGTGGAGTTCGCGAGTGGCAAGGCAGAGGATTTCCAGCCGAAAAAGAAGGCCGTGCAGTCGCCGGGACTGACGCAAGAGCAGATCGAATTCCTCGCTCATCGCGGTCAAAAGCACGCTTGCCATAGCGATCATGTTGCGGACGATCATGAAGCGAAGCGCGTTCAGCAGGAATACGTTCAAGTGAATGTCGGCGCCTAGTGTAAGCCCCGGATTTCATAAGAGCTTGAATTGTCGAATACCAGGACGCTCTTGATCCAAAATTCCCCGATCGAAGACTTCGGTCGGTATCGAACTGCTCTGGAAGAGCTCGATGCCGATGTCGCTCTGATTCGGGCGTATGAAGGTGATCGGTTGCCGGGGCCGGAGGCCTTTGATCTGATCCTGGTCGGCGGAACGCCGATTTCTGCCAATGATGCCGAGAAGACGCCGTATCTTGCGAGTCTGATGCAATTCCTTGATCACGCCATCCAGCGAAACGTTGTTTGTTTTGGGATCTGCTGCGGCGCTCAGTTGCTGGCTCGACTGCTGGGTGGGCGCGTTCTCCGGGCGCCTGTGAAAGAGATCGGATGCTACGATGTGCGCCTCACCGATGACGGGAAATCCGATCCGTTGTTCACCGGTTTTCCAGAGACGTTTCCCGTTTTCCATTGGCACGGTGACATATTCATGCCCCCAAAGGACGGCCACGCGCTTGTGACTGCAGTGAGTTGTCCCGATCAGGCGTTTCGCCGGGGTCATGTTGCCGGTGTCCTTTTCCATCTGGAATTCGACCACGCGGCGGTCGAACACTGGGCTGACGCTTATGCGTCGGAACTTGTCGACGAGAAAAAAACGCGTCAACAACTCCTTTCGGAAGTCCGTTCATGCGAGGATCGCATGAAGCCGTTGGCCCGACGTTTGATGGAAAATCTTTTGGTCTTCGTCGATTAAGATCCGGCGACGCTTCGTAGCAGTTCCATCGTTTTTCGCGCACATTGATTCCAATCAAACTGCGTCGCTCGCCGTAGACCCCGGCGCCGTAAGTCGGTGCGAACGCTCGTGTCGGAGAGAACTTCGGTAAGTGTGTCACACCAACATCGCGGATCATCTTCACTGATCCTCGCTGCATCGCCGACGGTCTCTACGACTCCCTCGGCCCTTGATGCAACGATCGGGCAGCCTAGCTGCATGGCTTCGACGAGGGGAATGCCAAACCCTTCGAACCGGCTGGGGAATGCCATGACGTGAGCTGTTCGGTATAAGTGAATGATTCGGTTCGTGGAAACACATCCGAGGAAATGTACCCGGGCAGTCAATCCCAACTCGTTCACGAGTTTCTCGAGCGCGTCACGGCGTTGTGAGAACATTCCGGTGAAAACGAGGTGTTCGCTCCGGCCGTGCTCCGCCAGAAGGGCCATCGCTCGTATGAGCGTTTCGTGGTTTTTGTGCGGCCAATCTGCCGCGGGATAGAAGACAAAGGGCTGCGGAATCGCATCGTCACTCTCAGTTGTTCGATCAGCCTCGGTCATCTCGTCGGCAAGAAAGCCTGCTGAGGCAATCACGTGCAGTCTGTTGCCGTCTGCGTGCAGCTTTTCCTCCAGGCATGATTTCGAAAAAAAAGTCGGCGTAACGACGGCGTCCGCAAGACGGACGGACTCCGGAATTCGTTCCCTGCGCCAGGAAAGTTCATCGGGGGAAAAGTACTGCGGGAAGTAAGCGTATTGAATATCCGGCACGTGAATCACGACCGGTATCGGCAAGGGGCGTGGGAAGAAAAAAGATAGCGGGAAGAATATGACATCGAGCTTCGAAGATTCGAGCAGCTCCAGATTCCAGTCGGCGTAGCCGTGGCCGTAGTGTGCTTCGGGTCTTTCGATCCTTGTCTGGACGCTCGGGTGCTCGGCAAAATTCCTGTAGTGCGAATCCGCGGCCAGTTCCGGTCGGAGAAACAAGACAAGCCTTTCGTCGTCGAGGGACGGGACGATTCGGCTGAGCAAGCGGCGAACGAGGACTTCCTGTCCTCCGACATTCCCGGGTCTTAGTGAGAGGAGTTGAATTCCGATTCGCATGGCTGGTGCTCGCGTCTTCCCGTGCTGAAACCATTCCGACCATGTTATGGTGCCGTCGTTTCCATCGCCACCGTTTCAGATCGTTTCGGAATGTCGCCGATACAATCGTGACGTCGAACCGGAACGAGTTTGAGCCCGGCGTCGCGCCGCGACGTCGAGCATGACAACGAAACGGTCATCATTATGGACAGGTCCTCTGTTGCTGAGAGCTTCGATACCTGGGCACGGATCGATCCGTTCTGGGCAATTTGCGGCGGCCGGGATAAGAAGAACGGCGGATGGGAGCAGCGCGAATTCTTCGAATCCGGCGTTGTGAAAATCGACGAAGTGGTTGCGGTCATTGATCAGCATGGTTTCCCGCTCCGACGAATCAACGCTCTGGATTTCGGTTGTGGTGCCGGCCGTCTGACACAAGCGCTGGCGCCGCGGTTTTCTCATGTCGTCGGTGTCGATGCATCTCCGGCCATGCTGGAGTTGGCCGAGCGATTCAATCGGTATCCTGAAAAATGTCGCTATGCGCTGAATGTCGGAGCGACCTTGCAGAATTACCAATCCGATTCCTTTGACTTCGTGATTTCGATCGTTGTGCTGCAGCACCTTGAGGCGGGCGATTCGACGCGATTCATCCGTGAACTCGTCCGTATTCTGGGCAAGGGAGGGATGCTCGTGTTTCAGATGATCGGCGGCAAAGTTTCTGCCGAGGAACAATCGCTCATCTCGCAGGAAGAGCGGGCAAGCTGGAAGACCATTGACGGACCTGCCATTGAAATGCATCCCGTTCCTCGAGAGGAAGTGATCCGGCACGTCGAGGACAGTGGCGGTTCTCTCTTGAAGGTGATCGAGAATCGTAGCGGCGGTCCTCTTTTTGTGAGCTACGATTACTATGTCACGAAACCGTCCGCACCCGATGTCACGCGTCCGCATACAGACGAAGCACCTTAATTCCATTCGCTTCCAGCGGTGCGATGCGCTGATAGATCGCGTCCTCGTACTCGTCGGAAGAGATGAGCACAGCATCAGGTGAGAGGCTGTTCAAATCCCCCGGCGCATAAATGGGAAGCCCATATCGTTGCCGCCCGCGCAGATTCGGGTCGTCGTCGACAATGCCAAGAACCCTCAGCGGCCAGAGCGGTGTCGTGTGAAGAAGTCGTGCCGTGTGGCGACCGGCGCCGTAAAGTGCGATGCGTTCAACGTCTTTCTTGACACAATGATGGACGGTGGACTGGACGCGTTCCAGCAGCGTCTTGTGGCCCCCGGAACTGAGAGACGGCCATCCCATTCTCGCGCGGTGTGTGTTTGCAATTTGCTTCAACAGTGAGTCCACCGTCGTATCGGCTCCAATACCGATTCTCGGCCAATCGATCCCCGCATGATTCACCGACACGAAGCCGGGCCTCATGGTCAGGGCCAACTCGTAGCCTGCCTTTTTGGCCATCTCCAGATGCATCGGGCGGAAGGCCGTTTCCGGTTCACCATAGGGGAATGCGAACGTCTTCACGGGACAGCCAAGTGTCTTTTCAAGCCAGGATCGGCTCTGGACCAGCTCCTGTGTCGCTTCACGGTCGGACAAGCTCGCGAAACAACGATGCGAGACCGAGTGGGCGCCGATGTCCCAGCCCGCGCCGTGCAATTCCCTGAGTTGGTCTGCTGACATCGTTCTGAGTCCCATGCCGGAACCGTCACGGGCATTTCCGTCGAAATGCGATTCAACAAAGCCCGTTGGTATGAAAGCGGCACCTCGTATGTCATACTCCGCGAGAACAGGAAGGGCGATTTCAAAAACTGACGCGAAACCGTCGTCGAACGACAATACAACAGCTTTTGGAGGCAGTGTCCGCTCATGTCGTAGGCACTGCAAGGCCTGATCCAATGACAGGAATCGCCATCCGCCGTTTCTCATCCCTTCGACCAATTCGCGAAGTTGCTCCTCCGAGACAAAGAGATTGCGATAATCATGCGACTCACAGGCCGGATCAGGACGGCCAATGGCGTGGAGCGTCAGAACGGTCAGGAGCGGCCGATTCAGATGATATTGCGAGAGCAAGGAGACCTGGCCTGTGAGCGGTTTGATATTCTCAGCCGTTGCCTCGATCGGGCCGTATTTCTCGACAGTGTTCTGATGAATCGTCAGTGACGTTTGCGGATTCGTATAGTGTTCACCGGGCGCAGGCTGATGCGACTCGAAGACTTCCCAGTGTATGCAAGTGTTTTTTGTCGTGCGGTGGAGTTCGGACAGGACGCCGGGAAGATCCTCTGCATCCACGTGTGCGAGAACGCCACAGGTCAAGGCGGCATGAAATTCCTCGTTTCCAAAGGGCAATCCTTCGCGCGCGTCAGAAGGCATCAGAATGACATTTCCGGCATCTCTTAACCGATGTCGTGCAAGTTGGAGCATCCGCTCACTCGAATCAACACCGACAATCCGTTCGCAGGACTCGATGTCGCCTTGGGTGAGTCGTTGAAGAATGCGGCCGTCGCCACAGCCGTACTCCAGGACAGATTTCGGCGACGTGATGCGTAATGATTCAGCGATTTTCCGGGCCTGTGTTTCCTTGGCGGGGGTATTCGCCGGTGAAATGCCTGACTGTGTCAAATAGTGGTCCCAGTAGTTTGATGAACGATAGAGTTCATTTCGTATTTTGCCCGGTAAGTGGTTGAATTGGCGGACCCAATGTGGATTCGACGCCTTGGTCAGCTCGTGCATGACATTTGTGACGCATTTTGCGCCTTCCGCATACAAGCGGTCTAGGATGTCGGCGGACTGCGAGGGAGAAAGTTCCGGTGCCAGCAGAAGAACCTCATCGCTCATGATTTGTCGTTTATCACTCGATGTCAGGTCCTCGAGAACCACGCATTGCAGCGTGTCGGGAACGTCGATGCAGGCTGTCGCGGTACGCGATATGACAAGAGTCTTGTTTTCATTCGTTCCCGTGATGACTTCCCGGAGTGCGCCGCTTACCATCGCTCGCAGGTCATGGATTTCTCTGAAAACCGGTGACCAGTCACTGCCCAAGAAGTCAGGCTGCACCAAGTCCCATAGGCGAATGGCCAGTTGTTCATGGCTTTCTTCAAGGAGCGCGTGATTCAGCGGATGCTGGTCGACCTCGACAAGCTCGTGGAACAGCAATTCATATAGATAGCGGTCCCTTAACCAGGCCGAGCGCGAAGAAGGCGTCGAATTAGCCGCCGAAGAAATCACTTGTGAAAGTTCCGTCCTGCATCTGCACGTGTGTGTAAAGCCGCGACCGTCATAATGAGCTTCGCCCAGGACGACGACTTCGCGATGAAGCATCAATGCTTCCACACCCGCCGAGGAGTTATTTGTGATCAGCGCCTCGGAACCGGCAATCAGACCAAGTGTGTCTAATGTCGCGGGCGCGATCCGGTCCTGCTGACGCAACAACGGTTCGTATAACGCTCGCCCTTTTCGCTCATCTGCCAGCGGGTGTAGCTTGAGCATGAGTTGCATATCTCGGGGCATTGCATTGACGATCGCTTCGACCATCGTTGGAGAATCCGAGAAATACGGCGCGTAATAGTAGATTTGAGTGTCGTCGTCGACTTGCAGCGGAAAAAAGACATAGGGGCGACGAGACCGATAGGGCCGGACGTCCGCACGGAATCGTTCTTTCGCGGATTGAAGCCGGGCCGCCTCCCATGGAACGAGTTTTTCAGTGAGCTTCTCCGGTCGGCGAAATCGAGCAGCGGCGTTGATTCCGTCGAATGATATCGCGACCGTCATGGGCTTGCGGCGCAGCGGCCCCAACTCCATGCAGATGACCTGACAATCCAAACGCCGTGCGGAATAGACCGCGGCCTCAACAAAGATGTGGTCGCGGCCGTTCCATAGCACGATGGCACGGGGACGTTTTGATTCGATCAGTTTGCTCCAATAGGCAACGGCATGATGCGCCTCATGACGGCGCATGGACGCACTCAACCGTCCACGCCAGACGTCGTAGGTGCCGATTTTTTCAGGAACGTCGCGGATGGCATCGATGGAAGCTTGAAAAAGGGATGCGTCCTCAATCCATCCAGACCATTCCCGCTGGACGGCCCCTGCGATTTCGGCGGACGGAACCGCGAAGAGCGATGTTACACCTCGGCGGTAAAGGGATCGGGCGATTCCACTGAACAAGCGGGCCTGATCAGATGTTTGAGGCGCAAAAACCAGATCGACTTGATCAGGATGACGTCGAGTCGCCCGAGACATTTGTTCATCCCCTCTTTCAGGAGGCCGAGACTCCATTTAGTGCACAGGGGCTTCTGGCCGGGTCTTGGGGCTGACGATCATGGCTGCCAGTCGCTCGGCGAGCGTCTTCCGATACTGTGGACCGGGGTCCGGATACGAAAACTTCTCGGGGAGACCCCATTTTTCAAACAACTTGCGATTGTCGTCGTCCATGACCTTCATATCCTGACGTTTACGTTGATCGATATACTCTTCGTGGTACACCTTGGCATCCGGGCACCCGACGACTGAGAGCCCGGCTTCATGCTGAACCTTCAACGACAGGTCAGGATCCCATGCGCAAAAGTAATAGCGCTCATCGAGATAACCCAAACGAACCAGCAAATCGCGTCGAAGTAATCCGAAATTGGCATAGGGCAGGCCGCGAACGTTATACATGCTATAGACGACTTTCTCGTGCTCGACGGAATGCAGGCGGTTTCGGTTGCGGTTGAAATTGTGATAAAAGGCGACCATCCCGATGTCCGAGTTGTTTGGATGCTCAATCATCCGGACGGCCGAATCCAGTGCGCCGGGCAAAGGATACGCGTCGTCGTTCAACCAGGTCACGTAGTGTCCTTTTGTTGCTCGAAAGGCCTTGTTGTACGCACGTGTCGCGCCTTCGCGGTTGGTTTCCCGGATGAATCGGATGCCGGGCTGCGTGTTCAGCCAGGACTCGGTGCCGTCTCCGACGCCGTTTCCCACGATGACGATCTCATGGGAGATGGTCACATTCGCGCGGATCGCTGCGATGCATCGTTGGAGCCGCGAGCACCGGCCGTATGTCGCGATCGCAATGCTGACCTTGGGGGCAACCGGTGGCGGTTCGATCATTGAAAACAAGCCTCAACCGGCTTCGTATGGATATCGACTTTACATTATCGGAAGTTTCGGGCCGGGACCTTGAAGCATCGCTCCATCACGGTCCTAAATGACGACAGTCAGCCTGAGCGACCTGCCGATAGACTACGAAAAACCCGTATTTGTACCCGTGCTGTCCCTTTCTTGTCCCTGGTAGACCGTGAGTTTCCATCGTGATTGATGAGACGCCTGTGGCGCTCAAAACTTCCACCCCAAAGCAGACGTTTCAGGATCTCCATGCTCGTGGCCAACACTATTTGTTGCTGAAAACGGCGTTGAGAGAGCTTGCCGTCGAATCCGTCGAAGCCGACATCGTTTTGTGGGCAATTCGAGCATATTCTGCGCTAGGGTTGACGGGGCCCGCTTGCGAACTTCTTGATGAGCTGGAAAAAGGTCTTGGTCGGTCGGCTGATATCGACGCACTGCGTCAACAGTTAGCCATGGCGCCTTCCGGACAAGTTTCGTGGAGTTCATATCACCAGCGGTTTGAGAAAAACGCGGCCAGTCTCTACGAGAAATGCCCTCAATTGCGTGAGCACGATGCGGCGTTTCGAACGGTGCCGCGGATGTTGGATTTGTTTCGTGCGAATGACAAGAATCTGCATGTGTCCACACAGGACAAAGGACTGGGACGAATCTGGATATCAGGACTCTACGACAGGCATCATTTGATTGCGCAGACGAAACTGCCGCATGACCCGACTCAGTTGTTTTGCGCGCCTTATGTGATTCTCGGTGACCGACTCGGTGATTTGTTTCGACTCACTTTCGACGGCACCAAAAAGATGTTCATGGGCTTTCAACCCAGGATCTATTTTGTCGAACCCGATCCGCTGTTGTTCGGGATGATGTTGTACTTGACCGACATTTGCCAGGCACTCTGTGATGAGCGCACGTCCGTTGTGATTGGGGCGTCATCCGTAGATGAGATCTCAGAGCTTCTTACGCGACATCCTGCGCGGACCGTCCCGGAACACATGATGATGTTGTCCGCTCCCGAATCGTTGAAACAGCAACTCCTTGATCGCTTGGAGGCGTTGGATCTTGCCCATAAGAAGGAAGTCGTTTCCGTCATCGGTGCGAATCGGGATTATTATGATTCGTTGGGTTCGGACCATTGGCCTGATCGTTTCGGGGACGTCGAGAGGCCCCTCCGTGTTCTTGGTTTGACCAGTCGTTTTACGACGGTGCTTCAACACTCGATGCGCGATCTTAAGTCGGCCTTCGAACGTCTGGGACATCATTTCGATCTGTCGATCGAGGAAAACAATCATGACCTCGTCCTGCCCCGCCATATCGCACGAGAAATCGAATCCCTCCGCCCCGATTTGATTTTTCTAATTGACCATCTGCGTCATGAACATCTCGATGTGATTCCTCCCAATGTCCCTTCCATTTGCTGGATTCAGGATCGGATGGCGCATCTGTTTACGAAAGAGGCAGGGCAACAAGTCAAGCCGTTGGAATTCATCATGGGGTACGGGTTTTCGGAATGCCTGACGCGGTTTGATTACCCTGCGGATCGTTTCTTTCCGTGTTTGATCCCGACGGATACAAAGAAATTTCTTGATCCCAACGAGGGGCCGAAGGATCTTGAGCCATTTCGGTGTGATGTCATGTACGCCTCCAACAGCATGCGTTTCCCTGCAGAGCGGTTTGAGGAGCAACGCCGGATTGTCGATAAAGCCGATCGGCCACTTGTGGATGTTGCATACGACCTTTTGATGGAGATCGTCCGCCACCCGTCGTTTTGTGGGGACTACGACTATGAGGCTTTGGTCGGTCGTGCAGAGGAGGAATCCGGCACGCGCGCGTCCAAGGCCGAGGTTCGTACGACGATTGCTTCAATGCTGCGCGACATCGCTGATCTTCATCTTCGGCTGAAGATGGTGCGTGCGGTTGCTCGTTGGGCGAATGAGACCGGGGGGAAATTTCACCTGTATGGGCTGGGTTGGGCCGATCGAGACGAGTTCTCTCGCTATGCGCAAGGTGTTGTGAGGCACGGTGTTCCCCTCGGCCGTGCCTTCCGGGCGGCGAAGATTTCACTGCACGGCGGGTGCAATCCGGGGCTGCACCAGCGCGTCCTTGATGGTTTGGCGGCAAAGGGTTTCTTTCTAATCGGCGAAAAGCCGTCAGATACTTCGCATGCGGCGAACCAGGCGATTCATCGGTTCATCAAGAACCATGGCTCGAGCGCGCCCGTCAGATTGATGCCGAATGATCTGCCTGAACCGCACGCTTCGTTCTTTGCTGATTTCCTGCGTATTCGAGGCACGGACCCGACCGAGGGAATCGAACTGACTCAGGAAATGATCCTGAATGTGCAGGCCGAGTGTGAACAAGGGACGCGGCACACCATTTCCAGTCTCTGGCCTGAGTACGACAAGATTGTTTTTAACGGCGATGAAGCTCTAATCGAGCGGGTCGAATATTTTGTGCGCCATGAAGACGAAAGAAACCGGCTTGCATCGCAAATGCGGGATGCTGTTCTGGAGAACTTCACCTACGATGCGCTGGTCCGTGCAGCCATCGATTTCATCCGGGATCATTTGAAAAAGAATTGAACCGACGATTCCACCGCGATTTCGGCGGCAATTTTGAAGTCCGTTCAGGAGCCGGCCATGAAGCTCGTCCTGCACAAACCCCTTTTTCGGCATCAATACCAGATGGAGTATCGCTACTATCTGGGATTCGGCTACCTCAAGGCCCATCTACAGCAACACCTTCCGGAAGTTGAAATCGAGATTGTTCACAGCGAGAAGGAAATCCGAGATGCGCGCCCTGACGTCATCGGCATCTCGACCGTGACAGAAATGTACACGCACGTTCTGGGCATGCACCGCCGCATTCGCGAGTGGTTCGACGGACCGATTCTGTTCGGTGGCCCGCATATTACGGCGGTCCCGGAAACGCTCCCAAAAGACCCGAAGTCAATTGCCTTCGTCGGCGAGGGCGAAATTGCATTGCAGGTATTTCTTGAACGGTTGCTCAACAAGGACCATGGTCTGAGGACGGCGGGGCCGTCGCCGGGAACGGCGGCGTGGGTGGATGAGGAGCTTGTACGCGGACCGGCCGCGCCGAACGTGAACATCAATTCGCTGCCGGCACCGGCCGACGCACCGGAAAAGGTGTTTCCATTCACGACGGTTCGGGGATGCCCTTACCGTTGTACACATTGTGTCGAGTCATGGACCCAGGGCACGAAGGTTCGCATCCTGGATGCCGAAAGGCTCGCCGATTTGTGTATCGAGCGTTATGAGCAGTATGGAACGACCGTTTTCGAGTTGCTCGACGATTTGTTTCTTGTCTCCGCGCCACGGCTCTTTGAGCTTGTCGAGATTCTCGACAAGCGCGGCGTCATTGAGCGTTTCGAGTTCATACGGCTGTCGCTGATGGCACACATGATCACCGAGCGAGTGGCCAAGGCACTTTCTCGATTGAACGTTCGCCTGGCCGGAATGGGTGTCGAGTCGGCCGATCCGGACATCATTCGCAAGTTCAAGGGTGGAGCGATCAAGCGAGAACACATCGATCGGGCCATTCAAAACTGTACCCGATACGGCGTCGGCATCGGTGCCTCGATGGTGCTCGGCTACCCCGGTGAATCCGAAGAGCAGATGCGTCGAACGATCGATTATTACGCCGATCGAACCACGACCACGGCGTTCGAGTTTTGGGAGAACTATGTCTGCCAGCCTCTTCCCGGCAGCACGATCTGGAAACAGGCCCTGGCGGATGGCCGTGTACGAACCGATATGGATTTCTCAACGCTTCGGATCGACGGTGATGTCGTGCACTTCGACTCGGATTGGTATTACGGCAACGAAACGCACGTGCCCAGAGCACGGTTCCTCGAGATTCTCAAAGAGTATGATCTCATTCGTGACGGCCATTATGTCAAGGACAAGGACTCGGTTCCGGGCGAGCCGAAAACGGACGTGTTCGTGATCACGTATGTGCCGGAAAACGTCGCGCGGCGAATGACGCTTCAGGCGTTGAAGGCATGGGAAAAGGAAGACGGTGGCCCCGTCGCGATTTTTGGCGCCGGACGGCACACGCGAAAAATTTTGCCGGCGCTCGTCGACGCGCCGGTCAACATCGCCTGCATTGTGGATGACAATCCGGAACTCCACGGTCTTCAAGTCGGTCGGTGGAAGGTCGTGTCCGCCGAGGAGATGCTCTGCATGCCCGAGGTCAAAGCCCTCCTTCTCTCGTCGGACATGCGGCATGAGGAGTTGCTGCAAAGGCTCACATCTCTTGCCCAGGACAACTACCGGCTATTGACCATTTATCAGCCCGAGGAACTCAGCCGTCGTCGGAGCGAAGGAATTGCAATCGATAAGTCCAATCTGGTCTTGGCGCATTAAGGCCGCGCCTCATTTTCAGGAAACCTCCAGAGTGTCACACCGTTTGGGCACAGGGTCCGGCTGGAACAGGTCGATATTAAGGTATATGGCGTAGCATGAACGGTTGGCCTGATCTCCAGGGGTGGAGCCAACGCGGTAGTCCGGAGCACAGAGATACATGCTTAAGATCGGCTTCATCCAGGCGCCCGGCACGGACCCTCGCAGCTATGGCATCCCGCTCGCGTTCGGGTATCTGATCTCCGTGCTCCAAGAAGAGTGGAATCAGCCTTTCGATTACAAGATCACGTCTGAGCCATATGACCTCGTGGAATACAATCCCGATCTGATCGGGATCGGGTCGGTGACAAGCTGTTTCTGGCAAGTGCTTGAATTCAGTGAACTCTTTCGAAAAGAACTTCCAAAGACCAAGCTCGTTCTGGGGGGACACCACATTACCGCAATGGCCAACGCGTTGCCGTTAACCGTTGACGTGGGAGTGCTTGGAGAGGGCGAAGACACGTTTCTTGATCTCGTACGCCGCTTCAAGCCTGGAATCGGCTGGACTTACAACGATCTGGAAAAAACGCCCGGCATATGTTACCGCGGAAGATTGGGAAACGTCGTCTTCTCGGATCGCCGGGAGCCTCGTCAGGACTTGGATAGCTTGCCTTTTCCAGCCCGTACCACGAACCCCAGCAATCCGGACGAGGCCATTATCTTCACGTCGCGCGGCTGCCCGTTCCGCTGCACGTATTGTTCAACTCAAGAATATTGGGAGCGCTTCCGGCGCTTCAGCGCGGATTACGTCGTGAGGGAACTTGAGCATATCGTCGAAACGTCGCCCGAGGTTCGGTCGGTTTATATTCTGGATGACCTGTATGTTGCAGACCGGCGGCGGCTTCGCGAAATGGCTGGACTCATCGCAGAACGAGGATTGAACGAGACGCTGAGCTTTCATGGATTCGTCCGGTCGAACCTTGTGGACGCCGAACTGTGCGAGCTCCTCAAGAAAATGAACGCGTCGGCGATCCGATTTGGTGCCGAATCCGGGAGTGACTCCGTCCTGCAGCAAATGGAACGAGGCGGAAAATGCTCCGTACGCACACACCAAAACGCCATCGACCTTGCACACGAACACGGCCTGAAATGCGGTGCGAGCTTTATGCTCGGCTTCCCGGGTGAGACACGCGATGATCTGGAACGCACCTTCGATTTCATTCGCAGAAACGACGGGAAAATGTTCATCGAAGGGCTCTATCTAACGGTCCCCTTGCCCGGGACGGAATTGTGGCAATGGGCCGCCCGGCAAGGGCTGGTCAACGAACAAATGGATTGGCGCAGACTCAACCTCTCCTTCGACAATCCGGATTTTGATTGGGACAACTTCCTGTACCTCAATGAACATACGCTTGCGAAGAATGAATTTATCAAAGCCGTGCTCGAAAGCGGTCTTTTGCCGGAAGCGGTTGCCTGGCGAGGTCGAAAGATGGAGCATCGCAACCTCGCGTCGATGTTCATGGCAAGGGTGTTGAAATCGCTGGCCGAACAGGATATCAATCGCGTTGCCATCTATGGCGCCGGCCAGCACACACGGCGATTGCTGGATGATCTGAATAACGCCCCGGTCGAAGTTGTCGGTTTGCTCGATGACAACGAACTCCTTCACGGCACACACATGGGATCGTTCAAGATCCACGAGCCGGACAGCGCGCATTTGCTCAATGCCGAAGCAGTTATTATTTCTTCGGATCACCTGGAGGAATCACTCTGGGCAAAGAGGGGGCGATTTGAGAGTCACGGTATGACCGTGCGACGGCTTTATGGCCCGGAAAGTCCCGCGACCGTGCCCTCCTGCCTGATATGAAGACAACCGATCAACGTTTCATGCCTTGATAGAGCACGTACCTTTGTCGAGGCGTGCTGCGTGCATTGAGAATCTGCATGCCTTCATGGCCGAACCAGTTCACTGACGTGAAGCCGGAGGCTGAGAGCATCTCCAGCATTTCATCAACTTCAAAATGGTGTCGATGGAAATGGGCATCTTCAAGGGACATGACGCAGGCATTCGGCGTGGAGCAGAAGATCGCGCCGCCGGGCCGTAATAATTCTTGTGCCGTATCAAGGAACATCTCCGGATGTTTCAAGTGCTCGATCGTTTCGAAAGAGACGACAGCATCGAATGGAACTGCATCTTTCGCTAATTTGCAGAGCGTTGAGTCGTCGTCGATCGCGCCGTGATGAAAGGCAATCGTCTTATTGTCGTAGTAATGTCGGGCAAATCGAATCGCGTCTTCTGAAATGTCGACGCCGAACACGCGAGAGCCGCCTTCTGCAAGGATGAAGCTTCCGTAGCCGTTTCCGCAAGCGGCGTCCAGGACATTCGCTCCGTTTCTCAAGTGCTGCAGCGCCCAGAAGTACCGCACTCGATGTCCGATTTCAATCTCTTCCAGGCAGCGTCCGGTTTGTCGCTCGCCCGTCTCCGCCAGCAACGGGGCGCGATCGCGCTCATTCGGCGGGTAGAGTGTGAGAATTGCAAATCGATCGCCAAAGCGCGTTCGCAGGCGTCCTTCAAGTGTAGACTGTTGAGTGTCGGACGAGACCAGAAGTCCGCCCGCAGGGGTGTCGAGTAAATCTTCCGGAGAACAAACCGTCCACTGACCGATGCGGCGTCCCCATAGTTGAGGGGAATCATCCGTGATCCCGATAATCTTATCCGCATGGACTTCGAGTTCGTGCAGGATCTTATGTGTATGGGCACCGGCACCGAAGACGACAATTCCGTTTCGTCCACGCCAGTCCGAAAGCACTGCGCGTGTTCTCTCCAAGGCGATCGATCGTTCAACCGATCGCGCGATGTGCGATGTCGCCGGCATCTTCAATATCTGGCTTTCTGGCTTTGATCGATAAGTGCCACGGTTCACTGTCTTGGCCGGACTCTTGCCGTCTGATTTCGACGAATCCGATGTCATTGAGTAATCTTCTTAATGACTCCAACGTATAGCCCCACCGATGTGCGTCTTCCTGATCACCACCCCGTGAAGCGTTGCGCCAACCGTAAAACCCCGCCATGGCATGGGCAAGGTTCTCGTCCGGATCTTCGGTCCAACTGGTTTGCCCGCCTAGAATCTGTCTCGCATGAAATGCTAGATCAGGGACGATCAGCCGGAGTTGCCCACCCGGTCGCAGAACTCTGAACCACGCCTCCAAAGCTCGTCGCGCGTCACCGGGATCGAGGTGTTCAAGCATATGTCTGGAATAGATTTCTTCAACGCTCCCCGGAGCGAATGGTGAGGTTTCCCATGCCGGAAGAACGTGATCCGCCCCATGACAGGAACGTATGTCCACACCGACGTACCCCTCCAATCGAGTATCACCGCAGCCGAAGTTCACACGGATGGGCGGCTGGATCCGGCCTGTTGTGACGAACTCCGCGTCTTGTGTGTTTGATGAGGACACAACTAATTAACGGAGCTTTTGCAGAATCGGCTTCAATCGAATTGTCCGGGCGTTGCCACTGACAAGAGACATGTCCATGTGATAGAGTCCAAGTTCTCAAAATCAAGGATTGTGGCTGAGAACGGTCGCGGTTTCCGCGATGCTTGATGTTGGAGGCGGCGCTATTCGCATTTTGGTTCTGACCAATCTGTACCCTCCCCGTTTCATCGGTGGATATGAGCTACGTTGTCAGAGCGTCGTCGAAGGCCTGCGCCGGTTAGGCCACACGGTCGAGGTTCTGACCAGTCGCTTTGGCAGCACGGAGCCCGAACCGGCCGAAGAAGATGTGCTTCGTCGCCTACACATCAGCCACGGCCCGCCCTATCCCCCCGAGGATCTCAAAGGCTTTCTCGAGGCCGAATTGCAGGATCGCTTGACGCTTCTCCGAGCAATCGCGGAAATGCGACCGGATGTCGTCGACGTTTGGGGCATGGAGTTTGCCTCGCAATCGATGATCCAATCGCTGTCGCAAACAGGGTTGCCGATTCATTTCTCTCTTGAGGATAAATGGCTGCTGGACGGCCACGCTCGTGATCCTCTATGCAACCTCACTCAACTGGCGAGTGAGCTGAACGTGGAGGCAGACCCTGGAATTCGGCACATCTGTTGCCTCGGACTCACACGTCCGAACTCACGTCATTGCTCCGTCACATTTGCCTCGAATTCGCTTGCTCGGCACTATCGCGATGCAGGTTTTGATCATCCGTCGACTCGTGTGCGAATCGCCGGAATCGACTTGACTCCATTCAGGAGAATAGAACGAGGATCCGATCCGCCACCGTTCGTAATACTTTGTGTCGGGCAACTCACCGCGTCACGCGGCCAGGCCGATCTGATTCGAGCGGCAATTTTGTTTGCAAAAAGAAACGATGATGACGCCCCGATTCTGGTCCGATTCGTCGGCGGCGGAAATGCCGCCTACACCGAAGAATTGCAGCAGCTCGCCGATGAAACTGTTCTCGATAACATGAGCGTGGATTTCGTCGGACCCGTTCATCCGGAAGACGTGGCCCAATGGTATGCGAAGGCGCATCTCTTCGTGCATACCTCTCATTTGCCGGAGGGTTTGCCGCGAGTACTGATGGAGGCCATGGCTGCGGGGGTCCCCGTGATCTCGACCGATAGCGGGGGCCAAAGGGACATTCTGCAAGACGGCCGTTGGGGCGCGATGGTTCCGCCTGGACGGCCGGAAGTCTTGGCCGGCCAAATTCGAAGATGCGTGAAGGATTATCGGGGTTGGATCGAACGAGCGGAGCAAGCACGACAGCGCGCTCTGGAAGCGTTTGATATCGACGCCTATGTTCAAGGTCATTCGGAGGACCTTCGGGAAGCGGCTTTGCAACATCCGGTAACACAAGCCGACGTCGAAGCGCATCCGCCTCTGCAGAAAGATGGGATTAGCGCCTTCGTCAGTGCACTCGCCGACGCAGCCGAAGAACAGGTCGTTTCAGGGGACGTCGCTGAAGACCCGGACCGAGCCTGGCGTCTGGGTGTGGTGCTCAAGCGATGCGGCAGAGATCTTGCGGCCCTAGATGTCTTCACGAAACTACGCGAACGATACAAACCGGACAAAGCCCATATGCGGCGCGCCAATTTCCACTTGGCTGAGCTTGCTTTAGTTCAGCGCAGATGGGCGGAGGCATGTGTCATGCTTCAAGCATGTCTCGCGATCGCCCCTGATCACGCCAAGGCCGCGTACGATTTGGAGTATGCCGTCAAGAGGAACGTTCCGAGGCACCTACGAGGGCTGGTGGTTTCCAGGGCCTAACGAAACAAATTGACGCGCAGACAGGCGCGCAACAACGCTCAACTTCCATGTCTCAGAGAGCATGTTTTCTTGCACGTTTTTCCGGCCTTCAAAAATAAAAAATATTTGGCGGGAATGCTGATCAAATTATCCAAAAACAATCACCGGCCCACACAAAAAACTCAGCAATAAATTGCAAGGGTCATGAAATAAGATGTATCATGATCATTATCGATCAAATCAATCGGCGGCTGTTTCGGAGTCAGCTTTGCGTCAAGGTGTCGAGCAAGCCGCGTAACAAAAAAAACCTGGAGGGATTTCTATGTCATGGCGATCGTGGACGCGGTATCGTTTGTCGGCGCGTGTAACACCATTGCAAGGGGGCCTGCTCGGCGTGTCCCTTGTGTTATCGTTCGGGTGGACGACGCGAATCGCTTATGCAACGCAGTGTGACGGAAGTTGGTTATCGCACACGCAGATCACGGACCTCAACGTCGCCGTGCGGGACGGGACGACGATTTGGTTCGGCACGTTCAACGCAGGTATTTTCGAATGGGATACAACGACCGACACCGGGCGCGCTTATACGTTTAACGAACATTGTCTGCCGAGCAATTCGATTCAGGGCATTGCGGTCGATGTCAGCGGCAACGTCTGGGCTGCGACGACGAGCGGCCTGGCGCGCAGACCGGCTGGGAATGGCCCTAACGATCCCTGGGATGCCTTTGATACGAGCAACAGCGGGTTGACGGACGATTTCATCACGTCCGTAGCCGCAGAACCGGCCGGCGGCGTCTGGGTCGGAACGTTTGACGGCGGATTGTTTTTCTTTGACGGTGTCAATTGGACCAATTTTAATACGGCCAACAGCCCGTTGGGCGATAATTTCGTGACGTCGGTCGCTGTCGATCTGTCGGGCAACAAGTGGCTCGGCACATTCAGCAACTTCGTCTATCGATTCGATGGCAACAGTACCTGGACGAATTTCGATGCACTCGCGACCGGTTCGCCGGGCGGCTGCTCGATGGCATCCCTTCCGCCCGAGGACCTCGGACTTATTTCGACGTTTGTCAAAGTCCTGGGCGTAGACCCGGTCACCGGAGACGTTTGGTTCGACAACATCGACGACGGATTCTGCAGCCTTAATGGCACGACACGTTTTGACGGCGCCGATTGGGATACCTTTACGCCACTCAACAGCAACATCGCTTTTCGAACGGAGGGGATCGGCGTGACCGCTGCGGGCGACATCTGGTTTGCCTCGCGTAACGGAATTCAGCGTTTTGATGGTGGTGCGTTCACGTCGTTTTCGCCGCCCGCCGCCCCGGAATCCGCGATCAGCGTCGCTCCGGTGGGAACGAGCGTCTGGTTCGGCACCCCCTTCGGCCCGTTCGACTTTACCGCGGGGCGTTTCAACGCTCATGAGCCCAAGACACTGATTGCTGGACAGGCAAACGACATTGTCTTTCGCGATCTAGGCGGTGGTCAGATCGAGGCCTGGGCCGCAACCGATGCCGCGCTGCAACGCTACGACGGACAGCGGTGGTTCGCGTTGACACCGGCGAACAGTCCACTGGCGTCGAACAGCGTCTATTCCCTGGCGATCGATACCGACAATTCACTCTGGATCGGTTCGAGCACCGGTGGAACAGGCGTACAGCACGTCGTGAATGACACGTGGACCACGTTTGACACGAAGAACTCCGGACTCATCAGCACCGCCGTCTCCGACATCGCGGTCGATCCGACGACGGGAGAAAAGTGGTTCGGCCATCGATTCAGTGCCGGTCTTGCGTCCTTCAACGGCACGACTTGGTCGACATTCACGCCGAACGGCGGACCTTTCTCCTGCAATGTTCCCAACGGCGTACCAGGCCGCCCCGTCACCGATATCGAAATCGACGACAACAGTGTCAAATGGATTGGAAGTTCGTGCGGTTTGACTCGAATGTCGGGTGGGGTCTGGACAACGTTCGATACGGGCGATGGTCTGGCGAGCAACAACGTTCGGGACGTCGCCCTTGGCGCGAGCGGAAATATCTGGATTGCAACTGCAAACGGCGTCAGCCGGTTCAACGGGTCGTCGTTTACGTCCTGGTTCTCGGGACGTGATGTGTCGACGATTGAGGTCGATCTCAACGGTGTCGTGTGGGCGACGCTGACGGATGTGGGTGTCGCCGCTTTCAATCAGGGGAACTGGGTGGCGTTTGCGGTGTCTGATGGATTGCTGAACAGCCGCACGCCGCTATCAACAGCGGTTCACCCAAACGGCAACGTCTGGTTCGGCACGCAACTGGGGATATCGATCTTCACTCAGCAGCTGCCGGTCGTGTTTGCCGACATCGATCTTGATGGCGACGTCGATGCGGCCGACGCTGCCGCCATGGCGCCGGGGCTGGCTGGTCAGGCTCCGGAAGGTCAGATCTTGCGGTGCGATCTCAACCTCGACGGTTCAGCGAACGGCTTGGACATTCGCGTACTGCTCGAAGTGCTGTTCCCGCCGGAATAGCCCGTGCTGATGACAATTGTGAATCCTAGGTCTTCTTGCTTGGGCATGAAGCGCAGCAGTTGCAGGGATTGCACGTGCACTTCGCCGTCGTCCCTGCAGCATGGCAAGCGCTGCAACACTTGCAAGCCGGGCCGCAGTTACATCGAGCCGCAGGTGCTTGTTCGATGCGCCCGTCCCCTTCCGAGCATCCCGGCAGGGTGATCGCGAGCCCGGCGAGAAGCAGGATGCCGCTTGTGATCGTTGATCGGAACACCTTTTTAATCGATTGCGTTCTCATATGAATGCCCTCAATACGGAGTCTACATAAGACGTTCTCAACTTTTTCGTTCTTCTAATTCATTCTACCGGCGTTATCGACATCGCTTCAAGAAAGTTATCGGGGATAAGCCGTCCATCTAGGCGTCGTCACGAGGTCGCTTGAATCCAAGCTTTTTGAGACGTGAGGCCAGCGTAGTCGGGTTCAGGCCAAGCAGGGATGCCGCGCCGTCAGGACCATAGATCTTCCCATCCGTTTGCGCGAGTGCCGCTGCCAGATTGTCCTTTTCCAACTGTCGTAATTCACCGTCGGTCAAAATGCGGGGAACACGGTTCTCGGGTGGGTTGTCTTCAGCAGCGGTTGCATTCATGATCGCGTTGGGCAGGTCGAATGATAATTTGTCCCCTTTTCCGACGATTACGGCTCGCTCGATCACGTTCTGAAGTTCGCGGACATTGCCCGGCCATTCATAAGCTTGAAGCGTGTTTACATTGGCCGTCGTGAGCCGTGGCAGCGGACGATTCAGCTTGCGACAGATCAGTTCGACGAGATGCTAGGCGAGCAAGGGAATATCATCCACACGTTCGCGCAGCGAAGGCACCCGAATGGGAAAAACGTTCAACCGATAGTAAAGGTCCTGTCTGAAATTGCCGGCGCTGACTTCGGCCTCGAGGTTGCGGTTTGTGGCCGCAATGATGCGTACATCGACGCGTCTCACCTGATGCTCGCCCACGCGCTCGAACGTTCCTTCCTGAAGCACGCGAAGCAACTTGCTTTGGAGGTCGAGTGGAATTTCCCCGATTTCGTCCAGGAAAAGGGTTCCGTTGTTCGCCGCTTCGAAGCGCCCGGGCCGATCGCGTATTGCACCGGAGAATGCGCCCTTGGCATGGCCGAAAAACTCGCTTTCGTAAAGTTCTCTGGGAATCGCGGCGCAATTGACGCGAATCAGCGGACCGTCCTTACGCGTGCTCAGACGGTGCACTTCCCTGGCGATCAGTTCCTTCCCGGTCCCGGACTCGCCGAGGATCAGGACGGCGGCATCCGTCGGAGCGACGAGTTGCACTTGATCTTGGATGATTTTGATCTGTGCCGATTGTCCGACGACATCGCCAAAGGTCCCTTCATTGTCGACGGCGTCCCTCAGGTAGGCGTTTTCCAACTCCAGTTGCCGTCTGAGTTCCTGAATCTCTTCGAAGGCTCTGGCGTTGGAGATGGCGACGGCAGCGTGATCTGCGAATCCGCGCAGCCATGCGAACTCCCGCTCGTTCAGGGGGCAGCGGCTGAAAACAGCCAGAACGCCGAGGATCTCGTCGTCAAAAACGAGAGGATGGCCGGCAAACGACCGCACACCCTCCTTGTGAAGCCAGTCGCTGCGAGCAAACCACTCGTCGTCCTCGGCAGTGTCCGACAGATGAAGCGACTGACCTTCTTTCGCGATCCAGCCGATACGCCGAATGCCGAGCGGAAAGCGACGGTAGAAGCCGTCCTTGCGGTGCCATTCATCACCGCTGTCCGGGTTTCGTTGTTGATGCGCGGTTGCAACCAAGTGAAGGCATCGGGAACGGTCCGGGCACTCATCACGCATTCGGCAAACCGTGCAGATATCTCCCGGTCGCACAAGCCACACGCGCGACAGTGCCACATCCAGTTGCTCAACCAACGATTCCACGATCGTCCCCAGGACCGCGTCGACGCTTCGCTTCTGAGCAACCATGGTTGCAATGGCGTTGAGTGTTTCGAGATCGAGGGGTTGGGATGTCATAGACACCATCGATTATCACGAGATTTCATGATCCATACAATGAACTTTCGTTGAATCATGATAGTTCATGGTTTCGGTCGAAACAGAGCGAATGACGTAACTTGTTTACATAAAGAAAATTAAAGCAAAAATATCGATCTGGCATCCCAGTTGCGATATCACTCGGCGTCAACCGGCGTGGGACCGACAAACGGCCCAAACATAGAGGAGCCTTAGGATGCCAGCGAAAGCAACAAAAGGGAACATCACCACCGGGCATGTCGGGCTGAACGTCACCAATCTGGAAAAGTCCAAGGACTTTTACGGCGCCGCATTTGGCCTGGAAGTGATGACCGAGGTCGATGCCGATGACCGGCGTTTCGCCTTTCTCACGGACGGCCGACGCCTGGTGTTATCACTTTGGGAGCAGAGTGTGGGTCGTTTCGATGCTGCGCTCCCGGGTTTGCATCATCTGGCTTTTGAAGTGGAGTCCGTCGAGAAGGTTCGCGAAACGGAAGCGCGGATTCGCAAGCTGGGCGCACCGCTGTTGTATGACGGGATCGTTGCGCATAGCGACGGAGCAGCGTCCGGCGGGATTTTTTTCGAAGATCCGGATGGTACACGGCTTGAGGTCTATTCACTCGATGCCGGAAAGGGACATCGTGCTCCGTCCGGCGGCGCGCCCTCATGTGGCATGACGGATATTTTGAAATGTACATGATTCCAAGCAGCCGCACGTTGCGGCCGCATCTTGTCATTGAGATTCACCGAGCGTTCGGTGGAAAAACCTGGACCCTTTTGAAAGGAAAGAACAATGTCAACCACTTGCGCCATTCCGAATTCGGCGACAGAGTCCAAGGCCCCTGCGACCGTCAAAGCGGCCATCCTGGTCCTGTCAGATCCAAAGCCCGGTTCAGAGGAGGCGTTGGGACGCGTGTTCAACGCCCTGGCGGCCGCGTATGACTTCAAGAACCGTGGTGAGGAAGTCACGATTCTGTTTAACGGCGCCGGCACCCGGTGGATTGGGCAGCTTAGCAAGGAAGATCATCCTGCTCACGCGCTTTTTGAGGCCGTGAAGGACAAGATTGCCGGCGTTTCATGCGGTTGCGCAGACGTGTTTGGTGGCGGTGACGAGGCGGAACAGTCCGGGTTCGAGTTGATCAAAGACAACCCCGTACCGGGGACCACCGGGTTGCCGAGCCTTCAGAATCTGATCCATGAGGGTTTCACGGTCATGACGTTTTGAGTTGAACCTGGTCATTGGTTATGTCCGTCGAAAGGAGCGGTCATCATGCGAATCGAGGCGCCGTATCACGAAGGTGAAATCCTGGTTCAGAAGCGTGTTGGTGAATTCGAGGAAGGGCGGCGCAATGGAGCTGCGATCTCAGATTCCATCGTAAAGGGCGCGCTACGCTTCATTCCTCAACAGTCGATGGTCGTGCTCGGCAGCGTCGATGACGACCGGAACGTCTGGACGTCGATCGTGTTCGGCCAACCGGGTTTTATGGAGGCCCGAGATGAGCGCACGGTCATCTTCGACCAAGCACGGATGGCGCACAATCCGCATGATCCGCTCTGGGGCAATGTCGAACTGGATCCGCGTCTCGGAATGCTGGTGATTGAGTTGGCAACGCGGCGGCGCCTGCGAATCAACGGTCATGTGACCCGCCTTGGCCGGGATCAGCTGCGTCTGGATGTGGACGAAGCCTACCCGAACTGCCCGAAATACATTCAACGTCGCCGGATCGTCGATGGTTGGAAGCTCGCAGACATGGCGTCCACCGAATTCCGTCGGGGCAGCGTGTTAAGTTCGGCACATGAGTCGTTCATCAATTCGGCAGACACCTTCTTTGTCGCCAGCATGAATCCACAGGCTGGCATTGATGCATCTCACCGTGGCGGTCGTCCCGGTTTTGTGCGTGTTCTAAATGACACGACGCTTCGAATACCAGACTTCCGAGGGAACAGTATGTTTAATACACTGGGCAACTTCGCGGTGCATCCCCATGCGGGATTGGCTTTCTTCGACTTCAAGCACGGCCGGACCCTGCAACTGATTGGTCGGCCTGAAATCCAATGGGAATTGGACGATCCTGACAATGAGACCGGCGGCACTCGACGCTACTGGGACTTGCATGTCGAAGCTTGGATTCAGACCGATCTTGCCAGGTCGCCGCGTTGGGAATTCCTCGACTATTCTCCGCACAATCCAAAATCAGAGACTTCAGATGTAAGATCAGACACATCGTTCGCCCTTGGTGCAAAGTGACAACGTCGGAGATGAAACGATGACCACAGAACCAGCCGCTTTCGATGAACAAATGATGAGCCGATGCATTGAATTGGCTCGCCAAGCCAAGGCCAAAGGCAATACCGCAGTCGGATCGTTGATTACGATCGATGGCAACATCGTCGCCGAAGCCGAAGAGCAGACGCCTGCAGGTCCTGCACGATTTGATCACGCTGAAATGCTGGCGGTTGTTCGCGCCTGCAAGAGCTTGAATTGTCGGACCCTGCCGGCCGGGACGCTCTTCACCACGGCTGAGCCCTGTTTTCTGTGTGCGTACGCCATTCGCGAGGCGCGCATCGGCCGTGTCGTGATCGGCTCGCCGACGCCGCATATCGGCGCCGCCACGTCGCGATATCCGATCCTGTTGGCGTCGGACATTCCGCCCTGGGGGCATGCACCGGATGTCCTGTGTGATGTTCTCCGACAAGAGTGTGATGCGCTCCGCGTGTCTTCAGCATCGACAAACCCGTAACGACTTTCAAGTAGAGCAAGAATAATGAGGCCAGACATGAACGAAAGAAAGCGAAGCAACCGTGGAGAGCCAGCGCACGACGCAATGCCGTCGATGCGGGAACGCTCCCCGCCTTTTCTGCAGGGTGCCGAACGATTCTGAGCATCGTTTCGACGTCGGACGGTCCGACGCTCGTTAGAACTTGGTTAAAAAACAACAGGAGACTGTCATGAATCGCATTGTCACAATCATCGTCATACTCGGTGGAATCATCGGCTTGGCCGGCGTGACTGCAGTTGCCGATCGGCCCATGGACAACTCGAGTAATGAGTCCCGTGCCTATCTGCACAGCTACAATCTCCCGAGCAGCGGCCTGGCCATCGAAGGGTATTGCCCCGTGGCATACTTCGCTGTCGGCAAGGCCATCAGGGGTAAATCTGAGTACGCAGTGACGCATAACGGCGTGACCTACTATTTTGTTTCCGCGGACGCCATGAAGGTCTTCCGTTCGAATCCGGAGAAATACATTCCGGCATATGGAGGCTGGTGCGCGTTTGGGATGTCCGTCAAGGACAAGTTTCCAGTCGACCCGACAAATTTTAAGATCGTCGATGGGCGCCTGATGCTCTTTCTAAAGAACAAAAACGTCGATGCCCTTCTGTTGTGGAACAAAGGCAATGAAAAGGACCTTGTGACGAAAGCCGATGTTCATTGGAAAAAGGTCAGCAACTAAAGCCGGATAGCGAGATGTCATAATAACAGCCGTAGGTCGGGGAGTGCCTCGGCCTACGGCTGCTGTTGTTGGATTGGTTGAGGGAGTGTCTCCGATGCCGATAGCGCTGAAGCGAGTCTACGATCCCGTTTCAAAGGATGACGGAATGCGCATCCTGGTCGACCGGCTTTGGCCTAGAGGCCTGTCGAAAGAAAGGGCGAAGATCGACCAATGGCTCCGTGACGTAGCGCCGTCCGATGCTCTTCGAAAATGGTTCAACCACGAGCCTGAGAAGTGGGCCCGGTTCAAGCGACGATATTTTGAGGAACTCCGCGGACACGACGGCATCATTCAAGAAATTCGCCAACTGGCGTCGCGCGAGACGGTGACGCTTGTTTTCGCCGCCAAGGAAAAAAGAATGAACAACGCGGTTGCGTTCAAGGAATACGTTCTTCGATCAAGAAAGGGTGTTCGCAGCAAGCGCACAAAACTTGAGTAAGTCCTGAATGGCCTGGTCATTGGAGCACGCGAATCTGAAATCTTCAGGGCTTCGATGGCTCTACAGGTCCCGCTGCCGATGACAAAGTCGCGGCCACCATTTAAGAACGAAACGAAAACGCAAAGGGGACTCGTCAAAGAATGCGCCGGTTTCCGGATCGGGATTGAACGGTGTGCAGCAGTCCGGGCGCCGTCAGTTGACTTCGATGGCCAGCAGGGTGACGTCATCGTGTAAGAAGGGACCTTCGGTGTGTTGCCGGACTGCACCCAGCACCGCGTTTTTAAGATCGGACAGGCTGTTACGGCCATGATCCTGAAGGACCTTGTGCAGACGCTCCTCTCCGAACAACTCACCATCTCGGTCCGGCGCTTCAATAAGACCGTCGGTATATAACAACATGCGGTCTCCCGGCGCCAGGGGAGTCGACTGTTGTTCGTACTGCGTTTGCTTCATCACGCCAAGCGGCAGGTTGGACATGCCCTCGGTGCTTTGCAAAGGAGCGGTTCGCCAATCGCCGTCATCACGATGCCAAATGAGTACGGGATAATGGCCGGCATAAGCGAAATAGAGATGCGAGTCAGCTTGATAAAATCCAGCGACAGCCGCGGTCGTCATGGCTTGGAACCCTTTTTCCGCAGCAAGATGGTTGAGATCACTCAACACGCTGTTGCCGTCGGCATCGTTCATACGCCTTTGCAGGGCCTGATAAAGCCATTCGCTAACCTGGCTCACAGCCTCGCCGTGTCCGACCACATCAGCGATGGCAACCCGCGTTAACACGTCGCCGCCGCACACACTGAGATAATAGATGTCGCCCCCTTTGCCGCCGTTGCACGCGCTGGAATACAAACTTGCCGTGAGGCCTGTGGAGCATACATCCTGGTCCTGATTGCGAATTCCGCCCCACACTTCCGAACATTGGATGCGATACATTTCATCCTCCCGTGATCTTCAGCTCAGCGATCCGGTCGGTGCTGGAGCCGTGGGTTTGAACTCGCCTCTCGATGATCTGCTTCACAGTTTGGCGTTCCGGACGAACCTCCTCTGTTTGATCGATACCTTCCAGATCCTAGCCGTCGGATTGAATCCGTTCAGGTCAACCGGTTGGAAAAATGTCGATTTGCGCGGCGCCGCCGCGCCGTGTGGTGGAATCTTGTCGCTGATCGATACTGGGCCCGCCCGGACTCGAACCGGGAACCTAGAGATTATGAGTCCCTTGCTCTAACCAATTGAGCTACGGGCCCCGCAAAGGGATTCAACTTTTGTCGTTCAAGCCCTAGGTGTAGAACTCCTCGCTGTCCCTTTTTTCGAGCGGGGAAGACACGAGGGTTGGGATTATAATCAATGAAAAGCCGGCGTGCACGCAGCGAGCGAAGGAAACCACGACGTCACGGTGTTAACATTCCTTGGAATCGCTTTCTTCTGCGAAGGTCCTACTCGGAGGAACTCGTCGCAGGCTTGGCCGGACGGGAAACCGTCTTGGGGCTTGCTTCGCTCTTGGCGCGTCTTAACCATTGTAAGAACCTCGGCGCAGGCGGAACGGGGTTCACATACAGGGCTCCGACCTTCTTGCCATTCGGATCGCAAAGTACGCAGACTTGGGATTTCGTCACACCATATCGCTTCGCATGCTCCTCGAAAAAGGCGAATTCCAGTTCGATGTTGACGGTGTCCGCAAGTTCTTTTTTGACGTCGGCGTCCTGAAAGACTTTTCTTCCCATGTTCCGATGATGCGTTGAGTCCCAGGTCTTGAAATAGAGCAATTGCGGTTTGTTCTCTTTCTTGGCCTGCTCCTCACCGCCGAGGCCGGGGCCGGCATACCAGAATGGTGCATTACAGCCGCTGGCGGAACACAATGCCAGCATGCTCGAAAAAGAGAGGAGAATAAGGCTCCGATGATCTAACTGACCGGACGTTTCTTTCAAAGCATCGTCTCCATTCGATGAAACCGGGTCCATTCATTCCACCTCGTGCACTCACGTTTGGATCATGATTATCGTTTTCGTCTGCCCTGTCGTCTTTGCGTCGCGCGGGATGATCGGCCCGAATCACCGTGTTTGTGCTCCGTCGCCGTAGATGCCTGCACTTCCCGTCCTCGTCGATCGGTACACGAAAGCACAACCTGGTTGACGGCAAATGATTCGATGCCGTGGACTCGGATGGTTTGTCCGCTGGCGCGTTCGAGGTCTGAGAGTTGATGGCGTTTTCGATTCAGCAAGTCGTTCGCAACCGCCGTTGAGACGCGAACGTCGATGAATGCGACGCCTCCCCGATGACTCGCGAGGCGTATACGACGCATGACATCCAAAACGACGGACTCCGGGGCTTTCACTCGGCCACTGCCGCCGCAGCGCGGGCATTCACGAAACATGCTCCGCGTCAATGACGGGCGCTGCCGCTGCCGAGTCATTTCCAACAACCCGAACTTGGAAATCCGCAGAACCTTCGCTCGCTCCTTGTGTTTGCGAAGTGCTTCGGACAGGCGGCGCTCCACGGTTCGGCGATGTCGTTCTTGACCCATGTCGATCAGGTCGCAGACGATCAGGCCTCCAAGGTCGCGAAGACGCAACTGTCGCGCGATTTCATCGACAGCCTCGATATTGACACGGTAGGCCGTCTCCTCGGCGTTTTCCGGAACCCGAAACTTTCCGGAGTTCACGTCGATCGCCACCATCGCTTCCGTTTGTTCGATCACGATGGAGCCACCGCAGGGCAGTGGTACCGTTTTCGAATGGAGCCGGTCGATCTCTGCTTCAATGCCAAAGCGGTGGAACATTGGCTCCGCGCCTTCGAAGGCTTCCACAACGTCCTGCGAGCGAGGGCTGGCAATCGAAAGAAACTCACGAACGCGATTGGCGACGGCCGGACTGTCAACCATGATTCGTCGTAAGCTCGAATCGTAGACGTCTCGGATCGTGCGAATCACAAGATCCGATTCTTTATAGATTTCCGTCGGAGCCGGTTCTCTCTTGATCCGCTGGGCCACCTTCTTCCAGAGCCGCGTGAGAAAATTCAGATCACGCTGGAGATCGCGCTTGGGCCGATCGACACCCGCCGTCCGAACGATGAAACCCATCTCCTTTGGCAAGGAGAGCTGGCCCAGCAGTTCACGCATCTTGTGCCGTTTATCGTCGTCTTCGATCTTGCGAGAAACGCCGAGTTGATCCATGCCAGGCATCATGACAAGGAAACGGCCGGGCAAGGAAACGTAACTCGATAGCGTCGGG
Organism: Phycisphaerales bacterium; assembly: GCA_022360095.1. Lineage (GTDB taxonomy): Bacteria > Planctomycetota > Phycisphaerae > UBA1845 > UTPLA1 > JAKSDK01. Next base: position 199,535 of record JAKSDK010001806.1, read on the forward strand.
CCCTTCGTTCCGATGCCCTCCTTGATGACCTGCACGATGACTTCCTGGCCGCGCTTGAGGCAATTCTGGATGGGTGGACGTTGGCGGCGCGGCGTTTTCTTTCCGACCGATTCAGGCTCACCTTTGCCGTCCTGGAAATACTGCGGGTGGAGGTCGCTGATATGCAGAAAGCCGTGGGCCGGGAGGCCGAAATCAACGAACGCCGCCTGAATCGAAGGTTCGACGTTGGTGACCCGGCCCTTGTAAATATTGCCGACGTTTGATGAAGAGGATGCTCGCTCAATATGGAGCTCGTCCAGACGACCGTCGCGGAGTATGGCGATTCGGCATTCTTCCGCTTCGGCAACGTTGATTAACATCTCTCGCTCGTCCGCCGTCGTTTTTCGGGACGCGCTGCTTCTTGTCGTAGTTCGCAGTCTCAATTGTGCAGGCGATGCGGGCCGTTTTGATGAAACAGTTTTTTTCTCTTCGATGGGTTCCGGCCGTTCGACCTCGTCAAAATCGATAGGGTCGGATGCAGCGATCGTTATTTCTGATCGTGAAGGCGTTGCATCCGAGGTTTTTGCTCGTCTTGTGGATTTCGCCCTCCGAGCTTCGGGTTTGGTTTGAGCACGCGACCTCGACGTCGATTTCGCTTTGCCTGAGGGGCCGGAAGAAGATTTCTCATGGGTCTCGAGGGACGCTTCATTTCTTGCTCTTGAATCACGAGCCCCCGGCTTCTCGTCAGAAGTCCTGCGAAGCGTGGCGATCACCTCGGCCTCTTCGGCGAGGCGACGCGTTCGTGATCTGCGCACTTTTTTTGTTCGGGGCTGCTTACTCTGCTTTTTGTCATGCAGTGCGTCCTGCTTTTTTGCAGGCGGTGCATCATCCTGCAGGACGGCATTATGTTCTTCCCTCGACGACTTATCGACTTGCTGAGATATCGTCGCCTTATTGTCAAAAATGCCGGCGCCGAACTCCGAATCGTCCGCAACAACGGCCGGCCCCGCCGGAACGCTGGTGGAGGAGGTTTTCATTTCGGCTGCAATCGCTGTGTTTTCGTTTGCTTTTGAACGTGCGGCGGAAGATTCCGTTTCCCGAGCCGTTCTGCCTGATTTGCTTTTCTTTCCAGGTTTTTTTCTGGTTACCCGGGTCTTTTTTTTGACGCCGCCCCCCTCCGTGGGTGTCGGCCGCTTTTTCAGTTTTGCCACAATCATCCTCTTGGGAGGAATTCACGATCAATGCTGCGCAACGAAAGAATCTAGGGTCGATAGGCTGCTTTTCGTCGTACCACGCGATGGAGATAATCGCGGCTTGAGAGCCCCACGCTCTCGAGGACTTCGTTGACCCTTGCCGTTCCTTCCGGTGTGACGATCTGCGTCCAGCACAGGACATCCTCGGTGACTGTCATATCCAGTACAAAAGGGCGGATGTCGATCGGCCTCGCCGCGGCGCTTTTCCCCAAAATGCGCTCGAAGAAGAAGCTCTTCTTCGAAAGAAACAGCAAGGTCGCTTTCGCCACCGACTCATGGATCTGCGGTTCAAGTTCCAGGTCGTATTGAACTTCCGACGGCAATCGGCGATCTCGATCGGCCAGTTTCTCAGCCGACAGGAGCCGCATGCCCTCGGGGATCTGCGCGGACAGCCGGGACAAGACGCCGGCGGGATCCTCGTCGGATACCAATTCCAGAACGAGCAACTCGGCCAAGGATGCCACCCCGACCGGACGGGGCAAGGAGATCCTCATTTTCGGCCGAGGATTAAAGCCCTCGGAGTAGCGAATCGGCAAGCCGGATCGCACCAGTGCGCGCTGGAACAGCCTCAATGAGTCGTGGTGCGAAATGAATCGCAGGTCACCCTCAATGGCGAATTGAATCGCCAAACGGTTGCGCAAGAAAGCCCGTAATTCCTTTCATCAAACTTTCCGTTCATCCCGATTTCGCGTCGGCGCCTACACAGCGCTCGGACCGGGATCGATGTCTTTCACCCGTTCGAACAGGTGGCGAAAAAGCACCTTGGTGCCCTTTCGCGACACGTCCGCGGGTCAAAGGTCGCCCCAGACCTTTCGTGTCTCGTCGCGCAGGTAGTTTAACACCTCCCGTTCGGTTTCAAAGGAGATGACGCGACGCATCACTTTTTCCGCATCGGCCACCGTGATGCTTCGGATGATTTTCTTCACGCGGGGGATATTGCCCGCAGACATTGAAAATGTTCGTAACCCCATACCTGTCAACAAGATAGTGAAAAGGGGGTCGCCGGCCATTTCACCGCAGAGGCTCACGGACGTCCCATATCGCCGCCCATCTCGCATCACCCCTCGAAGCAGCCTGAGAATCGAAGGGTCTGCCGGGGTGTAAAGTTGGGCCACGCGTTCGTTGGTGCGATCAACGGCCAGCGTATATTGGATCAGGTCATTGGTGCCGATGCTCATGAAATCCGTTTCTCGTGCGAGTTCACGGGCGCAGATTGCTGCAGCGGGGGTCTCGATCATCACGCCAACCGGGATGTCGCTCTTGAATTCGTAGCCGTCCTGTTCCAAGTCCTCCATGACAAGGCTCATCACGAATTTTGCCTGCCGTAGTTCCATAATCCGTGAGATAAGCGGAAACATGACTCGGACATCGCCATAGGCGCTGGCTCGGACGATGGCACGGAGTTGTGCCCGAAACATGGTCAGATTTTGGAGGCTGTAACGAATGGACCTGAGTCCCAGGAAAGGATTTTTTTCGGGTTCCCAATTGCCGCTTGGATGGCACTTGTCCCCACCCAAGTCCATCGTGCGAATCACGAGCGGACGGTCGCCGATCGTTTCGAGGGCATCGCGGTATGCCCTGAACTGTTCCTCCTCGGTCGGTTGATGTTGACTCTCCAGGAACAGGAACTCGGTTCGAAACAACCCGATGCCGGTCGCTCCTTTCTCCATGCAGTCCTTGATTTCCAGCGGAAACTCAATGTTGCCGAGCAATTCAATGACCGTGCCATCCTTGGTCTCTGCCTTGAGGTCGCGGAGCTCTTCGAGTGTGGCACGGACTTCCTGAAGGTGTTCAGCTTCGGCGGCATAGTTTTCACGCTGGCTGCTGTCAGGATTGATGACGACGACCCCGTGCAGCCCATCGATAACCAGCGTGTCGCCGCTGGATACATGCGACGCGATGTCCTCGAGACCGACGACGGCGGGAATGCCGAGACCGGCGGCGATGATGGCGGTGTGCGAAGTCGTACCGCCGGCGTCGGTGGCAAAGCCCAGCAGGCGTTTCGTCCGTTCCAACATGATGAGTTGTGAGGGTGTGAGGTCGTGCGCGACGATGATGACCGGTTGTTCAAGAGATTCCAGCTCGTGTCGCGTTTCCGCGCCGACGTGATGGAGCAAACGCCGTTCGATATCCAACACGTCCTTGGCCCGTTCCTGCAGAAAGGGACTGCCCATTTCCTGAAACCGGCGCCGATAACGGCGCATGAAAATACTGATTGCGTAGGCCGCGCTATAGTGATTCGACTCGATCAGGGATGCGATTTCTTGAAGCGGTTTGGGGTCGCCCAGCCAACGTTCGTGGAAACCGAAGATGTCGGCCAGGTCGGCGCCGGCTCGGGACGCGAAACGTTCGCGCTCCTGTCCGACCTCGACCCTGGCCGAGTCGAAAGTGCGATTCAGCAGTTCAAGTTCGTGCTTGATTTGATCGTTGGGTACGGACCGGCGAGGGACGCGCGTTTCCTCGGTTTCGAGGACGAGTGCATCTCCGATGACGACTCCTGAGGAGACCCCGATGCCACGCTTTAGCGGCATTGCGCTCCTCCTTGTGCCCGGCTTATCCCTCTCCGAACTTGCCCTTGACCAGCCCTGCAAGTGCTTGCACGGCTTCTTGTGCGTCTTGTCCCTCGGCGACGACGTGGAGGGTAGTGCCCTCGACTGCTTCGAGGAGCATCATTTCCATCGGACTCTTGCCATCCACGTCCAGACCGTCCTTCTTGACGCGGATCGTGCTGCCGAACTGTGATGCCAGATCCACGAAACGCATGACCGGTCGGGCATGCAATCCTTGAGTATTCGAGATCGTGACCTCGATTTCTGCATGTCGTTGATTTTCCGACATCTCGTCCGTCCATGGGAATCCAGAGACACCACTTTCCCTCAAAGTGGCTGCCTAAGTTATCACCAACCGCCGGCATCAATCGTCCGAAGTTTCATTAACTCGCTGGCGATTCGTCTGCTTCATGAATCAGGTCCAGGATGGCCTCAGCCGTTTCTGCTTGCCGTAGAAATCGACGGAAGTTGTCTCGCTGCAAATGACGAAAGATGTTTTCCATGGCTTGCAAGTGGCCGTCTGGAGAATCCGGAGGTGACAATAGTAATACGATCGTGTAGACAGGCGCTCGATCGAGCGCGGCAAAATCGACACCGCCGGCGCTACGCCCTATCGCGGCCATGATTTTGGGAACCTTGGCGTGTTTGACATGGGGCACCGCGACGCCTTTGCCAAATCCAGTGCTGCCCTGGTTCTCCCGTTGAATCGCGGCTCGTGCAACCACATCCTCGTCTTCAGGCGCCAAGGCCCCTGCCGAGCCGAGGGATTTGACCAACTCACGGATCACTCCGTTTCGATCAGTTGCTTCCAGGTTTGCGACAATCGCACCTGGCACCACAAAATCACTGAGCTTCATGCAGCCTCGCCTTCCACATCAGGATGCCGGCAGATCGTCTGAAGAAGAGCCACCAAGAGGTTCTTTCTCCGTCAATCCGTTCGGATGCTTTCGATTTCGGAACTTTTCCTTATGTCGCCGGAGCTGTCCTTCCAGTTCCTTTGAAGAGGCATCGAGCGCGGCGTAAGGATCTTCATTTTGTTCCTTCGCCACGAACGTCATGTGATGATCCGCCTTGGCGATGATTTCGCATTCAAAAGAATGGTTGCCGGCCTGCCGATCAAACACGACTTCCACACTCTGAACCCGGTCATAATACCGTTCCAGCTTGCTGGTTTTTTCTGTCGCGTAGGATTTCAATTCGCTGCTGAGGTCCATATGGCGGCCGGTTACCGTAATTCGCATCATGAAACACCCCACCCCGAAAATATCCATGGTTTCCAACGCCGGAACGTGGAATCATTCAAACCGCAACGATTTCCATTCATGGCGTGAAAACTTATATAACATGATATCAAATAGATAGTTGCGTTACCATTTACCGCTGGCCACGAGTTTACGCCGGGGACTCTCGCGGGTCAACCCTTACCTTTTCGCCGCCGTTTCGCCTAAAGACGCGGATCAACCGGCTCGCTCTCCAAGGCCAAAACGCCAAAGACGCATTCGTGAATCCGGCGCAGCGGTTCTTTCCGAACGAATCGCTCCAAAGCCTCGATGCCGAGCGCAAACTCGCGGATCGCCAGCGATCGCTTTCTCGCCAACCCACGCGTGCGGAGGCGTCCAAGGTGTTCCGGAGCGGTATACTCCGGGCCGTAGATCAACCGAAGGTACTCGGGGCCCCGGCACTTGACGGCAGGCTGAACGAGTCCGCGCTTGGTACGGACGACAAAATCCAGCGGCTTGACGACCATTCCCTCGCCTCCACGCCCGGTGTGCTCCGACCACCAGTCCGTGCCTGCACTTTCGCTCTCAGGGTCCGTCAAGTCGATGACCTTGCACGGCGTCGTTCGCAGCACGTTCCCGCCGCCTTCACAGATCTTGGCGATCGTATCCATATGCCAGATGTGGTCACGGTCCACATGGACTTTACTCTCTGTTGCCAGAACGTGGAATGGTGCGAGCTTCAAATCTTCCACCGATTCGACGGCCCAGCAGTAGCGTCGATAGGCTTCGATGTAAGCCTCGATTTGTTTTGCCTTGGACGTGTACCGATCCAGCGTCTCCCGAACCGTCGTCACGCCACGGGCATTCGTTTCTTCCATCGCACAGACGGCCTCGCTTAAGGCCGCTTCGGACGCTGCCCCGACCGCGGCGTATTGCCGCTTGATCAGCGCCTGCGCCTTCGCAGACCACGGCATCAACTCACAGTCAAGGCAAACCCATTCGGTCGAAAACGCCTCCCAGAATCCCGATGCGGACAAAGCGTGACGGACTCGCTCAAGCAGTTGGGATTCGAACGTCAAATCATCAAAGAAACGCCGACCCGTCCGGGTGAACACGATGCCGATTTCGCCGTTGATGACGCCGAACCGTTTGCGAGCGGAATCAACGTCCTTACAGGCGATCACCACAGCCCGTGAGCCCATATGCTTTTCTTCGCAAACCACCTTCCCAAGACCTAGGCTGCGATAATGAGCGAACGCCTCGGTCGGGTGCTCCAGGTAGTCAGGCCGCTTCGAGGTCTCGCACGGCGACATGGTCGGAGGCAAATAAATCAGCCATTTCGGATTCACGGCAAATCGGCTCATCACTTCCAAAGCAGCGGCGGCATTTTCCTCCCGGATCGTGATGTTCGATCGAAGCCTGGTCGAGATGAACCGCTTTCCGATCACATCGTCGATGTGCAGGAGATCGTCATGCGCTTGCTGTGCTCCTAGCGCCGGCAATCCTTGATCCGGCGGGAGAAACGGCTTCGATGGTTCGCAATAGGTCTGAGCTGCCGGAACCGAGACAAGTTCCTTCTCGGGGTATCGCAGCGCCGTCAGCTTGCCGCCGAAGACACAGCCGGTGTCGATGTTGATCGTGCGGTTGAGCCATTCGGCCTCCGGGACCGGTGTGTGTCCATACACCACCATGGCAGGACCGCGATAGTCAGCGGCCCAGTCCTGCCGCACGGGCAACCCGAACTCATCGGTCTCGCCGGTCGTTTCTCCGTACAGCGCAAATTCGCGGACCTTGGCCGAACCTCGGCCTTGCAGTTCTGCTTTCATCCCGGCATGGGCAACCACCAACTTCCCGTCATCGAGCACGTAGTGGCTGACTAAAGAGTCGAAAAAATCAGCGATTTCTCTCGAAACGTCGTCGCGCACGTCATTGGGTAGCGCCTCGATCTCGGCCAGGGAGCAGGCGAGTCCATAGGCAACGCGCACATTCTTGCCGCGAAGCTTTCGCATCAGCTTCATGTCATGGTTCCCCGGCACGGCCAGAGCCTGGCCGGACTGTACCATGTTTCGAGCGAGGCGAACGCAATCCAGGATCTTAGGGCCGCGATCAACGAGGTCGCCCAGAAAGACGGCTTTGCGGCCCTCAGGATGACGAATGCGGGTTGGCTCAGAGCAGAGATTCTCAAGCTGCGAGCCGATGGGTTTAAAACCGGTTCCGCAATCCGCTTCATACCCAAGGGTTTCCATCAGCGCGACAAGTTCGTCAAAACAGCCATGCAGGTCACCGATGATGTCAAATGGACCGTGTTCCGTTTTGCGATTGTTCCATAACGGGACCCGCTCGATCACGGCCGTATCGACCTTATCCGGCGAATCGAGGATATGGATATGCCGGAATCCCTCTCGTTTGAGACCGCGGAGAGACCGCCGCATCTGACTCCTTTGGCTCCGAATTACATGTCGGCCGAAATGACGATCCGGGCGTTCGCGGTTGCGTTCCTGACAAAGTTTCTCCGGGAGATCAAAAACAATCGCGACGGGAAGACAGTGATATTCTCGAGCAAGCGCGACGAGCGGCTTTCGATCCTCCGGCCGGATGTTTGTGGCGTCAACCACGGTTAAGCGCCCCGCGGCCAGGCGTTTGGATGCAACAAAATGCAACAATTCGAACGCATCGCTCGTGGCGCTCTGGTCGTTTTCATCATCGGAGACGAGTCCTCGACAATAATCGCTGCTCAGCACTTCCGTCGGTTTGAAGTGTCGGCGTGCAAACGTCGATTTGCCGGAGCCGGAGGGGCCGACGAGTACAACGAGTGAGAGTTCCGGCACTGGTAATTTCATGGGCTCAGTCATTCTGGCCACCTTCGGTCGGTCGGGAGTGAAGGAGACGTTCGTAAGATGCAGGACGTTCCTGCAAACGCTCATCACGAATTGACAATCTATCGGCATTCGTCCAATGTAAGAAGCTTAGGTGCCGAAAGGCGGCACCGGGCTGCCGCCGAGCTTTATCCGAATGTCAGGGAAAAAAGCCAATCCGTCGAACCGCTCAGCAAAGAGAAGGCGGCGACCCCACAAACACACTTCTCGGTCGAGCGATCCGTCGCGCGATTCAAACTTACTCAAGGCGTTTCTTCTATGCATATTGGCCGGATTTGTCAGCATTGTCGTCGCCCTGCAGCTGGACGGCGAGACCGGCATGCTGAATGCGATCCGGCGAACGGAGTATCGAACGCTGATTAGCCGGTCTGATCGACCGGCACGTCTCATGAGAGACGAACAAGCCGCGTGGGACAAGTTCGGTGCTCGACTGAGGGCCTCCCTTGCAGACAATCAGAAGGTCAAGCGATACGACGCCGTCAATCGCTTGCAAACGTTGCTTGTGGAAGGTCCATCCGGCGCCGACGAGTTTTCGATCGATCTGCAATTGTCGGCGCTTCTGGAAGCGGATGGGGAGAACTTCGTCACGCGCCTGGCCGCGGCGTTTGTGTACGTCCGGGAGCTTGATGCGCGAAATAATCCGGTCCCGGATGCCTTGACGCGATACAAGCATTGCAAGGACATGATTATACAAGGTGTTCCGAGCCGACGCACGAGGCTTTACAGGAAAGAATATTCCGCCGTCTGGCATTCGGCCCTTGAAGCCTTCATCCTGCGCGAGGATGTTCGAACGGTTCTCTCGATACGAATGCCACAACAATTCTCGCAGACGCACGACGATCATTATCAAGGACTGCAGATCCTTTGCGACGATTTGCGACAATTGTCCCGGGCGCTTCGCCGGGACGGTCATACGGCTGAGGCCGTCCGATGTGAACAGTGGCTCACGCGTTTGACGCTCGGGCTTCTCGAACAGGAAGCCGATGCCCCGACGCAGTTGTTATGCGCCAGGCTGCTCCTGGATGCTCATAAGTCGAATTCGGCTGTCGCAACGCCGCTGCAAGCGCTCGTGGAAGATTATCATCGCCATGCGGATTCGTCTCCGAGAGACCTTACGGATCAATCCCTTTCCTCGTTTGGCGGACCGGCCGTCGATCCAGCGAAGTATCTCAGCGCATTCGGGAGCTTGGTGGTTGTCGCGCTGTTATGCTGCCTCGCGGCCGGCGGCATGCTCTTATTCCTGTTCACGGCGCCGTTTGCCGTCCTCAAAAGAAAGACGATCGAACCCGATTCGATGCCGGTCCCGAAATTGCGATGGTATGGCAGAGGGTTGATATTGCTGCTGCCCTCGTCATTCACATGCACGCTCCTGGTCGCGAAAGCAACCGGTTCATTCTATTCCGCAACATGGATCGCTCTTGTCGTCGCCGTCACTCTTTCCCTCGGGGCGCTTTACGCCGTTGTTTGCGCCGGTTTCTTTGAGAAGACCGGTCTTAAAGCCTATGGGCTGCGCATGGCAATTACCTCGACCTTCGCGCTCGTATTGTTGGCCATGTTGGCACTTTCGCCGTCCACTCTGACATCGATTGGTCGAAAACTCGATTTGCTCATCGGGGCGGTTGTCATCGTAGTGCCGACGCTTGTCACGATGATCTTGGCCGGCATCGTGATTTGCCCTGCTCGCCTTCGAGCCATTGCTTCGGCGGCTGCATTGGCCTGGTGTGTGAACATCTCTGCGGCGCTGGCGGTTTTGCAATATCATCGTTGGGCCGATTCGCGCCATCGACAGGCCGTGGTCGAAGCACGGAAGGATGAGTTCGCTGCCGTGCTCGGAAAAGGCTGGCGTGAAAAGTACGTGACGCCCGTTCGTGACGCATTAGAACTTGAAGCACCATGAATGCTCAGATTATCAGCATCGGTAGTGAACTCGCCGGGGGCCAGACCGTCGATACCAACGCCGCCTGGCTTGCTCGGCAACTGGCCATGCTCGGCATACAGTGTTCGAAGCATGTCACGATCGCCGACGAGCTGGTCCCCATTCGGGACTCGATCGTGTCCGTGTCGCGTGAAGCGGATCTCCTACTTATCACCGGCGGCCTTGGGCCTACGCCGGACGACCTTACCCGAACGGCTCTCGCCGAAGCGATGGGCGTTCGCTTGCGTTTTCATCAAGTCAGCTTTGCGCGGATTGAGGCCTTCTTCAAGGCCCGTAAGCGCCGTATGCATGCTGACAATAGAAACCAAGCCATGTTTCCTGAATCGGCCGAGCCCATCGAAAACGGCTGCGGCACCGCTCCAGGTATCTATGCGCGATTGAATGATGCCGACATCTTTTGCCTCCCCGGCGTACCTTACGAAATGAAGGCCATGTTCGAGCAAAGCGTTCGCCCGCGTTTTTCTGACGATGTCCGGCAACAGACGATTCTTCACCAGACGCTGCGGACGTTCGGCATGAGCGAGGCTGAGGTTGGAGACAAGCTGTCCGACCTCATGCGTCGTGATCGAAATCCTAATGTCGGTACCAGCGCGGCGGATCTTGTTATTTCAGTGCGTTTTCATGCGCGAGGATCGTCTGAGTCTGAAGCATCCGAGCTGATCGACCGTGACGCCGCTGAGATCCGTCGTCGTCTCGGAAAAGTCGTCTTCGGCGAGAGCGAGGACACCTTGGCCGATGCCGTTGCCCGCTTGCTCATCGAGCGAAGGCAGACCCTCTCAACGGCAGAGTCCTGTACCGGTGGCCTGCTTGCCAAACGTCTGACCGACGTCTCTGGGGCCAGTTCATATCTCATCCAAGGCATCGTTGCCTACGCCAATGAGGCCAAACGCGACCTCCTTCAAATCCCCATGGACCTTATTGAAACGCATGGAGCTGTCAGTGCTCAGGTTGCCGAGGCCATGGCCGTAAACTGCCGCCGACTTTCAGCGACGGACTACGCCCTGGCGGTTACCGGGATCGCAGGGCCCACGGGCGCGACGCCCGGCAAACCGGTCGGACTGGTGTACATCGCCCTTGCCGCGCCCGTGGAGACCGTCGTCAAGGAACTTCGTCTCGGGGAGAATTTGACCCGCACTCAAATCCGAGACCGGACGGCCAAAATCGCCCTGAACCTGCTCCGGCTTCAACTCATTGGACATTCTTAGAGAAATAAAGAAAATCAATGAGGTCTCGTTTTTTTGCAATTGTCTTCTACTGAAACGGCAGCGCGATGCCAGATTACTCGATCCGCCCCATCATCGGCCTTGAGATTCACGTTCAGCTTTCCACGAGGAGCAAACTGTTCTGCAACTGCAAGGTGGAGTTTGCCGCAGAGCCGAACAGCCGTGTGTGTCCCGTTTGCATGGGCATGCCGGGAACGCTGCCGGTGATGAACCGAACGGCGTTCGAGCATTCCGTCAAGGCAGGGCTGGCCCTTAATTGCAAGGTCGCTCCGTTCACAAAATGGGATCGAAAGAGTTATTACTATCCCGATCTGCCCAAGAACTACCAGATCAGCCAGTATGATTTGCCGCTTTCACATGACGGCCATTTTGATATCCCGTTGGGCGACGGCTCGATCAAGGCGATCGGCATCATCCGTGCTCATCTTGAAGAAGACGCCGGGAAAAACATGCATGAGGGGCTGGATCATACGCGCGTCGATTTGAACCGGACCGGCACGCCGTTGCTGGAAATCGTCACGCAACCGGATCTCGCAAACGCCGACGAGGCGTACGCGTTCTGTACGGAATTGCAACGGCTGGTCCGGTTTCTCGGTATATCCGAAGCCGATATGCAGAAGGGGCAGATGCGGTTCGAGCCCAATGTCAATGTCGCCATCACACAAGACGGCAGGGAATACCGAACTCCGATCAGCGAAGTGAAGAATCTTAACAGCTTCCGCTCCGTCCGGCTCGCCATTCGTTATGAGATCGACCGGCAGATCAAGGCCTGGGAGGCGGATCATGATTATACGCTCCAGAAAAAAGGCAAAATGAATTTTGGTTGGAACGATGCGAAGGAAGTCACCGAGTTTCAGCGCGGCAAGGAAGAGTCACACGATTATCGATATTTTCCCGATCCGGACCTCGTCCCGGTCACCACGGACGACGCCTTTCTGGACCGAATGCGACGGCAGGTTGGTGAGCTGCCCCTTGCCAAACAGCGTCGCTTCATCGATGAATACGGGATGACTGAGAAGGATTGCGAAATCATCCTGGCCGACCGTGAAACGAGCGTTCTGTACGAAGACGCAATGGAGTCCGGTGTCGAAGCGAAGACATTGACCAAGCATTTCGTCGGCATCTGGAACCATCTCGCCTCGGCGGCCGACACGACCGTTGGAAAGCTGGGAATGCCGGCATCCTGTTTTTCAGAATTGGTCAAGCTGGTCAACGCCGGCACCATCAGCGCCACCGCTGCGTCGCAAGTGGCGGAGCGAATTTACCAGACTCGTGACAAGGAAGGTACGTCGTCGCCGCTGGAAACGGCGAAGCAGCTTGGTGTCATCCAGGAGCGCGACGAAGCCGCTCTTCAGTCCTGGGTTGATGAGGCCTTTCAAAAAAACCCGCAAGCGATTCAGGACGCCCTGAGCAGTAAGGAAAAAAAAGTGAAGGCCGCCGCGGGTTTTCTTCGCGGCCAGGTCATGCGAATTTCCCAGGGCAAGGCGGACCCCCGTCTCGCCGGCGAGCTGATCGAAAAGAAAATAGACGAACTCAAAGCCCGGCAGAATTGAGTGTGGGCCGGATTTCAATCATGGTTCAGCTCAGTCGTATCGCGTGCACGTCCAGTGTCGTCACTTCGCCGATGACTGCCGCGCACGGCGCATTGTTTTGCTGAAGCGCATTCAACAGATCGTCCGTGCGTTCCTCCGCGACGGAGATCAGCAGGCCGCCGGAGGTTTGGGCGTCGCAAAGCACGTTGACCAGCACAGGATCAACGTTGTTGGTCGCGAGTTTTTCTCCCAGATGAGCGAGCGTCCCTTTGTGTGCGCGGGTCAAGACACCCTCACGGGCAAGTTCGGCCGTACGCCGCATCAAGGGCACGGATTCCGCTTCGATGTTCAGTGTCACCTCACTGGCATCAGCGATTTCAAATGCATGTCCGATCAATCCAAAACCCGTGATGTCGGTCGCGGCATGGGCTCCGGCCCCGACCATCGCATCCCGGCCGCTGCGATTCAGATGAATCATCACGGCGACCGCCTCGTCAAGATCATTCTGCTCGATCATTCCTTTTTTGGCCGCGGTTGTCAGCGTGCCGCTGCCGATCGGCTTGGTGAGCACAAGGCGATCTCCAGGCTGAGCCGTGGCGTTGGTGAAGATCTTTCGTGGATCAATTCGACCGGTGACCGATAGACCGTACTTGATCTCCGCGTCTCGTACGCTGTGCCCTCCGGCGATCACCGCTCCGGCCTCGGTCACACGCTCCTGCCCGCCTCGAAGGATCTCGCCGAGCGTTTCGGCCGGAAGTTCCTTGTCAGGAAAGCCGACGATATTTAATGCCGTCAACGGCACGCCGCCCATGGCATAAACGTCCGACAGCGCGTTCGTCGCGGCAATCTGTCCGAAGACAAAGGGGTCGTCCACCAGCGGCGGGAAAAAGTCCAGCGTCTGAACGAGCGCAGTCGCTTCGTCGATCCGGAAGATGCCGGCGTCGTCCAGATGGTCGTTTCCCACAAGCAGATCGGGATGGGCGTTTCTTGGCAAACGGCGCAGCACCTGCACCATCAGCTCCACCGGGAGCTTGCCCGCTCACCCCGCACAACTGGCGTAGTCGGTCAGTCTTTTTTGTCGTGCATCGGTCATCGCCGTATTCTATCGAGACAGTCGCTCACGGACCAGAACCAGGTCCTCGCGCTTCATCGAGAAAGAGGACCATGAGATCTTCGTCGTGGTATTTATCTTCAATTTTGAGGGCCTTCGGCGCTTTTCCGTACGCGACAAAGCCCATAGATTCGTAAAGACGTTTGGCGGCCTGGTTGGTGCTGGTGACCGCGATGTGAATTTGCTCCAGTCCGTCAACCCGTCCAACTCTTGCAATCAACTCTTGACAGATTTTTCTTGCAATGCCCTGGCCCCGTTCTTCCTGTTTTACGAACACCCCCCAGACGTGACCTCGATGACGAAGTTTCCGCGAACTCTCTCGATAGAATCCGCCGGTTCCCACCATCTTCGAATTCACGAACGCACCGATGATAAAGTTGTCCTCATCGGTCTGGATTCGGTTTGCAAAATCACGGAGCGACGACCGCTTGTTTTGTTCGTAGTCGGATGAGAACGCCTCGGGAGCACTCTCGAGCATCTCCAACCTGATCTCACGATAAGATTCAGCGTCAGCTTTTGTTAAAGGGCGGATCGTGATCACGATGTGTTCGCCGGCGTCTTTATGAGGCCTCAGTCAAACTGCACTTTGAATCGTAGTCGTTTGTGGACAGGGATCAACACCCCACAGGCATATCTGTGCGATTGAGCAAAGATTCTGCACCTCGGTGCAAGTTCCTTTTTCTGTTACAATGACCTCGATTCAATTTGCTTTTAAGGAGGGACCATGTTCCAGCCCATGCGTATGTTTCCAATGATCCTTTGCGTCGCCCTCACAGCCACCACGAGTTGCCAGACACTTGAGACGGCGACATTTTCGCTTCCCGGGACGACCACGACGATCATCCTTGTGCGTCATTGTGAACGAGACCCCGGTCTGGACCCGCCGCTCAATGCGGAAGGGCTGGTGCGACGGATCGCGCTGTTGAACACGCTTTCCGAAAACGGCGTGACCGCCATCTACGCTTCAGATCTTCTCAGGAATCGGCAATCCGTCGAACTATTGGAGACGGAACTCGGCATCGCCGCGACCCTGATCGGAGCATTGGACCTTGCGGATACCAAGGCGCTCGCCAACCGTTTGGTGGACGAATGGCTCCGTGATCATGCGGGTGGTGTCGTGCTCTGGTGCGGCAACACCGGCCCGGTCATCCAGGACGTTCAGGGCGGAAACATGGAGGAAATCTACCGCCGCCTTGGCGGCACCGGTCGGGCACCAAACCGCTATCAGGATTTGTACATCGTCGTCGTCTCGGAAACAGGCGATGCTCGATTCATCAAGACGGAATACGGCGGCACCAGCAGCTTGGATTAGCCGGGGTCGGTATTTCAAAAGATCGTGTCAACAACGCCGCTTCGCCGGCGGGGTCAATGCCCCGAGGATCGAATCACTTCGCCGAATCCTGTTCAGCAGATAGACCACTGTTGTCAGGTTTCCGAAACACAATAACAAGACGATCCATCCCAATGTCCGCCACCACCGTTGCTCCATCACGGCGATCCACGCTGCGACAACGATCAATCCGACCGACAAGTCAACCAGGGTGACCAAACCCCATGGTGATCGGGCGATCGATTGCAGTTCCGTCCACAGGCTGGATTGCATCCCGGCCCAGACGAACAGGCTGATCAAAGCGATACCCGTCGCCGAAAGCACGACCATGATTGGAGTCTTTGATTCTGCCATTACACGTACTTTCGAGCTTTCGGCTCCAACGGATGCAGATCATCGGAAATTCCGCTCTGCCGTCGAATCCGGCATAAGAGATCCGAATAACGACCGAAAGGCGAAAAAACGTTTCGGATCGCTCTGAATCCAAAGACAGCCAGTTTTCGAAGTCATGAAGGGAGTTTGTCGCAACGGGTTCGCCTGCATCTTCGGATCCGCGCGCCTGGTGTCGAAGTGTTCACGATTCATGGAGCAACGGTCAAACGATGCAAAAACCAAGACGCGCCGCCTTTCTTGCGATCGTTATAATCGTAGCCGCTGCCACGGTCTCCTGCGCGTTGTGCGACAGTTCACAGGAGCGTCGCTCCGCGCAGGTTCCAAGTCGAGTGATACCGAATCGTCCGTCTGTCCATGAGGCCCATGTTGTGTCAAATGATCCCAATCGCAGCCCGACATTCATGACCGAAGATGACCGCAGCAACGAGCCAGGCACCTTGTGGACGGTGTCCAGCGTCGATCTCGAACGTTATATGGGGCGCTGGTATGAGATCGGACGATTTCCCAATCCCTATCAAAAGGGCATTGTCGGCGTCATCGCCGAATACGAGTTGCAGGATGACGGGGAGATTCTGGTGCGCAACTACGGTAGATCCGGTTCACTCGACGCTGAGTTGACCGTCTCGAAGGCGAAGGCCTGGGTGGCAGACAAGTCCACAAACGCCAAGTGGTTTGTGCAGTTCATTTGGCCCTTCAAGGCTGATTACTGGATCATCGACCTTGACCAATCATATCAATATGCGGTTGTCGGCCAGCCCGATCGTCAGCGCCTTTGGATTTTGTCGAGGCAGCCGACGATTGCCGAAGCGACGCTGAATCAAATTTATCGACGTCTGCATGCCAACGGTTACGACACATCCCGCATCGAATTGACACCGCAGCGCCGCGCTGACTGATCGACCCCAACCGCGTTCTGTCCCCTGCGCGACTCGACCCCTAAAAGACCGTCCGCCAGACGACGAATGAAGATCGAGGTCAATGATCTGTAGATTGGCAGTGCTGCGACCGCAGGTTTCATTGATCAAGTTTCGTTCTACGATTCGCAGGCAACCCAATCAGTCGCGAAAAAGGACAAAAGACTGAATTTGAGCATCAGTGATGCAATCCGTGTCCTGGGATTGGGGGGCTTGCAAGTGTGCTTTTCCATCGACTTCATGGGTCCCATGTCTCCCTGTGAGGCCCAGAAATTCGGCGGATCGCAGCGGCGGCGCTGATCTCGTCATAAGTGATTGCATGGGGCGAATTTAACGTCTGAGAAAAAGGCGCGATCACAACCTCGTGATCGCTTCTCAGGCAGGAATCCGGCAAAAAGGTTGAGCGTTTGCGTAACGATTCGCGTCTTAGATTCTAGTGGTGGTGTCGTACCTTGGGCATGGAGAAGGGAACTCGCAATGAACGAACGTGAGCGTCAATGGTGGTACAAAGGGCAAAGTCCCGATGTGCTCCAGCAGTTTTATGTCGCGCTCTGGACCGAATTCTTGAGACTCAAGGGGGATGACTCCGACAAGGACGAGCCCGGAGAAGCGAAGAAGGATCGTGCCGCTGCTCGCACAATTCAGAGCCAGATCGAAGATCTGCTGGGCGATTTGGCGAACCGTGAATGGTGGACAAAGAATCCAAGCGACCTGCTGCAGCAGGGAGCCATGAGTTGGCGGGCGGCTTATACCGCAGAGCGTCTGCTGGTTAACTTGTACGACGACTCAACAGCGAATGTAGAACTCGTCCGGCGACTGGCTGAAGCCAGGAATATCGTGCATTCGGACCGACTTACGGCTTACGGCGCCGAGCGGGATAAGCTGGACTCACTTCCGCAAAAGCAAGCACTCCTGAATCGTCTAATCGACGATCTCCAATGGCGATACACCGTTCGAGTCGAGATACGATTGCTTGGTATCGCTGCTCGCCGAAAGACGAGCGCGATATTGGCACTTGGTGTCCTCTTGTTCACGGCCACACTCGTCATGTGGATATCATCGACCTCCTCCATGCTGTTGGACCTTGCTGTCGCCAGCTCGGCAGGCTTCTTGGCAGCGGCCTTCAGCGCAATGATTTCCGTTAATCGACGTTTGCTTCAATGCACTTTAGAGGAAGCCAAACTACTCAAACGCTGGATATACATCATCGTGCGCGCTTTGATCGGTGTCGTCGCCGCCGCGATACTCTTTTTTTTCCTGCAATCGGGTTTGTTTGTCGCTCCCATCCTTCCCGAGTTCAGATGCGGGGTGAGCACGTGGGAGTTGGGTTCACGCGTCAAATATGTCGTTTCCCGCTACTACAACGACGTCGGTGATGGCGTCGTGTCGCGTGCGACCGGTGACTTTGTTTCAGGATTTGTCAATGATCACACCGTTGCAAATGAATTTGTCGAATCTGAGGCCTTGAAGCTGGCGGGACTGCTGCAGCGACAGCTGCCGGAAAAAAAGGCAGGAACGAAATCCGAAGACTTTCCGCAGGCGGTCGTCGATGAGTGTTTCGCATACTACCGTATGCTGCCGTTGAAGATTGACTCAAAGGGCCTCGCCCTTGTGATCGTTTGGTCCTTTGTGGCCGGCTTCTCGGAACAGTTTGTTCCAAGTATTCTCCGTCGCAGAGCCGAGCAATCGCAAGCAGGACAGGCGCGTCCGGGCGGCGCGGCATCATAGGTGGTTCTGGAGTTCAAAAAGATTGCGCTGAGTTCGACCGCGCGCGTTACGAAATCATCAAGCGTATCATCCAAAAACTAGCGGCCATCAGCGCAAGCGTTGACAGCAGCCCCGTGACCACGGCACGGCCGCTGACACCCACGAGGAGACGGATATTGACTTCCAGGCCGATGGCGGCCATGGCCAGCGTGAGCAACAATTTTCCGGCGCCGGTCATTGCGCTCTGGAGACTCACTTGCGAGGCGCCGCGACCGAGAAACTCCATCGGTTCGAATTGAAGCGTCGGAATCAGCCCGAGAGTGCTCATCGTCGCCATCAACACGAAGCCCCAGACAAACCAGGGGACCAGACGAGCATAACGAACGATAAAGCGGCTTCCGCCTTTTTCCGGGACTGCGTGATGCCGGGCATATATCAGCGCGAGCACGAAGACGAGCGGAGCGAGCAGAGCGACGCGCATAAGCTTGACCAACGTGGCAAGCGTGCCGGCGTCCGCGCTATAGGCGAAGCCGGCCGCCACGACCTGCGGCACGGCGTGAATCGATGTGCCGGCCCAAACCCCGAAACCTTCATCGCCAAGGCCCAGGGTTCCAGCCAACATCGGACATGCAAGCATGGCAAGCAGGCCGAAAAGATTCACCGTGCCGATCGACAACACCAAGTCTTCGTCCTCGGCCTCGATCAGCGGCGCTACGGCCACGATCGCACTGTTCCCGCAAATGCCCGTGCCGGCGCCGATCAGCATGGCGACTTTGTGTCCCAGACCGAGAGCACGGCCGAGATAATACGCGGTGGCGATCGCAATCGTCATGCAAAGAACGATGACGCAAAAGGCGGGGAGTCCGATCTCGGCCATGTGTTTCAGATTCAAACCTGCGCCGGTCAGGACAATCGCGAGAGGGATGATCCGTTTGATGATCCGGTTGCAACCGGCCACAATCGACTCAGGCAGCGGCAACAGGTTTCGAACCGCCAGACCAACGGCAATTGCGAGAATCGCTGCGCTGATCGGAATCCAAGTCCTAATCCCATAAGCCAGCCCATAAGCCGAAGCGGCGACGACACCGGCAAGCAGATAGCCCGGCCAGCGCTCGCCCAATAGGGAAGGCCTGGGCTCGACCGTCCGGGTTTCGACGATCGGCTCATAAGTCCCCTCCATGCAGGCCAGCGAGGCCAAGGCGTCGGCGCTAAGTGAATCGAGCGAGCTTCTCACAACGATTCTCCCGCCGCAGTCCTAAATCCCGCACCCGTGAATATGTTCTGTAATCACCGGACGGAACTCGCCCACGGAGCCGTCGATCAGAGAAAAGGTGTCCATCCGTAACAACGGTGGTGAGTAAATGTGAAGTGTCACAAGATCGTGACCGTGCGCCTGCAGGTTTGAAACCTGGTGCGTATCCGAATCCTGGGAGGCCGACACTTGCCCGCATGCAAGGTCGGTCGATGCCACGGCCTTGAGGAATCCGCTGGGCGTCTGCTCGAACGTGGTTTCCGTGCAGACGCCGCTCAGGACGCGCACGCCGCAGGTCGAGCCAGCGTGATTGTGGATCGGGCTCCGCTGCCCGCTTCGCCAACAAAGCACCAGTAAGTGATACCACGGCCCTTCACGGACGAGATTCCTGGCGTACTGTTCATCAGAGAACTGTGCATAATCCGCGACGGTATCGAGCGTGATGTCGAGGGCCGCGAGTTTTTCCAGCAGATCCGGGACGGTGGCCCGTTCCGTCAATCCGTCAAGATAATCGATCAGTTCTCTAGGACGAATCGTGCGTGCTTTGGTCGTCATCGTACAAATCCTATCGCGAGGACGGCCGAGGGGCCGTGCCATAGACCATTTTAGTCTCCCTATCGCTAATCGCATCGACGATGACTGTCAAGCATGGCCAGCACGTGACGTCCCGGGGTAATGGTTCACTCTGATATTAGCCCCGGCGTTCACACCGGGGGAAAGAAGCAAAAAACAAAAGGCCCGTTTACGGGCCTTTCCCGCCGTCGTCGCCCGGTCAGATTCCGGAGAGTACAGCGAGAAGGCCCGTCAACGGGCCTGAATAAATCGTGACGACCGAATCCCCCCCGGCGTGAACGCCGGGGCTAATATCAAAGTGAACCACGACTCGTCCCAGGAAGCCCCCCTTACGACGGGGCATGTCGAATAACCATGACGTCACCTGGAAGTGAACGGTGGTGAATAGGGTTATGCCGCGAGAAAGTCGTCCTGAAGCTTATCTCGCAGCTTTGCCAGGGCACGGTTTTGAATCTGCCTGACGCGTTCTTTCGTGACGCCGATGAGCAGGCCGACCTGCTCCAACGTCTTGGGGCCTTCCGCCTCCTGTCCTTCAACCTGCCCGAGGGCAAACCGTGCCTGAATGACCTTGACTTCGACCTCATTCAACGACGCGCTGTTTTTTTGGATGATTCCACGGAGCTCCGCCACGCAATCCGCTTCGTGATTCAACCTCTGCTGCTCAACGAAGTCGTCGCGTTCCAGGGCCGGATCAAACTCGACGGGGAACCTCCCGCGATATCGGCCGATTCGCATGGCCACGCGGCTGAAGCTCTTGAGAATCGCTCGACAGGCGTACGTGCTGAATTTGAAGCCGCGGCTGCAGTCGAATTTGTCCACACTGCGCAAAAGTGCCATATTGCCTTCGCTGATCAGTTCCGCAAAGTCGATATTGCCCAGCTTGGTTCGCTTGGCCATCGCCAGAACCAAAGGCACGTTGGCTTGCACGATCTCACAACGCGTCTTTTCGACCCTTGCGCGCCACCAGACAAGTTCTCGCGTCGCCTGGACCGTGAGTCGTTTGCCTTGAAACTGATCCAGGATCTTCGAAATGCGATAGCGGGCGTAATTCAAACGCAAGAACAGAGTTTGCTCCTCACTCGCGGTCAGGGTGGGCAACGACGAGGCCCAGGCCGTGGCCGGCTGCTTCTTGACGACGGCCGCGTTACACCAGGGGCGAAGTGATCCGCTTATCGCAAATTCGCTCTGAAACAATGCTTTCGCAGTTCCGGCTTTGCTGAAACTCGAGTGGTTGATGAACTCGACGGGTTCGGAGAGGACTCGGTCCAGTCTCTCTCGCTCGGCCTCCGTAAGCTTATTCATCACGGATGCAACCGGCGTTTTTGCTGTTGGAAGACTTCGGTTTGCTGCGGCCACTGCCTTGGTATTCGCGATTGCCATGTCGAGGAACTCCCGCAGCCTCCGAGGGCCGCTTCGGTGGGCAACTAACGGATGAATTTCGGTGGGAGAGAAGGCCGCGCGGTACCACGTACCGGACACGCGATCAACCGTATCCGTCCTGTTGCCGATGGACGTCGGAAATCAAACTTCGACCAGGTGGGTGACGACCGCTCAATCGCCCTTCACAATCTAGTCGACCGACTCTGCCAAGAGAGCCGTGCGGGGGGAGACTAAGGCTGCTTCCATGGTAAACATACCACAAGAAATGGGGGATGCAAATTTGGGTTGAGTAGAAAAACGCTGCGCAAGGCACCCGAGGACTTTGCCATACTATATAAATTACTTGCTGACAAAAAGATGTAGCTGTTTTGCGAAGCCATTTTTTTTTGACTTTTTCGTGCACTTTTTTTCAGACCAAGACCGGTAACATCGCTTATCAGAGATTGGGCAGCAGAAGTGGCAATAATGCCCCATATTGCCCAGGGCCTGGATCAACGTGGGCGTGAAAAAGAACACAGTGGGCAAAACAGCCTATCGGTCTGCGGACGTGGTGTCTCTCAAGGACACCGGTGACGCGAGGATTTCCGAAAGCAGAAAGGCCTGGCGTAGGGAGGACGGGGACCGGACCTGCTTTCGAATGGCTGAGCGTGTGGAGGATGAGACCCGGCTTCGAGATTTCGCGATGAGGGGTCTGTTTTGAGGCGCGGGGAACGGAGGGCTCGCAGAGGCCGGCGGCTCCATGACTTGCGGAGCTGCTTTCAAGGCGACCGGCGGGGGGACTGATGTCTTCGGCGCCACCGGGACGGCGATGGGCGCAGCAAGCTGTCGATCCCTCTCAAGAAGTTCCTCAATGTTGAAATCTACGATTTCCTCTTGAGGCTCCTGTCCCTTCTTTTTCAAGCTGTTGATCACCTGGCCGATCAGGCCGATCACGAACATGATGATCAGAGCCGCGAAGGAGAACAAATCCTCCAATGCCAGAATCAAGATGGGATGATGGTCAGGAAGCAATTCGAGGTTTCCTTATTGTTGCTGAGAGCCGTCCTCGTTTCCACGGGACTTTTCACCGTCATGCCCGATCGCATCGCGCATCGAGGTGTCTGCCTGAATGTTCTTCATGCGATAATAGTCCATAATGCCGAGATTTCCCGAACGAAACGCTTCTGCCATGGCCTTCGGCACTTCGGCTTCAGCCAATACGACCTTCGCCCGATTCTCTTCGACCAGGGCATTCATTTCCGCTTCGCGAGCGACGGCCATGGCCCGTTTCCCCTCGGCTTCGGCCTGGCGCTGCTGTTTGTCGGCGTGAGCTCGTTCGATGTCCAGATGCGCACCGACATTCGCCTTGTCTGTGACCCCGGCTACGCTCACATCCGCAATATCCACGGAGACGATCTCAAAAGCAGTGGCGGCGTCGAGTCCCTGGTCCAAAACCTTGCGTGAGATCGAATCCGGATTTTCCAAAACGGTCTTGTAAGAAGCGGACGATCCGATCGCACTGACGATGCCCTGGCCGACTCGGGCGACAATCGTCTCTTCCGTTGCACCACCGACCAGTCGTTCGAGGCAGGTTCGGATGGTCACCCGTGCTTTGATTAGCAAGCGGATGCCGTCTTTGGCGACCGCGTCGAGCCTGGACTCGGGCCCGGTCTTGGCAAGCGGACAGTCGATCACCTTCGGATTGACCGACGTGCTGATGGCATCCAGGATATCTCGGCCGGCGAGGTCGATGGCTCGAGCATGATCGAGGTTTAGTTGGATATGGGCGCGGCTGGCTTCCACTAAGGCCGTGATCAGATTCCGCACGTTGCCACCTGCAAAATGGTGTTCTTGCAACAATCGGATCGTAACCGGCAGCTCCGCTTTATGGGCGGTGATCAGGGCGGTGACACAGGTGCGGACATCTTCAGTGTTTCTCCGAACGAGATAGATCGACTCCAGGTCTCTTGTGGAAAGCTCCGGAATACCGGCCTGGATCGCCGAAATTCGCATATCCACGATCAGGGCCATGTTGACTTTGCGAAGGAACATTCCCATCAGCGTCGTGAAACCGACATAGGCTCCGCTGAATCTGGCGCGAAGCCAAAGCTTTCCGAAAGACAGCACCACAATCACGATCGCGGTGCCAAGGAGGATCATGAGGGCAATCAAGCCAAACCAAACGATATTGCCGATGTCCGCTAGAACCATGGTTGTCGCCTTTCGCTTCGTATTGACGATGCCTGCTCGTCGAAAAAAAATCTTGTGGTTTATGTGCCGACTGCCTCTACAACGATTCGATTGCCCTCGACCATCACGACCTTTGCGCGGCAGCCGGTGTCGATGGCCTCTCCTTCACTCACCACGCTCATGCGCCGGCCGTCGATTTCCATCGTCCCGCTGGGGCGCAGATCCGTGACGATAACACCCTCTTTTCCCATCAATTTTTCGTGGGGGCTTGTCGATACGGGCGAGGCCGGGCCCTGGGGCGGCGAGCCGGACTTCTGTTTCGGCGGACTGAGAATCAACTGTTTTCCCAGTGTCGTCTTGGGCAAATACTTGAATACAAAAAGACAGACGGCCGGCACGCAGATCACTTCGATGACCATCATCGTCGCCCCGGTCCCGCTGCTGACCTGATACGCCGAAGCCAGGCTGCCGGCCAGGCAGATGAGAGCAACCAACCCCAACAAACCGCCGGAAGGCACGATCACTTCGGTCGCCACGAAGACAAGTCCGACGGCGAACAGAATCAAAGACCAAATCAGCCAACTGTCCATATTGTAATACTCAGGTTTCGGCGACTTCCCGCACCACCACATGGTTGCCGGAGACTTCGACGACTTCCACGGTGCAACCCTTGTCCAGCATGTGTCCGCGCGTGATGACATCAACTCGCCGACCGTTGATCAAAGCCTTGCCGGCGGGCCGAAGGTCCGTCACGGCGGGCCCGACGTCACCGCGCCTAACCAGGTCGTTTGTCGTGGTTGAAGTTGCGCTGGCGGATTCATACGGTCCGACGGCCACGGCTCCTTCTGTCGAAGAACCGGGCGGATTCAGGAACAGTCCTCGCGTTCCCGGCACGCTCGGCAAGTATCTGTTCAACAACCACATGCCGATCAGTGACAAAGCCATCCCGCCGAAGATGACCTGAAAACCTGTCTTGAGGCCTGTCCAACTTCCAGGCATTTGCGGGATGACGATGGGCCCTGGTTGAGCCGGCATAAAGGTCGCGATCAATCCGACTAGAATCAACAGCAGACCGGAGATGCCCGCCACGCCGAAGCCGGGTATCACGAAGATTTCCACGGCGAGTAAAGTCACGCCGAGCAGAACCAGCAGCACCTCCCAGGCGCCGGCCAAGCCGGTGATGTACGGGGCGCCGAGGAAAATGGCGAGCGCGATTAGCGCCACGACGCCGCCGACCAACGTTCCCGGCGCCTGAAATTCCGCATAGATCCCCAGCATGATGAGCATCATCAAGATCGTGCGCACGAGCGGCGAACTGAGAAAGTCCGCAAGCCCCTCCGACCAGGTGGGCACAATTCGAAGGATGACGCCGTTGATCTGATAGTACTTACTCAACTCATCCTCATCGCTGATGATCGCCCTGGCGAAACCGAATGCGATCGCCTCCGACTGGGTGAGCGTCAGCAGATCCCGCTCTTTGACGATCGGTTGCTTGACATCGATTTCCCGGCTCGTGACCGGGTCGATCATGGTTTTGACCGGCTGCCAACGGCTGTCCTTTTCATTCAGTAGTCGTTCTTTCTCATCTTTTTCCACAAACCGGCGCTCGCCGTTGGTCTCGTTTTCGAGCCACCAGATTTCGCTGCCCAGACGCACCATCGATTCACACAGCAACGGGTCATAACCCCGGCGTCGGGCGCTGTCGAGAAACTCCTTGAGAATCGGGCTTTCTGCTTTGGCTCGTTCCGTTTCACCCAGTTCCTTTAGGCCGTCGGTCGGCGACATGATGATCGGCGCGCAATCGCCCATCTTGCTGACGCTGCTCATGATCACTTCGTCGCACGCCAGGGAAATCATCGCTCCGGCAGAGTAAGCCGACGGCCGGACCCAGGCGACGGTGTTCAGATCCGACAGGTTTTTGATGTAATTGCAGATTTCCAGTGCGCTGCTGACCAGTCCTCCGGGGGTATCCATCTCGAAGACGATGAGCGTTGCGCCATCCCCCCGAGCCTGCTCAACACGGCGTTTCATGCTGCTGAAGGTGACGTCATTGATTTCATCCTTGATCGGGATGATCGCGATCGTCTGTTTGGCAGCCTCGTTCGATATCTTGGCCTCGACCGGATCCTCCTCCGTTGCAATAGAGACGCTCTTGGAAAACGTCACCAGGAGGAGCATGCCGATGAGCAAGGGATGGATGAACCTTCTGCGCGTATTGATCATCATGGCCATTGTTCTCTGCGATCTCCTTTATTCTAGTTCCGTTGATTCTCGCACACCAACGGAATCGGCGACCGCCCTTTCCACGGATTCACGTTTTCTTGCTAAGTGTCGGCTTTGCGAGCCAAATACTGTGACAACAATTCCGCCGTCTCAGGCTCGAAAACGGCCTTTTTACCGAAACCCTGAACGCCTCCGGCCGCCACACACGCATCCTGAGCGTTGTCGAAATTACTGACCATCATCAGCGGTGCTTTGTTCAAAGCGGTGTCCGACCGGGCTCGATGCACCAATTCGATTCCCTCACTGCGGTCCGCGAAGATGAGCCGATTGAACAGGACGAGGTCATACGGCGTTTCTCGCATTCGTTCCAGCGCCTCATCCACAAACATGACCCGATCCACATCGACATCGAAATGCTCAATCAACATTTGTCGGATCATACCGTGATCGGGATCGCAGTTTCCGACGTCGAGAACGCGTGCTTTTGTCGTTGACATGCTTATCAAGCCCCTACGAGATTGCTGAAGGGTACGTCACAGAGTAAAGTGATGTGCGTCGCCACCCATCAAGATCGAACTAAGCCGAATACGCATTTCGGCATTGGCGATTATAGTCATGAAATTTGTACAGGATATTGTGCAGGGGCATAAGTGGGACTGAGCGATGGAATTATCTCAGCGTGCTCTTCAAATAGCTGAATCCGCCACACTCGCTGTCGCCGCCAAGGCGGCGGAACTTCGTCGCGCCGGCAAAGACGTGATCGGTTTTGGTGCAGGCGAACCGGATTTCGATACGCCGGATCACATTAAGGAGGCCGCCAAACGGGCTCTGGATGCCGGCCACACCCGCTACGCAAAGCCGGCCAGCGGCATCCCCGAGGCCAAGGCCGCCGTCTGCGAAAAGTTCAAACGCGAAAACGAGCTGGATTATGCACCGGAACAGGTCATCGTCACCGTCGGCGGCAAGGAGGCCTTGTTCCTGGCTTGTGCCGCGCTTCTTGATCCGGAGGATGAAGTGCTGCTGCCGGTGCCCTACTGGGTCAGTTTTCCCGAACAGATCAAGCTGTGCGGCGGAACGGTCGTGCCTTTGCATGCCGATGAGGATCATGATCTTCGTTTGACGGCGGACCGGATCGTCGCGGCCGTGACTCCCAAGACCAAGGCGCTGATCTTCAACAGTCCGTCGAACCCCGGCGGCTTTGCGTACAGCCCGAAGGAAACCCAGGCGATTGCCGATGCCCTTTCCGGGCGCGACATCCTTGTTTTCAGCGACGAGATGTATGATCAACTTCGCTTTGGAGACCGTCGCGAACACCTCAGCTTCGCCAAGACAAGTTCCGAATGGTACGACAAGACCATCACATTCAATGCGCTGAGTAAGACGCATGCCATGACCGGCTGGCGGGCCGGTTATGCCGCGGGGCCGACGACCATGATCAAAGCGATGGCCAAGATTCAAAGCCATACGACCAGCGGCACCGCGAACTTCATCCAGCATGCGTTGGTCGAGGCGCTGAAGGGTGATCAGTCTCACGTTGCCTCCAGGAGGGCCGAGTTCGAGAAACGCGGCACACATATGTGGCGGCGGCTGAACGAAGTTCGCGGCGTTCGTTGCGGGCAACCCACGGGGGCTTTCTACTGCTTCCCCAACGTGTCCGGCGCCTACGCTGACCTTGGCGTGAAAAACTCCGGCGATTTTTGCAAGGTCGTTTTGGAAAAGGCCCACGTGGCGCTCGTTCCCGGCGGCGCCTTCGGCTCCGAGAATCACGTCCGGCTGTCGTTCGCCAACGATATGCAACAGATCGATCGAGGACTGGACCGATTGCAAGCGCTGCTTGGCGCACAAGACTAAAAAAAGCGGCAAGTCGCCAGGCTTTATGAATCCAGCATCATCACCGAGTGAATCGGATATTGATTCAGCTTTTCCCGGCCGTTGAGAAAGCAGAGTTCAATCAGAAATGCCACGCCGATGATCTCAACGTTGAACTCCTTCACGAGTTCGCAGCAGGCCTGCATCGTGCCGCCGGTGGCCAATAAATCATCGATCATCAAGACTCGCGTCCCCGGTCGAATTGCGTCTTCGATGATCTCCAGCGAGTCGTGACCATATTCCAATTCGTATTCGACCTTCATCGTTTTCCCGGGCAACTTCCCGGGTTTGCGAATGGGAACGAAACCGGCGGAGAGGTTGCGAGCCACGGCCGTGCCGAAGATGAAGCCCCGGCTCTCGGCCCCAACCACGATATCGACGGAATGGCTTCGATACGGCTGGGTCAGGTATTCGACCGCCATCGAGAGTGCCGCCGGGCAAGCGAGCATGGGGGTGATATCCTTGAAGACGATCCCCGGCTTGGGAAAGTCGGGCACGTCACGAATGAGCTTCGTCAGGCTCGCCACATCCGGGATTTGCAGTTCCGTCGATGGTTTCACGATGACTCCTTCCTTGAGGAACGCATGATAGCGGCTAAGGAATCTGGAGCAATCTATTCCGACTGAACGATGACGGATCTGCCACTGGCCAGACCCAGCAAGACGTCCTTTTGACTCTGTGTCAGTTGTGAGACGGCATGCTCCGTCAAGGGGTTGCCTTCGATCCGAATGATGATGTCACCAGGGGTCAGTCCGGCACGGTGGGCAGGAGAACCGGCGTCAACACGGAGCACGAGCAAGGCATTCTCGGGCAAGTTCGCCATCGCCCGCATCATCGGCTCCACGGCGCCAAGCGCGGTCCCGCGAAACGAGAGGGTCGGTTTCGGCAATTGCTGAACGTTGTTCAAAGGGCGGCGCATCAAGGTCACTTCGACGGACTTGCGTCTGGCGTTTCTTACATAACCCAGTTGAACTTGCCGATCCGGGCCGGCCGCGCCGATTGCGCGAACGAACTGCTCAACGGAGTAGACCGACTCATTGTCCATGGTCACGACGATATCGCCGTTTCGCAAGCCGGCCTGAGCCGCGGGTCCTCCAGACTCAACCGACCAGATCAAAACGCCTTGGCCGGGGGGGAGATTGACAGCGCGACGCCGGCTTTCCGGGAGGTCATCGACGGCCACACCGAGGTAGCCGTAATCAATGGGTTGGCCCATCAGGAGCTTGTCGATAATGGCTTTGTTTGACGCATTGATGGGCACGGCGAAGCCGATTCCCTCACGCCCGTCGGAACGGGTGCTGACGGCCGTGATGATCCCGATGACACGCCCGTGGATATCGACCAGGGGCCCGCCGGAATTGCCCGGGTGGATGGGGGCCGTGGTCTGGATCATGTCGCCGTAATAGCGATCTTCCTCTCTGCCGAAGGTCTCCGGAAGCGGCCGGCCGATTGCGCTGACAAGTCCGTGGCTGACCGCGGCCTGACCGTCGCTGGAGAGCCCCAGCGGGTTACCCAAGGCGAGGACGATGTGACCGCGGCGGATGTTTCTGACGTCGGAAAGTTCGGCGGCTTTCAGGTTTGTCATGTCGATTCGGATGATGGCCAGGTCAGAGCGTCGATCGGCGGCGATCTGCCTTGCGCGGAGACGTCGGCCGTCGTGCAGGATCACATGAATGGCGACGGCTCCGTCGATGACATGTTGGCTGGTCAGGATTCTTCCGTCGCTTCGAATAATGACCCCGGTTCCTGTGCTAACCCATGTGCGGGGCATCCATTCTTCCCGATCACCGAGACCGGCCGGATTGCGATCGGCCTGGATCGCGACGACGGTCGGACCGACACGCTCCACCAGGCCGGCCAGCGTACTTTGCATCCGTTCAAGCAACCGCGTGCCGTCACTCGGCAAAGAATCCGCTTTTTTGGATTTTGGCGGGTCAACGTCCGCGTGGAGCGAGTTCAGACTTCCAAGACAAAGGAGCGTCGCCAGGACGAAGACGGCCGGGGTCATTCGAAGAGGGAGTCCGTCGCACAGCGTCCCAAGACAGGGAACGGTTTTTCGGGTTGTCCTGAGAAAAGAATAACGTCGATCACATTGGCGCATGTCTAACGGGCTCCGCCCGAGGTTCGCGGTCAACTTTAGTTCGGAACCTGGATATTTAAGCTTTGCTTTTTGTTCCCGATGTTGAAGCTCACGATTTTCACGCCGGGGTCCACGAGGAACAAGAAACCGTACTTGCTCTTGTCGGGCCCCGCGTCGTGAATCACTTTCCTGGTGACCTTATCCGGTTCTTTGAGGCAACGTTCGGGTACTTCCGCTTCGGGGTAATATTGAATCTCGAAGTAAGGTTGACCTTTGATCGCGGCGGCGCCGTATTGGCCGATTGCAAAATAGTTCTTACCGTTGGCGTCCTGAACGCGGATTTGTGCAAGGGCGTTGTAAGCCCGGTTCACGGCTCTGCCAAACATGCTCTCCGCTTTCAAGACGTCGGCACCGACCTGAAAAAGTTTTTTGCCATCCGGAACGACAAACTCTCGAACTTCGGCCTGGAATTTCTCTTCCGGCAAACTGACGTAAAAACGACCTCCGCGGAAGCGACCGCCGCTCACATGCTGTCGGACTTTCGGGTCGGTGTACGGCAACGGGACAGGCAGCTCGACCGACACCCCGGTTCGCTCTTCGATGGCGTTCGCAAGGTGTGTCAAGCCGCCGGGGGCGCGACCGACTTTGGCATCACGGTCAACGCGACCGGCCGGTCCCTTGTCACCGAGGGCGATCGAGGCATCATTCGGCGGCTCTTCTTCCATGGTCTGATTCGTAAGATCAGCCCGGGCGCCGCGCTTGAACTCCATATACCAGGGCTTGAAGTCAACCGGCACTTCGAACGCGACGTCGAAAACGAACATGTCGCAAACCACCTTGTTTCCTTGTCGCTCCGGCGAAGGGTCAGCGACCTCCGTCTCTCTCGGGCCGAGAATGAAATTGGTCTCAGGGCCGAAGCGAACCAGGCGAGATTTTTGTTTCAGGCTGACTTTGTTCGGGCCGTTGTGTGCGTTCGTGTAAAGATCGCTCATGCCGGCCGCCAGATAGACATGCGGATCTTTTAGGAAATTGCCCTTTGCGTCGGGCGGAGGGCCGATGATGCGAAACTGCGGAACGCGAAAACGGATTTCCGCCTTGTCTTTCTTGGCGGCATCGGCATCCAACTCGACCCGACAGACGATGAACTTATTGCTCGGATTCAAGGGTTCATTGCTCTCGAAGCTTCTCACAAGCGTATCGCCATCAAGCGAATGTTCCACATGATCGATCTGCTCTGTTTCCCAGTAAGATCTGACGGCAAGGGCGTCACGGGGAAGGAACATCCGCTGCTCCGTCTGGACGCCAGCGCGACCCGAGTAGAGATCATCGATGAGATCCGGCTTGGCCCGGCGAAGGGGGTTTTCACCGCCAAAACGTTCCTTGTTGGAAAGCATCCCCATCATCCCCGCCGTAAATCGGTCGGGCTTGAGGAAGCTCAGGTTGCCCTCTTCCGGATACCCATCGCTGTTCGTCGTGTAGCGCTCAAAAAAGAAGACCGCAGAACCGAGCGGAAGCATCTGGATCCCGATCAGCGCAGTCCCGATGAGGATCATTCCCGTAAAGAAACCACAGATGCCGCCGCCGACCCGGTCGACGGAAAGTGGAAAGTGGACGTTGTCCGGAATCATCTTGTCCGTGGCCACCCGGAGAGCGACCAGGACGACGAGAAAGAGGAGCATCAGCGCCAAAGGCAAACCGATGCCGGGTTGGAGCGAGCCTTCCCACAATTTGTTCACTTCCTCGTAAAAGGCGAAAGCGATGATGCATGCGATCACGGTTTCAAGAAACATGATCATGCTGCTGAAGAAGCCCTGATAAACCCAATAGGACGTGACGAGAATCACCGTGAGCGCGACGAAAATCGAGAATAACATGACACGTACCTCTAACTTACTGCTGCTCAAATTGCGATGTTTCGTCCAATCGGCGGGTCACGATGCCACCGGCGTTTTCTGTTTTGCCGATGCGGTATCTTTCGTGACCCGGAGCACCTCGTTGATACTGGTCTGTCCTTCATAGACCTTGTGGAGCGCGATTTCCTGGAGATACAACATTCCCTGTTTCCGAGCCTCGACTTTGAGTGTCGGAAGCGGCGTATTCTTGGAAATCTGCTCCCGGAGTGCGTCATTCAAAATTAGTAGCTCGAAAATGGCCGTCCGACCGATGTAGCCGGTTCCCTGACAGATCGGGCACATGATGGGATTGCCCTGCTTGTCCACTTCCATTTCGCTCGGGTTCGGCGGTCGATAGAACGGACGGTTCTCTCCCGTCGGAAGATTGGCTTTCTTGAGAACGGCGGGATCAGGTTTATAGGCTCGACGGCACTCGTTGCAAACCACCCGCGCCAATCGCTGGCTGGTGATGGCCAGCAGGCTTGAGGCGGCCAATGCATTATCATTGACGCCCTGAAGATAGCGGCGCAGCGCGCTGAACGTGTCATTGGCCGTCATGCCCAGATAGATCTTTTTGTTCTGTCGTCCCTGGGCGGCCGCCAGGGCGGCGGTCTCCGTGTCAGGCGTGTCACCCGCCATGGCAACGTCGGGTTCCGTCCGCAGCAGTGATCGAAATCGTTTGCCGAAGCTGATCGTGCCATCCTGGCTGTCGTACACGTGCTGCGTAATGTTCTCCAATTCCAGGGCCTTCGTGACTTCAAGCGTGTGGATGTTCTGCATGAAGGCGTCGTGGGCGCGAAGGATCGCATACAGAGAACTCGTAATGCCGCTGGCCTTCGGGCCGCTGATGATGACGACGCCTTTGGGCTCAGCCACAATGCTTTCCATGTCCTTGAGTTGTGATTTCGTGAAGCCCAAGTCCAGAAGCCGGAACTTGGCTTCGTCCGCGAACATTTTCAACAGAATTCGCTGGCCAGCGGTGCTGCCCGAGGTTTTGATGTCGATTTCAACCGTCTTGTCTCCGGCGCCGCCGGCCCCGATGGCCGCTTTCAAATGACCTGTCTGCGGACGGCGATGTTCGTCCGGGTTCATTCCGCCGATCCGCTTGAGGTGGCCGAAGATTCGAGCCCCCGACTCCGGATCCAGCGGTTCACGGGCGCGATCCACGCCATCGACCTTGTAGATAATCTTGATGGGCTGATTGGGAAGCATATCCATTCGAACGTCGCTGGCCCGTCGCCAGATGGCGTCGAAGAGCAACTCCTGCATCTCTTGATAGGCGGCATGTTCCTCCGGGTCTTTCGGCCACGGGGGCGACTTGCCGTTGGCGTCGGTAAGCCGGACCCGATCGTGGGCGTGCGTCATGTCTTTCTTCTGACCCCCTCCCTGACCCAGCCGCTGGAGATGGGAGATGGTGAGAACCGTTTGGGCGGGGGCAACGCGCCGGTTCCGGAACGCATAGACATAGCAAAGGATGGCGGTGCCATAGAGCGCCGCGAAGAGCCCGAAGCCGACCCAATAAAGCGGCACGAGCAACCAGAGCAACAGGCACAACGCGCCGGTTCCGAAGACGGCCAGGACCCAAAGTCCCTTGGGGACGCGGAGGGTCTTGATGTCTTTCTCCACCCAGGCCGAGTTATGTGCCCAGATCAGCACGGCGACGATAAACAAGGCGATCTTGACGATGCTGAAATAGCCGCCTTCGGCGGGTAGGGCCCCCATCAGGGATGTTGAAGTTGCATTGGCTAAGATGAACGTCGTTGACATTTCGTTTGTTTTTGGTCTCGGCGAGCAATGACGAATCAGAAAACGTATTATTGTACGTAATTCACACCAACATGGGAACAGGGAAAACGCGTAGAGACCGGCCCGCGGGGGGCCGGTACGAGTCTCCCGAGCAGGCTCGAAATCAGGTCATCCCCGAGACCCGCTCGATTTCGTGGAACGTGGTCACGCCCTCGATCACCTTTCGATAACCGCATTCGGTGAGTGTTTCGAACATCCATTCGCCGGCGGCCTTCCGGATTTCGGAAATCGTCGGTTGGGTCAGAATCACGTCCCGAAGTTGAGGATTAAACATCAGCATCTCAAACAACGCAGTCCGGCCCCGGAATCCTACGCTCATGCACCGTTTGCAACCGACCGAGTCGTGAAAGACACGAGGCGATTGGCCTTCCAGATTCATTTGGCGGATCTGGCTCGCGTCCGGCTGATAGGGCCGCTTGCAGTTCCGACACAGCACGCGGACGAGACGCTGCGAGATGCACGCCGTGATGGCACTGGCGATCAAGAAGGGCTCAACCCCAAGGTCGAGAAGCCGAAAAATGGTTCCGACCGTATCTCGCGCATGAAGCGTCGTGAGAACAAGATGGCCGGTCGTCGCGGCCTGCATCGCCATTTTGGCGGTTTCCTGGTCGCGAATCTCGCCGACAAGGATGACGTCGGGGTCCTGCCGCAGCACGGTCGACAGAACGGACGCAAACGTAAGGTCGCGCTTGGCGTCGATCGAGATCTGCGTCGTACCGGCCAACTCGTACTCGACCGGATCTTCGATCGTCACAATGTTGCGCGTTTGGGCGTCGATCGACTTCAGGGCCGTGTAAAGGGTTGTGGTCTTACCGCTTCCGGTCGGGCCGGCCAGGATGATCATCCCCGCATCCTGATTGCAGATACGGTTCATCTCAACAACGGCGTTCTCACCGATTCCCAGGTCCCCGAAGTTGCTGGGCACGGTGCCCTTGTCCAGGAAACGCAAGGCCAGTTTCTGACCGTGAACGGTGGGCGTGAAGTTCACGCGGAAATCGACACGGCGATGAGTCAGGTCAACCGCGAAATTCCCTTCCTGGACATAGCCTTTCTTGGAGATGTCGATCTCACAAAGGACCTTAATGACGTTCAAGACCGACGTGCCCATTTTGATGGTGATTTGGCCGACATTGTGCATCAGCCCGTCAATGCGGAATCGAAGAGAGAACGTGTTGGCCTTCGGTTCAACGTGAATATCCGTGGCCCGCGTTCGAAACGCCACAAAAAGCAACTGTCGCAAGGCTGAGATGGCATCTGCCGTATTGCCCGATTTGCCAGCCTTTTCAGGCGCGAGTTCCTGCGATTTTCTGGAGAGAAGGCGGACCTCGTTGGTCGACTCCGGCACGCCTTCCGTCTTGGGCACACTTGCACAAGCTTGCATCAACGGCGCGAGCTGTTTCGACAACGGTCCCGCGGCCATTGCACGAGCGGCGAGCGTGGCCGAGACCACGCCGTCGTCAAGAGATGCCTGCGGAAGCTCCTCCACCTCTTCTTCCACAATTTCGGCGGCAATGGTTTCTTCGCCAACCGCCTCGTTGATTTCATCCGGCAGGATGCGAATAAACGTTGAGCCGATACGAATCGAATCGCCGAAGGATAAGTTGGCTTTCAGGACGCGGTTTTCGCCGATCCATGTGCCGTTGTGGCTCTTTAGATCCTTGACTTGAAATGAACCGCCATTATGCACGATGACACAATGTTTTCGTGAGGCCACCTTTTCCGGCAACACGATGTCGTTGCCGGCCTGGCGTCCGATGGTGACCTGTTCGTCGGCGAACTGAAAAACCTGCACGACTCCGGTCGATTTTGATTTGATCTCGAGTCTCGGCATGAGATGTTAAGCTGCGACGTTCGACGATCGAGTCGCATTTGTCTGGACGGGGTCGGCCCGCTCGCCAAGTTTGCATTTAGCAATCCATTGCTATCCCAGTATCGCGCCTCCGGTTCCAGATCGAATCCCCTTCAGCCGCATCTTGAGTTCATCCGGATTCGGGGCCACCTCCATGGCCACTTTCAGGTCCAGATACTCCTTTGACAGCAACTGGTAAAGGGCTTCGGTAAAGTCCTGCATGCCGTCTTCGGTCGAGCTTTTGAGCACTGACGTAATCTCGAAGTCACGGCCTTCGGCAATCAGCTTACGAATGGACGGATTGGTGATCATGATCTCACAGCAGGGAATACGCGATCGCTCCGGATGGATGCTCGGCAAGAGTTTCTGGCAAACGACCGACTTCAAGTTGAAAACCAGCGACTGGCGAATCAGTGCCCGGGCCTCTTCCGGAAAGAGGTCCAAGATACGCGTGATGGTCTGTGATGCGCTTGAGGCATGAATCGTCCCGAAAACAAGGTGGCCGGTTTCCGAAGCGTGCATGGCGGCCTCGAAGGTCTCCCGGTCACGCATCTCGCCGACCAGGACCACGTCGGGGTCTTCTCGCATGAGGTATTTCAACGCGGCGTGAAAGTCCTGCACGTCAATTCCGATTTCTCGCTGGTTGATGAATGCCTTCTTGTCCTCGAACAGGTATTCGATTGGATCTTCAACGGTAACAATGTGGCAGGCTCGGGTTTCGTTGATTTCATTGATCATGGCCGCAATCGTCGTCGATTTTCCCGATCCTGTGATGCCGGCGAGGAGCACGAGACCCTGGTGAAACTTGGAGACTTCGCGGAGAACCGTCGGCACGCCCAACTCCTCGAAGGTCTTGATTTCTTTTGTCACACGTCGCGCCGCGACGGAAGTCATCCCGCGTTGACGAAACATATTGACGCGGAAGCGATCGAGATCCGGAACCTGATGAGCAAAGTCCAGGGCACCGTGTTCGAAGAAGTACTGCTTTTGCCGATCGGTGATGACCTCAAACAACATGTCGTCAATCTCGTCGGAGGAAAGCGGGGGTTCTTGGGCCAGACGGATACCGCCTCCCAACCGAAACCTGGGCGGTGATCCCGCCTTTAGGTGCAGGTCGCTCGCGCCAAGCTTGCAACAGGCCTTGAACAGACGGTTGATGGTCGGATTTTTCGATCTTTCGGTTGTTTCGGCTTCTTGAACCTGATGACAATCGATTGGATTTGGATCGTCGGCAGAATGCAGTTCGGCTTCCATGGTGTTACCCCGTCGGAATGCTATGGTTCGCCTGATTCCTTGCAATCAGGGGTCTGACGATCAGACCCACGGCAAAGACTCCCACTCCAGAGTCTGCAACCCGTGCGATGCCGCTATCTCCTTTATTCTAAGTGGTTAAAGGACATAATCAAGACAAAAGCACGATTCAGGACCGACTGCGGCATTATAGGCGGTAAACCGCGACGGTCCCGCTTGCTCCGCTCAATTGCAGGATTCCAAACGAGCCGACGTTCTCTAATTCCGGATGGCTTTGATGAAGGTTCTATTATCCCCGAGGACAACCCCACAAGAGCGAGGAACCGAACATGACACTTCCCGGCGGAAGCCCCGGACCAAATGCGGAAGGCTCGTTCAAAATCGTACTGCTCGTGTTCACACTGGCGGCCATCGGTGGCGGACTGTTCCTCTGGTTGTGGCATTCTCTGGAATCAGACGGTCTGACGCTCTATTCTTTCTGACTCATCACCCAATGCGTCATGCGCTGACGCAACGTCGACAGCGGCAACGATCCTTCTGCGAGGAGGTGGTCGTGAAACGCGCGGATGTCAAACTTTCCGCCCAATGCCGCTTTGGCCTCGTCGCGAAGCTTCAGAATCTCCAACTGGCCGATCTTGTAGGCAAGCGCCTGACCCGGCCAGGCGATGTAACGGTCGACCTCAGAGACGATGTTCTGTTCACTAAGCCCCGTGTTGTCTTGCATGAACTGAATCGCCCTCTCACGCGTCCAGCCGAAATAGTGCATGCCCGTATCCACGACAAGCCGAGCGGACCGCCAGGTGTCGTAGGTCAGTTGGCCGAAACGCGAATAGGGATCTCGGTAGCCGCCGAGTTCGTAGCCGAGACGCTCCGAGTAGAGGCCCCATCCTTCAATGAATGCCGTGATGTGCTGAAACCTGCGAAAGGTCGGCAGTCCCTTTTTTTCCTGAGCGATCGACAATTGCAGATGGTGACCTGGCATGGCTTCGTGATAGGCCAGCGCTTCCATCGTGTAGATCGGCCGGGTCTCGGGCTGATAGGTGTTCACATAAAAATAGGCCGGACGGGAACCGTCGTCGGGCGCGTTGTAGTAATAGGCGGCCGGCGCTCCCGCGGCGCGGAAAGACTCGATCTCCTTGAGATCGTAGGGTGTTTTCGGCAAGACGCCGAAAAGCTTAGGCAGATTGGCGTCGCTGCGTTTGAGAATCTCGCGATGACGCCGCATGATCTCGCTCGCCGACGTGTTGTGTTGAGCAGGGTCCGTCCGCATTTGTTCGATGAAGGAGCGTAAGTCGCCCTGGAACCCGACTTCCCTGGCGATCTTGAGCATTTCCGCGTGAATTCGTTTCAGTTCGTCGAGCCCAAGCTGATGGATCTCTTCAGGAGAGAGAGCGGTGGTTGTGTGATGCTTCGCCAGTTGTCGATACCAGGCTTTGCCGTCGGGCAAATAGGAATAGCCGACCGTATCTCGACAGTTTGGCAAATACGTCGTCTCAAGATAGTCGCGCAGTCTTTTTAGTGAGGCGATGGCGTCACGGACCGCGCCCTCGATGAGTCGGCGGGACTTCTCGCCCCCCGCCGCGGCCGTGAGTTTCTTCGCCGGTGCATAAAGCGTGCAGTCCTTCGGATCGTCCGTGATCATCGCTTTGAGTTGCGGCATGGCCTGTTGGATCGTGATCTTGGGCCTCATCACGCCCCGTCGAATGCCTTCGTTCATCAAGACGATGACGTCATCGACTTGTTGCTTGAAGCCGCGAAGTCGCTTGGCGTAATTCGCGCAGTCCTTCGAGGTATGAAACGGATGATGCGTTTGAAGCATGCCCAGGGCGATTTGAGGGCTATTCTGCTGCTTGATCGGCATAAGGTGCCCGGGATAAGCCGCGAGGTCGATCCGGCTCTGCAACATGAATTCGAAAAGATCTGCGCTCAGAAAATCACCACGCATTGACGAGCGGGATTTGCGAGCCTCTTGAAGAAATGATTTGTAGGCGGCCAATTCTTCATCCCGAGCCTTCGTGCTGTAGTCGTAGAGCTTATCGTTGTACCGATGGTCACCAAGATAGGTCGCACGCTCCGGACTTCGCCTCAAGTTGAACTCCCAATATTCCTCGAAAACGCCGTCCGGTGAACGTGCGCAACCTGTTTGAAATCCAAGTACAGCCAGAGAAACCAATCCAAGTATGTTTCGCAACTCAATCTCCTTTGGTTGGTGATTATCGGTGAGTTTCAACTCTGCAAGAGGGTAGCGACTGCAAAAACTTACGTCCGTAATATTTTGTTTTGATGCGCTTGTCCAGCACAACCACAATCCCTCGATCATTGCGACTGCGAATCAGCCGTCCGAATCCCTGCTTTAGCTTCAACACCGCCTCGGGCAACTGAAACTCCATGAACGGATTTCCGCCGTCAGCCTTGATCGCCGCGATTCTCGCTTCGATTAGCGGTCGGTCCGGAGCGGCGAACGGCAGCTTCGTGATGATGACATTCTCGAGTGCCTGACCAGGCACATCCACCCCCTGCCAGAACGAATCCGTTCCGAGGATCACCGCACGGTCCGTTTGCTTGAACTTTTCCAGCATTTGGCCGCGCGGCAGGCCCTGGCCCTGGACCAGCAACACCATGCCCTGCTCCTCGCAGAACGGCTGCAGCAGAGCGGCGGTCTGATTCAATGCCAGATAACTGGTAAACAAGACAAATGCCCGGCCCTGGCTTTGAGATAAGTATCCCTGAATCGCTTCCGATGCGGCGGCGACAAAATCAGGAGCATTCGGTTCGGGAAGCCCGGTCTCGATGTGCAGCGTCACCTGTTTTTCGTAATCGTAGGGTGAATCCAACTGAAGTTCGGTTGCCTCGTTGACCCCGAGCCGATCGCGCAGGTATTTGAAGCCCTCTTCGCCTCCGGTCGCCAAGGTCGCGCTCGTCAGGATCACGCTCTTGGTCCTTTCGAACAAGGCCTCGCGCAG
Source organism: Phycisphaerales bacterium (assembly GCA_022360095.1). Taxonomy (GTDB): domain Bacteria; phylum Planctomycetota; class Phycisphaerae; order UBA1845; family UTPLA1; genus JAKSDK01. The sequence goes on from JAKSDK010001806.1 coordinate 238,865, forward strand.
AATTCCGTCAATGCGAAGCGGGGCGGCATGAAGGCTCGTGCGCTGCTCACGGCCTTCGCCGAATTCCAGCCAGTAGACATAGTTCTCCAGCTTCTGCGTCAGGAGTGCATCCACGGCCTCCGCCGTCTCCGCACAGCGCTCGGCGAAGCTGTTCAATTCGAACTGGTCATCATCTCGATCGAACCGTTTACGGAGTTCTTTCAGCTCCGTGGACAGTTCCTTCAACGCCGGACTCAGGATGTTGACGATTTCCTCCGGTCTGTCGATACGAACCGAACCGCGTCGGGTCGCATAGGTCCGGCGCAACACCTGGAACAGATCATCACTGCGCGCCTGAGCGTCGACCACCCGTTTGATCAAGTCCGGGCAATCCAGCATCGCAATAAACCCACGGCCGGTCTGCTCGTTGAAGATCCCACGCAGCAGGTGCTGGATTTGCATGTTGGAGACGTTCAGGCCGAAATGATCACCGGCCACGGATTCGATGTTCTGGGCTTCGTCGAAGATCACATAGTCGTAATCCGGCAGCGCTGAGATATTCCGCCGGCGCAGAGCGAGGTCCGCAAAGAACAAAGCGTGATTGACGATCAACAGGTTCGCATCCTCCGCCTGACGACGGGACTTTTGAAAGAAACACTTGTCGTAGTACTCGCATTTGGTCCCCATACAATTGTTGCTTTCGCTGCGAACCTTCTGCCAAACGTCGGCGGCCGGTTGAAAATTCAGATCGGACAATGAGCCGTCGTAGGTTTCGTAGGCCCAGTCTTCGATTCGGTGCAACTGTCGGAGCTGTCGATCGGAGGAGAATACGGCCTGCTGCCGTCGACTGGTCTGTGTCAGACGCCGCAGGCCGAGGTAGTTGTTTCGTCCCTTGACCAATACCGCATTGAATCGACCTTGCACGACCGCTTTCAGGGCGGGAATGTCCTTTTCCACGAGTTGTTCCTGCAAGGCGATCGTATGTGTGGCGACGACGATTCGCTCGCGCGGATGCGACACGATTCGTTCGATGGCCGGGAGCAAGTAGGCAAAGCTTTTTCCGACGCCCGTTCCAGCTTCGACCAGCAGATGGTCCCGCGATCGAAGCGCTTCTGCGACGGCTTCGGCCATCGCGATCTGCTGGGGACGTCGCTCGTAATGCGGAATTGCTCCGGCAATTAAGGAAGCCCAATTCTCTGTGGTCGATTCCGCCATCATCGATGAATGATTCCCCGAGCCACGGATCCTTGCTCTTGGACTATGAGGGCCAAGGTGATCGAATAAACGACACGATGAAAATCAGCATGATCATCGACGTCACCATCACAATGACCGTGGCCATGACCGTCACCAGGGTTGACCCCTTGATGACACCCTGCTGATACGTGGCCATGATGTGCGGTCTCGCCAGCACGAGCATCGCCAACAGGACCGTGGAGATTGACGGCCAGATGCTGATCGAATGAATGTAGCTGTAAATCCAGACCCATCGGGGCACGACGCGCTCGAACCCGGTGAACTCACGCACAAAGTGGCCGCGGACGATGAATTCTCCATCGCGAATATCACCATTGGGCGCATCACCGCCGATGATCGCATAAATGATGGCGTAGACGAGAAAGTTGCTCAGCCCCAGGATGATGAGCCAGACACAGATACGGTTTCGCTTGCGTCGGTCCATGGCGATAGATTACCGCCGAGCGGAGACTGGGGACAGTGTTGGCTGAGGATTGCACTGTCTCTCTCGATTCATATCAATGCAACATCGGAAGATTGAGGATACTTGGTCATCGCGATCGCCGCATACGACGATTTCCGTTTTGGCCCACGTGGAATCAAACGTTCACGCTGTGGGTCGATCCAGAATCCAGTGGATTCCAGGACCGTGACGCCGAGCAGAGGCTCTTCTTCCTTTCCTGCAAAGACGAGTGTGGCACCGGCTTTCTCGCCCATGATCTCGATGACACCGAAGCCGATCTCCAATTCCTGCCAGGTGCCGTCCGCCAGTTCGTATGATCGCCTTCCGGCGGGTTTGATACCGAGGCTTTTCAACACGTCAGCGGAAATAAAAGTGTCGGTCGCTCCCGTATCGACCAAAAGACGACCTGTCCACTGTTTGCGTGAAGCAGCCATCGGGCGGATCGTTGCGTCCGTGTAGATGTGCCCCAAGTCCGTCTCCCTAATCGGCATCGGCCAAGTTTGTCCGTGCCTCCGGCGCTTACGACCGATGGCCAACGCCTCAGCCAATGGTTCATTTTCTTGGGTTTCGCGGACCATGTCGCTGTTCCTTCGGGGCTAAACCGATTTGGCGTTTGCACCGATCCGCTCAAAAGATACGGCTCAGCTCTGCACATCTTACTTACTGATTCGCAATCGCTCCTTCTGTCGGCGAACTTGCCGTCGCGTAGAGTTTTTTCGGAATTCGACCCGCTCGAAACGCAAGATAGCCTGCGTCGAGCGCATGGGCCATGGCTCTTGCCATCGCGGCGGCGTTCTTTGCATGGGCGATCCCCGTATTGAGCAACACGCCGTCTGCGCCGAGTTCCATTGCGACCGTGACATCGCTGGCCGTGCCGACGCCGGCGTCGACGATGACGGGATAATCCGGATCGCCATCCTTCAACATTTCAAGAATGATGCGAATATTGTTGGGATTCAACACGCCCTGACCGCTGCCGATCGGGCTGCCGGCCGGCATCACGCTGGTCGCGCCGGCCTCTTTCAATCGACACGCCGTCGCCGGGTCGTCGCTGGAATAGACCAACACCTGAAAACCGTCCTGAATCAGCGTTCTGGTTGCCTCCAGCGTTCCAACCGGGTCCGGCAGCAGCGTCTTCTTGTCGTGCAGCACTTCGAGTTTTACCCATTGTGCGCCGGGATTCTCGAGTTGTTCAAGAATGTCGCGCCCGAGGCGTGCCACGCGAACGGCATCTTCCGCCGTGAAACAACCCGCCGTGTTCGGCAGAATCGTGTATCGCTTCGTGTCGATGAAATCGAGCAGACTCCGATTCTGCGCGTCGAACAGGCGTTCGCGCCGGACCGCCACGGTGACGACTTCGCAACGGCTTGCCTCGAGGCATTCCCGCATCGACTCATAAGTCTCATATTTGCCAGTCCCGACAAACAAACGGGAACGGAATTCCTGACTGCCGATCTTTAGTGGTGTCGGATCCATGCTCATAGCGTCCACTCCTTAACCGTCGCGCGACTTAGCCGCCCCCGACGAGCGTTACGATCTCGACGACATCTCCGTCATTCAATGCCAATGCTTCATACTGTGGGCGCCGCACGAGTTCCTTGTTCACTTCCACGGCAAACGGAGGCCGTGGCTTGCGCGTGACGACCAATGAGGCCACCGTCGCCGGTGCTTCCACGGTCAATGATTCACCGTTGAGTCGAATCTCGATCGTATGGCGGATATCGGCCTGAGACATAATCCCTCGCGACAAATGATCTGTTTTCAACGAGCGGATTATAGCATGCATTCTCCGACAGGTTTACTCCTCGTACAGAACGAACCGGCGGTACCCCCACCAGCAAAACCACAGGAAGCCCGCTTCCACCATCAGGCCGACGACGGCGTAGTGGAAATCCTGAAGCGCAAACAGCAGGATGGTGAAGCTCAGGCTGTTCATGACCAGAGCGGCGATCGACTGCATTCGCTGACCGGCCACACCGGGCTCATCCTGCGGGCGGTTGCGAAAAGCCCACAGCACGCCGGCTGCAAGCGTGGCCGAGAAGGCGATCGTGTAAGGCAGGAGGGTGACCACGGTCTCCGCGCTCTCGTCGGGCAGCAGCACGACGACGATCGAGGTGATCAGCGCTCCAAGGGCGATCCAGACGGCGAAGATAGCGAACATCCGGATATTCTCAGAGCGTCGGCCGAGGTTTTCAAACCTGCGGGGCACGATTACGATTCCGCCATGTCGCGAATCGAAAAAATCCAACAAATGTTGACGAATGAACCGAACGACGTCTTTCTCAACTTCAGCCTGGCCATGGAGCTTGCCAAGCTGGAACGGACCGAGGAAAGTCTGACCCAATTTGATCGGGTGCTGGAGATCGACGCCAACTATATCGCCGCCTATTTCCACAAGGGCAAGACCCTCGCTGCGCAAGGGGACGACGACCGTGCCCGGGAGGTGTTGACGGCCGGCATCGCCAAGGCTGCGGAGGTGGGTGACTCACACGCCAAGGGAGAGATGGAGGAGTTCATGTCCATGATGTAGCGAGGGCTCGACGCTAATCGATCCGGTGACGGGGGGAGTACCACGGAGGCAAAGGCCTGTCCAGGAGGTTTCGCATGTCTCAGCGACTCACAAGCTTGCTCATCGTCCTCGTCACGGCATTCATGTTCGCCGAATCAGGCCTCGATGCTGAGGAAGGGGCGAACAGCCCCGCTGCTTCCAAAGTTTACATCAGAAATCTGTCGATGAGCAGGGCGATCCCGCGTACGGGGCGGCGAGAGCACGTCATCGCCGTGATTAGGAGCCTGAATGGTGGCGCGTCCGCGCTCAATCTCAGCGTCGCCGCTTCGGACGGTATCACCGTGGACGCCGCGGTGGGGCAACCCGTACCACGGCTTGGGCGCGGCGAGGTCGCACGGTTCGAGTGGCCGGTGAAGGCTGAGCGTCCTCTCACCGGTAAGATCAAGGTCACACTACACGACTCGCGTTCAAAGGTCGTCGACTCGAAGTGCCTGGAGATCCGATTCGAGCCATCCCCTGGCCTCTCCGGTGCGTCTTACGTTCCAAAGCCGGAACCTGTGAAGAGCGACTATTTGTTGCTTGCCAACCATTGTCCGCTTTGGAAATACGGCGCGCATGTGCATGGTTGGGACACGATCGATCCCTGGCCGGAGCGGAAGCCGGCGATCGGTTTTTACGATGAAGGCGATCCGATCGTGACGGACTGGCACATCAAGCATGCGCTCGAACATGGGATCAGCGGCTTCATCTATGTTTGGGACAAAACGCTGATGAATCCAAATGACAAGAACTCACTCGGAGCAGCCATTCATGATGGGTTCCTGCGCGCCCGATACCGCGATCTCTTTAAGTTCTGCCTGAACTGGGAAACGAGCTATGCAAGCCATAACGGTGTGCGCGACGACGATGAAGTGTTGACGGAGATTCTCCCCTACTGGATCGAGAAGTATTTCCAACAGCCAACCTATCTGAAGATCGACAACAAGCCGATTCTGTTCGTTACCAAGCCGGGGTCCTTGGAAGAGCAATTGGGCGGTCCGAAGGCGATTCGACAGGTCCTGGACGCCATGCGGGAAAAATGTCGCAAAAGCGGGTTCGCCGGACTCACGGTTATTGGATGTGTTCCTGCGGCCAAGCCCCGACTCCAGGAGCGCTTGGAACAAGCCGGTTACGACGCAACCTCCGCCTACGACGTATGGACGGACGGATGGGCGAACTCCACCAAGGATCGCGAAGGCATCCCCGTTTTTTCTCACCGTGAGATGATGATTGCGCAGAAGGATGTCTTGCTGGCCAAGAAAAGATCCGGCTCACTGCCCGACATTGTGACCGTGCACATGGGCTGGGACTCCAGACCCTGGCATGGCAAAGAGACCGTGTATTACATGGGGGCCCCGTCGGCCGCGAATTTTGAAATCGCGTGTCGGAACGCCAAGAAAATCGTGGACTCGACGCCGGGCAAGGGTTTGGATACGCGAATTGTGGTCCTCAACAACTGGAACGAATTCGGCGAAGGGCATTACATCGCCCCAACCGCCGGATTCGGGTTCTCGTTCCTCGACGCCGTGCGAAAAGTCTTCTGTCGAAATTCGAAACCTTGCGTACACTTGACACCCGAAGACGTCGGCCTCGAACCTCCGGAAAAAGTATACGCTGCCAGCCGAGGAACGATGCGCTACCCTTATGCCAAGAAGCCGACCGTCGGAGATAACCTGGTGGCTTGGTGGAGGTTTGACAAGGCCAATCCACACGTCGCCTTTGACTCATCCGCGTGCGGCTTCGATGGATTCAAGGATCGCTGCACGTCGGTAGAAGGAGCCAGCGGCAGGGCGGTGGATTGCCGAGACAGGGGGACCGTTTCATTAGGTGTTCACGATCTTTTCTATCCGCAGCGCGGTGTGACGATCGAGTTTTGGTGCAGGAGGGAGGGCAACCAAGACCGCGTTTACCTGCTCAACACGGCTAGCGAGGAGTACACAGGCTACGGCATTTCTCTCGAAAAAGGAAAGCCCACTTTCTACATCAACTGGACGCAGATGATTCAGTGTCCCGACCCCATCGCGATGTCAGACTGGACGCACGTCGCCGCCACGTCCGACAATCGGGAGATGGCATTGTACGTGAACGGCGTCGAAAAAGTGCGGCTTCCGAGAGGCAACCGGATTCGGCCCGCCAAGAGCGGTTCGATTTGCATCGGGGCGTACGGGGCCAGCGGGTCCGAGACGTTCGACGGCGCGTTGGACGAGTTGAGAATCCACGATCGCCCGCTGTCCGCAAAAGAAGTCAAGCAGTCGCACGCGCGGACCGTTTATTAGCCAAACCTACCCCGCCTTGGTCGCGATCGCGTGGAGGGTATTGCATTCGACGTGAGACACGGCCTGCTCCCTCATGCGCGCGAGGGTCGCGTCTCGAACTCGTTGTGCTGCGTCGGGGCCGAGCTGTTCGATCGTCCAGCGAAATCCGGAACCGAGCACGATTGTCCACCAATCCTCAACCTCATTCAGCGGCTGACGGTCTTCGGCGACAGCGATTTTCGGCTCGGGAATACCGGCATCGTGAAAGAGCATATGCAACGATGCGGCGTCGTTGATGCTGTCCCAAGGATTGAACTCGGTATGCAGATCAGGCCGTTGGGTTTGGACCGCCTGCCACCAGAGGCTGGCGGCGGGTTCAAACGCGCGCGGTCCCCAGGTCGTGATCGCGAGTTGCCCGCTCGGCCGGACCATTCGCCATAGTTCTCTGACGAGAGCCGGCATCTCCGGGACGAAGAACACAGCGAACACACAGACGACGGCATCAAAATGCGCATCCGGAAATCCGAGTGCGGTCATATCGCCCACCCGAAACTGCACGTTTTGAAGCATGCGCGCGGCGGCCTTGGTCCGAGCGACGGCCAATAACGATTCGGCCAGATCGATGCCGAGGACACGGCCGTTCGGGCCCACATGCTCCGCCGCGTGCAGGGCTGACGCACCGGCTCCACACCCAACGTCCAACACGTGAAATCCGTCCGAGAGGCGCATGGCCTCGACGGTGCGCCGGCCGGCGCGATTCCAAAATTCAAGTGGGGGCGCATCGTAGTGGTCCGCGGCAGCGTTGTAGGTGGCCCGGGCACGATCGCATCCCGCAGTGGCGGCGTGACTCGGATCAATCACCTTGCCGATTTCTTCGATGTTGTGGGCCGGACAGTCCATGAGCTCCGAGTGGCGGCGAACGACGTCCGCGCTGGTCGCCAGGTAGAGGCAATAGGCCGTATGATCGCAAATGAAGCTCTCGACCCACTGCAAGTGCGGGCTCAGTTCCGTGATCACACTGTTCGAGCGGGCAGCTCTCTCCGCCCACTGCTCTTGAGAAACTCGACCGATGGATGGGATATCCCGTCGAACAATATACTTTTTCATCGTCACACTCCTGTGCAGGGTGATGCCCGGCCATATAGAGACGGCACTTGTGCAATTTTATGTACGCGAAACGGTCGGACCAGTTGACTTGTGGTACACTTTGGAGCGATCTAATATCCACTTGGTTCCACCTTGGACCTTTGCATAATGTCAACCTCGCCAACCCGCCAACGATTGATCAATGCGGCTAGTCAACGGTTCTACCGTGACGGATTTCGCGAAGTCGGGATCGACCAGATCCTCAATGATGTCGGCATTAGCAAGACCGCCTTCTATAAGCACTTTCAGAGCAAAGACGATCTCATGCTGGCGGTGATGGACGAACAGGATCAGTGGCTGCGCGAGCACTTCCGGTCGATGGTGAACAAGCTCGGCGGGTCCGAGCCTCGTGCAAGGCTGCTTGCCCTGTTTGACGCCGTGGACCAAATCGTGCGGCTGGATGAATTTCGCGGGTGCTTCTTCGTAAACGTCGCGATGGAGTTTCCGTTGCCGCACGACCCTGCCCATGTCGCCGCAGCGGCCAACAAACAGGCAATGCAGGAAATCGTCATGCAGCTTGCACGCGAGGCCGGTGCCGACTGTGCCGAAAAGCTCGCGAAAGAACTCATGCTGCTGATGGAGGGCGCCTATGTGACCCGACATGTGACCGGTGACGAGGAGGCCGTCAGCACGGCACGCGATGCAGCGGCGGTGCTCATTGACCGTCGTCTTGCCTCAGCGTCCTAGAAGCAGAGTGCGGCCCGACCTTCTTTTGTAGACCTAGTGCCAGAGGACGAAATCATCAAACTCACCCTGAGCACGATCATCCTTGAACGAAAAGGCTGCAGAAGCAATCGATAATCTCTGTTCGCCCGACATATCTCCGACTCAAACATTGAGCGGGGCAAGCGTAAAAATACCGCGGCCGCGAAAGGCCGTCCGGCGAAATGCCCAACGGTGAATCGCGGCCGCAAGCATCCGTTGCGTTTAACAACGCAACAGGCGGGTGGAGTGGAGTTTTCTTAGTGTTTCGCGCCTTCGAGCTGCGCGCCCTGGAGGTCCTCGTACACCTCATACAGTTCGGGGCGCGCGTCGCGTAGCTGGTCCGCATCGTTGTAGGTTTCGACCAGTTCGTTTTCGCCCTTGCGTGTGACGACGCGAATCTTTCCTTCGGAATCAACCTCGAACGTGGTCTTTGCCTTTGACGGGACAAACACACTGAAATCGTGACCATGCGTATGCAGGTCTTTCAGTTTCACACTGTGGGATCTGAAGGCCTTCTTCGCGTGTTCGAGGATCTCATCCATGTCCACATCGACGTCCACGTCGAATTGGAAGTTATGGTCGCCGTCCTCATGAAGAAAGATCCCGCTACGCAGTCCCTTGGGACCATGGCCGAGACTGAAATCGACCTTGAAGGAATCCTTGTAAGTTCTGTAGATTTCCGGGTCGCTCTGCTCGAATTCCTCTTCACTGGAATAAGTATTGGTCGTCGTGGTCTTGTCACCGTTCTCCTCAACGGTTTTCGTGACCGTGATCTCGTCGCCTTTGCGCTCGACTTCGACCTTCTGGTCCTTGTCTACGTAGATTCTCATCTGCTTGTACAACCCGGGCACGCCGCCTTGCCAGGAGTACGTGATGTCATCAGCGTCGATCTGCGGCATGTGTTGCCAAATATCGGGCATATCTTCGTCCAGGTCATGAAATCGGCGGAAGTTCCATTTGCCGTCATCATCTTTTTCCAGAAGTAAGCTACGCCGAAACATCTTGCCGTTGAGCATTTCGTCAGCAAGGATTTCATACTTGTATTTCGCATCACCGACGGATTCCGGCCGGGTGCCGACCGTGATGTTGACGTCTCTGCTGTCACTCTCGCGAACCAGCGAAAAGCTGTGGGTCTCGTTGGGCGTGAAGCTGCGAACCACGTCCAGGAATTCTCCCATGTCGGAGGAGGCGTTGTTTCCGTCGATCTTGACGATGACGTCGTGCTGTTGGAGGCCGGCAAGATCGGCGGGCGAGTCTTCGATCACGTTCAATATCATTTGCCCCACGCCCGCCTCAATGCCAAGGTGCAACGCGAGCGGCTTGGGAACGGGACCGAATTGGATTCCGAGCCACGGTCCGCCCGCCTCGATGTCTTTGGCCTTGCCAAGAACCTTCATGGTCTTCGTCTTAAGTTTAATCGTCCTGTATTCCTTCTCGTCTGATTCATCAGCGTTGAGTTTGACGACAACCCGCTGATTTTCTTCGCCGGCCGATACGGCTGCATACGCCATCACCGGGGATGCGATGAAGGTGATCAGCGAACAGGTCAACAACTTTTTCGCAATACCCATTTTCAAGACTCCTTTACTATGATTCACTTAAGTTACGATACGAACAGGAAAAACAACAATCTAAAAATCACACGTAATCGGGGCGACTTTCGTGGCATGCGATGCTCGTTCGAAGATATAAATCACATTCGGATTGTCGCCGCGGACACCAATCAAATCGCGATACACGTTTTGCCATCGCTGTTTTGGCTGATGGTCGACGTCCTGGTAATCGGCAAAATAGCCGTCTCCTACAGGAGAACTCGCCGTATTCAACGGCGTACGCTCTCGATGATTCACTGAATTTTGTTCCAACAGAAGTGACAATCCCACGACGGCCGCAGCGGTCAGAACGGCACCCGCGGCCGCTACCCAGAACCCGCGTCGGGGTTGTTTCACTAAGATCTTCGCCGGCGCCGTATTGATGTCCGTTCGCAGCGCCTGCGCCGCAAGAATGTCGTTTTTGTGATAGTCGTTGAACAAGTCCCTTGCTGCCGGATCGTTTGCCAGAATGCGATCCAGTTCAGCCTGCTCGACTGCGTCGATCTCCCCGTCCAGCCGACGACAGATCAGCCGCTCTATGCGTTCTTCGACATCTCTTGAGTTATCTCTTGCCGGGGTCATAAATTCTCGATTCCGTGCCTAATCATCTTTCAGGGCCGTGCGCAACAAACGCCGGGCTCGGACCAAACGTGTTTCAACCGTATCCACAGGCAAGGACATCGCCTCGCCGATTTCTGCATAGCTCCATCCTTCCAAATGTCGAAGGACGAAGGGTTCTCGATAGATGGGCGGAAGCCCCTTGATCGAATCAAGCACATGCTCGTGTCGCTCTGAGTCGATCAACTTGCGCGCCGGGTCGGAACGTCGGGCAACACCATGCCTTGCGGTTTCGAAGTCGGCGCGACCACGTCGCTCGCGAGCATCCTTGAGTCCCGCGTCGATGGCGGCATGCTTGGCCATTTTGTACAGCCAACTCCGCCATCGGGACGGGTCGACGAGTGTTTCGATCTGCTGCCACACATTGGTCCAGACGTGCTGAACGACGTCATCCACTTGTGTCGGGTTTCCAATGGTGGCATAAACGACATTTCTCACCCATCGATCGTGGCGACGGACAAAAGCCTCGAGCGCACCGCGCTGTCCACGCTGAGCGGCCCTGATCAGGGCACGATCACCGTCATCGAAAACGGTTTGTGACAACCCGGCTCCATCGCTCATTGCGGTCAATCCGCTCATCCTTACCACTACAGACGTTGTGTCCGATGAGATCCTGTCATCAATATCGTAATCGGCATGCAAAAAGTTCGACCGGGAGTGATCCGGCCGGCCACGACAGGATGCAATTCACCACCTGATAATAGGTTATGGTCGTGTCATTTAACTAGGGTGATGTTGGTGCCGAGATCGGAGGTGTGCCTGGATAACGCAGGTTCGGGAGATAGTTCTCGATTCCCTGATCCTGGAAGTAGATCAGGGTCATCGTGAGCAGCGTCCACAAGATCGCGGTGATGAGGAATGGACGATCGTGGATTAATACGTCCGTCGGCCCGGTCCGCTCGCCCCGGCTGATAATCATGGCATAACGAAAAATCGCGTAGAACACCAGCGGAGTCGTGAACACCAGGAGATGCGGCGTCGGCGTGTAGGGGTCCAACGTGTAGAGGAGGAACGTAATCACGGCCATCGCGCCGGTGACGGCCAGCAATTGGGTCAGCAGTTCGAGGCTGTATTCAGAGAGCGTGGCGCGATGGCTTGCCGCCTTTTCGCTCGTTTGAAGAACAGCCAATTCGCAACGGCGCTTTCCGAAACCCAGGAACAAGCAAAGCGTGAAGGTGCAAACGACCAGCCAGGCCGAGACCGGGACATCGATCGCTTGGGCACCGCCGAGAGCGCGCAGGACAAAACCAATTGCGATGAGAATGACATCCAAGAGGGCCTGGCGCTTCCCCCAAAGGGAATAGACAAGATTCAAGGCGAGATAGCAGCCGGCCGTCAAAGCGAATCCCTGCGGCAGTCTTAAGGAAGCAACGATGCCGACACCCGCGAGGAGGAGGGCAATGGCGCCGGCAAGCCGCGAAGAGATCGCGCCGCTCGCCACGGGTCGATTTTTCTTGGAAGGATGCTTGGCGTCTTCCTGATAGTCGAGTAGGTCGTTGAACGCATAGACGGACGCGGAAAGCAGACAAAAGATTCCAAACGCCACGAGTGCGAAGAAGATCGCGTCGGGATCTTCACGTTTCGCACCAAAGACCAGTGCGCCAAAGACGAAAACATTCTTGACCCATTGGGCCGGGCGCATCAACTGAATGATCGCACGAAGCGTTTTCAACAATCGTCGGTCTCCTCGAATTTTGAGCAGGCCGTAACTTAAGTTAGAGTCGAGGGGTACGTCAATCCAGAGATGGAAGGTCCGTCGTGTTCATCGCGTCATCTTCCGAAACCGGACGCAGCTTCCGAGTCCGAACGCCAGGCGCAACGTCGCGACCGAATCCCGTCTTCGCGGGCTTGAGTTCCTCATGGTTCAATTCGCGGTCGAGCTTGATGCCGAGCCGGTAGCGCCCGTTTTCCAGAAGCTGACAATGACGAATACAACAACTCACATGGACGGGCCGATGGCTGACGGTGCGATAAGAAATGGAGCCGGTGATGCCGACGGCCAAATGACGGTCGAACTCAAGGGAAAAACCGTTCTTGGATATGTCGATCACAGGGCACGCCACGTGTTCGATCCGTCCTGAGGGATCATTGGGGGTCAAACACACACACGTCTGTTCACACGGTTTTCGAGCACTTTGCCGCTTGCGGCGCAAGGACTGCGTGGCATTCGTGGCGGACGGACCAGGCCCTCTGTCCGCGACACCGTCTGACGAGTCGTTGTCGTGAACGATCCTGGCGCCGGATAGTTCGCCTTCGTAAAGCGGTATGAAATCATCTGCCATCACGGCTCCTCCGGCCGAGATCAAAAAACACGGATAACAAGCTTCATGTAATGTACGATTCGTCAATCCAGCCTTGCGCCATCTATCGGTCCAAAGCCTGGACAACTAGGACTCTTAAGCCACGATCGGGCGGCGAGCGGGTCTATGAGGGGCTGAGGCAGCTTTTTATCAGCAACCGGAAATATTTGTTTCCATACAATTAAACGCTTTTAGGTCCTGAAACAGTTTCTTTGTGAACGACGGCCCTTGACGTCCGAAGCGTCGACGGCCGGAGCGGTCCTGCGTAATGACTTATGCGATCAAGCCGAGATCGAATGCCGAGACCTCTCCGGGCCTGAAACCCGGACTCTCCGAGAAGGCTGCGCTGGAAGAAATCCGCAGACGCCTGCTCCGGTTTGCCGTCAAATTGGTCTGGAATCGCGATGATGCGGAGGAAATCGTGCAGGACGCATTCAAACTGGCATGGTCCAAAGGTGTAAAGACGTCCGAGCCGCGCTTCGGCCCCTCGTTATTTCGTACGGTGGCCAACCTGTGCCTCAACCATCGGCGCCGGCGCAGACCTGCGACACTGAGTGAATGCATCGAACTGACACATTCCCTGACTCCTGCGAAGTCGGCGCAAGACGCCGAACAATTGAATCAATTACGGAATGCGGTCGACCAGTTGCCCGACCAGCAACGCCTGGCCTTGGTTCTGCGCATGATGGAGCAAATGGACTACGGGGACATCGCCGACGTGATGCAGCTATCGACTTCCGCGGTCCGTGCCCACGTCCATCTTGGACGCCGCCGCCTTGCCGAATGGATGACCGGGCATCCTCAGGAGGAAGGCTGATGAATGACTGTCATAAAATCCGCGAGCAGCTCGATGACTGGCTTGACGAACTTCTGGACACGGCCCGACACGAACGGGTAGAGGCCCATCTGAAGACGTGTGAGGAATGTCGAGAGGTTTTTCAACGATACCGGACGCTCTCGGAGGATCTGCTTCGGTTGAGCGGAACGGCCGACAGAATCGCGGCGATGCCGGGCGCGGCAAAGATTGTAAAGCCAAGATGGACATTCCTCCTGCGAACCGCGGCAGCAATGATGCTTCTGTTCACTGCCGGATACGTGGCCACGCGATATCGGCACGTTCACCAAGATCAAATTTCGATGCAGCCGGACATCACGGTTTGCCCGGAGGTGGACGCGGAACCCCGACGAAACGAGTTTTATCTGGCTGACTCCAACAGCCGGATGCCTGTGCGAATTAAATCCAACAATCCTCGTGTCCACATTGTGTGGCTGTATGGAAACACGCCGTCGACTTCGTCTCAGGACAGCGAAAACGGCAACAAGATTCATTAACCCTATTATTTCAGGAGATTTCTCATGTTCACAACAATCATTCTCATCACGACTCAACTGCTGTTGGCAGACGCCTTTGCTCCTTTCCAGGATCAGGGGCAGCGAGGTCCGGGGGGGCGAGGTCCGTCCGCTAGACCCAACAGGACAGGACGTGGTGGCGGCCAGAAGGACGTCGTGCAGGTGTATCAACTTCGTTACGCGGATTGCGAAAAAGTCGCCGAGGTGCTCCGGCAGGTTCTTCAAATTGGAACGATTACGGCCGAGCCGCGTACCAATGTTGTCATCGTCTCTGGTACGCCGGAGGTAAGGAAGCTCACCGAAGATATTCTTCAGCAACTGGATCATCCTCCCCAAGTCGCGAAGGCCGAGACGGATTTTTCGGCCGTGCGCATCAAGCACCGTTCCGCAAAAGACGTAGCAAAACGAGTTGAGAGCATTTTGAATGACAGGCACGTGAATATCGTTTCGGACGCGGCACGGTCGACAATCCTACTGAACGGTACGGAAGAAAAGGTTGCAAGAGCCCACTCGGTCATTCAGCAGCTCGATATACCGGCGGCAGTGATCAATCTGGAGTTTTCCTTCTTCAAGGCCAGACTCCACACCGATGATGACACGCCGACCGCGATCCCGTCCGATCTGAGAGACGTCGTTGCCGAGGTGAAACGGTTCGGACGTGTCGAGTTCCTGGGGCGGCTGTCCACGGTCGCGACCGAGGAGACCGGCTTCGAGGTCGCCGGCAAGATCGCCGACATGATATCAGCCCATGCACACGGTAGTTTGTTGAGAGGATCAGAGGACGGCACGGTCAAGCTTCGGTTCGAGGCGGAGATGAAACTCTTCAATGACCCCGATGCCGATACCATGGAAAAGAAAATCGTACGCAGACAGGCTCCGTCCGCTTTTCAGGTTGAGTCTACGCTCATCACACGACGTGGTGACTACGTCGTCTTAGGCAGCGCGCCGACAGGGTGGGAAATCGGAGAGTCGGCCATCCTGGTTCTGCACGTTCGCGACTAGCACCGCGAACGGCAACAACCCGACGCTGCTGTGATCTTGGGAAAAGAGCCAAACGACGAAGAGCGCGACCGAGATTCGGTCGCGTTTCTTTGGTCTTAGATGGAATTGATAATGTTCAGTGCAAGGGCACCGAGTGCCGACCGAAGAGGCGTGAAGGCGATCTCGGTCCAAAGTGACGTGCCGATGTACAAGACGCTGGCACTGACGGCATCACAACCTGCCAACAACGGCATGCCTGCAAGCAATGCCAACGCGTACGGCTTACTTCTATTTCGAGATAGGACTTTGCTCGAACGAAACATAGATCACCCCTATATTCTCATCTTGATCGCCGACGCCGGAACCCTCGGACTCCAGACTCGCAAGGCCGACCTGGAGGCCAGATCCTCAACGTTATTATCGGCATGGGCCTTAGAATCCTACAATGTTCGGCTGAAGACCAAAAAGGCCGAAGAACCCGGTGATGACGCTGGCAATCGCATTCAGAAACTGAACAAAGAAACCCGTCGGATTCAATGTAAAGAAAAGTTCCGTCAGCGTTCGCAAAAATGAATCTTCCATTTCTCATATCCTCAGTGTGGAACTCGGCGAGGTGGTAAAGGGCAAGCCCCATTCCCTTCCAACGACACCTATTGTAGACCAGAGACCCCAGTGATTCAATTCAAAGATTTTGACCGACCTTACGTTATCGATCGTGGACACCGATGCGCGCCGCCGGGATATTACCGGTCCTTCCGATCATGACAATCCTACCGAAGTCTCAATTGGTCAAGCTTGGTCAGGACGATGACAACGCGGGGTACTCCGTAATGTGACCGGGCCGCGGCAGGTCACGGATTTTGACGGCCGGTACGCCGGACCAATATTCGCTGGGTCCGACAACCGTGTACGGTGAAACCACGGACCCTGCTCCGATCATCGCGCCGCGCTTGATGTGCACTCCGCCGAAAACGGTGCAGTTGGCGCCGATGACAGCGTCGTCCTCGATCTTGGTCTTCTTGAGTGAGACCAGGTCCGGCAGTTGGCAGTGTCCTGCGATGTCGGTACCCGAGCCGATGACCACGTTGCGCCCGATCTCTACGAAGCTCGGGTCCAGGATGGTTGGATCGGTCACGTAGCAGGAACGAGACTTCGGACCAAAAACGGATCCCATCAGCCAACGCATGGGCGGGAGGTTCGAAATATGGAAGACGAGAAAAGCCGGAAACGGCGCTTCATAGCGCGCCTTGGTCAGCAAAGCGATGAAACAAGAGTAAAGTAATTGTCTGCTGGACGATTTTCGAAGATCCATCCTGCTTACCGTGGAATAAACGCCGGGCCGGGGCGTCGGGATAGGAAGGCGCAACAGGACAAGAAGGGCGACGTAGATCAGATTGTATAGCACGACCCACCAGACAAAACGAATTCCCCATGTCCAGGCGGCTGCGAAATCGGCTCCGATGAGGTTTGATTCGGGCCATGCATTGATCGCGGTGAAGATTGCACACGTTAGCGCCAGTGAGGTTGCCCAAATCGTGCTTCGAGCCATCAGATCAAGAAACAAGAAACCTTGCAGTGCCTGACAAGGATCCGTTGGTTTGGCTTGAGCCCGGCTTTCCGTGGAACCGTCGATCCTGGAGGTCGTGTTGGTGCTGGCGGTGTTCACGCGTTCTTCTCCTATGATCCATGTATGCGGAGTGTTGTCATTCGTATTCGACGATATCAAAGAGCACTGTCATCCGAAATGCAAGCGAGCAAGGTCAAACTTGATCGGCGCCTCTTCAAAGTCGCGATTCGCTTGCTCAAAATGGTGTTCTGAGATAAGATGACAACCAAGGGCGTAGTGGTTCGGCACCCACAACTCAAAAAATCTTGTCGAAGGAGAATTGTCATGAGAGGGCTTGTCGTCGTAGGCGTTGTCATTGTTTTGGGCTCGATCGTAACGCTGCTCATGATGAAAAAAATGAACGAAGACCCGGGCTTGCCGATTGCGGTGGCGTTCGGCAAACCCTCGGATGACGGCGTCGAGGTACACGTCGTGATCACGCTGGGGATGAAGAATACCGAATATGCCCGGGTTGATATGGACACCGGAACTGAATATTGGGATGAATGGGTTGAAGAACACTTCGAGCTGACCGGTGAATCCGGTGGGCCGGTCAAGTTCTCTCGCACGAACTTCAGCGAGTTGATCACCGCCCAGAAAGCAGGGGCTTTGTTCGAATTCTTTATCAAGGGCAAAGTTCAGGGTGGAGAAAATTATACCTTTGACTACATTCCGAAGCGAGCGGAATCAAGGCGATACCGATACACGTTCACCGCCCCGACAAACAGCAAGAAGATGAAACGGTACACGTTTGAATTGGCCAAATGAAGGCCGGCGCGGATCGAATTCACGGACGATAAACCCTTCCGTCACAACATCGGTTGAAGATCAGTGCTCCCGATTCATGTAGTTCTCTCCAAGGACCGTCGCGGGCAGCGTTCATGAAAAATGTCCAGGACATCCTGAAGCTGGCACGCACCAAGAAGGCCACCGATGTTCATCTTGCGGCCGGCTCGCCCGTGCTGTTCCGGATCGAGCGAGAGCTGGTGCCCGTGACGAAGGAGACGCTATCGCCTCAACTCACCAAAGAATTGAGTTATTCACTGCTGGATGAAAGGCAGATCGCGGAATTCGAAGACACGCTCGATTTCGACTTCATGGGGACCGACGAAGATCGCAATCGCTATCGGATCAACGTCAGTTTCAATGACGGCAGCGTCGGCGCCGTCATCCGTCTGTTGCCCAGTGAGCCGTTGCCGTTGGAGCAGTTGCGCCTGCCCGAACTGGTTCATCGGCTGACCCAAGCCCGCAAGGGGCTGATTCTGATTACCGGCAGCACGAGTCAGGGCAAGACGACCACCATGACCGGCATGATCGACGTGATTAACCGCCAGTATCGTAAGCATGTCGTGACGATCGAAGACCCGATCGAATACGTTCACACGAACAAGAATTCGATTATTCGTCAGCGAGAAGTCGGCAAGGACACCAAGAGTTTTGGCCGTGGATTGCGGGCCGCGCTTCGGCAGGACCCGGACGTCATCGCCATCGGCGAGATGCGGGATTACGACACCATCAAGACCGCTCTGACAGCGGCTGAAACCGGCGTGCTCGTGCTCTCCACGTTGCACATCATCTCCATTGACAAGATTATCGAACGTCTCCTCTCCTATGCTCCGGACGGCAGCGACGGGCACATGCGGGCGCTGATGGCGGAAGCGCTGCTAGGCGTAATCCATCAGGAACTGCTCCCAACGACGAACGGTGGAAAACGGGTCGCCTGTGAGACGCTGATGGCCACGGACGCCGTTCGCAACATCATGCGGAAGCGGGGAACGTTCCATCTGCGCAACATGATCACAACAGGACAACGCTTTGGTATGCAATCGATGAAGACATCTTTGGATCAGCTTCATGAAGAAGGCGTGATCAACGACTCTGTTTACGATTCAGTCCTTCAGAATTACCGCTAGGCTCGGACCTTCAATCGTCTTCTGAAAAGAGCCGTAAGAAGAAAAAAGCCCGGCCGTCGTCATTAACGGCCGGGCTTTCTTGCGCTCGCTACAACCCGATGCTTGACAGGAACGATACGATCTGGCCGCAGAACTCGGCTTGCAGACCACCGATGATCGGAATGCCGCTCAGAAACTCGCAAAACGTCTGAAGAAAGCTGCTCAACATTACTAAGAAACTCCTACAAGGCGAGGACGTGAACGAATCTCATGCGTGGCGGGGGTGGAGGTCTGATGGGCGAGGCGCGCCATGCGGTCAGCTCATGTTTGAGCAATCGTCGTGCCAAAACTTCGAATGGGCAATCAATTGGGTTATTAGCGGGTGCTTTCACGCTATTTGGGGAAAACTGCTCATTCTTGTTTCATCCCCGATGGTTGAACGAGCGCACGAGCGATAACTATGCGGTGCTGCAAAACAAATTCGTCTTGAGTGCAAATAGACAACGTCGCTCACTGGTTTTCCCAAGTGCATTGCGCGAAAATGGCGTTGTTCGTCCGCGATTCATCATTTGCAAACGCTGAAATAAGAAAGGGGCTTTCGTGTCTGAACATAAGTATGCCCTCGGGATCGTCGGGGCCGGTCACATTGCGACGGTGCTCGTCAAGCGGCTGCTCGATAGCGGCTATCTGGGCGGAAACCGGATTATCGCCTCTGATTCTCGTACGCTAAAAAAACACGCGTTGGACGTGGTCGTCGCGGGAGACAACAAAGATGTCGTACGCGACTCTCGAATTGTCATGATCTCGGTCACGCCCCAAAAGTTCAGCGAAGCCGCAGCCTCGATTCGTGAAGTGACGAGCGGAGATCACATTTTCGTCAGCGTCATGGCCGGGATGTCCACCGACCGTCTGGCGTCGGAGTTGGGCAGCGGGGCGATCCGCGTCGTTCGGGCGATGCCGAATCTCCCTTTCGGCCTGGGACGTGGTGTGACCGGTCTGTTTTGCGGTCGGCATGCGTCACAGGACGACATGGAAGAGGTAAAGCATTTGTTTAATGCCGGAGGAGTGACCGTGACGGTCGATGACGAGGCCCTCATGGATGCGGTGACGGCCGTTGCAGGATCCGGGCCGGCATATTTCTACTATTTCGTCGAAATGCTTATGGCGGGAGGCGTGGCGGCGGGCCTAAGAAAGGAAGACGCCCAGGTTCTTGCGGCGCATGCCTGTGTCGGGGCCGGCGCGATGCTCTTGGACAAGGACGTTTCTCCCACCGAGTTGCGAGAGGCCGTCAGCAGCCCCGGTGGCACGACCGAAGCAGCCATGAAGACGTTGACCGAATGCGAAGTGGCCAGGCATGTTTCCGACGCCGTTCTGGCCGCTTTTCGGCGTGGACAAGAGCTCGGCCGTTTGAACGAAAGTGTGGAATAGAAATTGGTGCGGGCTCTGTCCGCCGTGGCGGCGCGAGCACATCGCGATGTCGCAGACGCATCATCCGTGGCGGCGGGTGGAACCCGCCCTACAGCTCATTTTTTGGAATGTCAGGATAGGTCAAGCCGCGGGCGCCCCGATCAACTCATCAATAATACTGACAAGTCCCGGAAGCTCCGGTTTGGTCAGTTGTCTGTCCGCGCCCACGGATTTGCATTTCTTGAGATTGTCGTCGCTGACCAGCGAACTGAAGACGATGACCGGAAGGTGCTTCAGTTGTTCATTCTCCTTGATGCGCTTGGTGAAATGAAGCCCATCCATTTTTGGCATTTCGATGTCCGTGACGATGACATCAGGCAGAGTGCCCGCTGCCTGCAACTTCTTCAACGTGTTCCAGGCTTCTTCGCCGTCTGATGCGATGCTGATTTTCTTGAAACCTGCGTTGACCATCGAATCGTTCAGCATGCGTCGCATCATGGAGGAGTCATCTGCGAGCAAAACTCTGACTTCTCCTCGGTCGGCGCCGTCAGCCTGTGGCGCGGCCGCCTCGAGATCGGTGATGCCCGCGACTCGAAATGCAACACGCTCGAAATCGAGCATGAGAATCAGGCTGTCGTCGATCCGGAGCACGCCCGTCATGGCGGTGTCGTCGTCGTTGGTGACGTTCGGCACTTCGCCCATTTCGGACCAGCTGACGCGGTGAATGCGGTCAATGTGGTCAACCATGAAACCCATGCGGCCGTTGTTGAACTCGGTCACGATGACGCGTGAATCCTGCTCGTCCTTGGCCGGTGGCATATCAAAGAATCTGCGAAGATCGACCAGCGGATGGACTTGATTTCGGAGCTTGAAGACGCCTCGAACCGCAGGGTGCACGTTGGGAAACCTCGTCAGCGGAACCATCGTGATGATCTCACGGACTTTCGCGACGTTCACACCATAGAGTCCGTCGTTGAGATGGAAGACAAGAACCTCGACCTCGTTGGTTCCTGCTTCCATGAGAATGTTGGAGAGTTGCTGCGACATAGAGAGGCGACTCCTTTTTTGACGACCCAAGAATATCGCAAGATATATCGGCTCCTCTCCGCGATGAAATGTGTTTCAACTTTGATCTTGAGTAAGAATTCGTTATCGGACAACGTGGTGAGGCTGCGAGTCAGGCGAGATTTAGGTCTCGACATGCCTTGTGGGGTGTCACGCCCGTGACCATCACGACTTTATGCGGCGAGGTTTGCCCACTCGTGACGATCACATCTCTTTCGGGGACACCCATGGCCTTCGCGAGCAGTGCCTCGACGGCTCTGTTGGCTTTGCCTTTTTCCGGCGGGGCCGCAACGTGCACCTTCAAGGCGTCGCCCAGCAGACCGGCGATCCGATCGCGCGAAGCGCCCGGGATGACTTTGACATGAATCTCCACGCCGTTGTCAACCGACTTGAGGCAATGCATGTCTGTTTTTTCGGAGGAGATCGAAAGTTACCCCCGATCCGCAATGCTCGGCCCCGAATCCTTCCCGACCACACCACCGAGCTGCTGATGGACCTCCAGGTTGTTATGGACGATCAAACGTCCTTTGAAATGCCGGATCGTTCCTTTGCCGCCGTTGACTTTCCATGAGTGGGGCTGGATATGTGTCGTAATGATATTGATGAGGCGGCGAACTTTCGCGTTCGGTTCTCGACGTTTCCTGTTTTCTTGAATCTTCCGAAGACGCAAACGCCCATTGTCGCCGAAGCCAATGTCTGCGATCTGCACGCCCCTGAAATGAGGGATGTTGATGAGCATTTCTTGGACGTCGTAAGCACGCGTGATGCGTTTCGCATTGATGTCTTTTCGCGTTGAGATGACGATCGTGTTGCCTTCGGCCCTTGCCGCAAGCTCAACGGCAGGCAGTTTCTCGGTGATCCGTCGAAAAACGATCGCCAGCAGCTCTCTGACGACAATGTTCTTTCGCTTGAGTGAGATTGAACGGTCGCGCTCGACGCCATGTTGATCCAGGACGTTCCAACGAACGACAACGTTTGCGCCGGTGCGTCGGCCCAGCCAGTCGGTGAATTCGTCCAAGGTCATGTCGACAAACTCGGCATCACCGATGACCATTCTCATGGCCTTGACGGCCATGTTCTTCGGATGTCGGGAGGACCGCTTTTTTTTCTTGATTTTATGTTTTGGTTTGTGAACAACCCGTTTCGTGTCTTTCTTCGCATGGGGTTTTGTGCCGGGTGGGGCGCCCATGAGAACGGCCGACAATGACAAGACGAGGAAAACGGCCGACATCCTTGCGACCATAATCTATCCTCCTACGCGATAAAGTTTTCGACGATCGACCGTCCATTTCCCGTTCTTCGATCGGACGAGATCCTTCTTGCGTCCCGTATAACCCGGTTTCTTAGGTTTGAAGCCGGTCAGTTCAATGCCCTGGCCGTCCAGGAAGAAAATCCAGGGGCCTTTTTCAGGTGCGCCTTCCGGTCGTTTGTTCATGTCGATCGTAAGGCGTTGAATGTTTTTCGTCTTTATCTCAAAGCGGTTTCGCTCCAGCCACGTTGCGGTGCATTCAGCATCCTCGTTTTCTTCAAAGGCCTCCCTGAAAATGACCCAGCTATCTTTAGGGCGTTTCGGTTTGCGCTTTATCTCCTGTACGGGTGGTGTCGTGGTCACGGTTTTCGGAGGCGCGGTCGGTTCGGGCTCCACAGGTTCGGGAGGAACCGGTTCTTCTTTTTTTTCCGAAGACGGTGGGTGAGGCGGCGACTCTACGATGATCAAAGGTTCCGGCTGCATAGGCCGCTCGGGTATTTTTCGAGGGGCAGGTCCTGATTTTGGGCGCTTTTTGCTCGACTTGGCGGACGCTTCGCCCACGGGAGAACCGACCGGCTCCTGGCATCCGGCGGCCAAGCCAAGACTCAGAAGTAATGACAATAATCCGAAACCACGGTTCATCGCATGACCTCGCGGTTCAACGGCTCAGTCCCTCGACCACTCAAGTGTAGCGAGAATCCACATGGAATGGTACCGTGAAGGAGAAACGAGGATTCAAAATGACGGATGAAGCAATGCGGATAAGATCAACCACGATCCTGTCAGTCCGCCGTGACGGCCAGGTGGCCATGGGCGGCGACGGCCAGGTCACCCTTGGCCACTCGATCCTCAAGGCGGACGCCGTCAAGGTGCGAAGGCTTTACAAGAACCGCGTCCTCTCCGGATTTGCGGGTTCCGCAGCCGATGCGTTCGCCTTGCTGGAACGGTTCGAGGGCAAGCTGGAGGAGTTCAAAGGCAATACCCGACGGGCGGCCATCGAACTGGCCAAGGACTGGCGGACGGACAAGGCCCTTCGCCGGCTGGAGAGCCTCCTGGCCGTTGCAGATGCGGACTTCAGTCTGATTATTGGCGGCAACGGCGACGTGATCGAACCGACCGACGGGATCATCGCGATCGGCAGCGGCGCGGACTGTGCGCTTTCCGCCACACGTGCCTTGATGTCACATTCCTCGCTTGCTGCAAAAGACATCGTAGAAACCGGGCTGAAAATCGCGGGGGAGATCAATATCTACGCCAATCAGAACATCACGGTTGAGATACTCTAGTCTGTTCTGCGACTAAGCAGAGCCGTGACCGCAAGGAAGCGTCGATGGGGACTTGAGCGTGCAATGCGAAAAGCCCCGGTCAGGCATGCATGACCGGGGCTTTCATTATGGCCACCTGATTAACGCATTTGCAAAAATTTATTTCCAATTCTGAGTTACGCCCCTAAAATAATTCCTATAACTGATTTAATATCAGATATTTATATACCTAGAGCGGATTTTTGCATTTGCACAAAAAACTGTTGCAATTCGCAGAAAAGGGCGATATATTCCCTATGTAGAACGCGGGTCGATCAGCGACCCAAACAGGGCAACACTTTTGTGAGGATCTTAACGATGGTTCAGCAAACTGCAGAACGCACGAAGAAAGACGGTGAGAGCATGTTTAACGAAGCAACCAATACCTTCAACTCGGCCATGGAGGCCGGCCTCAATTTTCAGCGAGAGGCCGTCAAGTCCATGGGTGATATGTTCACCTGTTGCGGCACGATGGAGAACACGCGCGGCCGTGTCGAGGCCATGGCGACCGATTCGATCGACATGGTCCGAAAGAATGCCGAGCAGACCCAGAAATTTTTCGATGAGGGCTGCCGCAATGGTATCAATATGCTCCGCAAGACCTTTGAGGCGAACAAGGTGGAGGACAAGGACGTTTTCGCCCAGACGCGGGATTTATGGCAGAGTGCTTTCGACGCGATGCGCGGTAACGTCGAGGCCGCTGCCAGGACGACCACCCAGACCATCGAGAACATGTCCGGCTTCATGACGAAATGCACCCAGACGAACAACAAGAAGTCGAACAAGTAAATCGAATGCGATGGGAAGCTCCCGCGGTCTAAGGTCGAGGCGGGCTTTGTCACCGGCATGACAGATTGAGCGACAGCCGTAATTCTTCGATTGAGCACCTTTGTTTCAGACGGCACACAGATTGGACACCCAAACATGCCGGTGTTAACAGAAAAGAAGCCACGGGCGCGACGCCGTCGTTCCCGTGGCTTCTCTTATTCTTGAAAAGTATAATGGTCCGGCATGGTCGGGTTTGGCGAGCCGACTCGACCATGGCCGCGGCCTTGAATCGAAATGTATCTCCGGTCAGGACCAGGAGCTTTCATTGATGCCCAACGACAAACAGCCTCAGAATCCTGCTGAATTTTTCACGGAGTTTTGGACCGACTTCATGAGTCGATCGGGGGCCGCCTCGGAGTCGTCGAACGGATCCGGGGTCTCGCCGGCGTTCAGCCCGACGGCGAAACAGATGCAGCAGATGTTCTTCGACGCCATGGCCAAGTATGCCGAAGAATTCATGCGATCGGAGCAGTTTCTGACGTCGATGAAGCAGACGATGGACCAGTCGCTGAAGTTCAAGCAGCTCGTCGATGATTTCCTGACCAAGGCACAGCGCAGCATGCAGTCTCCCGTCAGCGCGGATATCGACGATATGGCCAGCCTGCTTCGCGGCATCGAAGAGCGGATCTTCGAACGTTTGGGCAGGCTGGAAGAAAAAATCGCAGCAGTGGAAGAACAACAGCGGAGTGGGCGCGACGCCGAGGCGAGCCGGGCGAAGCGCCCCTCCGCGCCTTCGACACCCAACAAGAGCAAGAGCAAGAGGAAACCGAAGCGCTCGCGATGAAACGCAGCCTCGCCGATGAAGGCGAAATTGATCGGATCAGGAACTCATGACGACCGCAACGCAGAATCCGTTTTTTACGATGTTCCCCCCCAATCTGAGCGCTTTCGCGCCGGAGTACGAGGGCTTCATGCAGCGCATGGCCGCCATGCCCAGGGTGATGGAAATCGCCCAAAAAGTGAAGGTCGGCGCGACGCCGCGCGAGATCACGTATCAAGAAGACAAGATGCGCGTGCTCCACTACGAATCGGATGTCGAGAAGAAATATCGCACGCCGGTGTTGCTGTGTTTCGCTCTGGTGAATCGACCCTATATCCTGGACCTCCTGCCCCATAAGAGCGTCGTGCAGCAATTCCTCAAGGCCGGCTTCGACGTTTTCCTGATCGATTGGGGGGTCCCTTCGGAGAGCGACCGGCACCTGACGATCGAGCACTACGTACGATCCTATCTACACAACGTCGTCAAGCATGTCGGTGATTACACCGGCGTAAAGAAGATTTCCCTCCTCGGCTATTGCATGGGCGGCACGCTGAGTGCGATGTACACCTCCATTCATCAGGACCTGATCAAGAATCTTATTCTCATGGCAGCGCCGATCGATTGGTCCGATCGTGAAAGCCTGTTGAGCACCTGGACCGACCCGAAATATTTCGACATCGATCAGGTCATCGATACGTTCGGCAATGCGCCGCCCCAATGGCTCCAAGGCTCCTTCGCCATGCTCAAGCCGGTGGCCAATCTCATAGAGAAGCATCTTGGCTTCTATGAGCGAATGACGGACGAAAAATTCGTCGAGGAGTTCTTCGCCATGGAGACCTGGACCAACGACAACATTCCGGTGGCCGGCGAGACTTTTCGGCAATTCGTGAAAGACTGCTTTCAAAAGAATCTGCTCGTCCAGGGAAAAATGCGGATTGGCACGAAGACCATTGACCTTTCCAGGATCAACTGTCCGATATTGAATCTCATGGCATCGAAAGATCATCTGGTTCCCTGTGGTCAGAGCGCGCCGTTCAATGACCTGGTCAGTTCACGGGACCGAAAGTCGATGACGTTCCCCGCAGGACACATCGGCTTGTCCGTCGGCAGTCGAGCCCACCGTGAGTTGTGGCCTAAGGTCTGTCAGTGGTTGGCGGAGCGATCGGACAAAGATTAATTGACGGCTTTCGAGTCGGCGGATTCGCCGGTGTGCGTATCGCCGTTTTGGGGAGGATTCGATTCATGGAATTGAAAAACAAGGTTGCAGTCGTCACCGGCGGTGCCAGCGGCATCGGCCTGGCAACTTGTGAAAAACTGGCTGAACATGAACTTAAGGCCATTGCGCTGATCGATCGCAGTGCCGCGGTTCACGATGCCTGCGAGAGACTCAACAGCCAGATCGGTTGGGAAATGGTGTTTCCCTTCGCTGGAGACGTAACCAGTGGTGAGTTCCGAAACAAGGTTTTCAGCAATCTGAATTCGCGTTTTGGGGCCGTGCATCTCTGCATTCCGGCCGCGGGTATCACGCGAGATCGATTGGCCGTTCGACTGGACCGAGAAACGGGTAAACCCGACATCTACCCTCATGAAGATTTTGAGAGCGTCATTGAAATCAACATGATCGCACCGATCTACTGGGCGTTTCAGATCGTGGCGAGTGTCGCGCAGGACCGTGCGCGTCGCGGACTTGGGCAGTGGGAGCCCTCCGAAGGGGTGCAGGGCAGCATCGTCCTGATCGGTTCTGTCTCGTCTGCAGGCAACAAGGGCCAGATTTCCTATGCAACGTCCAAAGCGGGGCTCGAAGGGGCTCAAGCCACGCTGGCCAAGGAGGCCATCTATCACGGTGTGCGGTGCAGCATTATTCATCCGGGTTACACGGATACGCCCATGGTGCGAACTCTCGGCGATGAGTTTGTCAAAGACCATATCCTCCCGCAAACGCAACTTCGGCGGCTCCTTCGACCGGAAGAGGTTGCCGACGCAATCTGTTTCATGCTTCGCAATTCCGCCGTGAGTGGCGCGCTGTGGGTCGATGCCGGCTGGCATTCGACCGCCTGACCTTCAAAAACCGACCTCGAAGCGCAGGACGCCTTCCTCGTCAATTCACCGACAAACAGGATAAACCTGGACGGATGCACGCCGTCCGGTTACACTATCCATTCTATTTTACACGTCACTCGCCTCTGACAGTTCAGTCGAAGGAGAGAAACCATGGGTGTTCTCGACGGTAAGACCAGCTTGGTCACGGGTGCCTCGCGCGGCATCGGGCGTGCAATTGCCTTGGCGCTGGCGGAAGCGGGCGCGGATGTCGCATTGAACTATTTCACGCGGCGCGAGCCCGCGGAGGAGGTGGCGGCCAAAATTCACCAACTCGGCCGCAAGGCCATCGTTTATAAGGCCAACGTCTCCAAGGCCGGTGAGAACGGCCAAATGGTCGAGCAGGTGCTCAAGGATTTCGGCCCGGTGCAGATTGTCGTTAACAATGCCGGCATCACTCGTGACAGGTCCTTCGGCAAAATGGACCGTGAGATGTGGGATGATGTGATCAACGTCAACCTCACCGGCCCCGCGATGATCATTCATCGGCTGATCAGTCCGATGATCGAATCCGGATGGGGCCGGATCGTCAACATCACGAGCATTGTTGGTCAAATGGGCAACTTTGGCCAGGCCAACTACGCCGCAGCCAAAGGCGGGCTCATGGCCTTGACCAAGACCCTGGCGCGTGAATATGCGCGAAAGAACATTACCGTGAACGCGGTGGCCCCTGGCTTTGTTGAGACCGACATGACGGCCGACGTTCCGGACAAGGTGCTCGATGTTGTACGCAATTCGACGCCCATGGGCCGGCTCGGTAAACCCGAGGAAATCGCCGCGGCCGTCGTTTTTCTAGCGTCGCCTCATGCTTCGTTCATCACAGGCGAGGTCATCGGCGTCAACGGCGGAATGTATATGTAGCAATAGCCTTCGGTTTCTTAAGCGGCCTTGATGCCGAGCCGAACGGTATGAGATTTGTGGTGGATTTTGAGTACGGTCAATCGGTACCAGCTTCCCGATCGCCCCCGAAATATCTTTGAGCGACCCACCTTCAAGTTGCGGATTTTCTGAACCCGGCGATCCCCCTGATAAAGATCGAGATCGACGTCCGGCTCTTCTTCAGTGTCTTTCAGCTTGATGAAGATTCCGTCCACCGCCTTCATGCGACGTTTAAATCTCTTGTCACGCTTGCTTAATGTGCGGACGACCAGGTACTCGCCTTCTTTTTGAGCCGTTGGCGAATCGTTCGGGGGCACGGCGGCCTTCGTCGGTTTCGCATTTTCGGGTGGAGGCGACGGTTTCGGCTGAGGTGGGAGTGGCATTGGTTTTTCAGGATCGCCAATGCGATTTGCGGTGATTCTCGGCCCCGGGGTCGGCTTTGTTCGTTTTGCCGCTTTCGGCCTGTTTTGAGCCGGTGAAGTCGATCGACTTTGGGGGCTGGGGTTGGGCGAGGGTTTTCGTCTGGCCTTGGGCCTCGCTTTACCGGGCCGGGCCGAGGCCACCTGCACGCCGTCCGACTTTGCGACGGTCAGAGATTTCGAGCCGCTTCGCAGCCAGGCCTGTCGCGCCGATGCCACCACGGTCGGGTGTTCTCTTTCAAGCTGATCGACAAACTGAATTGCTTCAACATGGTTAGGGCGAATCTCGAGACATCGGATCGCCATTCGCCACGCGTCACTGTAACGTCCTTCCGATCCGGCGATCCGAGCCTGAGAATGCCAGTAGGTCGCGGCCGTCGGCGCGATGCGCTCCATGGACGCGGCGATCGAGCCGTCTCCCGGTGATTCTTTTGCGGCTTTGCAGTAGAAATCATAAGCTTGGTGCGCATCGCCTCTTTGCTCGGCCTCGCGGCCCAGGCGATAGCTCTTGCCCCCGGCACAGCCTGCGGTCAACAGCACCAACATCAGTAGACTTGTGCCAGCGCGAAACCAAGCCATCATCACAATTCGGCTCCTGTTTGCACGATCGCCACCTGCTCCATGATCGATCGATCAAGCGGATGAGGCCCCAGCCTGAGGATACGCGGGGCGATCACCGCTTTGACAAATTTCGAGCGGGTCACAGCCGTGTGCCCACCGTCCCAATCATAGCCGACGTAAGATGGCTGCCAAGGCAAGTTTATCACACGTCGATAGGCCGCCTGCGTCGCCTCGCCCGCTCTGGATGGCATGCGGAAGCCGCTACGGCCCGCGGGTGGCCCCGGTCCGCCGTCCGCGTTGATGACCAAGGTCTTCACAATGCCGTCGTGAGGACTGCAGGTGGCATAAAGTTGGCCGCTGACGTGCTGCATGGCCGGTGTGAGATCACGCAGGGCGGACACGGATGGTGAGAACAGGACAACATGATTGACATGGACCTCGTCGGGGACCTGTTCGAGTGCGGAGAGCACGATCGCCGTCCCAGCGGAAAGCCCCATGACGTGGATCCGCCTGTTGGGATCTTTCAGCTGAACCTGTTCGATTTTTCGAGAAAGCCGTCTGGCCACGGCCTTGCTTCTGGCGGTGACGAGGTGATCGTGGCCCGGTCCCAGAAAGGCGCTCCATGAGAATGTATCAAATTTGCCCTTGAAGCCCGCTGCCCTAAGGCCGGCCTTGACCGAACTGGCGCTGCTGTACCAGCCCGCTCCATCGCAATAGAACACCATGGCACTGATCTTGGGATCGGAACACCCCGTTGCCCAGGCCAAGCAAACTAGAATCGGTAAACAGGGTCCCCAGGTACATCGACGACAAGAAGGCATAGACATGCAGAATGAGTTCACGCCGGAACTGGACGGCTTGGGCTGATGGCTCGGTGATGCACTGGTATCATACTGGAATCTCCGCGTCCAGCCTGGGCTGGATCGCGGAGATCGAATTCGTTCCTTCCCATTGATTCTCAGATCGCTAGACGCCTCCGGGTTCGGGAATGTCCCAACCTCGATCCTTTTCTTTCTGTTGAATTTCCTCGAGGCTCAGCGCATTGGGGAGCGCGTCTTTCTTCTCTGTGATATTCGTGCCGCCGCTGAACAGATCCGCATTCTTTTGGGTCCATTCGGCGTACTGTTCCGGCAGCTCTTCTTCGGTATAGATTGCGTGAACCGGGCATTCCGGAATGCAAAGGCCGCAGTCGATGCAAGTGTCGGGATCGATCACCAGCATGGCCGGGTCCTCGACTTCCCAGAAACACTCCACAGGGCACACGGTGGCACAGTCGGTGTACCGGCAATCCACGCACCGTTCGGTTACGACATGGGTCATGGTTCGATCCTCGGTTGATTAGGGCTCTACTGCACGGACAAGCGAGCCTGTCCAGGCCTCGGATACAGTATTGTGAGCCGTTTCTCGTCTCGTGATTTATGACACAGCGAGGCGATGTCGTCAATATGCTTCTTCCAGAATATCGGCGAATGAAATCAACATCTTCGGGCGGTTGTCAGTCTTCGGAGATGGCGTCATGATACGGATACCGGTTGGATCAGCGGAAGGTCTTTCTTACCCGTCATTGCATTGGCCTTTGAATTCCTACCAATAGGATCGAGATTGAGCGAGCATTACCCCGACAATTTTCTCGGACTTTCCGGTCGCGACTGCGACTATCGGCATGCGAAATACGCCGTCATGCCCGTGCCCTATGACGCGACGACCAGCTTTCAAACCGGAACGCGCCACGGACCCCGAGCCGTCATCACGGCCAGTCAGGAAGTCGAATGGTTCGACGAGGAATACGGGTGTGAGTTTGTGAAGGCAGGGATTGTCACGCTCGATCCCCTTGGACCTCATGCTTCCGGGCCCGGTCAGATGCACGAATGGGTCCACAAATCGGCTCGTAAGGTCGTTCGCGACGGTAAGTTCCTCATCGGGCTCGGCGGTGAGCATTCGATCACCAGTGCCTTTGTCCGAGCGGCCCTCGCCCGATACAAGAAACTCAGCGTACTCCAGATCGACGCTCACGCCGACCTCCGTGACAGCTACGAAGGCACGAAGTTCAGCCACGCATGCGTCATGCGACGCGTTCTGGAAATGGGCGTCCCCGTCGTTCCCGTCGGTATCCGAAACTACAGTCTCGAAGAACATCGTTTCATGAGGAAGCACAAATTCACGCCGATCACTGTGCGTGAGACTCGTGTCAATCCTGACTGGCTGCTCCAGGCCGTCGAATCGCTCAGCGATCAGGTTTACATCACCATCGATATCGACGGGTTTGATCCGGCGTACGCTCCCGGCACCGGTACGCCCGAGCCCGGCGGTCTCGATTGGTTTCAGGTTACGGACCTGCTAAAAGCGACGGCAATGGAAAAGACCGTGGTGGGCGCCGATGTCGTCGAGGTCATTCCGCTGCCCGGCGGCGTTCAAACTGAGTTCCTCGCGGCAAAGTTGATCTACAAACTGATTGCTCATGTCGAAGCCAACAAGAAAGCATGATCGCTGCTGAGACGATTTTTCCCGTCCTATATCGGTGAGGTCCGCAGACACCCTTTCTCGTTGTGTATTTGCATCATTGTTCACAATTCGAATCATGATCGCCATGATCGTTCTCACCGATCGACTTCATGGCTTCGAACAGCCGCCTATTTCCGGCCCATGCCGGTTGGTACGCGCTTTGCCGAGAGACTGCTGCCGATCCACTGAGGCGGGAAGTTAACAGGTATTAGGGGAAAGCTCATGAAGCGAGTTCGACGAAACAGACACACACGCCGCGGCGCGACCACCGTTGAAGTTGCGGTGATGGCTCCGGTCATGCTCCTGATGATGCTGGGTTTCATGGAAGTCGCCAATGCCTTCATGTTGAAGCACACGGTCACGCTCGCCGCGGATCAGGGTGGCCGGGCCGCTTCATTACCGGGCGCCACCCTTGCGGACGTCAACGCCGCGGTGGACGAAGCCATGGGCGCAGCCGGTCTTGAAGGCTATGCCACGAGGAGCAATCTGGACCTGACCGACCCCGAGAATCCGGAACTTTGGGTCGAGGTTTCGATCTCTTTGGACCGCGGATTGTTCACAGGGAATCTGTTGGGCGGCGGAAACATTGAGATCAGCACTCGCCGAACATCTCGGCGGGAAGATGCGAATCGACCGGCCTAGCGTACTCAGGCATCGGTGGCCGTCGGGTGGCGTGCCCAAGCCGAAGGCGCGGGCATGTTAATGCGATCGGGTACGAACATGGCCGTGCTACGCTAGGGCATCCCGCCCCGCCGTCCTGCAACTCGCAAGCGTTCTAAACAACCGTAAAGCAGCATCTCCTCGGTTCACCAACACGGATTTCCTCGTTATCATGTGTTGTTTCATGAACCGAACCGAGCAGCT
The DNA here is from genome assembly GCA_022360095.1 of Phycisphaerales bacterium. GTDB lineage: Bacteria > Planctomycetota > Phycisphaerae > UBA1845 > UTPLA1 > JAKSDK01. Next base: position 271,471 of record JAKSDK010001806.1, read on the forward strand.
ATGGCGAAGTTTGTACCCGTTCGAGAGTCATTTCCTAAATCTCGATGGTTTGCGATATCACTATTTGGATGAAGGTGAAGGCGACCCTGTCGTCATGGTCCATGGCAACCCGACCTGGTCATTCTATTATCGCGAGCTCGTCAAGGCTCTGCGATCTTCGCACCGCTGCATCGTGCCCGACCATATCGGCTGCGGACTCTCCGATAAACCCGACGATCATAATTATGACTATTGTCTGGAAAGCCGCGTCGGCGATCTCGAGGCATTGCTCGACCGTCTCGCTTTGACGGAGAACATCACGCTCGTCCTGCACGACTGGGGAGGCATGATCGGCATGGCCTGCGCCTTAAGGCGACCCCAACGCATTCGACGCCTCGTGCTCTTTAATACGGCCGCCTTTCTGCTGCCCAAAAGCAAGAAACTGCCGTTTCGACTCACGATCATGCGTCATCGAAATCCACTAAGCACTCTCGCCGTGCGAGGGTTCAATCTGTTCAGTCGGGCGGCCACTTCGATGGCGACCCGGAAAGGACTTTCCCCCGAAGTTCGAGCCGGCCTGACGGCCCCTTATGATTCCTGGCAAAACCGAGTCGCGACACTGCGATTTGTGCAAGACATTCCATTATCGCCTGAAGATCGCAGTTATGAGCTGGTCAAGTCCGTGGATCGTCGGTTGGATCAGCTCGCCCATGTTCCTATGCTCATTTGTTGGGGTGAACACGATTTTGTTTTCGATCGACATTTCCTGAAAGAGTGGCAACGCCGGTTTCCCTCGGCTGAAATCCACACCTTTCCAGACGCCGGGCACTATGTCGTCGAAGATGCCTGTGAGCAAATCATTCCGTTGGTTCAGGGCTTTCTTTCCCGACATCCGCTTCAGGGCCGATCACAAAAAAAGCCGGCATCAACACCGGAGGCAGTGCGGTGACGATGACGCCATCGGCAGCCAAACCGAGTGACGGTGCCGCGGTCGCGGTGCCGGCCGATGCCCTGATTAACGTCGCCGCCCATTTGCCCGAGATGGCGAGAAGGCATCCCGAAAAGCGCGCCATCGTCCATCGCACCGGTCGCGACGCCGATGGCCGGGCCGTCTATTCACACCTCACGTTTCTTGAACTCGATCAGGAGACGGACCGTTATGCCCACGGGCTGGAACAGGCAGGCATCCGCCGAGGAATGCGAACCATTCTTATGGTGCGACCGAGCCTGGAGTTTTTCACGCTGACGTTTGCTCTTTACAAAGTCGGCGCCGTGCCGGTGCTCATCGATCCCGGAATGGGAAAACGTCGGATGGTCGATTGCCTTCAAAAGGTCGCCGCGGAGGCATTTGTCGGCATTTCGCTTGCACATCTTCTACGCGTTTTGCACCCAGGGGCCTTCGGGTCCATCAAGGTCAGCATCACGGTGGGACGCCGCTGGCTTTGGGGCGGACTGCGCCTCGAAGACATCCGAGTCGATCCATGGCGGCCGTATGAGATGGCGCCGACTCACGCGGATGATCCTGCGGCGATCATCTTCACGACCGGCAGCACGGGTCCTCCGAAAGGCGTTCTTTATCTTCATGGCATGTTTGACGCACAGGTTCGCATCCTGCGCGATCACTTCAAGATCCAGCCGGACGAGATCGATCTGCCCACATTCCCGTTATTCGCCCTTTTCGATCCGGCCTTGGGCATGACGGTCGTGATTCCCGAAATGGATCCGACTCGGCCCGCACACGTCGATCCTGACAGAATCATTGAAGCGATTCGCGATCAAGGCGTCACGCACATGTTCGGCTCGCCGGCATTGCTGAATCGCGTCGGTCGATTTGGTGAGGCGAACAGCGTTCGGTTGCCGTCGTTGCGGCGCGTGATTTCCGCCGGGGCCCCGGTGCCGTCACAGACTTTGCGACGTTTCACCGCAATGTTGAGCCCTGATGTTGAAATCTTCACACCTTATGGCGCGACCGAGTCGCTGCCCGTGGCTTCGATCGGCAGCCGAGAAATCCTGAGCGAGACCGCGATTCAGTCCGCTGAGGGACTCGGCACTTGTGTCGGGCGCCCCGTGCCCGGTCTGGAGGTCAAGATCATCGGAATCACGGAAGGTCCGATCGATTCATGGAGCGAGGACCTGGTTCTGCCGATCGGTGAGATCGGTGAAATCGTCGCAAAGGGGCCTGTGGTGACGCGAGAATACTGCACCGACGCCGCGGCGACCCGATTCGCGAAGATTCGCGACGGCGAAACCGTCCGGCATCGCATGGGCGACGTGGGGCGGCTTGACGAACAGGGACGCCTTTGGTTCTACGGCCGCAAGGCCCACCGAGTCATCACTGAAAACAGCACTTTATACACCGTGCCATGCGAAGCCATCTTCAATCAGCATCCCATGGTTTTTCGTTCCGCATTGGTCGGCTGCGGCCGTCCACCGTTTCAGCAGCCGGTGGTCTGCATCGAAATGGATGCAGACGCGAAAGGCGCGAGCGAATCCGAAATCGAGACCATGATTAAAGAACTGCGTGAGCTGGGAGGCCGGCACGAGATCACGGAAACGATTCGGACATTTCTCATTCATCCGTCGTTCCCTGTCGACATCCGGCACAATGCAAAGATTTTCCGCGAAAAGCTGGCCGTCTGGGCTGCGGAGCAATTGAAATGAGTCCGCGACCGCGGAGTTCCGACAGAGTTCTGGTCACCGGTGGAGGCGGTTTCCTCGGACGCGCCATCGTTGAACGGCTCATCGCCCGGGGCGACGAAGTGCGGAGTTTTTCGCGCGGTGATTATTCGGAATTGCGAGAATCAGGTGTCGATGTTGTGCGTGGAGATCTTTCCGATGCCGAGGCTGTTGGAAGCGTGTGTGACGGAATGGACGTCGTCTTTCACGTTGCGGCCAAGGCCGGCATCTGGGGACCCTACGAAGATTATCACCAGGCGAACGTCGTCGGCACGGAGAACATCTTGGCTGCTTGTCGAGCTTGCGGAGTGGGGAGACTTGTCTATACGAGTTCGCCGAGCGTCGTTTTTCACGGGCGTGACATGGAAGGCACCGATGAATCCGCGCCGTATTCCGAAACCTATCACACCCACTATCCAAAGACGAAGGCGATCGCGGAGCGCGCTGTGCTTGCCGCCAACAGCCAAAGGCTGGCAACGGTCGCGCTGCGACCACACCTCATCTGGGGTCCGCGAGACAATCATCTCGTGCCCCGCATCCTTCAGCGAGCCCGATCGCTTCGCCGCATCGGCGCGGAAGAGCATAAGGTTGACAGCGTTTACATTGATAATGCCGCCGATGCGCATCTTCTGGCATGCGACAGGCTCAGTCCGCAGTCTTCCATCGCCGGCAAGGCGTATTTTATCACCAACGGTGAGCCGCGCAATCTGTGGGACCTGGTCAACGGCATTCTCGCCGCCGCAGATTTGCCGCCGGTGACTCGCCGCGTACCCAAGCGGGTGGCCTTGTGTGCGGCGACGCTGATCGAGGCGGCGTACAACCTGTTTCGAGTCCGCTCCGAGCCGCGATTGACTCGATTTCTCGTCCACGAACTCTCCACTTCACATTGGTTTGATATCTCGGCGGCCCGGAGGGATTTTGGCTATAAACCGGGGGTCTCGATTGATGAGGGCCTGCAACGATTGCGCGCCTGGCTGCAGAGCGGTTCGTCCCCTGCGATCACGGATTCCAAAAAAGGCTAGCCGTTATAGCGACGAAATGTGCTATGATCCCTTCGTCAGATGATTAACTAGAGCCGGCGCGCCGCTTTCTTCGGTGCGGCGGTGGGAGGAGTGATTCATGTCCAACCAGGAATTAGAGAATTTCCAGTATGCCTTTCGTCACTATTGGAAACGGTATCGGCTTCTGTTCACGATATGGGCCTTGGCCATGGTGTGCCTCTCGATGGGGTACAGCATGTTTTACAAAGTTGATCCGGACAGTCGAGGCGTCGTCTTGCGGCTGGGCAAGTTTCTGGAAAAGACCGAACCCGGTTTGCATTTCAAGCGTCCCTGGCCTATTGACAAGGCCTATGTCGTGCCGGTGACGAAAGTGCAATCCATCGAATTTGGCTATAGCACCGTCGCTGCCGGCCGCAAGACGCAATATGCGCCGGCGAACGAACAAAGGAAACGAATGTCCCGTATGTTGACGGGGGATCTGAACCTGGCACTTGTTGAATGGGTCGTTCAATACCAAATTAAGGACCCCTATCATTATCTTTTCAAAATCGGAGGGGACCGGGGAAGCAGCCACTCGGATAACGCCCGATTGTTGATTAGTGATGTCTCTGAAGCCGTGATGCGACGCATCGTCGGCGATGTCAGCGTGGACTGGGTCATCACCGAGGGCCGGGATGACATCGCCGCGAAGGCGAAGATGGAAATGCAGGAGATGCTCGACCGTTTCGAGTCCGGGATTCGAATCGTCGCGGTCAAGCTTCAGTCGGCCGCCCCGCCGGATGAAGTCAAGGACGCCTTCGACAACGTGAACCGGGCGAAACAAAACAACAAGCGCATCGTGAACGATGCCAAGGGCGAGCGCAATAAGCTGCTTCCTGCGAAACGCGGTGAAAAAGAACGAGCCATTTTGGAGGCCGAGGGATACCGGGCCCGCGTCATCCAGGAGGCCAGGGGGCGAGCCAAGGCCTTCGAGAACGTACTCGCCGAATACAAGAAGGCGCCGGACATTACTCGGAAGCGCCTTTACCTTGAGGCAATGGAAGGCATTCTCGCGCAAGTGGACGAGAAGATCGTCATCGACGAATCAGTCAAAGGCATGTTGCCGCTCCTGCACCTGGACGCCGGTTCGGAGGCGGTCGCCGGCGGGAAGGGAGGTGCCCGATGAAGGCCATTGGTATTTTGATTGCAGTGTTTCTCGTCCTCGTGCTGCTTTTGAGTTGCGCGTTCGTCGTGCCCGAAGGGCAGCAGGTCGTCGTGACGCAATTCGGCAAGGTGGTTCGCACGGAAACCGAGGCCGGGCTGTACTGGAAGAAACCGTTCATTCAAAACGTCATCCCTTTCGAAAAACGTTTACTGCCTTGGGAAGGCGATCCCGAGGACATGCCGACGCGAGACAAGCGCCGAATTTACATCGAGGCCTGGGCGCGATGGCGTATCGTCGATCCGAAAACATTCTTAACGGCCGTCGGCACGATCGGCGAAGGGCAGCAACGCCTGGACGACATCGTCGATTCGGCGGTTCGATCCGTGATCGCCAAGAACAATCTCATCGACGCCGTTCGAAGCACGAATACCGAACTCTGGTACGAGAGTGATGAATTGAAAGAGGATGACGAGAGTCAATTGGAACAAATCGAGGCGGGCCGCAAGGATATGGAGGTGGAAATCACCCGCATTGCCGGTCAGGGTCTCCCGCAGACCTACGGCATGGAGTTGAAGGACGTTCACATCAAACGCATCAATTACATCCAGAACGTCCGACAGAAGGTTTACGAGCGCATGCGGTCTGAGCGCAACCGAATCGCAAGCCTTTATGAGTCCGAGGCCGATGAGGAAAGAAGCAAGATCCTAGGCCAGACGCAAAAGGAACTTGACGAAATCGAGGGAGAAATGACGCAGCGTACCCGGGAGATCATGGGTGAGGCCGATGCGGAGGTGATTGACATCACGGCAAGATCCTTCGGCCGGGACCCTGAGTTTTATGCCTTCCTTCGCCAGCTCGAGGCTTACCGGAAGACACTCGGCAAAGGCACACGTCTTGTTCTTTCGACGGAAAGCGAGTTCCTCAGTCAAATGCACGCCACGGAAAAAGCCGATCAGGACCCATAGCGAATGCGGCTCGTCCATGTTGTCTGCGAAGTTGAGGAGGCGTAGAATCAGCATCGACGCTCGCAAGACCCGATTGAAATGACGCACTCCATGTCTTGGCGACAGTTTCGGGCAGGCATGATCGCCGCGGACGCGCTGACGGTCTTCGTGACCTATATGCTCGCAGACTATCTCCGCTGCCGTCTTTGGATGGGGCAGGATTGGCCGGAACTACTCCCGGGGTACGGCAGCACGGTCCGCATTCATATGCAGATCCTGGCGTTTCTGCCGTTGGCGTGGCCGATCATTCTCTTTCAATTCGACTGGTACGCGCAAAAATGGCGCACTTGGTCGTGGGCGCTTCGTCGCGCCCTGGCCGCAACAGCCATCCTTGCGCTTCTTATCGCCGCTTTGGCCCTGCTCTTCGAACGCGAGCTTTATCCTCGGGCACAAATTGGATTTATGGCGCTGGTCCTCCCTGCGACCGCCATGGCCGTCCGCGGTATAAGCGGTCTGGTGGGCCAGTGGGTAGGATCTCGCCGGCGCCGTCGCGTTCTCATCGTCGGGACCAACCGTGACGCGGTTCGGCTTCGGCGTTTGCTCAGGTCGGTCACGTTTGGACGACCTTCGGTCCTGGGACATCTGCGGGGGGCATGGGAAACCGACCCTTCGCATGTGGAAACAGGGGCCATTCTCGGCGGCATCGACCAGTTGAGTCAGGTACTGGATCGGCATGTCGTGGATGAGGTTCTTTTTTCCGCTCCTCTGGATCATTTGGCTGAGGTGCTACCGTATGTACGGCTGTGTGAGGAAATTGGCGTAACGTCTCACATCCAGGCGGAGTCCATGGCATGTCACTCGATCCCCGAAATGGTCGATTTTCACGGAATACCGCTCCTGCTGTACGCGCCGGCACGCCACTCCCCCGAATTGCTGACCATCAAACGGGCGCTGGACATTCTCTTCGCCATTATCGGAATCCTCCTGACAGGGCCGATAATGTTGATATGCGCCATTGCAATCAAGCTGACCTCGCCTGGACCCATACTGTTTCGCCAGCGCCGAAGTGGGCTGAACGGCCGGGAATTTCAGATGTACAAGTTTCGAACCATGGACCCCGACGCCGAGACCAAACAGGCAGAACTTGCGCATCTGAACGAAGCGGCTGGGCCGGTGTTCAAGATGAAGCACGATCCACGGGTGACTGGTCTGGGCCGATTTCTACGGCGCTGGAGTCTGGACGAGCTGCCTCAGTTGTTCAACGTGATCATGGGAGATATGGCCATTGTGGGGCCGAGGCCTCCAATTCCTGCGGAGGTCAGGCAATACGATCGATGGCAACGGAGACGGCTCAGCATGAGGCCGGGGCTTACATGTCTTTGGCAGATCAAGGGACGGCATCGCATCGGTTTTCAGGAATGGATGCAACTGGATCTTTTCTACATCGATCATTGGTCTCTCAGGCTGGATTTCCTCATCCTCTTCAGGACCGTTTCGACCGTCTTGTCGGGTTCCGGCGCGTAGCCCTTTCCGGCGCAAGACGCTATCATCAGGGCTTTACGATCACGAGAGTTCCTGGAATCACCTTTGGGAAGAGGCGTCAATGACCAGTGCGTTCAACTGGATGATATGGCTGTCCGCCTGTGCGTGGACACAGTTTGCACCGGACAACGGCGCCGAATCGCTGATCACCGAACCTCCGCTGTCGAGCCAGGTCCGCGCCGAACTTCGTCTCGACAAGACGGTATTTCCGGTGGGCAGTCCGATCCTTGCGGAGTTCATCGTTCGCAATCGAACCGGCGAGCAGATCACCCTGACCGTGCCAGGTGCGTTGAAAGCCAAGGCTCAGTCGGAATCCGGCATGGGGCTACCTTTTGAGCATGTCTTTTCGGGCATCGCCTATCGCGGACTCGAGGTCGCCTCGGAGCATGATCCCCAGATGGGGCACCGCGTTTCACGCAAACCTCAATATCCCGTATCGCCGATCACTCTCGCGCCGTATGCCTCGGTCGGCCTGCGGTTTGATATCGCGCGTTTCTATCCCGGCCTTCATCAAAGCGGGATCTACGAACTCATCTGGAAACCTTATGGAGGCAGACTCGAAACACGTCCCCTTCTTATCAAGGTCGTCGCCTACAAACAGGCCGTCATCGAGACGGATCAGGGTGCCATGACGATGCGCCTTTTGTACGACAAAGCGCCCAAGCATGTTGAGAATTTTATCGAACTGGCTGATCGTCGGTTCTACAACGGCACGAGCTTTCATACGCTCTTTCCCAGCCAGTTCATACTAGGAGGTTGTCCGCAGGGCGACGGCACGGGCAAGCGTCCGGACGGACTGATGCTTGAGCCGGAGTTTAATGATACGCCGTTTGACCTGGGCACCATCGGCATGGCTCTCGTTGAGGGTGACCTGCGATCGGCAAGTTGCCAATTCTTCATCTGCTTGTCTCGTCAGCCCGGGTGGGACGGTCGTTACACGGCGTTCGGCGAAATCCGGGGTCCTGAATCCCTCGCGACACTCCGCAGGCTCGGCCAACTTCAGAGCGACGAAGACCGTCGTCCGGTTCGGCCGATCAAGATCAAAAGCATTACGGTCGTGGACGTTCCCTACGTTCCTCGATCGATCGAATGACCGTTGCACGAAGTATTTGGGCCGAATCGATCCATCGAAAGAGAATCGGCGACATCGTCCAACCTCACGAGCCCAAGATTCGGTCGTGCGCACCTGGGCCGATGACGGCGTGAATTCACACCTCTGCACGCCGAGTGGGCCATGGTGGAAAGCCCTCTTCAACTCGGTATAATCGGGCCGTGTGTGATGATCGTAGCCGCGTTTGCTCCAGTGTCGATCAATTCCGGTTCGGTCCCATGCAACGCGTTGCGTGGATAACGGGTCAGGTGGGAAACCAAGCAGCCCACCCGCGTTAACCCGTGTGCCGTGGATCGCCGAACCGGACTTGATCGACATCGGGCGTGGCGCATTGAGCGTCAAGGACGATGCGCTGAGGATGCTATGTCGTCAGGTTGTTTCCCTAGCTCACGAATCGTTTTCTGAATTCTACCAATGTCTTACACTGTTCTTGCCCGAAAATTTCGCAGTCAGACCTTCGATGAAGTCATCGGCCAGGAGTCCATTACGACAACGTTGAAGAACGCCATCACCCAAGATCGCGTTCACCACGGCTATCTCTTCTGCGGTACGCGCGGCGTCGGCAAGACTTCGATGGCCCGTATTCTTGCAAAGGCTCTCAATTGCCTGGCCGGTGACGAGCCGACCGTCACGCCCTGTGGCGAATGTGATGCCTGTCAGGCCATTGCTCGAGGAGACGACGTCGATGTCGTCGAGATTGACGCCGCGAGCAACACGGGCGTCGATAACATCCGCGAGCTGCGTAGCAATACGATCTACCGCCCGACGCGATCAAGGTTTAAAATTTACATTATCGACGAGGTGCACATGCTCAGCACGGGCGCGTTCAACGCGCTGCTCAAGACCCTGGAAGAGCCGCCCGAGCACGTCAAATTCATCTTTGCAACGACCGAATCCCACAAGGTCCCCGCCACAATCCTCAGCCGAGTTCAACGGTTCGATTTCAAGTCCATCCCCGCGAGTGAAATTGCCGGCCAGTTGCTTGATATTTGCGAAGCCGAAAGCGTCGAAATCGAGAAGGATACGGCAAGACGTCTCGCCCGATTGGCCAACGGTTCGATGCGCGACGCCTTGAGCCTGCTCGATCAAGTTCTTTCTCTGGCGGGCCAGCGCATTTCCTCGGAGATTGTCGATGAGCTGTTGCCGGCCTCTCATGACGAATTGTTTGCAGAGTTGATCGATCGACTTGCGGAGGGCGACGCTGCCGGGGCGTTGAGTGTCGTGGATCACAGTCTGGGTCAGGGCCGCACACTCGATCTCTGGTGCACGCTTCTGATCGGTCAGATTCGTGACTTGATGATCCTGCGAACCTGTGGTCCCGAAACCGATCTGGTCGACGCCCCGTCCGCCATTCTCCCGAAGCTCGTCGAACAATCTCAGAAATTCGACAGCGGGGCGTTTGTGTACATGATTACCGTTCTTGAAGAACTTCGGCGTAGCGTCAAGACCAGCGGTAGCGGTCGAGCCTTGGTCGAGGCGGCCGTTATTCGTCTGGCCGAGGCATCGAATTTTTCCTCGATTGAATCGCTCTTGGCCCAAGTCAAAGGGATTGACTCGGGCGTCTCGCCCCCGACGACCGGGAAGCCCGACGCCAAGCAACTTCCGTCCACAAAAAAAAACGCGGTCGCGCCCATCCGTGAGGTCGCCGGGTCTTCTATCGCGCAAACGGCGAAGATATCGAAGAGTGCGGAGTTATCGCCGGGTGAAGGCCCCAGGACGAAGCCGGTTGAAAGGCCGGCCGCTTCACCACCGGCGCCAGCTCGATCACCTTTGCGAAGAACGACCCAGGACGACTTGAAAGCTGCCCAGGCTGATCCTACCGTTCAAGAAGCGTTGAGACTTTTCGGTGGTCAGATTGTCGAGGTACAACGCGCCCCCGCTCGAATGTCGGAGCAGCCGTCGACCGGTAAAGAATAAGGAAGATGCGGACTGTCAATCCGTGATGCCTTTGGAACGAGAACGCACCTTAGGAGACATCTATGTTTGGTAAGATCGGCGATATCGCCGGGATGATGAAACAGGCCAAGGAAATGCAATCGCGCATGAAAGAGATGCAGGAACAACTCGCCAATGCGCGATTCGAGGCCGACAGCGGGGCAGGCGCCGTCCGAGCCACGGTGACCGGCAAAATGGAACTCGTCGACATTAAGATCAACCATGACGCCGTCGGCGACGTTGAAATGCTCGAAGATCTGATCAAGGCCGCGGTCAGCGCCGCACAGAAGAAAGCGGCCGAAGGCGCCAAGGCCGAGATGCAGAAAATGACCGGCGGGTTGAACCTGCCGGGCTTGGACGATCTCATCGGGGGCTGATCACACGTCGTGGCCGAATCCGTTCCATCTTCATTGACGCGCCTGAAAGAAGAGTTCCAGAAGCTTCCCGGCATCGGTCCCCGAAGTGCCGAACGGCTGGCATTCCACATTCTGAAGTCCGACAAGGAAGCAGCGATGGCTTTGGCCAATGCCGTTCGCGACGTCAAGGACATGGTCAAGCACTGCCGAGTCTGCTACAACCTGACCGAAACCGATCCGTGCGCGATCTGCTCCGATCCGAGGCGAGATCAAAACCAGATCTTCGTTGTTGAACAGCCCAAGGACCTGCTTCTGCTTGAATCCACCGGTCTCGTTCGAGGGGTCTATCATGTTCTGCTTGGTCACATCGCTCCGTTGGACGGCGTCGAACCCGGTGACCTGACGATCGACGCGCTCGTCGATCGCGTCAAAAAGGGCAATGCAACCGAGATCGTTATTGCCACCAATCCGACCCTTGAGGGAGAGGGAACGGCCCTGCACATCAACAGCCTGCTGGCGGACCTGAACGTTAAGGTCACTCGTCTGGCACGTGGTCTGCCCAGCGGTTCGCAGATTGAATACGCGACGCGCGCGGTGCTCCAGGACGCCATCGAATGTCGACGGGCGTTTTAGTGCCTTGCTTGCCGACGGCGCGATAAATTTGCCCTGTAACCAAAAGACTGTCAACGAACTTAGGAGAACGGGAAATGCAGATCCGATTTGCCCCTGCGTACAGGCTCATGCCGTTTTTTCTTATCGCATGCGCCGGCGTGTCGTCCGGGACCGCGAATGCGGAAACCTCGCTAACCGACAATCTTATTGCGAAGCTTGACGCGCACGTTGACAAAAACGTGCGTGATTGGATCGAGTTTTACAAAGTTTGCCATGCGAATCCGGAACTCTCGCTGCACGAAAAAGAGTCGGCCGCCCGACTGGCAAAGGTTTTCGACGACGCTGGAATCAAGACGACCACGCGCGTCGGCGGGCATGGCGTCGTGGGCATCCTGGCCAACGGCAAGGGCCCAACGGTCTTGATTCGCGGTGACATGGATGCGCTGCCGATTATCGAGGACACCGGGCTTCCCTATGCCAGCGAAGTGATGTTCACCAAGCCGGACGGCTCACAGGTCGGCGTCATGCACGCCTGCGGCCACGATATGCACCAGACCATTCTGGCCGCCACGGCACAAACCATGGCGGTCCTCAAAGACAACTGGTCCGGCACCGTCGTTTTCGTCGCGCAACCCGCCGAGGAAATCGGCCAGGGGGCGCGCATGATGATCGAAGACGGCCTCTTCACACGCTTCCCGAAACCGGATCATTGTCTCGCCCTTCACGTGTCGCATGATCTAAAGGTCGGAACCATCGGCTACACGTCGGGTTGGGCCTTTGCGAATGTCGATTCGGTGGACATCACAATCTACGGCAAAGGCGGACACGGCGCGTTTCCACATACGGCCGTCGATCCAATCGTGGCGGCTTCGCAACTCGTGTTGGCCTTGCAAACCATTGTCAGCCGACGGCTCGATCCGCGGGATACGGCCGTTGTGACCGTTGGATCACTTCACGCGGGAACAAAGCACAACATCATTCCGAACGAAGCCCGCCTGCAACTGACGGTTCGGTCCTATACGGAAGAAGTTCGAAAGCTTCTTCTGGATTCCATTCGTCAGCTCGCGAACGATATTTCCCAATCGCTCGGTTGCCCGAGGCCGGCCGACGTGAAAGTCCTCGATGCCGATTTTACACCCGCTTCGTTTAACAACCCTGAAATGACCGCGCAGTGCGTCACGGTCTTCAGGCAATTGCTCGGCGACGAAAACTGCATCGAACGCCGCCCGACCATGGGAGGAGAAGACTTTGGTCGATATGCCCTAAATCTCAAGAATGGTCGTGGTTTCATGTTCTGGTTGGGCGCTGTCGACGAGAAACGCTTCAACGCGGCGCAGCGGCCGGGCGGCAAACCGCTCCCTCCGGTTCATTCGCCCTGGTTTCGTGTGGAGCCGGAACCCACGATTCGGACCGGCGTCCGCTGCATGACTGCCGCAGCCCTATCAATATTGGACAGCAAATAAGACCTAATCGCGTTTGCCGCTCGGTCCGAAAAGGAGGACATGGGCGGTACCGTCACAGAAGCCAGACCTCGCCGCGACGCTTCAATCGACGCGCTTCGACAATCGCGCCGACGAAACGCCCACATCCCGAAGGTGAGGGCCGCCGCCGATCTTGAAGCAAGACGTGAAGCCCGGTTGGATCAAATTCAGATCGGCAAGTCGAAGCTTTGGCAGATCAATCTTAGGCTGTCCCAATTCGCCAACGGCGTCATTCTTTCCATCGCCGCACCCTTTATCGTCTGGCAGGAATGGGCCTGGTGGGCCACCGGTTTGGCCGCTTTCTTCACGGTCGCGGGTATGTGGACGTGTGCTCGATGGATGAGTGCTCGCGAGTTGCGGCTTTGCCGTCATATGGCCTGTCTGGCTCGACGACGACGCGCCTGCGTCCAGTGCGGCTATCTGCTGCGCGATCTCGTAAATCACCAGTGTCCGGAGTGCGGTTTGGCGTTCGATCCAAATGACACGCGTCATGTCCTCACTCGGGAAACGGTGCGACTTTATTCTTCACGAGCGAGAATGATCTCGACGGTGGTTATTCTCTGTGTGCTGTTCTGGATCTCCGCCCTGGCTCAGGGTGAGCCCTGGCCGGTCCACGTCGCCCTTGGCTTCGCGTCGTTCATGATTCTTCATGGCCTGCACATGTTCTGGCAACATCAGGCGAAACTAAAAGAGAAAAGAGGCTATCAGGAAAATGAGCTTCCTTCTTTGCCTCGTTGCCCGGATTGTGATGCTGAATTGTGTCGTAATGACGGGATGGTTTCCAAGACATGTCCGGTGTGTTCGCGTCGCCTGACCTATGGTGACGTCTTTGTCCGCCCGGACGTTCGTCGTTTGTCCGACCGCCGAATCACATCACTCCAATATCAATCCCTGATCCTTCGTTGGATTTTCCTTGTGGCCGTTTGTGGCGGACTGACAGTTTTCGTTTATCTCGATGACATGTTCATCGGCCTGACCGCTTCGTTCAGCCGTAGTCGTTCCACAATGTTGCTATTGCTCGGCGTTCCCATCTTGACCTGGGTTGTGGCATGGACCGTGCTTTTTCGTCACTTGGCCGCGAAGCTACAACGACGTCTGCGGATGTTATTTGCATGCATCCACCCGGTTTGCAAGGGCTGCGGCACGGATCTTTCAGATAAACTTGCCGGCAGCCGCTGCACGATCTGTAACAGCGCACCATGATCACGTGGATTGAGTTGCAATGGAGAAGCGTGGCGCAACTAATTTCGGTATCGCCAAATGATATAATTACCGAATGCCGCTTCTTGCGTATATTGTTGACGAACATATTTCTGAAGTTTGATCAGGTCCGGATAGGATCTACCCCAATCCGAGCGTGAGACTCCTGTCAAAGACGGATCATCGCGATCGCGATCTTCGACAACCCACCTTGGAGGGCCGGCAAGAAACTCTTCCACCATTTCTTCAAACAGGATCAAGTCCATGTCAAAGTAAGCGTGTCCTAAGAAATGGCGATTCCCGGGCGGCCGATCGACTTTGTAAAGCAGCTCCGCGCTGCGTCCCCATGCCCAGATGTAGACCGTTTCTTCAGGCTTGGTATGACGATGAATGAACTGGACGACTGACGTACGTTTGGAATGACCTTCCGCTGAGCGATTCCGAGACAGCTCCTTGCCGTTCTGCCCGGCTACGACGAGTCCGGTGAGTCCGACCAGCGCGACGGCGATGCGTCTGGCCCTGCGTTCTCCCGTGTGCGTCGTCAATAGACCGCATGCCAGGGCGCACGGAGCGAACGCGACATATTGATAATGCGCATAGCTGGCCCAGCCTAATGCCGCCGAGGCCAAGGCGGTCACATACCAGAGTCCGGCGACGATGGCGAGCATGGGTCGAGAGGAACGATACGCGATTGCCAAGCCCGCGATAGCGGCCACGTGCAACCAGCCTAGTTTTGCAACGTCCTGGGCGAAGTCGGCGAGCCGTGCCGTCGTCGAGAGGGTCAACGGCCCCCGGGCGTGAGCGCCGGTCATGCCTGTCGGCCACAGCAATGCGGCGTTGATGGAGTCCATCGTGTAACCGGCGACCATTGGGTGGATCATGACCACGAGTAGACCAAACATGGCCCCGATGATATGCGCCGCCAACGTGTGCAACCTTCGGCCCGGGCAGGCGAATACCGTAAAGTATCCGGTCAGGGTGACGGCGGCCAGACCCATCGGTAATCGGAATGAGACCGCGAGCGTCCATGCCAGTCCGGCAGCCATGCCCGTGAGGATTTTGTATTTCGCATGCATCGCGCGATACGACAAGTAAACCGCGACGGCGGCCGACGGCATGGAATAGATTTCCGTCATATAGCCGCCTGCATGATAAGAGGGCGCGCCGCTCAAAATGCATAAGAGGACTCCCGCAAGGAGGCCCGATGCGTTCTCCTTTTTCGCGACTTGCATGGGTGAGAAACCGGTGTGGTGATTCGTTTGGCCGGACAGGAGCGCGACAATCGCCAGTGCGCCGACCGCCGTCGCCATGGCCTCGATCATCCAAAGGAAGACCTGAGGATGCTCGCTGCCCATTGCGCAGCGCCCGATCAAGTAAATTAGCGGCAGCTTGTTGTCCCAAAGATCACGACCGGGCATTTGACCGGCAGATTGTCGCGCGCCCATGAACAGCCAGGCTGCGGAGTCCGATCGGGGTGGAATCAACAACGTTTCGACCTGAAAAACCAATGCGAGTGCGAAGAACAATGCAAACGTGAGCGCGGTACGGCGTGTTAAGCTATTCTTCGTGTCGTGCATTCCAAGCTCACACCGACCTCACCAGGCGCATTGTGCTGTGCGGATCAGGGGTTGGTATAACAGTTCGGGCGGCATGTTGTACCATGCGGTCGTGATCATGCCCAACGCCTTGCCGTTGGACTTGCATCGCTCGGCATGCGTCCGAATGTTGTGCTCAAACCGTTCGAAATTGGGCACGCCGTCCTGCGTATCGCCGTTTCCCATGCCCGTCGGACTTGTGATGACCTCGTGTCCTCGATCCTGGTAATACTCCAGGTAAGGCAAAGCACGGACCCAACGCGGAAAACCATTCCCCAAATACGCTTCAAACTCGCCAAGATACTTTTTGCCCAGGCTCGCGCGCAGCCGTACGGGTTTGGAGTAGTTTCTCATCACCTGAATCTGCACGTCGGAAATGCGCCCACGTTTACGACCGAGGCTCCACGCCCAGTCGTGAGCGACGCGCGGTCCGCCGTCGGCGTGGGCCATACGCGGGATCAGGACCGGTGTCGGATCCGCGACGGCAATGTAGTCCCAATAGGTCATCAGGGTTTCCTTCGGCAAGTGCTCGAATGCGTCGGGAAGACTGCACAACGTGTCGTCCCAAACGATGGGACGGCGTCCCTGATCCAGCAGCCAGCGCGCGGCATCCCCGATGTACCGCCCGTACACGGCACCAAGGCCTTCCTGCTTCGCATCCTCTTTGCAGCGGGCACAATGACCGATTTTTCGAGCTTCGTCGCCTCCCAAGTGAAACCATTCGGCTTTCGGATGACGTTCGATGACTTCGCCCGCCAGGGATTTGAACAATTCCAGACTCTGTGGGTCGCGCGGACACATCAGGTTCCGCTTCTCCCGGCGTTCACGAAGATGCGACAGGTGTTCGTGCTTTAGTGCGTATTCCAGATGCGCGAGGCTCTGCTGAAGAGGAATAATCCGAATGCCGAGAGCGTCCGCTTCGGCATTGAGCTGTTGGATCTCCTCCGGCGTCAACGCGTCGGCCTCACCAATCGACGGATGCGACTTGAACGGAAATCGTGGACCGTATTCGACCAGGATCGTATTTAGTTTGAAATGCTCGGCCGTGCGAATCAAATGCAGTGCGCGTTTCAGGTCAAGGCGACGGTAGGCCTCGAAATTCAGATGAAATCCGCGGATCGATAATTCGGGCCAATCGGCCACGGTACCGACGGGAATTCTGCCCTCGGAGGAAATCTGGCTGACGGTTTGCAAGGCGTGACGAAAGCCGGGAGTGTCCGAGGCCGAGACGATCAACACGCCCTTGTCAAAGCTCAACTCATAGCCACCGGAACGAGAATTCGTTTCAATGAGAGAAACTTTGAGCAGTTCGTCGCCACGGCCCGCGAGATCGCTTTTGTATCGCCCGACAAGAGGCTCGGCGCACGCAACATCGCAGGACACGTCAACCCGCTTGGGCCAGGGACGATCCGTTGATTCGAGGGACATTCGCTTGGGAATGGGAATGATATGGCAAGGTTTGTCGCCCATTGCTATCCATAAAGTCCGACTCTGATGGTCGCAGTCCTGATTAAGTCAGTCTATTCCGGTTCAAGACGGCGGAGAATACGAGTTTCGTCGGGGGAAATCATTTCATATTCGGTGTTTCGCCAAAAGAATCGACGCGTCTTTATGGACGATAACACCAGGTTCAGATGAAGGGAACCTGCGAAGGTGAGCGTACCGCCGATGTCCCAGAGCGCGTCTCGCCAAGTCAGTATCGGCGGCTTAAGCACCATGCGAAGGCCCAACTGGCGAAGGGCTGCCATGCCTGTGATGAGGACCAACACGACGAGCCAGCCTGCGAGCGCGAGATACATCGACGTTGTCGTTCCGAACCAACCGAACAGGCCGAAAAAGAACAGGACCGCAACGGCGCTGGAGCCGGTTAAGAAATTCAGGCAAATGATCAGGCCCGCCCGCCAGATGTCGAATCCGCAGATTTTGGTGATGATGACTTGGCGTCGGGCAAAACTTAGAAAACCTCGAAGCGACGTACGATCTGAACTGGCGATAAGGGCCTGTGGAACGAAACGAATCTTCAAGCCGGCTTCTCGAACCGTGCGGGTCACCTGATAGTCGTCGGACAAGGCGCGGTCCCAGCGCTCCGCGATTTTGAGCGAGTCGAAGCGATCTCGGCGTATGGCCGTGGAGCCGCCCCAGACGAAGTTCAGCTTTTCATCTGCGAGAAGCGAGACGGTGGCCGCATTCCATGCGCATCGCATGCCCGCTGCGAGGCCGCCGATGGCCACATACCAGCGGTAGCCCGTGGCGGCACCGACGGCATCGTCCTCCAACGGCGCGACGAGATGGCCGAGCCAGTTTTCGTGGGGAATGGCGTCGGAGTCGAGGAAGATGAGAACTTCCCGATCCTCCGCGATATGTTCCAGGGCGGCAAGAAGGTTGTGGATTTTCTGGCCTCGGTTTTCGGCCATGCCGGCGACGACCAGCCGGAATCTCGGTTTCTCCCAGTCCTTCGTCCATTGAGTAACGGCACTGTGGGCCGGGTCCGTAGCCGACTCAAAGGTGAAAACGATTTCGTAGTTGTCGTAGTTTTGTCGGGCCAACGCCGCGACGGTCTGTTCGAGCTTTTCGTCAACACCGCAACATGGCAGAATAATCACGGCTTTGGGCATGTATTTGAACTCACCGGACGACGTGCGAAGGTCTTTCGCTTCCGCGACCTTGCGTTTGACGTATTGATAGAAGCGAAGTCCTCGTTTGAAGGAGGACACGCCTTGGACCGTCGTGAGCAGCCAGAGGAGAAAAACCGTCAAGTAGATATAGTGTTCGAAGCTCATTCACAGATTGGAAAGTTAGATTGTGCGAACACCTAGTCGGCCAGAGCGCGCGTGGCGCCGGAAGGACCAAGGACCACCATGACATCTTTCACTCTTACCTCATGGTCAGGCCCGGGATTGATGCTCGTCTGACCGTCGGCACTATGGATGGCCACGACCATCGCTTTGGCTTTCTCCCTTAGATTGAGGTCACGCAGAGTGCGACCTTCCAGCCGTGAGCCGGGTTGAACCACCAGTTCGTCGATCTCCCACTCCTCGCCGCCCATCGTGATGTCCACCAGTCTCGCGACAGCAGGGCGTGCGAGCAGACTGACGGCGCGCATGGCACCGATCGCCTGAGGGCAAATCACTTTTGTGGCCCCGGCGCGTTTGAGTTTCGGTTCTGAATTGAGGTTCTCCGCCCGAGCGATGATCGGCATTTTTTCCCGGAGACCACGGGCGGTCAGGGTCACGATCACATTGTCGGCGTCGCTACACAGCACGGTGACCAGACCTGCAGAGCGGTCGATTCCGGCTTCCTGCAAGGTCTCTTCATTGGAGGCGTCGCCGAGTACATAATCGAACCCGGCCTCATCCACCAGGGCAGTCCGCTTCTCATCACAATCGACGACGACCACCTTGTTGTCCTCGGCGCGGAGGTCCCGCGCGATGAGTCCGCCCATGCGGCCGTAACCGCAGATGATGTAGTGCCCTTTGAGTTTTGCGATTCTGTCCTTCAATTTTCGCCTGCCGAGAACACTTCTGAGTTCGCCGCCGACAATCATAGCCTGGAGCGAGGCGAACGCCAGAGTCACGACGAGGATGCCGAAGATGATGACGATGGACGTCCAAAGGCGTGCGGGCTCGCTCAATTTCCACTGCTCGCTAAAGCCCACCGTGGAGATGGTGATAATCGTCATATAGGCGGCATCATAGAAACTGGCCTTTTCCTCGATCAGGTAATAGCCCAACGTTCCTATGAGAAACACGGCCAGCAAGGCAAAGAGGGCGATCAGGAGTTTCTTCTGGGCCGGCATCCTATTTTCCCTAGCGGCGGTCAATCCGTCGCTGATGCGATGCCACTATAGCGAGCATCGCGAGGAGGCTCAAACGGATTGCGCGTCGCGTCGACCGCCGTGTTTGCCTTAGGATATCGCACAATGAAAAAGAAAGTCCTGGTTCTGGGTTGTGGATTGGTCGGGGCGACGATGGCTCGCGACCTGGCCGAAGACCGTGGATTCGACGTCGCGGTCGCGGACCTGAATCCGACAAATCTCGACAAGTTGTCCGGTGAAAAAAATATTCGGACAATTCAAGCTGATCTTGGTGAAGCCGAGGCGGTCAAGGAAATCGCAGGGGATTTCGATTTTGCGGTCGGAGCGATGCCAAGCCGTTTGGGTTTGCAAACGCTGAAGGCGGTCATCGAAAGCGGCAAGTCGTTCTGTGACATCTCATTCATGGTCGAAGACCCAACGGCCTTGGATAATTTGGCGAAAGACTACGGTGTGACGGTCGTGTATGACTGCGGTGTGGCACCCGGGTTGGCGAACATGATCATCGGTCATTGTCACGCTCAGCTCGAGAAGACGGACAGCGTCGTTTATTACGTCGGTGGACTGCCGAAGCAACGGGCGTGGCCTTATGAGTACAAGGCGCCGTTTGCGCCTTCGGATGTCATCGAGGAATACACCCGGCCGGCACGCCTGATCGAAGACGGGCATGAAGTCGTAAAGCCGGCGCTATCAGAGCCGGAAGCCATTGAATTTCGGCAAGTGGGCATTCTGGAAGCATTCAACACTGACGGTCTGCGCAGCCTGTTACGAACCATAAGCGCTCCTAACATGAAAGAAAAAACGTTGCGTTATCCCGGGCATTGCGAACTGATGCGAGTTCTTCGAGAGACGGGATTCTTCAGCAAGGAGCAAATCGAGATTGGGGACCGGATGGTGCGCCCCTTGGAGGTGACGTCCAAGTTGTTGTTTGACCGATGGCGGCTTGAACCGCATGAAGAGGAATTCACCATCCTGCGAGTGATCGTCGAAGGCACGAAAGCAAATAAGACAATGCGATATACGTATGACCTTTATGACGAATACCACGCAGCGACAGGACAGCATTCGATGGCGCGGACGACCGGTTTTCCCTGTGTCATCACCGCGAGAATGATTGTAGAGGGCGCGTTTACCAAACCGGGCGTTTTTCCGCCGGAGTGCATCGGAGCAGAGCCGGGATTGTTTGACAGGATGACTGAAGCGTTGGCGGCGCGCGGCGTCACCATGACGAATGAGGCGACCGAGATGGACTGAATCAGGGTTCCTGTTCCTGAATCAACCGGCGGCACTCCTTGATCCAATCTTTCGACGGATATTTCCATGTCGGGTTGCGCGAACCCAGTTCATCGCATCGTTTCAGCTCCGACAACGCCTCATGCAGCAGCCCCTTCTCCTGCAAGGCACGGCCCAGATAGCCGTGGGCGAGGGCGAAGTCGGGCCTTTGGTCGATGGCGTTGCGATAGGTTTCGATCGCCTCGTCGATTTTCTTCATCTCGACGAGTGTCAAACCCAGATCGATAAATGTCGGCATATGGTCCGGTTGACATTCGATCGACTTCTCGAATGAAGCGACCGCGTTTTCGAGATCACCGGCCTTCCTTTGTTCGATCCCGAGCCCGCGCCAGATACCGCCCGTCTCCGGACGAATGGCCAGGCAGCGCATCAGGTACGGAATGGCCTTATCCGGGCTGTTAAAATTAGAAAGCAAGAGGGCATAATCAAAATTAAGAGTGAAGTCGTCGGGGTAAACCAACATCGCGCGTTGAAAGATGTCATGACAGGCCTTCATGTCTCCGGCCAGCGCAAACGTCGCTCCGAGCCAAGCGAGCGTAATTGGCAGCACTTCATCAAGCGGTTTTGAGACGGCCAATTCACGGAGCGCTTGCAAGTCCGGGGGCTTTCCGAAATAAAGGGAGTACATGAGCTTCCGAAGCTTCGTGCGATAGGGGTCCGGATCGGCTTCGTAAAGCATCTCGATACGCTTGTGAAACATTTCCCGCGTATAACGATGGACACCAAAGCGCCCCATCAGGTCTCCGCCGGTATTGATCCAGAGTTCCAATCCATTGGTCAGCTCGACACTGATTTCACTCTCGCGTATTCTGGCTACGATTTCCTCATGCGGCATATTGAGCACATCGATGCCGTAATCCAGGAATGCCTGAATCAGTTGGTCGTCCATCCACATCCAGCTTTCCGCATCCTGATGGGTCGCGCCGACCACGATGACCTCCTCGATGCGTTCCAATATTCGCCGGTCAGCGTCCGCTCGCTCCAGATGACCGATGAAGTCCTGGGCGCGCCGCCGTGCATCGTCCGGAACATCCGCCTGCTCGATCAGTTTTTCGATGTGTTCGGCGGATGAAAGCACGGCTTCCCACTTCGCTCGGTCTCCGACGCGGGATGCTTTGGCTTCGCCGAGGCTGATTTGGGCTTTGGCGAGCGCTTCGTTCATCATTCGCCCGGCCGTATCAACTCGTGCTTGCTGTGCCTGTTCGTTCCAAAAGAAGCCGCCGCCGACCAGCAAAACGGCGAAGAGCACGGCGGTGGCCAGAGCGACAGTCAGTCGTCGGGCTCGGCGCTCCTCCTGAGCCCTGGCGCGCGATTCGGCCGCGGATAACTCCAAGGCCATGGCCTTTTCCTCGAGACCGGCAAGGTATTTGTTGATGTCTCTGGCGACCACCTCGGCGGAGCGCGGTCGTGCCGTGAGTGCGGGCGCCAGGCATCGAATTGTGATTTCGATTAGTTCGCCATCGGCCCCGCAGTTCTCCAGGCGCGATCGAGCGTCATCCATGCGACACTCGGCAGCCTGTTGAAGGACTTCGTTTTTTCCGCCAATGTACGGTGGGAATCCGGTGAGGATTTCGCAGAGAATCGCGCCAAGGGCGAACACGTCGGAACGCTCATTCAGCTTGTCCACTTCGCCCCGGGCCTGTTCCGGCGGCATGTAGGCAGGTGTGCCCATGACAGAACCTGCGAGAGATTGAGAACCGGATTCACCGCTCCGAATGGTCTCGATCGCACTGTGGGCGACATCCGCCTCGGTGGCTTTATTCTCATCGGCGACTCCGCCCTGGAGTAAGACCTTTGCCAGCCCCCAATCAACGACCTGCACCTCACCGAAGGCACCGACCATAATGTTGGACGGTTTGAGGTCACGATGAACCACACCGCGAGCATGGGCATAAGCCATGGTCTGACAAATATGCTCGAAGATATTCAGGAAACGGCGCCGGTCTTCCGTCGCGTCGACACGGTCCGCCAGCAACGCCGAGAGCGTCCGACCCTTGACGAGCTTCATGGTAAAGTAGGGACGTTGATTGTGTTGAAGACCGAGCTCATACACCGGCAGGATGCCGGGGTGCTGAAGCTGGCCGGTGATCTGGGCCTCCTCCATAAACCGTTGCACCATGGCCGGATTCGTGGCATGGTTGGTTCGAAGAACTTTCATGGCGACATCGCGTCCCAGATCAACGTCTCGACCCTTGAGAACGACACCCACGCCGCCGCGCGCGATCTCACCCGCGATTTGGTAGCGCCCCGTCGTCGCAGGCAGCTCAGGCATCTCAGCGGAGTGAGGATTGACGACGGGTCCTTGCCCGTCGGACGCATCGCGGAGAAGCACCTGTGATCTTACGCCGAGTGTTTCCTTGAGTGTCACGAGGACACTCTCACTGCCGTGGGGTTGCGTTTGAGATTCCGGCCCGAAGGCTGCACGCAGACCCGCATCCAGAAACGCGGACTTCTCCTCGGATGAGGACGACTTGTCGGGGTCAGGGTTGTTGTTCATGGCGATCACCGTAAAGCGATTTCATGAGGTCAAGGGTTTCAGCCCGGATTCCACCGGTTTCAAGGATCTCCCAATCAGGTTCACACCGGCCATCCTTTTCGCGAGACCATCTTCATATTAATAAAGAGCCGCCGCATCGGGCGACGCCGATTTTAGCACAGACCGTGATGAAGCTTAGGAAGACGGGCCCCTGGGGGCGAACTCAAGGCTGTTATATGCACAATGAGTCGGTCTAGGCCAGCAAGCCCAGGAGTTTTTCACATTCCCGCTCCGCCGCCTGCGGCGAATTTGGATGATGGAAGCGCATGACCTCCAGCAGCGCCGCGCGAAATTCCTTTCTCGACTTGGCATATTCGCGATGGAGAATGGCCGGGTCCATCTTCCATTGCTCGGCGATCTCGCGTATCGGCAGGTTGTCATGAAAACGGAGTCTCAACAACTCCACACGACGCAGGGCGTCAGGCCCTTCCTGTTGAGCGCGTTCGGATTGCCGGTCAGCGGCCTGTCGCATGATGCCTTTGGCCCATGCACGGTCGAACACTTGGGAACACCGATCCTCAGCCGCCTCCACTTGTTGAATTGCGGAATCGCTGTCGGCCTCGTGCTTCTTTCGACGGGACCGGCGGGTTTCGATGCGCAGGGCCACGTTGCGTAAGACGCCATAGAAAAATGCCCGAAAGCCGCCGGGTCGGTCCGGATTGACTCGATCAAGCACGCCTCCCTGTCTAAAGCATTCCACGAACACTTCTTGAATGGCATCATCAAGCTCATTCCGAGATGGCGTCTGACGCCAGCGGGCCGCGAGATACGCCCTGGCGACAGGCTCGTAGCATTTCGCGAAGGACGAGCGGTCCTCCGAACGACCCGCAGCCGCACCGTCAATGAGCGTCCAACACGTGGATTCCGAACCATGCATAAGTCGTTGTCCAGGGACATCGTGACACGATCTTCCTGCTATTCTAACACGTTTGAATCGTCATCCAATCGAGCGTGGCGAAAGGTCCGGTGGAGCGACGTTCAAGACGATTTGGCAGCGTCCGCGCCTGCAATTTCCTCAGTAGGGGCGTTATTCAGGACGTCAGCCCGTCCCTTCCGGCTAAAGCGCCTGCCGCTTATACTCTAAGTTCAGGACTTTTGGGGTATTCCCAAACGCCATGGAAAATACGCCGCGCGTTACCGTTTAAGTTGTCGGCCGCTGTTTAGGTATTCGGCTATTTTCTGATAGATGGTTTGCGCATCGTCCATTGCGCCCGTAGCTCAGTTGGATAGAGCATCGGATTTCTAATCCGACGGTCGGAGGTTCGAGTCCTCCCGGGCGCGGTTTGTAAGATGTGGAGAAGGTTGAATTGCGATTGGGCTGGAGAGTTGGACGCGATTGCGGCCGTTCTGATCGATTTCTCGTCATCTTAAAGGCGCTGCGGCACCTGCCAAATCAACACAGACGGCGGCCGCCATCATGGGACCCGGCCGCCGTCCGCGTGTCATGATGGAAGAATATTTAGGCGGCTTGCCGCATCGCCTCATCGTCTGCGGCCGACTCCGACGCGTCGGACGGCGGCTTGTCGTCCGGGGCAGGCGACTCGTTGTCCGGGTTTTTCTTCGACGGTTTTTCGCAGTGGAACTCGGCGTGGTCGTAGTAGATCTCCATCCGATAGGTCTTGTCGCCCTTGGCGAGAGGGCAGGTATCGATGGCCGAGGCGACGGACATCGCGTAGTTCAACGCCACGGTCAGCCGTGAGCTCAGTTGGTCATACGGCTTGCGCAGGTGAAACTGCAACGGCTCGTCGGTCGTCTCGCATTGCTCCACTTCACGGCGGAACATCATTTGCGCCATGCAGGCCCCGGCCAGCGCCAGGAGTTCGTTGTCGTCCCACTGGCGTTCCTCCTTTTGACAGGTGATATGACGCCCGTGTTCAAGTGCGTCGAGGATGGCCTTTAGCCGGCTTCGTTTGAACTGGATCAACATGGGTTGACTCCTCTCTACCAGACAGCCCACCACCCATCTGGCTATCCGCCTCACAGAAGCGGCCGGGCCCTCGCGGGTTACCGCAGGTAGGTGGTGGGACGACTGATTCACGCGCAGACGTGCGCGCATTGGAGTACATTGAAAGGAACTGTGAGTACATAGCGTCTGCAAGCGTATCATATCGTCGACAAGCGTCAAGAAAATTTTGGAAGCTGTAGTACACTCCTATCCTAACTTAAATAGATAGAGTGTATTCCGTGCATGCCAATTGTCCGATTTCTAACGATTTGATTAGCGTGCACAGGATGCCCCCATAGGATTTCATCCGCTAGGTGCTTCCTGAGGACCCAGGTGGATCGGGTGCCCATCCTCCCTGGCTCTCAGGAAGAGAAAAACGTGGATCTACCAAAAGGATCCCTGGAATCCTTAGGATTGACTTGCCCGCCCCTTTTATGCCACGACCTAGTTTTTTTACACCACCTTTGAATCTCTCCCACTTGCCTGGAGGCGGCTTCTTCTTCGGCTTGAATTTGGCGGGTGGATTCTTGGGATTAGGACATTTGGGCTTCTCTGGCCCAACTTTGTATTTCTTGCCTCCACCCTTACCCCTACGCTTTTTCTTGGTCTTTTTCTTGGTCTTGCTAGGTTCAGGTCCGGTATCAAGGTCGGGATTCTGAGGATTACCTGATAACGCTGCCGTAACCATCATCGCCCGCATGAGCTGCAAGATCCACGTGCCGACTCCGCCCATGCTCATTTGGACGTTGTTTCCCAGTGCCGTTCTAGTCTCAATTATTGCAATCTGTACTTCAAGCACAGCAATCTCCGCCTCAAGCACCGCAATTTCCGCCTCTAGAATCGCAATGTCTGCGTTAGGATCTCCCGTAATGACTGCTTCTTCAGCCCTTGCTACTGCAGCAGCCGCAGCGTTTGTTGCATTGACAGCGTTCGCGTACGCCTCGACGGGATTATTCGTTTCTCCATGACCCGACGGGTCAAGTCTGCTGGAGGGGTTAGACGCAACATATGTATAACCATTTCCAAGGTTTCGTGAATCTTCCCAAATCCCAATCGTGTCGCGAGTCGTAAATCGGCCGACAACCGGATCAAGGTAACGAGTGCGGTAAGAGTGCCAGCCGGTTTCGAAGTCAAAGCGTCGTCCGGTAAACATGTATGGATTGGCGATTGCTGACTGGGAAATGGGGACTGACATGGCATCGACGAACTCGGGGACGCCATAGTCTTGGTATTCGTAGCGCTCCGCGACTGCGCCAACGGTGTTTGTGACTGCCATGACGTTGTAGAGGTCGTCGGTATGGTAGAAGAAGTCACTACCGCCGCGCCGCATATTGAGCACCTCGTCGATGTAGAATCCATAGACGTAGGTGGCCGCCGTGCTGCCGGTGTCACCCTGCTCTTCGCAAACCTGCCAGTCGTCGTAAAAGTAGCGGGTTTCCGTTGGGCCGCTCGCCACGCCGTCGGCATCTACCACGCGCGCAATCCGACGGCCAAACGGATCGTAGGCGTAGATGTGGCGCTGGCCGAGGCTCAGATCGTTGTACTCAACCATCTGGTTGCGGTAGTCGTAGCTGATGGAAGCGACCCCTGGTGCGCCGCCGGGTTGGTTGCGCTGGATCAGATTGCCATTCTCGTCGTACTCCCGCTCGTCGATAGATGTGGTCGTGTACTGGTTCATGTCCTCATCTGCCGGGCCGGCGCATAGGTCGCCGAACAGTGTATAAATGCCTGGATCAGGATCGCCCGAAACAGCCAAGCGGTTGCCAACGCCGTCTAGTTCATAATCCGTTTCACGCAGCGTGGTTGGCGTCGGGTCGGTCACGACAGTGCGCGTGAGGCGGTAGATATCGTCATATTGGTAATCGTGGGTTAGCTCCGGACCGCCGGCACGGACGTCCATGCGCTGCGTTTTGTTGTACATCTTATCCCAGGTGTAGGTGCGGGCGTCTATCGTGGCGCCACCCGCGATAACCGAGTGCGTCGTGCTGATGATCTGTTTGACGCCGAAGTCGTTTGTCGGATTGGCAATGCCAGTGATGCCGTCATAGGTGTAGTCGCAGCGAGTGCCGTTGCCGTAGTCGCGGCGCTCGACGCGGCCGGGGCCGACGTAGCTGTATTCGGCGATCAACTGTGAACCGCCGCCCGTTTCGTCGGTGATGACGCTCTTGCGGTCCAGCTTGTCGTAGGTGCACGTGATGAACCGGCCGCCGGGGTAGGTGGTTTCAAGGTCGTTGCCCACGCCGTCGTAGCGGCAGATGGTCGTGCCGCTGGTCTCATCAGGTTGGCCGCGGGCGATGGTCAGGGTTTCGCGCGTCACCTGGGAGAGTGAGTCATAGTTGCGGGTGACGCGCGAGTCGTTGTCTTCGGCCAGCACCAGTCGGGAGAGGCCGTCGTACTTGTAGGTTTCCGCCGTCGTGTCGGTCGAGACGCCCGGGCCGACGGTGATGCTCTTGGTGGTCAGACGATTCAAGAGATCGTACGTGCAGGTGGCGACGCTGCCGTTGGCGTCGGTCATGATCAAACGGTTGTCGTGCACGTCGAAGGAAAAACTGTGTTGCGTACAGTCGGCCATGATCTCAGCCGTTTTTCGATTCAGGGCGTCGAAGACGGACGTCGTCGTGTTGTCTGCGTCGTCGGTTTGGCCCACGAGGCGCGAGGTGTCGTCCCAACTCTGCGCAGTGGTGATGTCGTCGCCGTCGCCGTCGGCACCGTCGTCGTCGAGATCCCGGATCGTCCGGATCAGCCGGTTGATGCCGTCATAAACGTAGCGGGTTTCGTTATCCAGGGCGTCGGTCATGACCGTGCGGTTGTTGCGGGAGTCGTAGCCGAATGTGTGCGTGTTGTTGACGTTGTCGGTGGTACCGGTCAGGCGGTGAAGGCCGTCGTAGGCGTTCGTGGTGGTGAAGACCTCATCGGGCGGCTGGGGCACCAACTGCGATCTTTCCACTTCGGTGATGGCGACCACAAGGGAGTCGTCATCGTAGGTATATGTCACGGTATTGTCCTCCGCGTCGGTGACGGTATCAACGCGGTTGGCAGTGTCGTAGCTTGTGCGTGTGATATGGCCGTTGTCGTCGATGATGCTCAGGACCTGGGAGTTGTCGGACCAGACGGTCACTGTCGTCACTTTGTCGTCTGATGGTGTGCCCGCGTTGATCGGGTTTTGGGTGTCGGTGTCGAAGAACTCAACGATTTCCCGGGTCACGCGGTCCATTGCGTCATAGACGTAGGACATGTCGCTCAGACGCACGTTGCTTGCGCCGCCGGGAACGTCGCACAGTTCGCCGTCGGTTCGGCCCGAGACGGGGTTGTGGTTCTCGTCGTAGTTGTGGGCCGTCGTGTTGCCCATCGGGTCGGTCGATCCGACGAGGCGGTTGTAGCCGTCGTAGGTGTGTTTGGCAATGCGCACCGCGCCGGTGTTTTCGAGTCCCTGGCGTGTGGTGACCAGGTTCTGGTTGGAGTCGTAGTCGAATTGTGTGGTGGATTGGTCAGGATCGCTCGGCGCGCGGATTTCCCTGAAGGTCAGGTCGCGCTCGTCGTAGAGCGTCTGGACTGCGTTGGTCGGTTGGTTGCCGTTGGTCGCCTCGCCGAAGCGGACCAGTGTGCGGTTGCGGTTCTCGTCGTATTGAAACTCGGTTTTGATGGACTCGCTGAGTGGAAGGACCGAACAGTCCAGGTCAAACGAGTTCAACAGGACACTGCCGACCTCCTCACACGTCATCGTGCGAAAGTTGAGAATTTCGTATTCGTAGATCGTGGAAAAGTGCGTGTTGGGTTGCAGTATGCCGGCGTCGTCTTTGTTTTCGATGTCTTCGCGGATGACGTTGTCGTTGGCGTCGTACCAGGTGAGCCGTTCGTAGCGCACGCCGCTGCCTGGCGTGACCTTCGCTGAGAGGGACCGTACGACCTGGTCGAGTTCGTTGTATTCGTATTGCATGTCGTGGCCTTCGGGGTCGATCGTGCGCGTCATGTTGCCGACGGGGTCGTATTCGAAGGTGGTGGTCAGCGCCAGATTGGGGGCGTCGATGATCTGGTGCTTTCGGTATCCGAACTGAAAACCCTCAGCCGCCGTGTAATAGGTAAACTCGTCGCGACGGCGATGGCCACTAGGATCACCATTGTCGGGCAATACGCGCGCGATCAACTGGCCGAAGGTGTTGTATTCGAAGTCCTCGACGATCGACGTAATGCGGTGGGTCGTCCTGATGCGATTGCCGCTGGGGTCGTATTGATGAACAGTGTCGTTGCCACGGCCGTCGGTGTGGCGCGTGACGAAGTTGGTCCCGCAGCAGCCGCCGAATTCATCGTCGTACTCGAACGACTCGCAGATCTGCGTCTGATCGCCGGGCGGCGTATGCGTGCCGGGCGATCGGCAATGTTGCAAGAGGTTGCCGCGTGAGCGCGGACTTGGGTTGCCATCGTCGTAGATGAACAGTTCCTCGTTGCCGTTGGGATGGATGATCCGTGTCGGGAGTGAGTCATCGTTGTATTCCCATCTCGTCTCGAAGACATCGGGATCATCGTCGGGTCGGAGTTTGCCGGTAGGGCGGTTGTCGGTCTCGGTGGTGGGTTGATCAGGATCAGGGGCACGGCCGGTGTACTCCAGAGTGCGCACGGTGCGATTAAACTGATCGATGAAGTGCTCCTTCACATTGCCGACACGGTCGTTCACGATGACTTTGGAGACCGCTCCGTCGTTTTCGCTGGGAATAAGCGGCACGTAGACATAGTCCGCAAGGTCTCCGGGATTTCCCCAGATTTGTCGGATCACACGATCGAAACCGGGTCCGCTGTCGCCGTAGACGTTCGAGAGGTAGAGCTGGCCCTTGGGATCGGTGATGGTGAGAAGATTATGGTTGAGCCGTTCGTCGGCGAAGCCGGTGGAGTAGGTGTAGATCGTCGTCTTTCCGTCGGGGAAGTCGTTGCCGTTCGGCGTGCCGTTCACCACCGGCGTGGTCACGGATCTCAGGTCGCCGAAGGAACCTTGCCCGACGACTTCGCTGACGCGGATGGTCCATTCTCCTTGCATTTCCATGCCGTCGAAGGCCGTGAGCGCCTCGAAGGGAATGATCATTCCCTGGACCGGCGACGCGCAGACTGCCGCCACGCCTTCATCGTCGAAGACGGCATCCAGATCGTCGTTGGTATCGCACTGTTGCTCCCAGAGAATGACGGTGGTGCCGAGGTGAGAGAGTTCGATTCTCGTCTCGCCGATTCGGCTGTGTGTGACCAATGCACCAACGTCGATGTCGAGGATCGTGCCGTTGTCGGGCACCATGAACGTGTGTTCGGCAGGTGACGACGTGCCGGGCAACCCAACCGAAGAAACGATGGGAACGTCGTAATCGAAGACCATCGGTCCGCCGCCGTCGTCGCCGGTGATTTTCAACGACCAGTCGTCGAGGGTGCCCATGCCGTAATACTCGTACCGCACCTGGCGCCCGATGAAGTCGGTCACGGATTCGATAAAGCCGTTGGTGTTGTACGCGATGTTGATGACGCGCGGGTTGGTCGGCGGATTGTCGAGGGTATCATGAATGGCGACCAATCGATCCTGGGCGTCGTAGTCGAGGGTGAGCGTGTTTCCGTTCCGGTCCGTGATGGTCTCGACCTTGCCGGGCGCATTGGGATCGTCGAATGGCCGGAACTTCCAGGTACCGGTGTCTTCAAACGTGAGGGTGCAACTGCCGTCCGTGTTTTCCTCGATCTGCCGGAAGAACTCCCTCACTGCCAGAGTGCCGTCCGGCCGAGGTAGATAGAGATCGCGTCGAGCGTTTCCTTCGCAGAGCAGAATGTTGTTGCCGGTTCGCTCGCCGAAGATGTTGTAGGAAAAGTCCCATCCGTTGCCCTGGACGGTATCCATGCCGAACCGAGATCGGTACTTGCGGCTCCAGACGAAATCCAGGCCGCGGCCCTTGATGTGCAAGTCGACCGCCGTCTCCGTATTCTCTCCTGAGAACAGATAGACCGGATTGCCGGTCGTGTTTTGTCCACCGCAATGCTGGCCTCCGCTGCACGTGCATGCCGTTCCTTTTGGTTTTTCCTCGCACGGACACGGCGGACAGTTAAGGGGCTCCTGATCCTGCTCGAACCCGACGTTGTCAGCTTTAATGCCCATCCACTGCCAGAGGCCGCCGGGGACCGATGCCCACGTACCGTTGAACTGTACCGTAAACGTCGGGCCCTGGCCCAAGACCGGCGATGCGCTTCCGTACAGAGTGCTTGATAACCAGGTGACGTCGTTCTCATAACCTGGTGGATTGGTGGTCGCGATGAAGGTGACCGACTCTCCTTCGGGAACGAGGTCCATACCGCTGGTATGACTGGTGATGATCACCTCGTAGGTATCGATCTGAATTTGCTCCGGCTGGGCCAAGGCCCCGACCTCGAATGTGTAATTGTCGGGTGAGAAGATGGTATAGCTCGGCAACGTTCCTCCCAGCCCGAGCGCCGTGCCGTCGAGGCGCCATTCCATCAACGGCTCAAACCCGGCCGGCTCCGTCGTGGCGGAGAAGGTGAGCCGGCGTTTCACGGAGGTCTGATAGTGATTCTGCCCCAGTGTTTTCAGTTGGGCGATCGATTCACTGGAGAAGAAGTGCATCAGTGTCGTGGCATTGTCAGAATTTTCGTCGACCGATAGCGGAGGCACAGAGACATCGACAGAGCATGTAATGTCGTCTACTGCCACATCAACTGCGTCGAACTGGCAGATGGTTTGCCATTCGCAAGGTAATCCTGAGTTCACGACGACCTGTATGGTATGAGGACTGAGTTGAGTGACGGGGCACTCTGCGCGCGAATACGTATCGGTGCGCTCGATTTCTACTGCGCCGATCCAGTTTACGGCATCAGAGGGCAAGATTTCCGTCAGTTCAAGCTGCACCATCGTGCCTAGTGGTACTGATGTCATGGTCGGCGCGGTATGCCAATCCGTGGTCAGTCCTGCAATTGGACCAATACGCAATCGCCTCGGCAGTTCGACGTATCGGCCCGGTTCCGCCGTGCCGAGGAGAAACTGTACGAAAAGCTCCACGTCCGCACTTTCCACCGTGTCGTTCAAGTTCACATCAGCGTTCACGTTGAGGCAGGGGTCGCTGTCGATGCCTACGAACGCCGCGACAAAGCCGGTGATGTCCTTGCCATTGACGACTCCATCTCCATTGGCATCACCTTGGAGCGATAGGGCCGCTCGAGCCTCCGACGGGATCGCGATGAGGATCATTGCGCCCATTGTCATGACGATGATTCGCTTTAATCCAGGAATACATCGGAAGGTCATCTCACACCTGCCTCTCTCTTGCTGTTGGTGTTTTGACATGACGCGAGTAAAGAGCGCGCAAGTCCACTCATGAACAAAATGCGCGAGGATGATTCGTTACTCGTTGGCGCTATCCGCGCGTTCTTCGACTCAGGGTCACCACGACGAATCCAAACGCGAGCAGTACCGCACTGCCTGGTTCGGGGATACAAATGTGTTTGAACTCGCCTTGGATATTGATGACGTCAAGGTCCGGAGCAAAAAAATGAACACCGACCTGGCTTGGGCAGAAATCCAAGGTCCAGGAGGCGAAGACGGGCTGATCTGTGAGCGGAGAATCGCCATCGGGCTCGAGGAGAGTGATATTCGTCAGGACATCGCCCACGAAGACTTCGCCCAAGACGGGATCGACGTAGTCGAAAAAGACACTAAGACGGTTGAAAAACGGAGACGGGTTTTGAGCCGTGCCTTCAAAAATCAGTATCTTTTGCAGTGGCGGATTGGTTATGTCATTGTCGAAAGGCCCGAATCCAATTTCCTCATTGGCGAACAAGTCGAACGGACCGATCGGCTCGACCTGAAACTGAGCCGATGCCGGCGAGGATACTGCGAGTGTTAATGCGATCACTGCAATCGCGAAACGGAATTTCGCAATAGACTTCATCGTTTGCCCTCCATAAGTGATCACGAGGCGCAATGGAGCTACATGCTCTGAGCCGAATCAGAACCTTATGCCTCGAACGCCGAACAGGTTCGTAGCGGACGCATGATTGAATGCGTCCGATTTGATCCATGCAAAGGTCAGCGCATTTCAATGCGCGTTATGGCAGAACTGTTGCGTTCTGGGAGACCGTAATGGCTAAGGATGTCAGTTCTCTCGCTGCCCTGAATTCCGACCCACCTCACTTGGAGGCGAACCTGACGATGAATAGTACTGGAATCTCCGTAGCACGTTAATAGAGCAGCTGCATCCTTGCCTATTAGTAAGATGCTGAACGACAGAGATGAAGTGTGGAATTACTCGAATTTCTTGCGAGGCTCTTTGCCTTGAGCACGCTCTCGTCTTATCCACTTGCGAATGCTGGATTTCGGCAATGCGTCGGATTTTGTATTGCCCTTGAAAGATCACTGATCAGACTGGGTAGGCTGTTCCTGTAGAAGTGTTCGGCGAAGATCGTCAAGGCGTTTAATGGCGTCAAGTGTGTCGCTGTGCTCATTGCCGCGATTATTCTTCATCCAGATCACGGCTCTTTCGAGATGGATCTTCGCCTCGTCAAGTTTGTTCCGCTTGTGACACGCCCATCCGAGGGTGGTCTTCGCCCGATGGTGGGCAGGGTCTTCCGGTCCCTGTCGGAGGTTCTTCAAGGTTCGCTCGTGGGCCTCGCGGGCAAAGGACTCAGCCTGCTCGAACTGCTTTCCCTGCAGCAGCAGCGATCGCGCGAGGCTGTTCAGGGTTTCGGCGTAGTCCATGTATTTGTTTGGATCGCGTCGCTGAAGGTCTACCACGGCGCGATATTGCCATTCAGCTCTAGCGAAGTCGCCCTTGGCTTTCAGCGCGTCGGCCAGGTTCGCTGCGAACCAGAGCGTTCTGACGTGGTCCGGACCCAATTGACGTTCACAGAATTCGTGCCACCGGAGAGCGAGCGACTCGGCTTCCTCGGCTTTGCCTCCGGCGCTCAAGACGTCGCCGAGCGTGTTGGCCACGAACAAGACATCATGACTTTTGTGTTCGAACAGGCGACGACGGATTTCGAGTGAACGACGGAATTCTCGGGCCGCCTGATCAAAGTCCTCTAAACCCCAGTACCCTCTGGCCAGCACTTGGCGAACATACGACTCGGCGGTCGGGTCATCCTGAAAAGCCTCATCCACTCGTCTCGCGGTCTTGTCGAGCACGTCTCTGATCGATGCATTGGGGCCCCAGCTCTGGCCGCCTTTGAGAGGCTCGAGCAGGTTGCCGAAGAATGTGACGATTGATTCATTCCGTTGTGCTTCGATCTTGGCGTGCTTCCGCTCCTTGAGGGCCCACACCAGGCCGACACTCGTTCCCATCCCCCCCAGCACCAGGAATGCCAACGCGGCGGCCATCGCGCGGCGTCGTAGAGCGAACTTCTTTAACTGATAGAACATACTCGTCGGTCGAGCCGAGATCGGCTCGTTGCGCAGATGACGATTTAGATCCGCGGCGAACTCGGATGCAGAGGCGTAGCGGCGCATGCGATCTTTTTCCATCGCCTTGGCGATGATCGTCTCGATGTCCCCGCGATAGGAGCGCCGGATGGCGCTTAGCGGCAGCGGTTCCTCCTCGCGGATAATTCGCGCCGCTTCGAGGACTGGCGTGTCGTGCAACTCGTGTGGCCGGCGCCCGGCAAGGAGCTCGTAACCGATCACCCCAAGTGCATAGATGTCCGTCCGAATGTCGACCGCGTCTGGGTCGGCCGCGCATTGCTCGGGGCTCATGTAGCCGATCGTACCGATCAGTTGACCGGTGATGGTTCGTGGCTGGCCGTCCGATTCGCCTGTCCGGACCATCCGCGCAACTCCGAAATCGAGGATCTTGGGATGGCCGGTTTCGTCCACCAGAATGTTGG
The DNA here is from genome assembly GCA_022360095.1 of Phycisphaerales bacterium. Lineage (GTDB taxonomy): Bacteria > Planctomycetota > Phycisphaerae > UBA1845 > UTPLA1 > JAKSDK01. The sequence goes on from JAKSDK010001806.1 coordinate 306,481, forward strand.
CCGGCTTAAGATCGCGGTGCATGATTCCCTTCTGATGGGCATGTTGGACTGCATCGGCGACCTTGATCAGCAACTCCAGACGCTGGCGAACTCCGAGTCCGGCGTGTTCTGCGAAGTGTGTCAACGATTGACCGGAAACGTGCTCCATCGCGAAAAACGGCTGGGCGCCCAGATCGGTCTCAACCGTTCCCACTTCGTAGATTCGAGCGATGCCGGAATGCTGGAGCCGACCAAGTAAGCTGGTCTCGATGTCAAACCGCCGGCGCAGTTCGGCTGAGAGATCGCCCCCCTTGAGAACCTTGAGGGCCACTTCTCGCTGCGGTCGTTCCTGCTCCGCAAGCCAGACGGTCCCCATCCCGCCTTCTCCAATGGGATGTAGCAGGCGATACCGGCCGATGCTGCGCCCCTCGCTGCCCTGTAAAGCATGATGACGACCGGCTATTTCGAGGCTTCCGGTCGGCAGCAGATTTGCGGCCCTGGCCTCAGCCGCCAACAGCCTCTCCACCTCCGCCCGTAGGACGTGATCATCCGCACAGGCCGCGTCGAGGGCGGCCGCGCGCTTTTCCTCCGGACATTCCAGTGCATCGCCCAGCACCTTCTTGATCGCCATCCAACTACTGCTGTCCATCGCCTTCTCCTGTGACGAACGACGTATCACCTTTGGCAATCTCGCCAACCAGCCAAGCCCGTGCACAGCGCCACTCGCGAACGACTGTCCGCGGAGAAATGTCCAGGGCCGCAGCGGTATCGTCGATACTCAGCCCGCCGAAATGGCGAAGCATGACAACTTCGCTCGCACGCGGATCCCGGCGCTCCAGTTTTGACAAGGCCTCATCCAGCGCCACCAGATCCAACCCCGGCGGTTGCCAGATTGCCGGTGCTTCGTCAGCACCGACTCTCTGCCGATCGCCTCCCCTTTTTCGCGCGCCGCGGGCCCGGGCATGCTCCACCAGAATTCGCCGCATGGCTTGCGCAGCCGCGGCGAAGAAGTGTGCTCGATTCGCCCAATTCACCGTCTGGTCGCCGATCAGTCGGAGATAGACCTCATGAACGAGTGCCATCGGCGGAAGGGTGTGACCCGGTGGTTCCTTGGCCAACCATGAGCGGGCGAGTTCCCGAAGTTCGTCATACACAAGTGGCAGAAGCTGCTCCGCGGCTGCTTCGTTTCCGTCCGCGGCGGCCGCCAAAAGCGTTGTGGCGATGTCACGAGATGCGTGCCCCATCCTACGCCCTCCGACCCCTGGAAAAATCTGGCGTAAACGGTGCCCTATTTTCGCATTGATGGTCAACGGAGGCAAGTGCGGCTTCGGAGCCCCGCGAGATTCGAGCGGAATTGCTGTATGGCCAGCTTTTCATAGAGGTTGGCTACTCGACCGAACAGAACCACTTGAGTAAAGGACATTGCCATGAAGACCACCTTTCCTATCACACTCGCAACCATCCTGGCCATGTGGCCACGTCTGGCGACGGCATACACGATCACGAGTTTTGACCCAAGGGTTGTATGGTCGGGCCACAACCCTCCCGAAATTGACGATTTCGACGGCCTGGTCGGGATCACGGGATTTACGATCGAGGACTTCGAAGACACGGCGCTTATGCCAGGCTTGACCGTTGGGATTGACGGCGGCGCACCTGCTTTTTCCGTGCCGGCTGGTCAGGGTTACTTCGACAACAGGCCGTCAAACGTATGGGATGGTTCACAGGCTCTCAATGCCCCCTTTATCTCAGGTGATACCGTATTCCAGCATTCACCAGGAGCGACGTCATGGGGCGTGGGAATCTCAGACGTGGAAGATCCCCTCAGCCAGATAAGAATCCTGGTAAATGGGGCGACAGATCTAGGGCTCGTTTCCGATCTTCCTAACTACGTAGCTGGTGTGAATGAGCAGCGTGAAGTCTACGTCAGGATTGACGCCGAAGCGGGAGACACACCGATTACACAAGTCAGATTCCAGAGTCTTACGCTCGATGGTGATCGCGTCAACTTTGATCGGCTCGGTGTAGCCGTGGTCCCCGAGCCCTCCACTGCACTCCTGATCATCGTCGGTTTGATCGGGCTGACGTTCCGCGGGCCGAGGGCGTCAACATCTCGTCGGCATCGCGAACAGCAGACAGAACCGGATAAGCCCATCATTTGATATCGAGTGCGATGAACTAAGCGCGGCCGTCAGTCGACGGTCGATCACGATCCTCTTATGTGAGGTTGGCCCCTTGAGCCGTTATGACCCCTGCGGTTCGGCTCTCGGGACGGATCCGTCTGTACAAATGTTGTCCCATAGGAATTTTGAACTGAAAGGAGAATGAACCGTGTCTAAGAAACAGTTGGGCTCCATCATGTTGCTGTTCTGTATCGCCGCCATACTTGTTGCCGGAGGTTGGCCGGCCGACGCCGGTGACCTGGCGCCCCCGCCGGGGCCCGTGACGCCGACGATGCGCACGATGCAGGAATTGTACGATAACCTTCAGAGTCTGCAGGCCGGTGTTGCGAACGCCCGTACGGCGGTCCAGTCACTGCCCGGTTCGGGCACGGCCACGCACGTCATTGATCAACCCGGTTCCTATTTCCTGGCCGGCAACATCACCGGTGAATCGGGTAAACACGGAATTCAGATCAATGCGCAAAATGTGACGCTTGATCTCAACGGCTTTGCGCTCGTCGGTGTCCCGGGCTCGCTCGACGGCATCCACATCCCCGGCGGCTCTGGATTGAACATCAACATCTCGAACGGCACGATCCGAAACTGGAGCGGTGACGGCGTCGATGCGGGCACTGGTGATTCCTCGCCTCAAGCGATTTTCTTGGAAGGACTGCGGGCGGTACAAAACGCCGGGGACGGCCTGGCCACCGGGTCAGAGGTGGTGGTCATCGGCTGCCGGGCCGCCCTGAACATGGGCGGCGGGATTGCGGTCGAAGGCGGTTCCATCGTCCGCGACTGCGTCTGCAGGGACAATGGCGGCGATGGAATCCTCGCGACCAACGACTGTTGGGTCGCCGGGAACTATGTGGATGACCATTGTGGCAGCAGCGGCATCCGCGTGATCGCCGGCAACACGTACGTTTCCAATAATGTGATCGGCGACGTCACCACGGGCATCAAGGTGGATTCGCCCGACAATCTCATCATCCAAAACCGGGTCAACAACAGCAATTGTGGTTCACATGTTCCCTACGACATCGTTTCCGGGAACGCCGTGGGTCAAGTCATTGACTTCACGAGCGGTGGTCAACTCGGCCATGGTATCACCAGTGAAATGAACCTCAGCTTCTAGCGCAGGAGATGATCATGCATCGTAAAATGGTGGCGATATTTTTGCTCGCCGGGATGTTCAGTCCCGCCGTATGGGCCTGGCAAAACATTCACCCGGACCATAGGCAGGCGTGGAGTGAGAACATCGGTTGGACGAACTGGCGTGACGCTGACGACGCCATGGCCGGCGTCGGCGTCGGAGACATGTTCCTGTCCGGCTATATCTGGTCAGAGAATGCCGGCTGGATCAACGTGGGTGACGGCACGCCCGTCGATGGCGTGAATTATGCGAACCTCGACGGCGGTGATTTCGGTATCAACGTTGATCCTGACGGAGACCTGCACGGGCTTGCGTGGGGTGAGAACATCGGCTGGGTCAACTTCGACGGCGGGGCGATGGCCACACCGTCGCTGCCGGCGCGGATCGAATGCGTTCCAGGTCCGAATGGTGAGACGCTCAGCCGTTTGACCGGCTACGCCTGGGGCGAGAACGTTGGTTGGCTCAACCTGAACGACATGATGCATTTCGTTTCGGTCGACGCGGCCACGACGCCAATCGAATGCGACATGGACCATAACAGTGTGGTCAATGGATTGGACATTCAGTTTTTTGTCGATTTCATGCTGATGAACAGCGCGCCGGGCTGGCGGGATGTTTGCTCGGGCGACCTGGAGATGTTGCCGGATGGGACGCTCGACGTTGATGATGTGACGGGGTTTGTCGCCTGTCTGTTGAATGCATAGCGCCGATCAAGCGGGTCGATCATGGGTCTCTCAGGGAGCCTCAAAGCCCCGGTCAGGCATGCCTGACCGGGGCTTTTCACGAGCCGAAAGGCGCATCCGAGGCCCGATGCCGTCAATGACGAAAAATTTCGTCAAATTTCGTTGATTTGACGAAAACCTTCGTATATCATGTCGATAAATAACATCAGGAGCGAATCGGGAATGATCGATGCCTAGCAAGAAAAGCCAATGCAAACCCACGGCCGCTGAGCTGTCCATCATGGGCGTGATTTGGGAACTCGGCCCCTGCACGGTGCGGCAAGTGTTCAAATACTTGAGCGAATCCCAGGACATCGGCTACACCACGGTTCTGAAGCTCATGCAAATCATGACGGACAAGGGGCTGCTGGAACGCGACACGTCGGTACGGCCGCAGGTGTTCAAGGCTTCTCGGCCTCAACAGCAGACACAGCGACAACTGTTACGCGAACTACTGGACCGTGCCTTCGACGGGTCTCCCGGCAATCTCGTCCTGCAGGCATTGTCGATCCGAAAGTGCTCTCCGCAGGAACGCCGTGAGATTCGAGAACTGCTCGATCAACTGGAGCAAAAAGACGCATGATTACGGAAACGCTCACGACGTCTCCATTGCTTAACGCTCTCGGCTGGGCGGTGCTGCATTTTTTATGGCAAGGTTGTGTCATCGCAGCGATGGCTGCACTTTTGCTTTCAGGCTTACGAGATCGCTCCGCCCAGGCGAAGTACATGGTCGGCTGTTTGGCGCTGGCGTGCTCATTGCTCGCGTTTGTGACGGCTTTCGCGATTGCGCCGCCGATTGAAGGCCCATCGACGGGGCCTTCGAGCGTCACGGCCGCTCTTGAAGTTGAAGGCGCATCCTCACGAGGTTATCTGACGAACTTCTCACAATGGTGGTCGGCTTCGAGGTCGGGACTCGACGAGGTCGCCGCTCCCGTCGCGACCCGGCTTGTTCCTCTGGTCGCCTCGTTGTGGAGTCTTGGGGTCATGTTCCTGACCATCCGGCTCCTCGTTCGGTGGATGGCCGTGCGGCGAATGGAGCATGGTGCCACGGCCGATGTCGGGACTGACGTACGTCACATGTTCGTGACGCTTTGCGAAGATCTGGGCTTACGAAAGGCTGTGCGATTTTGCAGATCCCGGATGGCCGAGGTGCCCATGGTCGTCGGCTGGTTCTCGCCGGTCGTGGTTGTCCCCTTGTCTGCATTCACATCGCTCACACCCGATCAGTTACGCGCCGTCCTCGCGCACGAGCTTGCGCACATTCGGCGATACGACTATCTGGTCAACGGTATCCAGAGCATGATCGAGGTTATTTTATTCTTTCATCCTGCCGTGTGGTGGATTTCGGGTCAGGTTCGCAAAGAACGCGAATTGTGTTGCGACGACATCGCTGTCCAAACGGTGGGGAATCCAATGGTATTTGCGAGAGCGCTCTCACGGTTGGAGGCGCTTCGAGACGAGGGCACGCAAGTGGCGCTTGCGGCAAATGGAGGACTACTTATGCAACGCATCCAGAGAATTGTCGGAATCAATGTTGACCGTTCCGTGCGCGGCAGCCGGCCGTTTGTGACCGGCATTACCATCGCTTTGTTGATGGTGGTCGTCAGCGTCGCATCACTTACGATGGCCGTGCCTCTCAAGGCGCGTTCGGGGGAGAGCCATGCCGCGGAGACGGCCGGCAAGCCCACTTTCGAAGAGGTCGAAGCAGAGGTCACGGCGGCGGTCGCTTCCGGCAAGATCACGCAAGAGCAAGCGGACAGGAAGATGGTCTACCTTCGTGAACATTGGGACGTTGAAGCGGGTCAGTGGATCGAGAAATCTGAGGACCATGACAAACGAGCCGAGTATGACAAGGTCCGCTTCATGATTCACGCGGCGGTTCAAGCAGGCACGCTGACCGCTGAGCAAGCAGACGTGAAGCGATTGGCGGTTGACATCGCCTGGGACGGGAAAGCCGGCGATTGGATCTATGATGCTACGTGGCTGGACAAGCGAATCCGTGCCGCTGTGAAAGATGGCGCGCTGAGCAAAGAAAAGGCCGTTGCTGTCGGTGATGCCCTAAGGAACTGGGACGGCGAGGAAGACCAGTGGTTGCACGCCCATGCAACGGAGTATGCTGCATACGAGATTCATATTCGCACGGCCGCTGAAAACGGTGATGTCACCGCAGAACAGGCGTTGATCTATCGGGCGGCATTGGAGCATAGCTACGATGCCGCCGCCCGGCGTTGGATCGAGGACATGGAGATCATCAGCCGGAGTCTGCGTTCCGCGGTCGAAGCGGGTGCTCTCACCGAGGGGCAGGCGAAGCAGGCGTATGATGTGATCGTCGAAGAGGGTAGGCGAGCGCGGAATCAGGATGAATCAGAGGAGTATGAGCACGTCCAGGTGTTTATCGACGCCGCCGTTGCCGCGGGAATATTGAGCGAGGCGGAAGCGAAGACCAAGCATGCGGCGGTGCAGATTGCATGGGACGCTGATCATAAACGATGGCTCGTGAACGAGGATCAGATTGCAGACCGCCTCCGCGGCGCGGTTGAGTCGGGCCAATATTCGCAGAAGGAAGCGGATGCGATCGGGCTCGCGCTGCGGAAATGGGACCAGGAGGAAGCGAGCTGGATGGAGGCCGACGCCACCGAGTACCACGCCTATCACACGTTCGTTGATCAGGAAGAAGCGTCGGGCGAAATGAGCGCCGAAGATGCCGCGGCGTGGCGCCTGTTTATCGGCATGGTGTGGGACAGCGCGAACAACGCCTGGTTTGAGGGTGAGGATGTCATCGAACAGAAAATCCATCATGCCATCGAAGCCGGCGATCTCACGGAGGCTCAGGCGAAAATGATTGCCAAGAGGCTGGAAGAGGAGCACGGTTAGGGCACAACTCAAAGGACGGTTGCGAAACATCGAATGCGTACTAAGCTATTGTGATCAAATAGGCTTTTTCGGTTCCAGCAGACCGGTACGCTCCATGGATATGGATCCAGCCCAACAGCAATTCGATGAGAACTCTCCGTTCTTTCGACTCTTGGCCGCCAAGTACGATCCGGACCTGGAAACCGCTGCGATCGGAATCGTCGAGCGGCATCCCGAGTTGGCCCGGCTGGAGTGGCCGGGCCCGGACAACGGCGGAAAGCCATTCGTGACGGGCAGCACTGCACTGCATTACGCCGCGAACGACGGTAAGGACCGGCTGGTGCTAAAGCGGCTCGAGTTGGGCGCGGATCCGAACGCGAGCAATGCCCAATGGTACCGTTCAGTTTTGTCCTGGGCGGCAAACAATGCCCGACTGTCCACGATCAAGCTGCAACACGGCGGCGATCCGCGTCATTCCGAAAACCGGACACCGCTTCGCGTTGCAATGGAAAGCGGATATCAACCGGCGATCGATTTTCTTCATCGCCTCGGTGCTGCTTGAGGTTTCCCCGAATTCATGGCGGTTACATTCACGCATAACACACCGATCTTGCCGGTTGCGGACGTCACCGCGACTCAGGCGTACTATCGCGACGTGTTAGGGTTCGCCGTTGATTGGCGTGACCGCGACTTATTCGGCGCGGTCTCCTGTGGCGACATCAGCCTTTTCTTCGCGAAATCGGAGGATCCCGTCCATCGTGTTACGTGTGTTTTGAACACCGTGGACGCCGACGCGATCTACGACATCTATGTTGGGAGGGGCGCGAAAATCGTGGAACCGATCGCCACTCAGCCGTGGGGCATGCGGGAATTCACGGTTGAGGATATCAACGGTCACCTTTTGCGAATCGGTCATGTCGATGAGAGTTCCGCAAACTACGGCGCGTTCGAGCATGGTTGAGCGGGGCGCGCTGCGGAACATTCGGCGCCGTTTCAAGTTTCGATCAGCGGGCCGTCTGCTCTTGTGGCCGATCGTCTTGAGCAGCTTCGCGATCCACGAAGCCCGTGCTGAGTTCAAGGTTTCGGGCGATCCTCCGGTCTCATTCGGCGTTCGAGGAGGCGTGCATGTTGGTCTGCACCCCGCCGCATTTGACGCACGTGCCGAGGGCGGACCACGCGGTCTTTTGCGCATCGCTGTGGAGCACGACGGACAGCCGCATCTACTGAACTATATCGCTGTCGAGCCGATCGTCGGTGGCCGACGCGGTTACTCCGAGTTGGAAAAATCCGCGGACGGCAAGCCGGGGAAACGCTTCATTCTGACCAGGGTCCCTGGTTCCAACAGAACAGCGGAAAAGAACGATCGTTTATATTCAATCGAACAGACGGCATTGGGACGGGCTTTACGGTTTTCTTTCGAAGTTGAGCGGTTTCGCAATGGCGCCCGCCCGCGCGTGGAGGTGACGCTCTTTGAACGACTGCCAGAGGTTGTTCGCTTTCGGACGTTCGCGATGTCCGACAGCAAGCTTATGGAGTCCCTTGTCCTGACCGCGACGATGGGCAACCAGCTCCGTTGCCGCGATCTCTGGCTGTCTGAGACCTCTGTCTCTTCACGCGAGCTGTTCCATGACTTCTCAGCCAACGGATTCGCCTCATGTGACGCTTTCCCGCTCTCGACAATGCATCGGACCAGGGACGGTGACATCGTTGCTGTCATCACGCCCGACGAGTACGAGCCGCGTGAGACGATTCCGCGCGCTGACCGTGCGTGGCACTCGTCGTTGCCCTGGCTGGGTCAGTATTGGCTCAAACGGGCAGGCTGTAAGACGCGGAAGCTTCGGGTCCTGATCAATGGTCGTCGCGTGTATTGGGGTGGCGATCTCTCAATTCCAGGCGGCCCCTCGATTGAGAACTTTGAATTCAATGAACCCTTCAAGAGCGGTCAGGAGACATGGTTCGGAATCACGTTCGAGGATCCCGCAACACGGTTCGGCTTTCCATATCGGGCGCCGCACGCTCCTCTTGTTCGAGAGGTACCGGCAAAGGAACGGGTGTCACGCCTTGAGGTCGGACGCGCATCGCGCGCGTTTCAAAACGGTCGTTTTGAAGATGGTTGGACGGGGTGGCAACGTAGCGGTGGGGCTGAGGCGTTCCGCCTGTTCGACCAGGGTGACGGTAAGCGCCTGACGACGTACGGACCGGACCGCGAAGCCAACATGGGGCGTGTCTGGCAGTGTTTTCAGGTTCCAAGAGACGCCGAAGTGATGCGACTGTTCATCCATGGAGGCGACGATGGTGCGTTGCTGCGCGTCGCCCTCTGGCGTGGCGAACGGCTATACCGGTGGATGACCGGCCGCGACGACAACGAACCCTTCGAAGTTCGCTGGGATCTTCGGCCGGTACGCGGCGAAGTCATCACCGTGGAAGTCCAGGACCATGCTGTTGGTCCGTGGGGGTTCATCGGGATACACGGCATCGAAGTGATCCGATCCACGGCGACGCGCCCGTAAGGAGTGCCGCCAAAAGGAGTGCTCGCAGAGACGTCGCCACCTTTCATGTTTTTTAAGAATGCTGTTGAGAATTCCGAATATCTTGTCTTCATGTCTCAATTCAGTCATGGCGATTGGGGTGACCAGATTCGAAAAATTGGGACGAGTTTCCAACGGTTTCGAGCATGAGAACATCGAACAGGATCTCCGGATTCGGACTGAATGTTGTTCGCCTGGCGGTTGTCGTCGGCCTGTCCTGGCTGTTTTTTCGAATCATCGGGTCGCCTGCGTCACCGCCGACACCAGTGAGAACCGGTCGTGTCAGTGTTCTTTCGTACAATATCCAGGCAGATTCAACTCGATGGAGCAAAACGGTCGATGCGATCCTCATTGCAAATGCCGATGTTGTCTGTCTGCAAGAAGTGAGCACGGCTTGCTTTGACCATCTGCGTCGTGAACTACAACATCGGTACCCCGTGAAGCTATATCGCGATTCAAACTACGGATTTGGCGGCCTGGCTTTCTTTTCTAAATACAAAATACGGGACCAGGACTATCTACCCGCTGAACATGATGCCTGGTTCCCGGCCTGGATCGTGGAAGCTGACACTCCGGCGGGACCTGTCCAGATTCTGCAAGTACATCTACGCCCCCGCATCGCCGATGTGGGGGGCAAGGTCATCGGTCATTTGACGGTCGGCTCGATCCATCGGCGAGAGGTGGCCGCCTATTTTGATCGATTGGCCACAGGAGTGCCTACACTCATTGTTGGCGACTTTAACGAAGAAAACGGCGCTCCGGCCGTTCGGTTTTTAAGAAAGCACGATTTCACGAATGCTCTGCCGCTCTTCGACCAGGACAGCCACACGTGGCAGGGCAAAGTATGGGGCGTCAAAATCAAATCCCGGATCGACCATATCTTTTTCTCGACCCATTTTGATTGCACCGAAGCCAGGGTGATTCACGGCGGCGGCTCCGATCATCTTCCGATCCGTGCGGCGTTCATGCAACGCGCGGCGAATTCATCATCAACAGAGGAATAGGGACCGGGAAACATCAAAATCAGGGGGTTTTTTCGATATTTTCGGCAGTCCAAGCATGCAAGACCGTCCGCATGATCGGAGTCCGGGATGCATCGACCCGTGCGTGAATTCAGCCCAATCCGCTTGTTAGACAACCTTGCTTGCACGATCTATAATGCCGATCGGCCCCTTCCGAGATTCGGGGTTATCGTCGGGTTGTTAGCATCTGTCTTTTTCTGATACTCGTTGGCTGATGGTGCCAATCAGATTGCATTGATCCGTTTTTCATGATGATGCGATTGATTATCTGTAACGTTGACCGATTTTGCGCATTGGCCTGCCTCATCGCCATTGGCATGACACCGATTTCCAGTATCGGAGCCGGTTGTGAATTCGCCAAATCGGATGCGGAAGTGCCCATAAGAGAGTGCGCCGAGCGCGAACAATTGGACAACCTCCGCACACGAAAGCGGGAAAAGGCCGTCATCTCCGACGTCGCAGCACGGGCAATAAACGTGCCGGCGCCTTTTGTCCGATCCGGTGAGTTTTCATCTCCACACCTCCATGTGCATCGACTGTTGCACCACTTTAACAGGCTTGGCTCACCGCTTCTTACCTAGCGGACGCGCTTGCCGGCTAGTCCAAAAAATGCTGAACTCATGTGTCGTCCGAATCCGATGCGCGATGCGGGAGACTTGTCCCAGCCGTCTGATCTGTTTGTACATTCGTATTTAAAATACACCGGAGTTTGCCATGTCGAATCCTCTCCGTACAGGCGTCCAAGAATTTCGAAAATCTGTATACCCGAAAAAGAAGGCCCTCTTTGAAAAGTTTGCCGAAGGGCAACAGCCTCATTCCGTGTTCGTCACCTGCTCGGATTCTCGCATCGATCCTTATTTGCTGACGTCATCTGAACCGGGCGACATTTTTGTGATCCGTACGGCGGGAAATGTCGTTCCCCCGAAGGGCTGTCCGGCGAGTGGAGTATCCGCGACGATCGAATACGCCATCAGTGTTCTCAAAGTAGGTGAGATTGTCGTGTGCGGCCACGCCCGATGCGGAGCGATGGATGCGGTGACCCGGCCGGAGACCATGGAGAATTTAGGTGAAGTTCGCGCCTGGCTGGATCATGTCGGAACATTGGGCGCCGAAGTCAACGAAGAGGGCCCGTTCCCATCCGACGAGGTACGCCTGGAAACTGCCGCCAAACGCAACGTCAACCGTCAACTCGAGAATCTTGAGACTTTTGATTTCATTCAAGAAGCGATGGATGAAGGCCGTTTGAGACTGACGGGCTGGTACTACGACTTTGTCAGCGGTCAGGTGGAGGAGTATGACGCTGCGGCCGACCGGTACGTCGCGGTCTGATCGGGATACCGATGGTTTGGGACGCGTAAAAGATCGCATTGGGACACCAAGAACAATAACCATCGGAGGCAGGAAAGAAAGAAGAAGGTAATCGCAGCATGAGTACTGGAAGCACGGCGACAGGCAATACAAAATCGGTCATAAGGGACATATTTCGGCACGATCTTCCTTCGTCGATCGTGGTGTTCTTCGTCGCATTGCCTCTATGCATGGGTATTGCGATTGCATCGGGCGTTCCTGTTTCATCAGGTATTATCACCGGCATCATCGGCGGCATTGTCGTGGGGGCGCTGTCCGGCTCGCCGATGCAGGTCAGCGGCCCGGCCGCGGGTTTGACCGTGATTATCTACGGGATTGTCAGCGATCCGTCCCTGGCGGTCCATTTGGCCGTCATCGTGCTTGCCGCCGGAACATTACAGATCTTCGCCGGCATTCTTCGCCTCGGACAATGGTTTCGAGCAGTCTCACCGGCGGTCATTCAAGGCATGCTTGCGGGAATCGGCATCATCATTTTTTCGCAGCAGTGCCACGTCATGGTTGACGACAATCCGCGCAAAACACCGGTCGAGAACATCCTTTCCTTGCCGGAGGCTGTGGAAAAAGGCATCTTCCCGCTTGATACGTCACAACATCATCAAGCCGCCTACGTCGGTTTGTTATCGATCGCGATCATCATCTTCTGGCGGCTCGGTGTGCCGAAAAAGTTAAGGGTTGTGCCCGCCCCGCTCGTCGCCATCGTGACTGCGACGATTATCTCCTACGTGATCGAACTCCCGATTATCAAGATCGTGCTGACGGAAAACATGCTTGGCGCTTTCGCGTTACCGACGATGGATTCGCTTAAGGCCTTGACCGACCTTTCGGTGTTCGGCGCCGCGCTGACCATCGCGGTCGTCGCCAGCGCCGAGACACTGCTCTGCGCGAATGCCGTCGATCAACTACATACCGGACCACGTACCAAATATGACAAAGAGCTGTTCGCTCAGGGCGTCGGCAACGTGCTTTGCGGTTTTTTCAGCGCCTTGCCGATGACCGGCGTGATCGTGAGAAGCTCTGCGAACGTCGAAGCGGGTGCGCGCTCACGAGCATCGGCGATTCTTCACGGCATTTGGCTTCTGGTTTTCGTTTGGTTCTTGACGGACCTCCTGGCACACGTCCCCCGTGCGAGCCTCGCTGCGATTCTCGTCTTCACCGGCTACAAGCTCGTCAATGTCAACGCCATCAAGAAGATCTACAAAGACAGTCCAAGTGAAGTCCTCGTTTATCTTGCCACAACTTTCTCAATCGTCTACTTTAATCTGCTGACTGGAATCGCGATCGGATTCGGCCTTGCACTGCTAAAACTGGTCTACACATTCTCGCATCTGGTGATCAAGTTCGAAGACGTGCCGGATGAAAACACCACTTACTTACATCTACACGGCGCAGCGACATTTATCCGTTTGCCCAAGCTGGCGATGGCGCTGGAGCGCGTACCGCCGATGCGGGAACTGCATGTCTTCATGGAAGACCTGGACTATATCGACCATGCCTGTCTGACGTTGCTTGTTGACTGGGAAGAGCAACATAAAGCCACGGGCGGGACCCTGAAGATGGATTGGAGTGAGCTCCATCCAAGATTTGCACGGCAGTCACTTGCTCCGGCTGAAGGATCCCTGGCGCGGCGCAGCAATGGTGATGCCCCCGCCAACCGGCCTGCATCCACGGACAAGTAATGTTTGTCGTCGGCCTGCGCAACCTAGGGAACGGCCAAAGATTGCTCCTGGATGTCTTTCTGCGGTACGTCGCCCTGGCCTTCTGAAGGACGGTCGGGCCACGTCGCGTAAAGCTCATTCAGTCTTTCGGTGTTCTTTCGAGCGCGAGGATGATCTTCACCGACCAGCGCTTTCAAGATCAGCCGGGCTTCCAGCAGCCAGGACTCGGCCTCCGCAAAGCGTTGTTGGGAAAGAAGGCACGTACCGTAATTGCTCGCGATCATCGCGCGATCCAGGCTCTCCGTCGGCAGCGCGGCACGAGCACCGGCCGCGGCACGGGCGAGATGCTGTCCAGCCGTCACGGCATCGCCCTGACTTAGAAAGAGCATGCCGAGATTGTTCAGCGTGTTAAGCGTTTGAGGGTGCTCAACACCTTGGACTCTCTCGCCGAGCTCAAGCAATTCCAGGAATAATGCAAGGGCGCGATCGAAGGACTCCATCCGCTGATACAACTTGGCGAGATTGTTCAACGTGATAAGCGTGCCCGCATGTTCTTCTCCAAGAACACGTCGGCGCACGGCAAGAATGTCCTTGAGCAGCGGCTCGGCAAGATCGTACTGTTTGTTTCGCGAGTATACGAGTGCAAGGTTGCTTCGCCAGATCAATGTCGAAGGGTGCTCGGGTCCCCGCAGTTCGCTGCTGAGTTCAGCAGTCTCAGCCATCAGAGGCAGCGCCTTCTCAAGCTGTCCCCTCTGAACGTAAAGCGCCGCGAGATTGCCTTGGGTCGTCAATTGCTCTTCAGGCGGGCGGACAGGCTCAGCACGTTCGATCTCCAGAACCTCTTCGTAAAGCCGCTCGGCCTGGTCGAGCTGACCAAGACGCTGATGGCTGTGAGCCAAGTTGACCATTTGAGCGATGGTGAAAGGATCACGCGGTCCGAGCGCAGCATGAGCTTCATCGAGGTTACGAATGCGCAGAGCGGCGCACTCGTCGAGACGCCCTTGTCCGTTGTAAACGCGCGCGAGCCAGGACCTGACTTCCACCTGAATGATCGTCTCATCAGGAGCGGACGCCCGAAACAACTCAAGCGCTCGATCAAGGTGGCTTTCGGCCTTGCCAAGAAGGCCAAGCTTGTAATAGGTACGCCCAAGCGCCAGCCGAACGGCAGCTTCAGTTTCCGGTTCTCCGACAAATCGCGTATCGATGCGCTCGGAGGCGGCGTCGACGGCTTGAAGAATCGTGACATCACGCCCGAACTCACCCGGCGCTGCCGATGCGAGCAGATCATCGGTCAGAAACATCACGGCGGCGTCAGCAACGGAAGCCATCCGGTCCGATTCGATGCGGCGCTGATCTGCCAATCGCTCTGCATGTTCGGCCCGCGTGCGCCCGCGTGTGGCTTCGAAGGCTTGCCATGCAGCAAAACCGGAACCGGCAAGCAGGCCTACGATCGCGAACGTCACGCCGGCAAACACACCGCGATTGCGCTGCGCGAACTTGTGCAACTGATATAGAACAGTGGGCGGACGGGCCGTGATCGGTTGGCGATTTAGGAACCGGCGAACGTCCTCTCCAAGCGCAGCCGCGGACGGATAACGACGCTGTGGGTCCTTTTCGAGCGCTTTTGCGAAGATCGTCTCCAGATCACCGGCCAATTTCGAGTCGATACGACCTAGCGGAGCCGGTGCGGCATCGATGATTCGTCGAATAATCTCCGGTGACGATTTGCCTCTGATGTCATAAGGCAACATTCCGCATAGCAACTCGTAGCCGACGATACCCAAGGCATAGACATCCGCTCGTGTGTCGACTTCGTGACGATCGTCTCCAAGCTGCTCAGGGCTCATATAAAGAAGTGTCCCGATGACATGCTGCTGATCGGATAACGTGACGGCCGCGCTGTCATCATCCGTAATTCGAGCGATGCCAAAATCGAGGATCTTCGGCTGTGCCGAAGAAGGGCTCGAGGGTCCAAGGGGCTGAGGGGCCGAGTGTGAAACTGCTTCCTCTTCCCCCTCGGCCCCTCGACCCCTTGTCCCCTTGCCCCCTTCGACCACAACGAGAATATTGCTCGGTTTCAGATCACGATGGATCACGCCCTTCTGATGCGCGTGCTGCACGCTGTCGCAGATCACGGCGAACAGCTCGAGGCGTTCGGCGACGGTGGGATGCGCACGGTTAACATAATCCCTAAGCGTCTCACCCTCGACGTATTCCATGGCAATGAATGCACGGTTTTCTTCGTCGTTCGTTGTGTGGCCTGCTTCATAGATCTGCGCAATGCCGGGATGTTTTAATCGGCCGAGCACTTCAGCTTCACGGGCAAAGCGCGTACGGCCATGAGTGCTCGCGATGCCGGCGCGTATGACCTTGAGCGCAACCCTGCGACGTGGATTGCTTTGTTCGGCGAGATAGACGATTCCCATGCCACCGGCACCAAGACGTCGGATCACACGGTAGTTGCCGATGTTGCCCGGAATCGTGCCGTCGGAAAACTCGGTGAGTCCACGGTCCAGTATGACCGCCGGCGCCTCAAGGAAGTCACCGGCTGCGGAGGAAGCGGCTAGTAGGGATTCCACTTCTCGCCGCATTTCGGCATCGTTGCCGCACTCTCGATTCAGCAGCGCGTCGCGTGTTGCCGGCGGACAAGCCAACGCCGACCGAACCACTCGATCAACTTCATGCCATCGTTCCGGCGTCACGTTTACGATTCCTCTTCTTGCAATTCGCGAAAGAGCCAGGCGCGCGCGACCTGCCAGTCTCGTTTCAACGTGGCCGGTGATACACCAAGCACCTTAGCCGCCTCTTCGATCGTCAGCCCGGCAAAATACCGCAACTCGACCAAACGGACCTTCTCCGGGTCGATTGTCTGTAGTTTCTCCAACGCTTCATCTAGCGCCAAAACGTCGACATTCGGCTCAGGAATCTGGAGCGCTCCGTCAATATCGGGGACTCGCTTCCATCCGCCTCCGCGTTTTTGCCGGCCTCGGTCCCGCGCGTGCTGCAAAAGGATGCGCCTCATCGCTTGTGCCGCGGCAGCGAGAAAATGCCTGCGATTTTCCCAATCCGAGTGGTTTTGATCGACCAGACGAATGTACGCCTCGTTGACGAGGGCAGTGGTCTGGAGCGTGTGGCCCTCGCGTTCGTGCCGCATCTGGGCGCTGGCAAGTTGCCGCAACTCGTCGTGCAGCACGCTCACCAGTCGTGAGACTGCCGTTCGATCACCGTCACGCGCGAGGGCAAGCAGTTCAGTCACCGGCGGTTCGCTCATGCTTATCTCTATCGTTCGGATGCGAGGTTGCTACGGCCCGCGCATTCTCGGACGAACGGGCTCGGAATCCAGACCGACTTTTTATCTTACTCGGTCCGGAGCAAGGATTTCGACCGATTTCGTTTTTTTTGAGCCGCATGTCACTGGAACGGCACATAGACATGCAATGCAAAATGAAAGCCTCGCGAATTTGAGGAGGAGACCAGCGGATGCTCGGCCGACCGAACCAGACGGGTTTATCACGACAGGGATTTCTCGCAGTCTTGGCGGGCGCCTTCGCCTTGACGATTTGTCACGGTCAAGCGCTGGGGGACGGCGCCTGCTGCACACCCGGTGATTGCGATGTGGTGTCGGCTGTGGAATGTTTCAACCTGCAAGGGCTCTTCAACGGCGATGGGACCACGTGTACCGAGGATAGCTGCGATCCCTTCGGCGCCTGTTGCGATAGCAGCGGCAACTGCGAACTCAAAACCGAGCTCGTTTGCAAGATTGTGGGCCTGACCTATCTTGGCGACAACGTCGACTGCCCCGATGAGGGTTGCGACCCATCCGCAGGTAGTACGACATCCCAATGTTGCCTGTCCGACGGCACCTGTCAGGAGCTGAGCGAGGAGGACTGCATGTCGATGTCCGGCGAACCGCGCTCCCAAACGTGCGACGCGGACTCCGGAGATTGCAGACGCGTGCCATGCTGTCTTCCGGACAACGGTTGCAACCTCACGTCGGCAACCGATTGCAGCAACAGAGGTGGAAGGCTAGAGTCCGCCTGTGTGTTCTGCGAAAACGAAAACGCCGACCTCGACCTCTTTCTTGCGTTCGCCTGCGGTGATTGCGGCAACGGAAGCGGAGCGATGGCCGCGATGCTCTTCGCTGGCATGATGCTGATGCGTCTGCGATTCGGGTCGCAGTATCGGCGGCGCCGGACCTGACGCTTCCGGTCGGAGGCGTGAAGCCGCCGACGCGTCGAGGCCCGTTTCTATTGCAGTCGAAATAGGGTGGGTTTACCCGACGCGAGATGGCGTGGACACATCGCCAACAGAGGCGGGTGGAACCCGCCCTGCAAGCTGCAAGCTTTGCTCACCGATCTTTTCCCGAATGGCCTCAAGCGACCAAGGTCCGATTTAACGAAACATTTTTGAGCCGGTTTCGAGCCGAACGGCACATATCTGTCCGGGGGCGGGTCGGCCGCGTCCGAGTGGATCGGCTTGAAAGCGCAAACCTGAGCAATGACGGCCAGGTTTCGGTCGACGATCTTTTCCCGTTCGTCGTATTTGTTTGTCGGAGAGCCGTAAGGCGCTGAAGGCATCGAGCGGAATGGAGTTCAAGATTGCGACTGAATCTGTGTGGGGAAACCTCGCGCGATTTTGGAGATAAATTGAGTGGTGATGAAGAAGAGAAAAATCCTGACGATCGTCCTGATGACCTGTTGTTTCGGCATGGATGGTGACTGTGAGCCGCGTGTGTGTTGTCTGCCCAACGGCACGTGTGAGCAGGATTTCAATGCATGTTTCACTGGAGGCTTTTTGGCAGACTCCTGTGAGGAGTGCCAGATGGGTTTGCGGTGCTGTCTCAGAGACGGAAACTGTGTGGAAGTATTGTCCATTACCGATTGCACCAACAGGGCCGGGACGATCATCAATGATTGTGATGCGTGTGAATCAAGCGCTCAGAACTGCTGCTTCCCCAATGGAGACTGTCGCCCGGTGGCCGTCGACGCTGATTGCCGCAATATGGGAGGAACACCCTTCGTCAATCTATTGTGCGACGAATGCCCAGATCCCAACGAGCCCGAAACCCGCAGAGCAATATGCTGCTTTCCTGATGGGCTTTGCAGATCAGCGATTCTGAATGACCCGGTGGTTGATGAGAGATGTGGATTTGAGGGCGCAAACATCATACGCGACGGGACATGCGCTGAGGATTGCCCGGCTCCGAATGAAACCGGTGCTTGTTGCGCAGGCGGCGACTGCGCCGATGGCTTCTTGCGAATCGAATGCGGCAGCGGCTCTTTCTTCGTCGGTCAGAATTGTTCAAACGTGATTTGCCCAGACGACGACGATTAGCATCGGTAGCGGTTCGCCCGTCGGGCAAATTGATTGCGATGGTTATCTTGCTCTCGTCGACAGGAAATCAAGAATGATAACACGAATTGACCGACGGTATCCGACGACGTTGCAAATCTGTCTGATTGTGATGGCGTTCGCCCTGGTTATGTTCGATAGCCCACCGACGTTGCGAGCTGCGTGCTGTCTACCCTCCGGGCAATGTACCTCAACCACAGAGCAGGACTGCACGGCTCAAGGCGGATTCTTCGTCGGGGAGAACGTGAATTGCTCCACGGCCAACTGTGTGAGAGGCGCCTGTTGCAACTTTGTGGAAAATGTATGCGAGATCACCTCGGCGGCTGAATGTCGGGGCGATGCTACGCACTTCCTGGGCGCCGGTACAACCTGTGAGAACGTCAGTTGCGGAGAAGCGCAAGAGGAAAACGGCGCTTGTTGTCAGATCACCGGGGACTGCGTGAATGACGTGTCAAAGTTTAGTTGTGAATCCGGACTTAACGGCGTCTTCCAAGGGGGTGGTACGATTTGTCAGGGACGAGCGTGTCCCGGAGTCACCGGCGCATGCTGCTTGCCGCAACCGACCGGAGCGTGCGCGTCTCTTACACTCGACGAATGCAGGCGCGCATCTGACGGAGTCATAAACGTAATTGGAGAAGGCGTGTTTATGGGGGCAAATGTTGAATGTAATGAAGCTCTATGCAACAATCTGGGGCCTGTGAAATGTTGTGTCGTTTCAGGATTTTGTATAGACGTTGCTTCCGAGGAAGTTTGCACGTCACTCGGAGGGCGGGAGGTCGAGTGCTGCGCGGAATGTTCCTCGGAGTCCTGTGATGATGACGACGACGAGGGCATTCTTTTTGGCGGCAACTTCCTGGAGGCCCTTACCTCTGCCTGCCTCGGAACGTCGACCATGGCACTAACGCTCTACTTTGCCGGGTTCTGGTTCATGCTGCGGCGGCACCGACGGTGGGTTGCGCAGGAAAGTGAAAACACTCAAAGCCGCGTTGATGGGCCGGAGCGGCTGCATTGAAAATCCGCGTACGAGAAACCTCGCACGATTTCGGAGAACAACCTAATAACTATGGAAAGTGAAAATCCTAATCGCCGGCCGGGACCCTGGCGCCCTTTTCATCGATTTTGAATCGCCCTTTTTCCGGAAGTTTCTCCCGCCATCGGGCGGCCTCCTCCGGTTTGTCCCAGGCTTCGTAGAGTTCAACGAGTTGGAGCAGGGCCGCTTGTGTGATCGGACTGGAAAGCGTTCTCGCTTTTTCCAGGACGGAATAGCAGTTCAATAGAAGTGGCTCCGCCTCCTCGAACCTGCCGAGTGTTATCAAGCAGGCTGCAAGCAATGTCTCGGTTTCGGCGACCCGTGGGCTGCCGTCAGGCAGTTCGGCGCGCCGTATGTCCAGTGCTTGACGACAGTATGCTTCCGCCGCGACATAGTCGCCTTGCTTGCGCTCCAACATCGCCAGAAGATGCAGGCTCTTCCCGACAACGGCTGCCTTGGGACCGAATAGCTTGCGCCGCATGGCCAGGGACTCCCGGAGCAAAGGCTCCGCTTCGGAGAGCCTTTGTTGTCGCAGCAACCCGATGCCGAGGTTTTGCACAGCATCGACCGTACGTGGATGTTCGTCGCCGTGCCGCTCGCGCAACATTTCCAGGAGCTCTCGGGACAATGCCTCTGCCTCCTCATGACGGCCCAAATAGGCTCGAAGAGCGGCCAGGTTGTTTATCAAGAACACTTTGGCCTCGTTCCATTTCCCTTTTCGGCCCTCTGATTCCGCACGGCGACCTGTTTCCAGTGCTTCGGTTAACAGTGCCTCAGCTTCGACATAATCGCCGGTTTCCGCCAGATCCGTCCCCAGATTACTCAAAGCGACAACGAGCATCATGCTGCCCGGGCCACCAAGCTTGCGTGAGATGGCCAGTCCTCTACGTCGACAATCGATGGCCCCTTGATAATTACCGTTGAAGTGGCGTAGCGTCGCCAGGCTTTCGAGACTCTCCAGGACATCGGTATGATTTTCACCATAGTGCTCCGTTCGCAGGGCCAGCCCTTGTTCGATGAGTTCTTGTGCGCGATCATAAGAGCCGGCGCCCATGTATCCCCAGCCAATGGTGTCCATCAGCGTTGCTCGGATCACCGGATGATAGTCCGATTCATTTTCTTCCAGCCGCTCTGCTCCGCGCTCCAGGATGTCCTGGGCCGTGTCCGGTTTTATGTGGTCTGCAGAGAGAGGCGGGGCCTTGAAAATGTCCTTCATAAATTCCATCGCCTGCCTTGCGACATCCGCTTCTTCCCTGGCTTTTTTTGCTTCTTCCGCGGCGCTCAGCTCAGCTTGTTCAGCGCGAAGCAAATTCGCTTCCGCCGCGTCTCGCTGAACTCGCGTTCGGCGCGTCTCTCGAGCCACACCGACCGCGCCAACGAGTAACGACAGCGCAACCAGAAGAACCGCAGTAACGCCCACTTTGTTGCGCTTGATGAACTTTTCCGTGCGGTATCGTATCGTGTCTTTTCGGGCCAGAACCGGGCGACCCTCACGATAACGACAAAGGTCTTCATAGAGCTGCTCTGCCGAGGCGTAGCGACGTTTGGGGTCCTTTCGCATCGCCATCAGTACGATGTTGTCAAGATCACCGAGCAATCGGCGGCGAAGACTCTCGGGGGCGATCCGGCGCGTTCGACCGACGGTTTCAGGGGTGACCGCTCGCCTTACCGTGCCGTCGGGGTAGTGGCGTTGTTCAACACGGCTCGCGGCAGCGCTGGGCTTCTCGGGGTCCACATCACAAACAAGGCGGTCGATTTCCCCGGGTGAGCGATGGCGAAGTTGGTAGGGCCGATGCCCGGTGAGCAGTTCGTAGAGGATAACTCCCAGGGCGTAGACGTCACAGGCGGTGGTCATCGGCTGTCCACGAAGCTGTTCCGGGCTCGCGTACTCCGGCGTGAACAAACGAGACGCCTGGGCCGTCGCTGCCCCCGTTCCTTCCGAGGTCTCTGCACTTAGGACTTTGGCCACACCAAAATCAAGAAGTTTTGGAACACCCTCGGTGGTCACGAGGATGTTGGCCGGTTTCAAATCACGGTGGATGACCAGATTCTGGTGGGCGTAGTGAACGGCGGAACAGACCTTTTCGAACAGGAGCAGCCGTTCGGCGAGCGAAAGCTCGTGTTGGTCGCAATACTCAGTGATTGGAATACCGTCGATGTATTCCATGATCAAGTAAGGGCGACCGTCACTTGTCGCTCCACCGTCCAGCAATTTGGCGATGTTGGGATGGTCGAGGTGGGCCAGAGTCTGTCGTTCCAATCGAAAGCGCTGGAGAATCTGTTCGGAATCCATGCCCAGCTTGACGAGCTTGATCGCCACCTGGTTTTCGTATTCATCGTCGGCGCGAACCGCTAAATAGACGACGCCCATTCCCCCGGTCGCGATGGGCCGGACCAATTGGTAGGGACCGATGGCCTGACCGGCCAAGGATTCGGCTGACGAATCCTTGGACGAAGCGGTTGACTGTACGGAAAATCCCTCACCCAATGCCGGTCGGTCAATGAAAGCATCTCCACTTTGATCGGAAGCGATGAGTGATTCGATTTCTTCGCGAAGTAACGGATCCGCCGCACAAGCCTGATCGAGAAATTTTTTTCGCTCGTCAGGCGGCAAATCGACGACTTCATGAAACAGGCGGTCCGCCCGTTGCCATCGCTCAGTCATGGCAGGTTTCCCCCTGAAGCACCTCACGACGAAGCCAGGCTTTGGCGAAGCGCCATTCTCGGGCGGCTGTGCGCGACGAGATCCCGAGAGTTTCGGCAGTCCCGTCCACCGTAAGCCCTCCGAAGAATCGCAGTTCGACAATCCGGGCCTTTTGAGGATCGATCATGGAAAGTTGAGACAAGGCCTCATCGAGTGCCAGCAAGTCCGCGTCCTGTGTTTCCGTCACGATCAGTGTTTCTTCCAGCAGCACTCTGCTGCCATCACCCCCTCGTTTGGTGCGCCGCCGGCGCCGTGAATGCTCGATCAGAATCCTGCGGATCGCAACGGCCGCCGCACTGACGAAATGGGCCTTGTTTTTCCAACATGCGTCCCTGTCTCTCGCCAATCGGAGATAGGCCTCATGGACAAGCGCGGTTGCCTGAAGAGTGTGAGCGGGCCCCTCTGCGCGCAGGTAAAAGTCCGCCAGCCTTTTCAATTCTTCATAAACCAGGGGAAGCAGGGCGTCGGTCGCACACCGGTCTTTCGAATTCGCCCGGTCAAGGATGTTGATCGTGTTTCTCTCTGATGGAGTTGACATGCTCGCTCCGTGACGGCGCATCGGCCTGCCTAAGAATGGCGACTCCAAGAAATATTGGCAGAATTCAATCGGTTTTGGCGCATTTATTATAAGGATTGCGGCGTCCCTCTGCGAGCGGACCACAGGCTTATTGCAAGCAATATGGCGCAGAGGACGTCTTTCGGGAGGGGTGCGCGATGTCTTTGGAAGTCTCTCGTCGCAAGCGGTATCCCTCAGCTCGAACTGAAAATCGGCCTTGCTGTAATTAATGGAATGACGCTCAAGTAGCGTCTACGTGTCAACAGCGATCTATCGCGAAAGGAGTTTGGTATGTCAAATCGAAGATTCGTGGTCGTGATGTCGAGTGCCATGTCGGGGATCTTTGCCTTGGCGGCGCAGGCCCAGGTGCTTTCCCCCCATACGCTCCAGTCGAATCAGCTTCCAAATTCTGCGGCGGCCGGGTCTCTGACGAGCACCTCGGCGAGCAGCGTGACCTATTCGCTTGGCGAAGGAAGCACATACACGACAGGCTGCTTCGGCGGAGGCGGCCGTTTTTCCTGTGCAGGCCCTTTGTTTTTAGCCTCCTCCTTTACCGGCACGTTTGACTTGCGCCGCGTCGCCAGCCCTGACCCGGACTTTGAGGCATACGCGATTGATAATGTCAATTTTGTCGCCAAACTTTCAAGCAATATCATCATCAAGGGCTCCGGAGATTATCGAGTGGGAACGCCGAACGGAGGGACCGTGCAGCAACTGACGCTGAACCTGCAGCTCAATGGCGGACCTGTCACGGTCTTCGACAGCGGCCTGATTCCGGGAGGCACCGGTGGTGCCACGCCCGATTTCGACATCTCAGTCAACAAGAACGGATTGGTCAACTACGACACGAATCTGCACATTGTCGCCAGCGCCACCAGCGCAGAAGCGATGGCGCCGCAGACGCTGAATGATGACTCTTCCATCCAGGGCTATCTCGATTCCTGTGCCTGCACGCTGCCGACGACGAAACTGAGCGGTTCGTATGCACTCGTCCCAATACTTGAGACACCGGAGTACTCGGAGTACTCCGTCGTCAACATTCATTGGAATCTCGCGACGGACCAGAGAGCGGCCTTCTCTCGTATCGGTCCGATCACCGGTACCGGAAACTATTGGGTCTTTGCAGACGGAACCGAGCAACAACTGACTCTCGACCTGGTGATTCAGGGTGAGCGAATTACGTTTGACACCGGAGTCATCGAGGGCACTGACTTTCCGATGGTTGACATCGTGCTGGAGAATGAAGCGGATCTCCCGCTCAGCGACGAACTCGGGTCTTTGCCCACCGGCACACTCAGTCGAGAATAAGTACGAAAGGCTTCGCCAAGGCCCCGTGGAACGGTTAGTTTCACGGGGCCTGATTCTTCCGGATGATTCCCAAGCGAACCGAAATCATTGCGAAAATGATGAAGGATTCGCAAGAAACTTCAGTGAGGATTTTTCCAATAATCCTGTCAGATTTCCGGAGTACCCCGCAATGATCTAGGGAGTCCCTGTTCTACGAGGCCGGGAGGGGTCTGTGCCAATACCCTTTCAGGCCTGCATTTAAGATCGAGATGTGGGTGCGAGTGTATATCTAGGAGGATATTGCATGAAAACGAAAAGATTACTGGTGTGCTCGATGTTGGTGCTTGGCGTCCTTTCGGCTCCCGGGATGACGAAAAAGGCAGAGGCGTTTCTCGCGTTTCCGTTCTTCCCCGCCATCGTTCCGAGTTGCGGGACCGTCGAGATCGTGGATTCGTTTATCCCTTTCCCCGGAGGGGACCCGGTCAACGGTTGCAAGGTCTGGCGCTCTGACAAGAACAATATGGGCGCCTTTATTTTCGCGGGCCTGGAGTCATTTGAACCTGGTGACCGAATTTTCGTCAGCGGCTTGCAGTGCATCGTTTGTCTAACCTCTTGCCCTGCCGTCCCGCTGTTGAACGTCACCATTAAGGATTGTCCATAGCGGAAGGTTTCTTCCGAGCGACGATTCCAGCCCATGGCTGAGGCGAAAGGACCTGTCACCGCCGACATGTTTTCTGTCGTTTCAGCCTGGGTTTTTCGCTTTTCTCTCCCCACGAGCGGGGGGGCTTGCGCGCGACGCATATCGGTTCAAGATCGATGACTTCTGCGACGGCCACAGAAACAACAACGCGTTGATGGATGACCGTCTCCGGCATTTCAAAGACTGGCGAACGCCGACTTCGCCAGACGAACTCAAGACCCATCTTCGGCTTGCCCTGAAAAACGAATCGTACAAGTGACATTTAGCTGTTCGATTTGCACGGTAGCGTACTTGAAACCTATTGAAGCGATTCCGGCCGATTTGATATAGTGTGTTCATCCCAATCGGGAAGAGGGCGCAACGACTTAGTGTATACGGTGCAGCCATGTGGCTTCACCATTGGTCTATCTACGGAGGAGATCTCATGCGTAGAGTACATTTACTGCTTGTGTTGTCGGCGTTTGTTTGTGCGGGGGCGGTGGCCACCGGAGCGAATGGACAGAATGATTCGGCGATCGCCTGCGCGCCCGAGGCGTTGGTCGAGACGCCCGTGCACGAAATTGAAATGTCGGATCGTGGAGAGGGGCTTGATAACTTTCCGCTTCCGTTCATTCCGCCCGGCGCGTGCGAGCTGCCGGACGGCGACTGTGTCGTCACATTGGACACCATCTGCCGAATCCTCGGTGGCGAGTTTCAGGGCGCCAACACCGAATGCGAGTAGAGTATTCTCGCTGAACTGAACGGGGTCCCCCATCCTTGCGTTTCAGCCAAGGATGGGGGGCTCATTATTCGGCGTGTTCGCCGGGTGCATCCGCTCAAGCCTGACAACGTGTGGCGACAGCGCCGCCACACCACCGCCCTAACAGTGTCGCGCGGTTGATCCTTCGCTTTTTTCGTGACATAATGGACGATCATAAGACGATGCGCTTGTCATTCATTGAACAGGCATAATCGGTCACATATCTGCAAGCTATCCCAATCACGGCGGGCCGCACCTTGGGAGAGAGAGCCATGACGCGTTATTCGAGCTTTTCCATCAACCTGCGATATGGTTGTTTACTTGTCATTCTGGCGCTGGCGCCTTATGCGCTCGCAACTCGGGCGTCTGCGGGGACATGTCAGGTCACACCGTCACCCTCATGGAAAAACTCGATTCAGTTTCCAGAAGATTCATTCCGAGCCAACAGCGGAGCGCCCGGTGAGCCGAGTTGGGTGAAATTCACGATACTGACCTGCAATCCGACGACGGTCTATTATCAGGACAGTGTTCAGTTTGAGTTTCACTTTGATTTCGCGACTCAAATCCTCGATCCGCTGCTGGGACTGAGCCTCGAAGATTTTAACAACGTCACCCTTTTCAACGGTGGACGTGAGGCTTTTCTCGGGGCGGTGGTCATCCCGCCGCCTGCGTTGCCTCCGCTGACAGCAATTCCTGAATACGGCATCCAAATCATCGGGCAGGACCCGATCGATCCGCAGGTCATTGTCGATTTGTTCAATGCCGTTCGAAATACGGTCATCGCCGACGCCGGCGTGCAGCCGCTATACTTCCCGACGTTTGAACAGCTCGAAACCGCCGAGCAAAATACCGCATTGTTTGCCGCCAACGGGATCGAAATCAGTTCACCTGCGCGATGGGCCGACGGCAATAGCTGCTATTCGCAAGGCTGGGCATTGGGGCGTTTGAAGTTTGTCCCCGCAGACCAAATCGATGCGGCGTTCCTCGCGGGCGACTTGAAGATCGATGACATCCTTCTCACCGACGGAATACCGGCCAGCATTCCGCTGGTTGCAGGCATCGTCTCGCTTGCCCCGGCCACGCCCAACTCGCATGTGGTCATTTTGGCCAATACCTTTCAGGTTCCGTTTACCTTCCTGGGGCTTCAGGCCGACGCCGACAAGGCCTTGAGCATGATTGGAAAACGGGTGGCACTTCGAGTCTTTGAGAAGCCTGTCACCGGTCTGTTCGGGCTCGGAACCTTTATTTGCGACGTTCGCTTCATCGACGCCGACGGACTGACCCAGCAGGAAACGGATGAGGTCCTCGCGCTCAAGATTCCCCCTCCGCTGAACATCCAACCCATCGCGCCGCTGGGAAACCTGAGCGCGTCCACGAACGGGATGACACCGTCGGACATCGACCATTTCGGCGGAAAGGCCGCCAATTTCGGCTTCCTTCGCCGAGCGATTCCGAACGACTCGCCCGTTTCGCTCGCCATCTCCTTCGACCTCTGGACGGATTTCCTAAACCAAACGCTGGTCGGCGGCATGACACTCAAACAGGAGATCGACGCGATTCTTTCGCAACACACCGTTTTCCCGCCGCCGGACGCGCAGGCGCTGGCCGACGCTCTCGACACGATCCGCGATATGATCAAGGATGACACCAATTTCACCCCGCAGCAGGAAGCGGACATCCTCGCACTTCTCCAAGACCCCCAATTCGGATTCGACCCTGTCAAGAAAATCCGATTTCGAAGCTCGACCAACGTCGAGGACAGTGAGCAATTCACGGGAGCGGGACTCTATGACAGCAACAGCGGGTGTCTGGTCGATGATCTCGATGCAGATCAGATCGGCCCGAGCTTCTGCGATCCGACCAATGCAAACGAACGCGGCGTCTTCCGCGCCATTCGCCGGGTGTTTGCCAGCTTCTACAACGACAATGCGTATCTCGAACGACTTCGTCACGGCGTGGACGAAGACGACGTCGGCATGGCCATCCTGGTTCATCATTCATTCCCCGATGAGATCGAACTCGCCAATGGTGTGGCGACGTACGAACGCAAGGGCGGTTTCTTTAACGACAGCATTTTGCTCGTGACCCAAGACGGAGCGAACTCCGTCACCAATCCGGAGAACGGCGCAATCCCGGAAGAAGTCGACGTTAATGTCGTTTCGCCAACCACGTTTCAGGTCACGCTCTCCGCCTCCTCCAATCTCGTGTTGCTTGGAGAAACTGTGATGGACTGGCAGGCCGACTACGTTGAACTTTCGCAATTGCTGCTCGCCGTTGCCGATCAGTTTGAATCTGAAACAGGCAAGACGGCGTTTGTATTGGATTTCGAATACAAAAAGATGGCGCCGGGTGGCGGCGTCCTTCCCGCGGGGGGGCTGGTCGTCAAGCAGGTTCGTGAAATCCCGCAGCCCGATACCACGCCCAGCATCACGCCGTTTCTCTTGAACGAACCTACCCAATTTGTCACCAACGGGAGTCCGCCGGGCCGTGTCAAAGCGCGCTGGACCCTTTCCACCAAAAATCTGCGCCTTGATCCGGCTACATTGGCCACGACGAGCATCTATGCCGACGCCTCATTCTCTTTC
Organism: Phycisphaerales bacterium; assembly: GCA_022360095.1. Taxonomy (GTDB): domain Bacteria; phylum Planctomycetota; class Phycisphaerae; order UBA1845; family UTPLA1; genus JAKSDK01. Next base: position 334,873 of record JAKSDK010001806.1, read on the forward strand.
AACGACGGCTGCACCATCCTTGCACTCGATGGTAACATTCCGACCCTCCCGGGCGCGAGCCACAGCTATGACGCGGTCAACAAAAGGACGGCGGACACCTGGGTGCTGAATGAACTACCCAATCCGCGAACCTACACCCTGAATACCCGCAACCTGGGTCTGCTCGTTTCTCCCGCCGAAAGTCCGATTCTCACGCTTCGAGATCTCGGCGAAGTGTCGCTCATTGAGGTGCAGGTGCAACACGCGAATCCGGTGCCGCCCAACATGGTCACGATGGAAAACGTGATTATGCGTCCAATCGGCGAATATTTCGATGCACCGCCAACCATTCCCTGTGGCGGAAGGCAGTATGACTTTCCGGGCGGTGTGTTCGTCACTACGTGCTTTTCGATTCAACCAATCGGACCGATTTGCGGCGGGTGCACTCCTATCCTGGATCGCTTCCACGAAACGACCATCGAGGGCATTACGAGTGAACCGCTCGTGTTGCGCAGTCTCTTCTCGCAATCCTACTCCGCAAGCAACCACGCTTTTTTCGAAGTCCTAAGATTCGAACCGATTCTGGACCCCGGTGTGCCGGCTCACTTGTTGGATGAACTCGTGGCTCAAGACATCCGGGTGATCCAAATAGACATCAATAACCTTGGAAACCCCTCCGGCATCACGCTTTCGTTCTTCAATGATGCCGAAGTGGGCAGGGTTTGCGGTCCTTGCAGCAATCTCGCCGTCGGCGACATCAACGGCGACACCCTGATGAACGGTGACGATATTTCCGACTTTATTTCTGTACTAATTAATACGCCGGCCGGTCCAAACGAAACATGCGTCGCCGATATGAACAGCGACACGTTCGTCAATCCGAATGACATCCCGCTATTTGTTGAGGCCGTGCTGGGAATTCAATAGCCTCAACACCTTACTATTGGCCTACCCAACGTTGCGGAAAACCGCGTAACTTGTGCATACAAACCGAGTTCGCGGCGATTTGGATCTTCATTCATCCAAATCGTCAAAGCTGTGAAATCCAAAACGGCAACTCAAAATTAGCATGTCTTAGCAATAACTTCATTTTCTATTTTTTCGCAGAAGCCGTAGTCTTAAGATTGCAGATGAAGGCGAGTCGTAACAAAATAGGCGGCATATTTTTTTAATGTTGCGCGAGCGCAACGATCAAATCTTTCGTCTATGTAAATAAGCAGGGAAAGACCTCCCCACCTTTACATCTTGTTTGGGCCTTGGAGTGGTAGGCTTCAGGTTCGTCGGGGTCCGGAGGTTAGGTTCAAGAGAAGGAAGCAATTTACCACAAACGGGATCATGCGCGAGCTGCGAAGGGCCAAGGTGGAGTTGGCAAAGGGCTGGGCGGTTGCGGTCTGCAACCTGCTCGTCTTCAGCAAGCACATCAGCGATCCCGCGGATTACAGTTCAACGTCGAGTTTAATCTTTGAGTTCCCGATTTCAGCGGAGTTGCGGTCATGTCTCAGATACGTAAACAATCGGTCGGCCGGTTAAATCTGCGATTTGTCGTCAGGCGAGTTGTTCCCAGTTCGATCCTGGCCATCTCGGTCATCATGGTTTTGGTGGCGTTGTCGTCTCCTCCTTCGCCTTCGTCGTCTCCGTCCGCATCGCCATCTTCGCCTTCCTCTCTTTCCATACCGTCGCTACAGCAGAAGCTGATTAACAAACTGCTCGCGACGTTGGATAACCCCGACGAGTCCTTGGTGAATAAGCATGACGCGCAGTATCAACTCGGTTCCATCTATCACGAGCTTGGAGTCCTTGATGAAGCGCGGTTTTATTTTGGCGACATGGAAACGACCTACGCCGAAATCGCAATCGATCCGTCAAGCTCAAGTTACCTGGTTGACGACGGTGCGTTTATGGCCGGTTCCATTGATTCGGAACTGGGGGAAGTCGAATCAGCGCTTTCACGTCTGAACAAATTTCTGATCGCATTTCCCGAGAGCAATCTTCGCGACCATGCATATTTTCTGGTCGGCGATCTTTATGCGAAAGTGGAAAACTACGACAAGGCCATCGCGAGCTATGACATCGTCGTTTCGGAATTTCCTGAATCCGAATTCGTGGTGGATTCGCTGATCGGCATTGGGAAAGTCCACTGGGCGAAGCTTGAATACGACAAAGCCGCTGAAATCCTTCGTACGACGATTGTAGACCATATCGAAGACGAAGACGCCGTGTTCGCCGTCATCACGTTGAACCAGGTGCTTGTCGACGATCAGATCGGCGGTTGCTGCGGGTCGAACTGCTGCAACGATTTCGGCACCACGCCGACGATCGATCACTTTGCAGAAATCAAAGAGAACGTCTCCATCGCTAACGGGCTGGGCAACTCAGGAGGGATGATGCAGGCAAACCTGGACTTCACGCGATTCGTGTCGTTTCTTGCCCGTTGTCGCCGGTTTGAAGTTCTTCCATCACAGGCCAATGAGTTGTTGATCGAGCCTGTCGAATTGATGAACAGTACGGATCCCAATTCACCTTTGACCAAAGCTGCAGAGCTTGAGCGCACACGGTTTGTTTTTGTCGAGGATGAACAAGGGGCCATCTCGGCAGCCAAGAAAATCGCCAAATTCGGAAAAACCGTGCAAGACTTTGACCTGTATTTTCGGGCACAGGACATGCTGATGCAGTTTTACAGTTCGACGGGCGAATTCGGTCCGATGGCGGACGTCGCGAACAGCACGATTGCCGAAGAACTGGGGCCGGTGGAAACCGGGAAAGCGCACCAGCAACTGGGCCTCGCGTTGTTTCACCAGGGTGACCTCGATGGGGCGCACGAATCCTTCGCAAAAGTCATCGACAATCAGTCCCTTGATGATGATTTGCGCTCCGCCGCCATGTTGTATGCGTCGCAGACCCTTCAAGCCATGAATCGTAGCGTCGAGGCGAAAGATATTATTCAAAAACTCATTGCTGACTATCCGGAGAGTTCCGCAGCTTCGGTCGCGATGGAGTAATGATCTAGCGCGTTCCCATTGACGACCACAGGAGCATTTGCCATGCAAAAGCCGTTCCGAAAAACCGTCTATCTGTTGTTGATGATCCTGGCGATTGAAGCGCGCGTGTCAGACGCCTACGCCGATTGCAATGACTGCAACAGGGGCAGCCCGATCTCGTTCGCGAATTTTAATCTGAATGGTGTCGTCAACGGCACCATCTGTAAGGACGAGACGGTCGGAATCTATATCAAGACGACCGACACGGACTCCTGCTCCGGCGGATGCAGCACCATCACGAGAAGTGACGACACAAAGCTGGACATCACGATCCGCGACCCCTTGGGAACGGTCATCATTAGCCTCACGAATGTCGACCAAAATAGCCCGGGCGAAATATGGCAATATAGTCTTCCGGCCGACATGCTTGGCACGTATGAAATCGACGTGACGTCGGATGACCTGTGCGATTGGGCCAACGACTTTCCCGTCTCACAATCCAAAACATTTGAAGTGATCAATTGTTGCGATCCGTGCGAAATCCTATGTGATGATACCGACTGCAACGACAATGGAATTCCGGACGCCTGCGACGTCGACCCGAACGACCCGGACGGCGACGGTGTCGTGAGCCATGATTGCAATGACAACGGCGTTCCGGATGAGTGCGAGATCGCCGACGGTACGCTGCCGGATTGCGACGGCGACGGCGTGGCGGATGAATGCGGCGGAGCATGTCCGCCCGTCCATGTCGTGTTCGTCATGGACACGTCCGGCTCGATGAATGACGAGGGAAGTGCGCTGTGTTTCAGTATCGAACAGGTTATCGAGGATCTTCAGCAGACACACAATATTGCCGTGACCAGCGAGCTGCTGGGAATCACATGGGCGCGCTGGTGTTTGACCGATACGGTCACCAATCTGCTGGGTTCCTCCGTCCCTGGCAATCCGCCTCCATGCTGTACGACGGTTAACCACGTAGAGGATTGGGGACCGGCCACGGCCACCGTGGCGGCGCTCTATCCATGGCCGAACGGCCTGCGCGTCATTGTGCCGATCAGCGACGAAGGACCCAACGACGGAAACTGGTGCTGCGCCAACTGCAACAGCGGCGACTGTGACACCGTCCGGAGCGACGATCTTGAGTCGATTCTCCATGCCATCCAGGTCGCGAACGATCACGGCGTCATTGTTTCACCGATCACCGGCACAGGTTACCAAAGCTGTTCGATCGATTGCGTTGAGGATATGGCCGCTCTCCTGGCGAGCCAGACCGAGGGCCAGTGGATCTCGTCAACCCACGCGGCCAACGATTTGCCTGCTGCGATTATCGACATCGTCAACGCGGCGTGTGATGCGTTCGATGATTGTGATGGCGACGAGATCCCGGACGCTTGTGAAGTCGATTGCAACGAAAACCAGATTCCGGACGAATGCGAAATCGATGCCGACCCCAGTCTCGACCAAAATCTAAACGATATCCTGGACGAGTGTGAGACGCCTCCGACCGCCGTGATCATCGTCAAGACCGCGGCTGACGATCAAGTGCTTTCTCCCGATGGCGACGGCATCTACCGTATTCCGGAATGTACCGATCTGAAGCTGGACGGCTCCACGTCGACACCCAATGTGCCAGGAGGATTGTCATTCGCGTGGGATCTCGACGGACAAAGCGTGTTCGATCCCGCCGATGCGCAAACGCCCGATGTTCTCTACTCCAATGTCAGCGACGGCCAGGCCGAAGGCCTCTTCGTCATACAACTGCAGGTGACAAATGAGCCCGGGACGCAGGCGGAAGCGGAAATTGAGATCAGATTTCAGGATACCGAGCCGCAAGCATCGCTTGTTGGCCCGGACGAGGCTGCGCCGGGTGAGTTGGTTTGCATGGAAGGCGCCGTACATGGACCATGCGACCCGATCACCGTGCTGGAGTGGGATTTTCACTATGACGGCACGTTTAATCCTGAATTGATCGGCGAGATTCCGAACGATCTGACGCCATGCAGGAGTTGGCAGGCGCCACCTCCCGGTTATGTCGTCGCCATGCGGGTCGTTGACGCCGATGGCAGCGAAGTCATCCTGACGCATCCGATCGCCATCGTCGGGAGCAACCCGCCTTACTCTTCCATTTCGAACGATCTTACGTTGGATTCGAAATACCACGTACACGAAGAACCGGGCGGCGCCGTCATACGACACCGAGCGCAGCTACGCGCCGTGAACACTGGTGAGCGCGCTGCTGACGGGCCGATCTATGCAACCTTCGATAATCTTACGCCGTCCGGCACGATGATCACAACCGCCGTTCAGGGTGGGCCGCTGGACGCACTCGGCATTCCATACATCGAAATGCTCGCGAACGGCCTGACCCTTGAGCCGGGCGAACCGACCGACTGGATCTGGGTGGAGTGGGATATCCCTCAAGGCGCCGCCGAGCCTTTCGGTTACGACTCCGACGTTTTCGTTCTGCAGCGGCCGCCTTATTTCGTGACCGATTTCATCGACACGGCCACGGAGGGCGTCCTTTATGAATACGGCGCCGAGGCCGTGGACCCCGAAGATCTTCCGATTTATTACGAATTGGGTACGCTTTTGAGCAGCCCGGCCGCCAGCGCGAACCCGCCGGACGGCATGTCGATTAATTCGACCACGGGATTAGTCACGTGGTTGCCGAGTCAGACCGCCGACGCCGAAGAGCCCCACATCGTCACAATCATTGCCCGTGACAGTTACGCGGGCCTGCATGCCGTTCAGGAATACACCATCGACGTCCAGCCGGTCAACGTCGCGCCGGAAATCCACTCCATACCCGATACGGTTGCCGTTGTCGGCCAGCCTTACGAATACGCCATTGATGCCAGCGACCCGGACAACGACATCTTGACGCTTGTAAATAACAGCTATTCACTTTTCCTTCCGCCGGAGGGCGCCTCCCTTATCGATGACAACGGGACGGTCAAGGTCATCATGACCCCCACCGAAACCGGTTTCTTTTCCATCAATCTGCGCGTCACGGACGGCGAACTGACGACTCCGCAAGACTACGTGTTGAACGTTGTGACCTGCCTGCCTGCCGACCGTCCCGTCATCCTGCGGGACTCGGATTGCGTATTGCCGGGCATGGAAGACTGTGAAAAAGGCGTGGAGGGTGAGCCGTACACCAAACAGGTTGAGCTGGCGTACGAACCTCCGGACACCAACGTGTTGTTCTTCCTGGACGTCGCGCCGGAAGGGATGTTGATCGATGAAGAAACGGGCCTGATTCAATGGTTGCCCTCGTTCAATTCACACGGCACGAGGGTCGTTCGTGTCCGAGCTGTCTCGACGGGTGATTGCCAGGACACGTATGCATTCACCATCGATGTCGAGGATCGCAACGCGCCGCCGCAAATCCTTACCGACGATTTGAACGATGCGACGGAGGGCGTTCAGTTCATTCAATTCATCGAGGTGACGGACCCTGATGAAGATCATCCTCTTGAGTTTGCTCTCAATCAGAAGCCACCTGGAATGCTCATCAACTCGGAAACGGGCCAGATCTTGTGGACACCATCGCAAACGGCGGCCGCAGACTCCCCCTATGACGTGACCGTGATTGTCACGGACCCTGAGGGTGCTCCGGATGAGCGAACGTACCAGGTGAATGTCAACGAAGTAAACGTTCCTCCGGACATCACGTCTTTGCCGATCTCCGTGGTTACGGAAGGCGATTTGTATTCATATCCGGTCACTGCATTTGACATCGACAATCCCGGTGATCCCGACGGCCAGTTGCTGACCTACAGCCTGGATTTCGCGCCGCCGGGTATGGAAATAAATGTGGGCGGCGTCAAAGGGTTGATTGAATGGCCGACGCCCCTGGGTAGCTCAGAAGACAGCCCCTACTTCGTTCAGGTTTCCGTGAGCGACGGTGTCAACACCGTTGCCCAGCCGTTCGAGGTGAACGTTTATCCTATTCCTCCGATCCCGAACAATCCGCCTCAAATCGTGATTCCGCCCTATCCGCAGTCGTTTGCGATTGTAGACGAAGATTACTCATATGATGTTGTCGCGACGGATGTGGATGTAGACAACGGCGAAGACACGCTGCACTATCGTCTCGAAGATGCGCCGGCGTCCATGCAAATTGACGACTGGGACGATCCTAATCCCGGTCGCATCACGATGACGCCGAACAACGGCGATCTGACCCCCGAGCTTGAACCAAAAGTGTATGAGGTTCGGGTTATCGTCGAAGACGAACGGGACGGATGGGCAATTCTGACCTATGGCTTGGCTGTTTATCCGCTAGGTGCAGGCAACCAGCCTCCCCGGATCATTTCAGAACCGGTGTTCGTCGCCCAAGTGAACCAGCAGTATGAATACGTGGTCGAGGCCGCGGACCCGGACGACGCCGACTTGGATTTCGATATCGTCCCTGCGCCTGAGAACGGTCCGGACGGCGGTCCGCTTCTTGCGCCGCCAAGCGGTATGGATATCAATCCGCATCCGACCGATTCGAAAAAGGCCGTTATCACATGGACACCCTCCGTCGACGACGTGGGGATGCGCTGGATCAAAGTTACGGTGACTGACAACAATCACCCCGAGCCGAGTTACCAGATTTATACGCTCACGGCTTCGGTCGTCGGCACCAACAATCCGCCCCGGATCGATTCCACGCCACCTCAATCCGCCGTGGTCGATGTCGAATACTACTACGATGTCGAAGTTGATGATCCGGACCCTGCCGACACGCATAGATTCGAGTTACTCGCGAGACCCACGGGCGCAACAATCGATGAGCAGACCGGCGAGATCCGCTGGACGCCGACTGCAGCACAGGTCGGAGTGCGCAACTTCGACGTCAAAGTCACGGACTCCGGCGAAGCCTGGGCAAGGCAGTATTGGGGCGTTGCCGTCAATGAGCCCGGCGACCCATGCGCAAACGTGCCTCCGGAAATCACGTCGGAGCCTGACCCCGATGAGCGATTGATCCAGGCGGGAGCCACGTGGTCGTATGATGTCATTTTTGACGACGACAATATCGGAGATCCGGATTGCAGCGAGAACCTGACGCTGACGCTGGAACAGCGTCCGTCCGGGATGAACTTCGACGACACCAATCCCAATCGCATTGTGTGGACGACAACGGACCCTGATGACGTGGGTACGCATATCGTCGCGGTGCGCGTGACGGATGCGCGAGGCGCCTGGTATCAGCAAACATTCGATCTCCACGTTTCGAACGTCCTGGGCAATCACGGTCCTCAAATCACAAGTACGCCACCGGCGCTGGCTCAAGTCGGTGTTGAGTATCTCTATGAAGTGACGGTATTCGACGAAAACTCCGAGGATGTGCTCACGATTACATTGGAGCAAAAGCCGTCGGGCGCGAGCATCACACAAATTGACAACAATCTGGCAGAAATTCGCTGGACGCCGGACCCGAATCAGGTCGGCCCCAATACATTTGGTGTCAGAGTCACGGACGAACATGGGGCATGGCAGCAACAGAACTTTGAACTGACCGTGTCGCTGACCGGACAGAATCACCCGCCGGAGATTTCATCGGAGCCGATTTTTGTCGTCGCCCAAGGTGATCTGTACACCTATCAGGTCGATGCAAGCGATCCCGATTCCGGAGACACGCTGACGTACTCTCTCGATCTTCACCCGGATGATATGACCATCCATCCGAATACCGGCTTGATTCAGTGGCAAACTGCGCCCGACGAGGCCGTCTTCACGCATCAGGTCAAGGTCCGCGTGGAAGATCAACACGGCGCATGGGCGACACAAACGTACTCACTAAGTGTCTCCACGGACGGAACGAATCGCGCGCCGCGCATCATCAGTACGCCTTCACACCTCGTGGAGTTGGGGCAGGTGTACACCTATGAAATGGAAGCAGTGGACGAAGACGGCGATACACTTCAGTGGACTCGGCCGGAGCAGCCGCCGGTGGGCTCGGTGAACCTGGTGGTCGATCCGGACACAACCACGGCGACGCTGACCTGGGACACCAGCGGTATGACGGAGGCCGGAACTCACTACTTCAGAATAAGGGTGGACGATCTCCGCGGTGGCTGGGCTGAACAGTACTTCAGCGTGACGGTTTGGGAAGGAGCGCCCAATCATCCCCCGACGTTTATCACGCAACCGCCGACACACGTCGCGGAAGGTGCCGTTTATGAATACGTCGTCGAGGCCGACGATATCGACGACGATGTACTTGAATGGGAATTGACGGCCCAACCTTCGGAAGGGATCGTCACGTTCATGCCGGACCCGGCCAACCGGCGCGCGACGATCACATGGGATACGGTCGGCGTGTTGGAAGGATCGTACGACTTCAAAGTGTTCGTCGACGATCTTCGTGGAGGCTGGGCCGAGCAGACATTCAGCGTGGTTGTCGGCCCGAATCTGCCGCCGGTGATCACGTCTACACCGCCGAACCATGCGATTGTCGGATTAACGTATGAGTATCAGATTGAGGCACAGGACCCGGACGACACGAACCTGACGTTTGTGTTTGCCAACGGATTCACGCCACCCGACGACATGGCCATTGCTGATCCTTCATCCGGATTGCTGACGTGGACGCCGACGACCGAGGGCAATCAACCGGTTGCGATCGTCGTTCGGGATGAAGCGACGCCTCCCAATGAGGCCGTGCAGACGTTCAATGTACAAGTGTTCACACCGGAAAACGGCGACTTCGCCTCACCGGTGGTCACCGTAAACGTGAATCCGGCCGTGGTTGATCTCGATCCGCCGGCCAGCGATCTCGTGACCATTACGATCACCGCGACTGACGACGTCGGTATCGAAGGCAATGAAGTCGACATGGTGATCGACGGTCCTCTCAGTAACGATTTGATCGTGAACGGAATCGCCCTGACCGACGGCTCGGCAGAATATGTTTATCAGGTCCCGGTCGTCGGCGGTTACGAGGTCACCGTGACGGCCACGGACATCAGCGGAAAAATCGGAACCGCGTCGACGGAATTTCTGGCCCAAACGGACGCAACGACTGAAAACACCGACCCCTTGGTCGAAATCAGGAGTCCGGTGAATTACAGCACCGACCCGGACATTCCGCCGACGACACCTCAACTAAAGGGTGTCGTCCCGGTCATGGGATGGGCACTGGATGACAATTTCTACAAATACGAACTTGGGTATCGTCCCGTAGGAAATACCGGCCCGTTTCACATATTCCATACGGGTTACGAGCGTGTAGGCTTCTTCGGTACACCGGAAGAGCTGGGCAAGCTCGACACAACCCAAATGGTCAACGGGACGTACGACCTGCTGTTGGTGGCGTATGACCTATCGGGCAATAGCGCGAGTTACATCGTGACCGTCGCCGTCGAAGGCGCTGCCAAGGTAGGAAACTTCACGATGTCCTTCGTGGACATGAATATCCAACTCGGTGGTGTCCCCATTACATTGACGAGGACCTATGACAGCCGCATCAAAACGAAGGAAGACTTCGGCGTCGGTTGGGAATTTGATCTGACGCGCATGGAATTACAAGAGTCGTTTCCAATCGAACAGGGATGGGAGGTCTTCACCGGCGGACTTGGATTCACGTGCGGGCTTGCAGAGCAGCTTAGCCATACGATTTCCGTACGCTGGCCCGACGGCCGTTTGGAAATGTTCGCCGCACTACCCAACTACCAGCCTAATCAAGGCGCGCCCATCGGTGGCTGCATCGGACTTGAACTTTATAACGATCCATACGACGGACCGATCACCTTTTACGGAGCGCCTCCCGGAACCTCCTCACTGAGGCTGAAAAACCCGGCGTCGATCCCGAGCTGGATCGTCAATTTCGACGATGGAGGCCGAATGACCGTCGACTTCGATCCCTATGGCGGATATCCGACCCTATGGATCTCGCAGGGATACGTGTTGACGTCGATTGACGGCACCGAATATGAGTTCGGCGCCCGTGATCCGGCGACCGGATCATCACGTCTCACGCGCATTACCAATCGCAACGGTCAGTCGATCGTCTTTACGGAAAACGGGATCTTCTCGGATGACGGCCCTGGCATCCTGATCCAGCGCGATGCGCAGGATCGAATCGTCAAAATCATCGATCCGAATCAGAATGAACTCAACTACGAGTATGACGCGGCTGGCGACCTAGTTTCATTCACCGACCGAGATGACAACAAGGTGCAGTACGTCTATAACGACGAGCACGGCCTGCTCAATATTATTGATCCCAACGGCAACACGGCCGCGCGCAATATCTATGACGATCATGGACGACTCATTGCCATGATCGACGCCGCAGGGAATCGCATCGAATATGAACACGATATCGACGGCAGCGTCGAGATCATTCGCGATCGCCTCGGGCATCAAAGAACATTGTTCTATGATGAAGACGGCAACGTGACGCAGGACGTGCAAACGGTAACACTGGGAGGCAATCCTACGACCCTGATCACTCGTCACGAATACGACGCCAACGGCAATCTTAAGAAGACCATCCTGCCCGACGATACACCCGGTGACCTCACGGACAACCCCTTTACCGAACGGACCTACGACCTCGCCAACAACAACTTACTCTCCGAGACGGATCGCTTCGGCAACACGACGACTTACACCTATACATCCGACAACCAGAGAGAAACCGTCACCGATCCAAACGGCAATGTCACTCGCTACGAGTATGACGGTTTTGGCAATCAGACACGAATCATCCGTGAGGTCCTGAACGGTCCGGACGAGATCGAAGTGATGACCTATGACGCTTCGGGCAATCTCGAGACTCAGACGGACGCACTGGGCAACGTGACGCAGATGTCCTACGACTCGTTGGGACGCCTCACGCTGCAGACCGCGGCCGACGGCGGCGTCTCTGAATTCTTCTACGACTCCAACGGCAACCAGCACAGGACGGTGACGACTCGTACACTGCCGAACGGCGAGGAGGAGCAAGTTGTTTCCGAAATGATCTACGACGAATCGGATCGGCTCGCCAGCCAAATCAATGCAAGTGGCGTTGAACTGGCGACTGATTACGATTTCGCGGGCCGCTTGACCGCGGTTCGCACACCTGACGGCGACATTGTGAATGATTACGACGGACTCGGTCAGCTTGTCAGCACGACATACCCCGACAACTCGACGGAAGTGCACACGTACGACGCCAACGGCCGACGAACGCAGACCACGGATCGTGACGGCCGCGTGACGAATTACGCTTATGATGAACTCGGCCGGGCCGTGAAGACGTATATGCCTGACGACACGCCGGCGATTGACCACGACGGTCCGTACGAAGAGACGATCTACAACGAACTCGGCGAAGTCGTCGAGCGCAAAACAGTCGATCCGAGCACCGGAACGGAGCACCGCACCGAGTTTGCGCGGATTGACAACATTAGCACCGTGACGAATTACGTGACGCTGTCGGAAGGCGGTCCGCTCACACCGCTCGTCACTGAAAGCGAATATGACGCCAACGGTAACATCATTCGCGTCACCGATGCCCGCGGCAAAACGACGCGCTTCACCTACAATCATGCGAATCGGCGAATTCGAACCATCTTTCACGACGACACACCGGGTGATTTGAGTGACAACCTTTACACTGAGGTGACCTATGACAAGGCCGGCCGCAAGATCGCAGAACGCGATCCTGCGGGCATGGTCACGCGATTTGAATATGACGAAATCGGCCGCCTCGCTAAGGTCATCAATGCCCTTGACGGCGAGACAACGTATACTTACGACGAACTCGGTAACAGACTCACCCAAACGGACGCCGAAGGTCGCACGACGACAATGGAGTACGACGTGCTGGGCCAGCTTACGAAACGCGTCCTGCCTGACATCCAATTCGAGGAGACCTTCGGCACGCCCGACGCTGCCGGTCGCCTGACGGAACACACGGACTTTAACAACAATACCATTGCGATCGAATTCGACGTAAACGGCCGGCTCGCCAAAAAGACGCTGCCGACCGTCCCCACGATCACCGACGTGATTTTCTCTTACACCCCCGGTGGCCAGCGGACCCAAGCGGGTGGCAGCGAGCTTGGGATCGGCGGGGATCTCTTTGCGTATGACGACGAAGGGCGACTTCAGCGCGAAACCAAGGAAAACGGGGACTTCCTCGAATACGAATACGACTTCAAGGGCAATCGCACCAAACTGACAGTGACGACAAACACCGACCCGCCGGTCGTCAAGGTGACCGACTACGAATACGACGAACTGAACCGATTGACCAAGGTCATCGACTACGACGGCGGCAATCCCCTGGAGACCGTGTATACCTACGACGAGGTTGGTAACCGAAAAACACTCACAAACCCGACCGGCGTCGTCACCGAGCATTTCTACGACGATCTTAACCGGTTGACTCGTGTCACCATCAAACGTGCCGACGGAACGGTTCTCAGCGACTATCAGTACACCGTCGGCCCGGCAGGCAATCGTATTGGTGTCGAGGAGATCGATCACACCGGGCAGGCTCGCAACGTCACGTGGGAATACGACGCGTTGCATCGACTTGAGAGAGAAACGATCGCGTATCCGGCCGACTCCTCCAAGGATCGTACGACGACCTACACGTACGACAAGGTCGGCAATCGCCTTCAAATGACCGTCGAGACGGACGGCTGCGCAACAGTGGTCGACTATGACTACAGTGACCTCGACCGCCTGGTCCATGAAACCAGGACAATCACGCTGGCCGCCGGCAAGTTCGACGATGGAAGGCACTACGCCATCAACTTCGGTGACGGCTCGCAAATGATGGCGTCCTCCCCGCCGCGTCCTCCGTCGGCGTCGCCCTATGCGAAACCGGGGCTGGTCGCCCTGGCAAGTGTGACGTTGATCACGGTGTTCGCGCCGCTGTTCTTGCTCTGGCCCCGTGCGATCGGTTTGCGCAGCCGGCGTCGACGTCGCCGGTTCTTCAGCGTCACCGTCGCTTTGTGCATGACACCGTGCATGGTCATCGGGTCCAAGGAAGTTCGGGCTCTTCACCATGAAGCTGTGTTGTATCGCGTCGCCCAGGCGATGCCCGCGACGTGTGACCCCTCCGTCACCACGATCACCTACAACTACGACAACAACGGCAATATGACACGTCGCGAGCAGGCCGCTGATGATGCGAACGTCTATGTCTATAACGTGGAAAATCGGCTTGAGCGGATCGAACATGACGACGGCCAGAACCCGCCCGTTCCGCAGGTCGAGTACACGTACGACGCCGACGGTATCCGCAAAGGCAAAACCGCGCTTCCCGGCGGTGTGGTCACCAAGTATCTGACTGACAAGAACCGTTCGTACGCCCAAGTTCTTCAGGAGCGGGACGGCAATGATGTCGAACAGGCCTGGTACACCTACGGCGACGACCTGCTTTCGCAAGTCCGTGGGGGCACGCGATCGCACTACCTATATGATGGCCAACTTTCCGTTCGGCAATTGACGGACGCACCGGCCGATCCCGTTGCTACGCCTCCTACGATCACCGACACCTACACATACGATGCTTTCGGTGTGGTTTTGGAGAGCACGGGCTCAACGATCAACCACTATCGCTACACGGGCGAGCAATATGATCCTAATGCCGGATTCTATTACCTGCGCGCACGATATTACGCGCAGGACCAGGGACGCTTTACCACAACCGATCCCTTCGAGGGCGTTATTCAGGATCCGACCTCTTTGCACAAGTACCTTTATGCTCATGCCAACCCGGTGATGAATATCGATCCGAGCGGCATGTTCACCGTGGTGCAAATCGCCGTGACCTCCTTGGTCGTGGGCATCCTTGCGGGGATCATCACCTACGCAATTACTGGAAGTGTTAAGCAGGCGATTTTCATCGGCCTTCTTGCAGCGCTGATCGTGGCGGCCGTCATGGTCCTGTGGACATTTGGCCCTCAAATACTAGCCTGGATCAAACAACTGTTGGCGAGAGAGACGGCACACCGAACGGTTTCAAATGGCCTGTTCAGGAAAATGTCGCAGAACGCGGGCCAAAACGTGGCGAAAAGAAACGCCTTTTTCGCGGACTACAGTTGGTGGCGATTGTATTTGCTCGAATGGCCCCTAGGCGTTCTTCAGAATCTATTAAAAATATTTTACGCTCCTTTGTCCTTTATCAAATGGGCACTCCCCACACCAGCGGCCGCGATCTTTCTTGGTGCAGGGCTTCTCATTTGGTTACTCATAAAGTATTGGAACGAACTTGGTTCATTTATAAGTGATCTTTTCGCCGCCAATCAAGCTCCGGCGGCAAATCGGAGACGCTTGGTTTGATTAGAGTGAAAGGACCATTCGAGGTCCGTGTTTACTCTCCGCACAAAACGCGGAGTGAGGGCGAAACCATGGTAATTCGTACTTCATCTTATCTCATCGCCGTGATGGCTCTTTGGCTCATCTCGCCTGTGGCCGTGCTTGCCGTGCCGCTGACAAACCCCGATTTCGAAGACGGTCTAAACAGCTGGACGGCCGAGGGTAGTGTCTTGGCAGAGCAGGCCCCTGATGGCAACCACGCTGCCGTTTTTCGCGAAGGTAACGGCGGGATCAGCCGTATTCATCAGACGTTTACCCTGCAGGGACCTGTCAATTGGATCAGTTTTCGATTTCGTTTGCTGACCCCCGCCGCCGTGGTGAGCCCGGTCCCTGCCGACAGCTTTACGGTATACCTGACGGACGCGCTGACCGGCGAGCGACTGGTCGGCTCGGGAGCAGAACCGTCCTTTACCCAGGCGATTCTCTATCAGGACTCGGACGGAATGGATATCTCCGCTTCACCCTGGGCGTTTGCCGATCCGGCACCGCCCGAAGATCTCCAGATCGGCAGGATTGACGTCAGCAGTGTCACGGAAGATCGCGAAGTGCGCTTTGAATTCGCGTTCAATCATGCCGTGAATCAGGTCAGCAGCATGGTCATCCTGGACGATATCCAACTCGGCTGTCCGCCAGACTATTGCTGTAGCTCCGACCTGAGTGTCGTCAACCTGATCGATGACGGGCTCGATTGCACCGACGACATGTGTAATTCCCAAACCGGTGAGGTGACGCACCAGGACAACGGATGTTGTCCCGTCTGTTATGACGTCGCGGCGAATGTCGTGCTCATGATCGATGTGACCGGAAGTATCAATAACGCAGAGCTGCAGGACGAGAAAAATGCGGCGAAAGCCTTCCTTCAGGCATTCGAGCAGGCCGATCCCAGGCCCTATGTGGTGATTGGTCGTTTTTCCACCTCGGTGCCCGGTAACGCCGAGATTTTGGAACCGTCGGCTTGGACCCAGGACTACGGCGATTCCGGCGACGGCGGAGGTACGCCGACCGGACTTTACCAGGCCATCGCCAGCATTCAGGATCACGAGGGCAACACAGACATTGCCACGGCCCTCAGCGTGTCGCGCGCGAAGATCCAAACGGCTCCCGAGCCTGATCTTCGAAAATACATCGTGTTGATTTCGGATGGCCAGCCTAATGTCCCCGGCGGCTCGACCATCCCGCCCGGGTGCGACGGACCGCCGGTACTTTCGCCACAAGCAAACTGTCCGAATTGCCTGCCGCCCCCGGCGTGGTGCGCCGCAGACCTGCAGGCGAGCGAAGCTGAATCGATTGACGGGATCTCGATCGTCGCAGTCTTTTTCGACGGAGGCAACGATCCCTGCAAGAGGCCTTGCGCCGAGTATTTTATGAAACATGTGATCGCCACGTTGCCGCCCGGAGCAAACCCGGACGACAATCCGTTCTTTGTTGACACGGCGGCAGGCCTGGTTTGTTCGTTTAACGGAATTGTGCAAACCATCTCATGCGATGACAGCGACCCGTGCACCATCGACAGTTGCCAAAACGGACAATGCGTACACACGCCGATCGATTCACCCGAGTGTGGCGGAGGGGCGCCGTAACGACGGACTCGTCTTCATGATCTCAGGTGGCTCGATCGCGGGTCGTGGTTAACTTTGAATCCAAAGGACGAGCGACCTTAGATCCCCACCCGACGATCGGGTGAGCGACCTGCGAACGCCGACGAGTTGTCTAGATAGATCGTTGGTGCAGACCACAACGGACGAGGAGTCAAAGTAGTTCGCAAAACTCGTCGACTGTCATTCCGGCATCCCGTATCAGTGTGCGAAGAGTGCCAGCCCTTAGTTCCTTATGATCTGGGACAGACAACAAGAATCGGTGTCCCTCCTTTTTTAGAATAATATGGCTGCCGGTTTGTCGCACTTCTTCAAAGCCTGCGCGGCAGAACGCAGCTGTTGCTTCACGGCCCGAAATACATGGAAGGCTAGCCACCTTTCACAACAATCCAAAAACATACCTCGTCTTTCTTCGGTGCCTCTGGTTTCTCCCAAGGTATTTCCATGCCTTCATTCAAATAGGTGCTAATAACCCCCTGAAGTGCTTCTGTAATATTCTTAACGGCTGATTGAGTATCGTCGCCTTGGCTAACTACTCCTTTGAGTGAAGGCACATAGGACACAAAACCGTCGGCTTCTTGTCTAATTCTTATTTCGCAGCGATAGCCTATTCCCTTATCAGGAACATCCCATCGAAGGGGAGTTTCTACCAACCGTGAAGGTTCAGTATTAGTTGCCGAAACTGCCATTTGGCTACTCCTCTCTAGCTGACAACAAAGCTGCTGTTAATCTAACAGACCCAATTAGATTGCCATCCACGTAACATTCAAAACAATACAAACCTGGCTCCTCTAGTGGGATGGCTGGAATGGCAATCGCCATATCCAAAACAACAAGCGGGTCGTCACACTCAATATTTATTTCACCACTTTGCATGATAACAAAATTGTCTCTCAGTCTTACAAATCTAAGTTGAAGCGGGGCGCTACCCACAAACTCAGTGAGCATTACAAAAGCAGCCGAAGGCGGATGCTGGGCTGGAAACTCATTCGCGCTGATGTGCCCAAAAGTTCCCGCTACAATTCGCTTTCCCGTAGCGGCATCCGTGTAAATATGGTCTGCCAAGACGAAAGCCTGTAATATCGGAAGAGCGTTCACTACGTTACCCTATGTCCAAGTTGTTTGAATTGTAGATACTCTACGCTTGGCGCTTCTAAGCAGCACAGCTCTAGCCCATGTAGAGCAATCCGCTCCTTCCGCTTTAGCAGCCGCTTCGAGCAACACTCTGTCTCGCTCCGTTAAGCGAATGCGGAGGGTGTTGGTTTTACGATCTTCTTCGCTTTTCATCGGCCTTGCCATACAATTTAGTGTAGCTACAAAATCTTTCATTTTCAAGCTTGTACTGCTAATTATTGTAGCTGCAATAATTCTTATTATGAGAAAACTGGTCCGAGAAAGGATTAATGATAAATTCGGGTACTAGTTGAGGAGTGTGGTATTAACGCCATGCCACGGCTCGGAGGTGTGGAGTGGGCAAGCTTACAGTTCTGGGGCTACTGGCAGATATTGGCGTCTGTGCCTCGACTATCACAACCTCGTGGTGCGTAGCCTGAAATGTAGGCGAATCCAGGACCCTGATCCGGGTGCCATCAACACGTCGTTTGTGGAATGTCAACCCTGGGAAATGCGTAGTCGCCGATTTGCTCAGCTGACATGCGCTTTCGGCAAGAAGATTTGCAATCATCGGCATGCGCTGGCGCTGTTCTGTTTTCACCACAGTTTCATCCGACGCCACCAAACGATTGGAACCACGCCAGCGATTCGGGCAGGAATGACGAACCACAATTGGACCGTGGATGAATTAATTGAGTTTTTTGAGAATGACGGACCGCTGCTGGCCAATGTCGGCAGGATGAACGAGAATTCTCGATCCTTGGTGAACCACTACTCGATCACGGCAGCGATCCCGGAGAATTGAAAATCTGCTCCGACACGGATATTGTATAGCCGTGTTGCGGATCCTCGTGCCGTTTTCTGAGCAAAGGTTGCATGTTCGTCGATCACTATTTCTCATTTGTCTTTGCAGCGATCACTCTCATTCTGATTCCCGGGCCGACCAATCTCGTCGTGTTGACCACGGGCATCAATTTCGGCTTTTCGCGATCACTTTGGGCCGTCGCGGGTGCGGCATTTTCGCATGCCTGCCTGCTTATTGTCGCAAGCATGGGCTTGGCGGCCGTTCTGGCTGTTTCCGCCGTCGCGTTTGAGTGCATCCGTTGGGTGGGCGTGGCATATCTCATCTGGCTCGGCTTGCGTCAATGGTGGCAAGCCGATATCGATCATACCAAAGGTTCGACACGTGAACGATCAGCTGTTCAGCACCTGCTTGAAGGTTTTCTGACAAATACCACGAACCCCAAGGCGTTGTTGTTCTACGGCGCGTTCTTTCCACCGTTCATCAAACCCGATCAGTCTTTCGCATCCCAATTCGCGCTGCTGGGCGTCACCTTTGTGTCGATCTTCATTGTCGTCGCCGTGATCCATGGATACGTCGGCTCACGCCTCAGCCGGATTCCGGGCAAAGGATTCCGTCGTTGGCAACGGCGGGTGTCCGGCTCGTTCCTGGTCGGCTCAGGCTTGCTGCTTGCCACCACTGAGCGAAGTTGATTTGACGTCGACAAGACGCCGTTTGTTGATGGCCGTGGTCGGATCAAAGATGGGCCTTATTGCAGTATCAGGTCTTCTGTCATGATATTCCGCAGCTTTCCGATGGCTGAAATCTGGATCTGCCGAACTCGCTCTTTGCTCACGTTAAGAATTTTTCCAATCGTTTCCAGCGTTTGCGGTTTCTCCCCCGTTTCGGAAGGGAAGCGACGGAAAAGAACATTTTGTTCCGATTCGGTCAGATTCGCGACGTTTGCGCTAAGCGTCCGATCGAGTCGTTCAAGGTACAGTTCAAGCTGATCGTCATGCCGAACCTCAAGCAGGTCGCCGTCATCAAAAATGGGATCGTACGAGCCAACCAGCTTGTGAGTTCGCTTTGACTCGTCCTTCGCCATCCGAACAAATCCTCGGAGGATGGCGTTGCAAGCATACGTACTGAACCGATAGCCTCGCCAGGGATCAAAGGAATCGATCGCTCGCAGCAGCGCCATCATGCCCTCGGCGTTCATTTCCTCACGCTCGAGGTTGTCGAAACGGCTTCGGCCGACCATCTGATAGACCAGTCCCAGGTTCGCCTCAGTCAAACGGGATCGGATCAGTTGAGACCGTTTGGTCCATTTCGCGTAGTCTCGCTTAAGACGCGACGTGACTTTGCGTTGGGCAGCTCGATAAAGCTGACTCAACTTATGACCGCAATAATTCAACTGCTTGAACAGCAGGCTTTCTTGCTGGTGGTTAACCCGCCCGACCTCGACGGCCATTCCCGGCCAATCCGCGAAAAGGGTTTTCTCAATATTGCGTTGGCGTAACTCGGCGTTCATGACATAGGGAAGAGGAGTTGTCCAGCTTTCGAGGGCCTTTTGATTCGACTTGACCGTCCTGACGCGCAACATAGCCACGATCCTCGCTTCCAGGAGCTGATCGCATACATTCCGGAATCCACGAGACCGGAGTGCCCAGCCAATTCCCTTGGGCCATGGGCGTATGCAATTCTTCATCCATCGTTTTCGCCCATTCCTTACCAAAAGATTCGCCTAATCATAACTTCCTTTATTGAATAGAGTTGCGACCTCGGGGTCCTGTTCGGGAAACCCAGTTTGGCGAATATTCCAAGAGCATCACGGTCCACGCCCGGCCTTGGTTCGTGACAGGAATAGAGGCCAAAAGGCCGGTCGGCTTGGAACCGCTTGTGAGGCTCATGAGCCCGACGCCTCGCAAGCCCAAGCCGGCCAAATTGGGACGACGCGGTGAGAAGAAGAGACTCGAACACAGGAGAAAGACAAATGTTCACGAACGAAAGCAACAACCCCGGCAAAAAGTTTCGAACCCGATACGCCAACCTGCTCGCGATCGCTGTCTTCGCGTGGATGGGTGTGGCCAGCCCGTTATTCGCACACGATCACAATCACCATCACGGTGCCGCTGGTCTGTCACGCCAAGAGAAAATTGAACACATTCTCGAGGATTTTCGGAGCCACGGTCAGGCCCGGTCCGCTGAACCCTGCTCCCAATGCGTCGAGCTCGAAGAGATGAGCATCATGTTCGATTCCGACGTGAGCGAGGAAGACGTGCAACAGGTTCTTGATACGGTGCCCGATGAGATGCTTCCGGATGAGACCATGCCCCGCTTCCAGCCGCATTCCTTTTGGTTCAACACGGCCACCGACGGCTTTGTGGAACAGGGTACCCCGTTTACGATCACCTACAGTTTCGTGCCGGATGGAACGATCGTCACGACGAGCTGGAACCCTGACCCGACCGGCAGCACGCTGTTTTCAGTGATGAATGGCAACTTTCCCGGTGGAGAGGCCGCCTGGAAGGCGAAGTTTTCCGAGGCATTCAATCGCTGGGGGGAGTTTACCAATATCACTTATGTCGAGGTTTCCGATGACGGCGCCGAATGGGGCGCGCCTGGCGAACTCGGTGCTCGGGGCGACGTGCGAATTGCCATGACGCCGTTGGGCTCGCCGTTGGCCGTTAACTATTATCCGCTCTTCGGCGGTGACATGGTGCTCGACAGCAATGACATCGGCACGTTCACCAATTCGCTTAATGACTTCCGATCACTTCGGAACACGCTCATGCACGAGCACGGTCATGGCCTCGGCCTAAAGCACAACACCTCGACGAACAGCAGGCAGTTGATGGAGCCGTTCCTCGACACCATCATTGACGGCCCGCAGGAAGACGACATTCGCGGAGCGCAATTTTTCTACGGCGATTGGGCGGAATGGAACGATGATTTCCTGAACAACGAGTTTTTGAACCCTACACTCAGTTCGGCATCCAGCGCCGGCACGATGACCATCGAGGTTGACGACGTGTCGATCGAGCGCGAAGGTGCCACCGACTGGTATGGTTTCGGTCGAAACCCGAACACCGCAATCGCAATTCGGCTGGAGCCTGTGGGGACGACCTACAATCAGGCCCCGCAGGACGATCCGACGAACGTCACGACGGTGAATGCGAAGGCCGCCCGCAACCTCGGATTTCGACTCTACCGCCGCGTATCTCCCTCCACGATTCACATGGAGTTGCTTGCCGATGTCAATGCCAACGGCGCCGGCGAGGCCGAGTATCACGCGCCTGTCAACTACTCCTACAGGTTTGGCTACTTGCTGGTCGAGGTGTATGCCGAAGACGGGATCAACGACGTTCAGCGTTACAAGTTGACGATCAGCAACGCCGCGATAGCAGGTGCAGATCAGGGCACCGGCGGGAATACCGGCGGAAACACCGGCGAAGAAAACAACAACGCTCCGGAAATGTCCGTCTATGACGTCGGTGATCGAGTTGATGACGGTGACACGGTCCAATTCGGTGCCATCGAGATCGGTGAGAGCGTCGTCAAAACGCTGAGCATCGTTAACACGGGCGACAGTAACCTGTCACTCGGTCAGCCCAGCGTCGTGGGCTTCGGGGCCGCGGACTATTCCGTGGGGCTCCCCTTCACACAAGCCGTGCCCAATTCATCCGTCGGTCTTAACATCAACTTCACGCCGCAAACCGCAGGCCTGCGTCAGGCCGTGATCACAATTCCCAACAACGATCCGAACCAAAGTGACTTCAGCTTCATTGTCAGCGGGCTGGGCCTCGAAGCCTCCGAACCGTTGATGGAAGTTACTGCCGACGGCGAGTTCGTCGCCGACAACGGCGTGCACGATCTCGGTGACCTCGAAGTTGGACAGACGTATGAGATCGACCTGCTCGTCGAGAACAACGGAAACGCGCCGTTGACGATCAACAACACGATCGTCGTCGGTACGCAAACGACCGCGGACGCCGATGTCCTCACGCAGTTTCCGCGCACGATCAATGTCGGCCAGAGTGACATCGTCACGGTCAGCCTCACGGTGACCGCCGAAGAGACGCAGACCGCCCGAATTAGCATGCTGAACAATAGCGCGAATGCAGCCTATGTCGTCAATCTGATTGCCAACGGCGCCCCGAGCGAGGAAGCGCCCGGCGACGACGAAAACGACGGCGGCAACGATGATGATGACGATGATGAAGAGAATGAAGATGAAAAAGATGAAGATGACGACAAGGAAGAAAACGAAGATGACAACAACTGCGGCACGGGTAGCGCCATGCCGTTGATGATCACCATGCTTTCTCTCTGTGGGACGGGGGTCAGCCGCCGACGTCGGCGCAATTAACTCCGAACCCCGTCCACGCGGTCATTGTCCGAGCGGGTCCGAATGCATTCGGGCCCGCTTTTTTTTAACAATTCGTACGCTTTTGCAGGCAAAGCCGCTTAAGAAAGCCCGTGTCTTCAGGGCCATGAACTACTCCGCCAACAACGCCATCGTCATTCCCTGAATGTCCTGAGCACCGAGCGCACCGTCATGATCAAAATCACCGCGGCACAGTTCTTCGGGCGTCGGCGACCCGAGCACTGCTGATACGAATGCCTGCAGGTCCATGCCGTCCACTTGCCCATCAGCGTTGACGTCGCCGTCGGCGCCGGAGCATGGCGAACATGGAACGATCTGGCCGCCCGCCTCTTGGAGATGGGGCATAACATCCGGGAGGATCGCCGACATCGGTATTCCCCATCCGGGGGCGCAGGGTGGGCCACAGTGGCAAATGCCGATGACGCAGTGCGTTTCCGCGCAGAAGATCGGTGCGCCGGAAGCGCCGCCGGTAGCGATGGCGCTGACGCCAATTTCGATTTGTGCAGCGGAAATGCAAGCACCCGGGACGTCGATCGATATGATCTGGCCGGTGTCGTAGCCTTTGGGCAGCCCCGAGCCGTGATGGATTTCGTAGATGTGTTGACCGAGAACCGGCAAGGTATCATCCACGGACGCGACGCCCCAGACCGACGCCGGATCGCCCTTGACGCGAAAAATGGCGTAATCCAAAGACGGATCGCTATGAATGAATTCTGTTACGTCGTACGAATCGATTGGCTTTGACTTTACGCCGTCGCAGTTTTCGCACTCGTTATTAAACTCGACAGCAAGTCCGAACACGAAACCGGGGTTACAGTGGTCGTTCGTCATTAGGATATTCGGCGCGGCAATGATCCAAGCGGTACACCAGGTGTCTCCACCAAACGTCATGCGTCCCACCGGCCGGCGGCTGTCGTACTCCGGTTGCCCCGCCACGCATTCGATATTCTGTTTGCCGCATGCGGGCGCACAACTGCCGCGCTGCACCCCTTCGATTTCAATAGGCTCGATTGGGTCCGGACCTTCGGCATTTGCAGTTTTGAAGGGCAACACGAAAGAGAGTCCAAGCAACGTCAACCACGTTGCTGCACACCCTCCCGAAGCGGATATCGCCCTCACACGAGCGAGGACGATACCCGCCTTCACAGGAAGGAAAGGGATGTTTGTAATCAGGCTTAACAACATGACGACCACCTAGCAACAACCACACGAACGAACCGGCGACTAGCGCCGCCGGCGCAGCAACACTGCACCAATCACCATAAGCGGTGCCAACGAACCGGGCTCTGGAACGATGAAGGCTGCCCCTGAGAAAATGTCGGAGTTCACAAACGGCGTCGGAATGGGCGCATCGTAGGTTCCGGACGCGATATCAAAAACGTGGATGGGCTCATTCTGATCTTCCACCAAATATAACTTGCCATTGCCGGCGGCGAGCCCATCAATGTCCGTTCGACCGGCGGGATACGGCGCGAAGTCGGTGGAGGCGCCCGTCGTCAAATCGATGGTTGCCAACATGCGAGTCGCGTCGTTCACGCCGTAAACGATTCCGGTGGCCGGGTCGGCATCGATGCCCGCGATGTTAGACGATTCATTGATGTCACCGATGTAGGTGCGAGTGCCGGTCAATGGATCTAATGTATAGAGCCCCGAATGCACGCCGGGGTTATTCGCCGAATCAAGTATCTCCCACCCGTAGAGCGTGTCGTCAACGAATGCCAATCCCTGCAGCGTTTCATTGCTTGGCAGCGGCTCGGTCGGATTCACCGTCGCGTGAAACATCGGAGCGGCGTCGCCTAATAAAAAGGAATAGAGGCCGCCGTCGTTCGACGTAAACCATATCCTTCCGTTGTTATCCGACGTCATCCCCCAAGCTCCAACATCACTGTACAACTGGGTGGAGACGCCGGTGGTGACATCCACATGCCAGATCCCATTATTCGTGTCGGCGGGGTTTGTCGATTGAAGTGGCGCCGTGCCGATGACCAACTGCGCCTGTGCCGTGCCGGCCAGCCCCAACACAGACCCACCCATGAACATCGTTTTTAATAGACTGCTTCCCATTTCGATTCCTCCTTCGGAGATCGACGTGTCCGGGCGCGGAATCCCCGGGCAGGCCACGATGACCCGCTGATTACAGGCATTCCTTCGAAGAAAGACCTCGTTCGCCCTTTTACGGAATCAACAAATCCAAGAACGGCTGCACGTCGAGACCGTTCGTTGCACCGTCTTCATTCATGTCCGAGCGAGCAATGCCGCCCGGCGGAATCGTGTCGATCGCAAGAAGTGCATCGACGAAGCACGAAACATCATCGAATGACACGACGCCATTCCCATCGCAGTCACCGAGAATGGTCGGGGCAGGCTGCACGAACAACGCAAGGCCATAGGAATCCTCGGCGCTTGCGTATTGCATGGCAACCGATCCATTGAGGTTGGCGCTGTAGATCGTGTCGTTACTCGAGTCGGTCCAGTACATCCGACCGTTGGCCACATCGAGCGCGAGACCGACGGGATTGTTCAGCCCGCCGGGAATCGACGCGTCGCTCACGACCGTCTCCACAACTCCCGTGCCGTCCAGATTGAACCGCTCGATCACATCACGGGCGTCGTCCACCCAATAGAGTTTCTGGTTGACAAGATCGAGCTCGACGGCGGTCACATCTTCGAGGTCGGCGTTTCCGGCAAGATCTCCGACGAACGGCACCGGATTCGAACCGTCCAGGTCCGCCCGCATGATCGACTCAACGCTGCTCGCCTGGTCCGACCAGTAGATCTTTCCGCCGATCGGATCGACGGCGATGCCGAGCGGTGTCTCGATCTCGACCGGGCCGTCCATCAGCAGCTTTTCTTCGTTCGATCCGTCGAGATCCGCGCGATGAATCGAATCGCCATCCTCCGTCCAGTACATCTTCTGGTTCACGAGGTCCAGATCGATCCCGGCCGGGCGGTTCCCCGTAATGAGCGTTTCAGCGAAATTCCCATCGAGGCTGGCCCGTTTGATGGTCCCTAAGTTGAGGTCGGTCCAGTAGATTTCGCCGGCCACCGGATTGATGGCAAGGCGATACGGCTGCGGTGACCCGGTCACCACGACCTCGGCACAATTGACGTTGTCACGATCGGAGCGCTTGATCACGTCGTTCACGAAGCTCGTCCAATACAACTTGTCCGTCGTGGTTGACGCGGGGCACGTATCGCACGCGTCGCCGATTCCGTCACTGTCACCGTCTTCCTGCCCCGGATCGACGATGGACGGACAGACGTCGACGACGTCGCAAATCCCGTCCAAGTCCGTGTCGTTGATCACGTCGTTGGGACATGGATCGCAGGCGTCACCGATGCCGTCGCCATCGCCGTCCGCCTGGCCGGCGTTCGACGTCGCGAAACAGTTGTCGCAGGCGTCCCCCACGCCGTCCTGGTCCAGGTCGAACTGATTGGCATTGGGAGTGAACGGGCAATTGTCCATTCCGTCCAAAAACCCGTCGGAATCGCAGTCGCTCGTTGCGCATAGAATCAGTGCAATCGCCCGGTTTCCGACATTCGTGAGGAGTTCGATGCCGGAGCCGTCCAGGTTCGCCCGGCGGACGACGCCGTCATCCACCAGATTCCCGTCGGTCCAGTACATCTTGCCTTTCACAACGTCGAGGGCGATCCCCAAGTAGCCGGTCACGGAGCCCGTCACGAGATCGACGATGTTGCTTCCGTCCAGGTCTGCCCGAACGATCCCGCCGCCGCTGGGGAAGCCGCCGGCATTTGCAAGATTCCCGTTCGTCACGTACATCCGGCTATTAGCCAGATCGAGGGCGATCCCATAGTAGGTGTCCTGAGAACTCGTGAGAAGATCGACCGCGCTGCTCCCGTCCAGATCTGCTCGACGAACCGCGTGCGATCCAAGCGCCGCGTTCAGCCTCTCGGTCCAATACATTTGGCCATTCGGAAGGTCGAGGGCGATGCCTAACGGGAGGTTGATCCCGGGTGCCACAAGATTGACGACGTTCGTCCCATCCAGATCGGCCCGTCGAACAAAGCCGCCGTTGTTGGTATTCCCCAGCGCCTCCGTCCAATACATGTGGCCATTCGCAACGTCGAGGGCGATTCCCAGGTGGGTTGTTCCTGCATTAACGACGAGATCAACGACATTACTCCCGTCTAAATCTGCGCGACGAATCGCGCCTCCACCGACGCCAAAGTCTCCCTCCGTCCAGTACATATGGCCATTGGCAACGTCGAGAGCAATGCCGTTGTATTGGGTGGTCTCAGCCGTTACCAGACCGGTGATGCTGCCGCCGTCCAAGTTCGCCCGACGGAGCACATCACTTCCTCCCAGGTACATCGTGTTAAACGTGACCTGCGCATTCGCTTCGTATGAAACCAAGACCGCGACAAGCATCGCCGCGATGCACGTCGATCGCATCCTGGTCTCCTGATTGCGCTGTATTATTTTGATTCTTGTCCTCGTCATTCTTCAGCCTCCCGTTATTGTGTTGGAGCACGTCGGACGTACTCCAATTCGGTCCGCCTCCACCACATCGTCATTTGATTGCATCCTCGTTTCCGGACCTTTCGGCTTGGCTCGCCATCGGCCGCCCGGATTTGTCAGCTCGCATCATTCGGCGCACAGTCCCCCTAACGCGCCGAAACCTCTCGTTTCCCCGCAAACCGCTTCCTTAATACTCAGCCTTTGAAAGATCGCTAAGCGTTTCCGAAGCTGTCGAATTTGCTTCTCGCCAGTCCCGCTGTCCCGACTGCTGCCGGAATCATTCGGAAAAACGCTCCTTTCTTAGGATTCGATAACTCTTGGTTTCCCCAATTCATATCCCCCGATCTCAGCCACCTCCGCTTTCACTGCAACACGGCATCGACGAACAACTGAACGTCGATACCATCGGCGGCACCGTCGCCGTTCATGTCAGAGCGGAGAATTCCGCCGGGCGGATCCGTGTCCACACCGAGCAATGCATTTATGAAACAGTCAACATCCGAGCTGTCGGTCGCACCGGAGTTGTCACAGTCGCCGGCCTTTCCAGGCGACGTGGGACTCGGAAGGACGGCAAGACCGGCAACATTCGGCGCGCCCGTGATGATGAAATCCTCGACATCCGAGCCGTTCAGGTTGGCACGGCGAATCACATTGTCGAGGGTTTCGCTCCAGTAGATCTTGCGCCCTGATGTGTCCAGCGCGATCGCCAACGGACTGGACTGATTCGAAACGATGGTTTCCGCCTCACTGCCATCGAGACGCGCCCGATGGAGGCTCTGAAGCGAGACGTCGGACCAATACATCCAGCCGCCGGACGCATCGATCGCCAAGCCATACGGAAAACTCAAACCTGAGGCCAAAACATCTTCGACGCCTGAGCCGTCCAGGTTGGCACGCCGGATCGCCCGTAGGATTGAGTCGGTCCAGTAAATCTTTCCTGCTGCGAGATCCAGCGCGATCGCACGAGGCGCTTGAACATGCAGGGCGTTGACGATCAGTTCAGGATTGAAGCCGTCCAGATCGGCACGGTGCACACCGCGGAGCGCGGATTGCTGAATGTCGGTCCAATAGATCTTGCCCCCGGCAGAGTCGACGGCAATCGAATTGGGCATGCCGAGCACGCCTGATCCGACGACCAGATCCGTGAGCCCCGATCCGTCCAGTGAATTCGCTCGCTGAATCTTGCGCGTATCCGAATCAACAATGTAAATTGTGGTTCCTTCCGAGTCGAAAGCGATCGCGTTCGGTCCGACGAGTCCATCTTCGGCCGACAATAGGACGTCCCCGCAATTCTCGAGGCCATCGCCCAACACGCTGTTCAAAGCGGTATCGGCCCAGCGTATCCGCGTCTCCATCCGAAGTGTGCAAGGATCGCAGGCGTCTCCGAGTCCGTCTCCGTCGAGATCTGATTGATCAGGATTCACTTCGCTCGGGCAGCTGTCACACACGTTGCCGACACCGTCCTGGTCTTCGTCCTCCTGGATCGGGTTGTAGAAAGTCGGACAGTTGTCGATGTCAATGAGCACACTGTCACCGTCCTGGTCCTCAAACGGGAATGTGCACTGAAGCCGAGTCGTCGGAGATCCCTCACTTTGCCAGAAGACCACGTTCGCGTCCGCGTCAACGCCCACCAGCGCGTCCTCAGTAAATGTTCCCTCTGACGAATACACCCAGCGATATGAACCATCCGAATCGAGCTGAACGACAAACCCGGAACCGGAATTGAGTGCAATGGTACTCTCGGGATCGAAATTCACCGGCGGATCGAACTCGCCCACCACTGAAACGCCGCTGCCGATGGGATTCGAGACAAGGTCAATGCACGTCGCGACACCATCGCCTCCCGTCGTCCAGGTCCATCCGTACGAACCATCGGAATTCAGACGAGACACGAAGGCGTTCCTCGAAGCCCCCCCGACTCGAACATCTGTGCCGGGGCCCGGGTCAAAATCCACCGTGCCGAGAAAGTCGCCTGCAAAATAGACGGCCCCGTCAGGGATACCGGCCGCAATCGCCGTGACTTCGAGGGCCGTTGTCGGCTCGAAACTCCAACGCTCGGCGCCATCGGCGTCGAGCTTTTTGAAACGGCCGTCGTCCAGCAAAACAACGACGTCGCCGGCAGCATCCACACCAAGGTCGGTGATCACATGCTCCCCGAGCATGACAGGCCAAGCACCCGCGGCGTCCGTTCCGTCCGCCTGCAGTTTGTGAATCCAACCGTCGTTGCGGCCGACGTACACGCTCCCATCGACCGGATCGACCGCCACAGACCAGGCCGCATCACCTCTACGGGGATCACCGACGACGAAAAGGTCGTCACAGTCGTCGCACATTCCCAAATTGTCGTCCCCAAAGGACCGTGCCCAGACCGCTGTCGGTTCGAAGCCACCGAATCCGTCGATGGGAAACTTTGCCACGAAGGCGTCTCGACCCTCGCTCGGTCCGAGCGGGCCCGCGAACAGAAAGATTTCGAAATACCCCGCGATGAGAATGTAAGTCTCGGGATCAATCGCATCCGGCGGATCCACCGTCACCGCCATGATGGCGTCGCCGAAGTCGAACCCGTCTACATAAGTCCAACCGTAGGAACCGTCAGGCTCCAGCCGCGTCAAGAATGCATCCCATCGGTTCCAAGGCCACTCGATCTGTGGCGTAAACGATGTCCGAACATCAACGCCCGCGGAGGATGGATTGAAATCCACGCGTCCGTAAAAGTGTCCTGCGACAAATACCTCACCGCTTGGCGCGACTGCGAGCCCGAGTGTGGTCACGCGGTCATTTTGGGGCGTCAGTATTTCGAAGGACGCCTGCCAAGTCGGCCAGCTCGGGTGAGGGTCCGTGCATTCCGCCCCTGCAGGCGTGCCGCGGAGACCGACAATCCAAGCAGAGATTGTCATCAGAACCAACATGTGCCGATACGTTCTCATCGTCACGAGCCCAAAACCAATCTTGCCTTCATCATCCTTCCTCGCCGCTCGGATTCGACGCGACATGCTCTCCTTCCGGGTGCGTCTCGTGGTAATCCTCAAGTTCGGAGATCAGGACATCGCGGCCGACCCAGCCGGCATTCCATTTTTCGTCGGAATATTCGATTGGACGGTTGGCTCTCCAAGCCGCGCTTTCACCGCACCGTTTGCAGACGATTCCCGCCGACTCGACCGACCGGTTTTCGACCGCAGCCACATATTGATCAGCGGGCAAGGTGAATTTCTCACTGCACACGCCGCACTTGATTTTCCACTCTTGATCTTTCACGGAGTCTTTCAACTCAGGGGCCACATACGGATCGGCATTGGCGAAGTGCCTAAATCCGATGATTCCCGCGGCGAGCAACATCACAACCGACGTCCCAATCTTGATCTTGAAGTTCCTTCGACTCGACTTATCGCGACCGGTCTCATCCTTTGCCATTTCGTTACTCCGAAATACGCACGTGTTCATCTTCTTCACTCCGTTAATTGCATGGGGTTCGCACTCAGATCATTGGTCGCTTCGACCTGGAAGCTCTTCCCGAGACCTTCCGCTAGTTGGTGCGATGACTTTGAATGTGCTTCGACGGGAAGTTGTCGTAACGCCAATCAGCCGCGCGCCAGTGGTATTTCCAGAATTTGCTGACCCCCATGAAATCTGACGGCCGGAACATATCTCCCCGTTTTCGACAGGAGATGGTGGACGCGTGGCCGTCTGCGAAAACGACATTGAAGCGGCCGATCTTACCGTGTGAGCCGCGCACATCGATCGGCGCGGTCCCGAACGGCCCGTGCCCTTGGGCTTCGCCACCACTTCCGATTTCTACCGTGCTTGTCATCGCCTGCATGAAGCGTGTCTCCCAGAACAACAGGGCTCTGCCCGTATCGATGAACATGTTCTGCGGCCGGGAGTAGGCGCCAAAACGCCAACGAACGGCCTTTCGGGGTGTGGAGTTCAACCCCGGGTCGTCTTTTTCTGCGAGGTTCCAGAGATCGCCCTGATAGCTGTTGCCCGTCGCCCGGAAAACTGACTTGGTGTAGGACGGCGCCGGTGGTCCAAAATCGGCCGCCGCGACCATGTTCTCATTGCCTGGGCAACGGAACAATGAAAAGTCTTCGCGTCCCGTCACAACTGGACCATAGGCCAACCTGTTCATGAATCGCCCTTGAGCGCCTTTGAACGGGACCGTGGGCTCAAGTCCGGGGCCGGCCCGAAACCACTGGTGCTCACCATTGGCGCCGCCCCAGTCATGGTCCCCCGGCGCGACCCAAAACGAGCCTGAGATTTCGTGTGGAGTGTGCATTCTCGACTTGCTGTCCTCATTCGCGTTCATCGACGCAAACGTCCCGTGCTCGGAAAGGTTCGACAAGCACTTCACGCGCGCAGCCTCTTGTCTCGCTCCTGACAGCGCCGGCAGCAAGAGCGCGATCAAAAGGGCGATGATCGCAATCACGACCAGCAACTCGAGCAGCGAGAACGCCCGACCACGATGTGAAATATTACACATGACACAGCTCTCCTGTTATTTGCAATGGACGCGATTCTGTCGGTCGACCCGCTGGAACAAGCGGGCGAAAAAGAGTCCCCTCGGGGAACTCTGATGACCAATACACACGGGACGCTCTATTCTAAAGGAAAATCCGGTCGTCCTTGCTAAAAACTGGCCGCGAATGGGGCCCGTCAAATACTTCTGTCACACAGCGCTTGTTATAGGTCTACCCCATAAACCCGATAAACCGGTCTGTCGTAAAACCAATTTGCGACGACGTGGACCATAGTGCTAGGATGATGAGTTGCAGATTCTCACTCTGCTTCAAGAGATACGGTGGAGATGACAAGTCGTGTTTCATCCCCGTGAATTCCCACAAACGCGTCCGAGCCTATTGGCGGCGGTGCAAAAAACGAAAGGCCATCTGACATGGCGAGAGTTTTTTGATCGCTATGCGCCCGCCGTTTATCGCGTCGCCCGGTTGCGGGGAATCGCTCCAAATGATGCCGACGATATTGTGCAGGAAGTCATGATATCGATCATCGCGCGTATCACCGACTTTCATTATGACCGAGATCGAGGCCGCTTTCGTGATTGGGTTCGGCGTATCGCTGAAAACAAAATCATCAACCTCGCGCGCCGCGGGCGGCGCCCTGTGTCAATGCCGGATGCCGCCCTGGAGGATTACGTCCTTGACGAAAACAGCCTCGAATCCCTTTGGGAGAAAGAGTGGCAACTGCAGGACCTTCGTTATTGTGTGGACCAGGTCGCCGTGGAAATTTCCCCACGGCAACTGCAAGCGTTTCGAATGTATGTGTTCGAAGGCGTATCAGCGGAGGAAACGGGACGGCAACTCGAGATGAAAGTGGGATACGTTTATGTGATTCGGAATCAGGTCTTGAACCTGATTCGCGAGCGAATGCGAAAATTGAAGAATCAGGAAAAAGCGCCGTGAAACAAGCTGAACCATGTCCGCACGCCGCGGCGGTCGATCGGTCGGTCAACGAGACGGTCAGTGAGGAAGAGTTGACGGCCTTGGCCAACCACCTCGACGAGTGCCCGACCTGCCGCAAGTCCGCGATGGGCAACGCCCAGAACGAGTCCCTGCTGCAAGCGCTGCACTCGCTCAAGTCGATTGAGACTCAGACTTCGGTTGACATCAGTGTGTCGATGGAGCGATTAAACGACCTCTTCAATAATTACGAAATCATCAAGGAAATCGGTCGAGGGGGAATGGGCATCGTTTATGAAGCCCGGCAGCTTGAACTCGATCGTAACGTGGCCTTGAAAGTCCTCCCGCTCATGTACAGCAGGGCACGGCCGGACGCGGTGTCGCAATTCCGTCGCGAGGCCGCTCTGGCCGCGCGGCTCAAACACTCAAACATCATTGCGATTCATGACTTCGGCCAGATCGAAGGGACGCTGTATTACGCCATGGAGTTGGTTCAGGGACGATCGTTGCGGAACATCTTGAAGGAAATCGAAGACACGGACCCGGTTGACGCGGTGTTCGGCGACATCGTTACGAAATCCGATGCATCGAAGCCTGGCGATTCGGCCGGCGTCGAGCCGCGCCGACGACGTTGGCCGCGATCCGGTTCACGCACGCGGCTCACGCGGCGATACTTTTGCAAGGTCGCGGAATGGACCGCCCAGGTGGCCGAAGCGTTGGACTATGCACATAAGAACGGTGTGATTCACCGTGATATCAAACCGTCCAATCTCCTGGTCACTGCGGACGGCAGAATTATGATTGCCGATTTCGGCCTGGCCTGCCCCGTCGACGAAGACGACACCCTCATTCAATCCATCATGGGAACCTGCCGGTACATGAGTCCCGAGCAAGTGGACCCCGCTCAGGGCCCCATCGACCACCGTGTCGATGTCTATGCGCTGGGCGCGACCATGTATGAATTACTCGCGTTCGAATCCATGTTCCCGGTGGAAGATGAAAAAGTGCTGTCTCAGGTGTTGAATCAGGACCCACCATCACCGCACAGCATTGTTCCCGAAGTTCCACTTGAGCTGGAGACCATTTGCCTGAAGGCGATTGCCAAGAAACGTGAGGCCCGCTATGACACTGCCGAAGCATTTGCCAATGATCTGAAGCGATGGTTGCTCAACCTGCCGATCTTGGCGCAGCGACCGTCTTTGTCACGGCGCATCGTGAAGTTTGCACAAAGACGAAAGCTCCCCGTTGTCGCCGGAGCGACCATCGTTGCACTCGTCGTTGCGAGCGGGCTTCTTTTTGCCGGCTATCGAAATTGGCAAAAAAGGGCCGTCGAGGAACAGCACGAGGCATGGTCGCATCGTGTTCAACAACGCCTCTATGATGCCCAGTCAGACTTTAACAACGGGCGACTGCACCACGCTCTTGCAAAAATCGACGCGACGGCGTCCGCTTATCCCAACGAAGTGGAAGTGCAAATCGTCCGTGCCGTAACGTTACATCGACTCGATCGACGCAAGGACGCGATTGATTACCTCTTCGGCGTCCTCGCGAAACGGCCCGATCGGTGGCCGGCCCATCTTCTCTTGGCCGGTATCTACAACGAACTAGGCAAGAACAAGCGCGAAGCGGACCAACACGCGGACTTGGCCCGGGAGTTTATGCCTCAACCGAGTGCCAAAACCTATTATTTGCAGGCTCTTTGCCAGACGGATGCCGAGCGGGCAGTCGACCTCCTAAACAAATCGCTCGAACTTGATCGGACGAATGCCGGAGCGCTGCTTACGCGCTGCCAGCGGCTATTCGAACTGAAACGATACGACGCCATGCTCATCGATGCGGAACGGGTCGTCGCTCTGAAACCACGATGGGCCGTCTCCCACGGACAACTAGGACGGGCTCTGCGGTGGCTTGGCCGGGCCGAGGAAGCGGTGTACGCATTGAACCGAGCCATTGAACTGGACCCTCAGCGCCCCCAGTGGTGGACCGATCGCAGCGGTGCGAGGATTTATCTGCGACGATCTTCACAGGCCATCGCCGACGCCAACGAGGCCATTAACCTGGATTCTCGTTTCGCATTTGCATACGTGTTGAAGGGACTCTCGCGTGCGAACGATGGAGACGTGAAGGGCGGCCTCCAAGACCTTGATCGTGCGATTAGGCTCAACCCCGACTGCGCGCAAGCATACATCGGACGCGGAACGGTGCTGACTCGTACAGGGCAATGGTCTCAGGCGCTGGCCGATTTTGACAAAGCCGAAAAACTCGACCCCGGGCAGTTGTGCCTCTGCGACTATAGCCGAGCGTGCATCCATGACCACCGTGGACGCTGCTACCTGGCGTTGGGCAATAATGAACAGGCAATTGAAGAGCTTACCCGCTCAATCGAATTGCCGTCTCCCGAGTGGATTGACAGCCATTGGGCCCGGGGCGTTGCTGCATTTCGACGATTTCGGTTCAAGGATGCAATCTCCGACTTCAGCCGGACACTGGAAAAAAAACCGACACTGGAATTTGCACGGCTCTACCGCGCGAGTTCCTATGAAATACTCGGCGATTATCCGCTCGCTCTTCGAGACTATGAATGGTTTGAAACCCGTACGTCGACCCAACTGGACGCAGGTTACGTGAGGCTGTTTGAGTATTGCCTTCTTCGCCGAATAGGTCGAGAAAATGCCGTATTCAAATCGCGTACCGCCGATAAGGACTGGACAAATTGTCTTTTCGACTTCCTTTTTGGAACCGTCACACAGAAGCAACTGATTGTGGACGCCGTGACCGACGAGCAGCGCGCGGATGCGTATTATTTTTCGGGAATGCTGGCTCTGTTGGAGAATCGTAATCCGGACGCGAAAACCGCTTTGTCCAAGTGCGTTGCCCTTAACACAGACACCCTCGTCCATGACCTTGCACGGGTCAGACTTCGTGATCTCGAAAACCCGGGCAACTAACGGTTCTGACCCGCTACGGCGTCACATGATGTTCGACCACTTGCCCTCGGCAAAACTCTAAAGAGCAGCACAACCGTTTGAATTCGTTCAGTGATGAGATTCTTATGAGCCCGCCGAGTAGATGTAACTTGAATCGGTGCCCAACGGCAATCCGAGGGTCCAGAACAACACAAGCAGCGCCGACCATAACACCAGAAATATGATGCTGTAGGGCAACATCAGGGAAACCAGCGTGCCAATGCCGGTGGTCTTAACGTATCGCTGACAGAAGACGACGACTAAAGGAAAATAGGGCATCAATGGCGTGATGATGTTCGTCGACGAATCCCCCACACGATATGCCGCCTGCGTCAGGTCGGGCGAAATACCCAAGTCCATCAACATCGGAACAAAAACCGCCGAGATAAGGGCCCATTTGGCCGAGGCCGAGCCCACCAGCAGATTGACGAACCCGACCAGAATCACGATCCCAAATATCGTCAAACTGCCGGGCAAGCCCAACGCCTTGAGGAGCGCGGCGCCTTGAATGGCCAACAATAGCCCGATGTTGGTTTGGCTGAACATCCAGATAAAC
>JAKSDK010000937.1 GCA_022360095.1 Phycisphaerales bacterium
AGGCAATGTTTCAATGGAACCAAACACTGAGCTTAATTAAAAATAACTTTGCAATTTATTCATAAATATCTATATCTGAAATACAGTGAATAAAATGGTTCATCTAAATTCTGTTCTCTCAAGTTCTATGAGCTTGATATAGGAGTATGCTGGTTTAACAGATTGTCTATTTGCCTGAAAAAAGAGAAAAAATAGGATTATCATGCAGTGAAACCTTAATGTAACATTTCGGCTTCGTTTACATTAGATGAAACATGGTACCGAATTCATTTTCCGTCAGTTACACTTACATGCGTGAATGTGCAACAAAAACATCCAAACAATAAACTCGCCAATGAAAATCTCAATACGAGCTATCAATCATTTGGTTTTGCATTGAAAACACTTCCGGTTTTTCTCGTGTCTATGTACCCGGAAGTAAGCCAATAGTGTTCGTCACGCAGAGAGGGAAAACTGACTGGGTCAGCAGATACACTAGGGTGCTAAAGTAAGGACGAAGGCGACGGCAACGAAAACGTCAAAAAAAAGTAATAGGGTTAGAGCCTGTTTACATGGAGGTGGGGTTATCCTTCTGTCCATATAATTTCTCATTTAGATTTGATCACGTTTACATGATAGGTGGGATGACCCGCCACATGTTACCTTACCTATCTGGGGTCCACCATCTCCATGTAAACAGGCCCTAAGATTGTGAAAACAACAACCTTGCACTTGCATCACGCATTTTTGTACATTTCCTTGCCGTCACTGCAAGACTACGATGTGAAAATTCCTAGTTTCACGTTTTGTTGAGGACGAGAACACAAGACAACTACCTTCTTTTTCATTTCCTGAAATTCGATTCAATAACTTTAGAATTGAGCGAGATGGAACAAGCGCGATAA
The DNA here is from genome assembly GCA_022360095.1 of Phycisphaerales bacterium. Lineage (GTDB taxonomy): Bacteria > Planctomycetota > Phycisphaerae > UBA1845 > UTPLA1 > JAKSDK01. Next base: position 885 of record JAKSDK010000937.1, read on the forward strand.
TAAAGTTTGTAGTAGCGCAAATTCATTTTTAAGTGACGTTTTCATAACTGTCGCCGGTCGTTGTTGATTAAAGAAGCTCCCAACTGTTTTTTTTTTGTCATCAATATCGGAGTTACCTCAGTTGCTCTCTGTATCTCCTTGTTCGTTGACGTAACATCTTTAACAACTCGTCATCTGGGAATTCGGTATCTGAACTTCCATCAATATCAGCATTTTCATCCTCTAAAGCTCAAACAAAAACAATACAATCAACTCTTCACTTGCAGACACTACAACCCACTACAACCTGGAATTGCACAGCAGTAATAAACCACATGATCGCGCTTTTCGCGCCATTTTTCAGTCGGGTATCGGGGGCATCCCAATATTAACGACAACCTGGCAATGCGGAGACCCCGGTTTAACGAAAGACATTAAAATACGGCAACACGAAAAACCACGCGGTATTATGAACACATGACAACATACACCACGGTAGTCCTATTAAAGTACTTTTCCAACATCGCGAGCGGGATTACAGAGACGCCGCGATTAAAGACATCACAATGTTTTGAGGCCAGTGGTGTTACAGACGCCCCGGCATGAAAAAGAGAAAAAAGCTGAAGATACAATTAAAATTTTTGCGGTATAAACGCTCTACTACAACAAATTTTGTATATCAAATTATGAAACCTCGCTCCTACAGACTTCCTTGATGAGTTGACACTTGTTAAGTTCGATCAGCCTTACCATGAATATGGTATGATTTTTCGGGTTCTCTTACAGTCTTTTGAGGGAACTCCTCG
>JAKSDK010000619.1 GCA_022360095.1 Phycisphaerales bacterium
AAAGCACAAAAATGCTCAAAAGTCCATTTTATCCGGGAGATCGGGAGATTTGATGAAAAACTTGGAGACTCCCGGGAAAACTGGGAGAGTTGGCAGGTATGGGGAAGCAGTGGGACTGATCGTGGACAGGCAGAAATTATACCAATAAAACGGTTACGGCAACTAAACCGGACTGGATAGCCTACAATTAGTAAATATGACCTAGCCTTAGTGTAAAGCTCCACTAACAAGAAACTCTGATAAACTCTATTTGTCTATAATGAGCTTCTCAACAACTGGGTAGATGGTTTGGTTTGATGTTGAATCAACAGAATCAATTTAATTTTATGTTTCGATCCAAGACATAATTGACTTTCAGATATAAGCGTGCGGGTACTATTATAGTAACGTATGTTAAACCGCTATGGGTATGTTACATCGCGCACTCCCGACCGACTATGCCCCAGTAACTACCATTCGTACAGGCGGCATTCTTCACCCTCCTGTCCCGAAGCGCAAAAGGCGTCGGATTCATATATTCGGTCATTTAGGATAGAAAGATATAACTACTGTTCATAGCTTGACACGTTAAACAAAAGATAACTTTCAGAAATGGACGCACGTTTATCAAGTCCACGATAGGAAAATATTTCCCTCAGAAAATACCCAGAAAACCTTTATGATGTTGAACACCATTTCCTTGTACAGAAATTTGAGGCATGAGGTCGTAAAAATTGTGCCAAAAGTGACCCGCATAATTATTCTCAAATTTGACGACATGACCTTAATTTACACTTAAACAAAGACTAACACTTAACGAAAGTTAGTGTGTTAAACTAAAAAAATGTGCTATTGACCTGTAAATAATGGAGTACAAATCAATATACGTTTGAGTAACAGTGATCACGTAGCCATTTCTACTACTTTTAGAAACAAAGCTTATTTTGAATGTCATTAATTATCAAGTCAAGGTCCATTGGTTGTTCATCTTTCCTCACAACTCTATCAGGGCATTGCACTTCATCTTGGCGGTCAATTTCCTCAGCACTGGGATCTTTGCACTTCCGTCGACAAGGTCCGTAGTAAGTAGCATACAGAATTC
>JAKSDK010001241.1 GCA_022360095.1 Phycisphaerales bacterium
CCAATTCCTCGACGCCCAGGAAGACTACGAGCACGCTTATCAAAACGTCATCGCCGAGTGCCTGAACATGCTGATCGTGAAACCGGGCATGACCGAGATCAACAATCAAGCTCAGACCACGTGGTGGCAACAATGCTGGGCCGGGGAAACACAGAGTGAATAGAGGCACGCACCGCGTGCCCGAAGGGCTGAATTCATTTTAGACATCGAAGATTTTCGTGGGCCCGGCGCGGAAGGTCTGCGCCGGAAGAATGTAAACCCTTTATTACAGGAGGTCACAATCATGACCGCATTGAATGTTCAGACCAATGAAAAGTCTCCAGATGAAAAACTGGCTAAACTGATGGGCGACTTGAAGCAGTGGCCCGAACTGGACTGTAAGACGCTGGCCTATCACGCGGAGCAGTCCGACAAGCTTGCCGCCAAGAGCTACCGACATGCCGCCGTGCACGAGGCGGGCGCGTTCCTCGAAACACTGGTGCAGAGCATGACCCTGGCCGTGCGGGGCGACGTGCCGGAGAAGTTCCGGCAGGCCGTCGACAGCCATGCCCGACTGCGCGTGTGCCGCAGATATCTGTTCGCCCCCGGCTACATCGACGCTGAGGAGTACAAACTTATTGACAATGTCTTCGCCATCCTACGCGCGAAAGGCGTCAGTGCCGGGATCGTCGATGAGGCGTGGTGCCGTATGGCGCGGCAGTTTGTGCGGACAACGACCGACTATCTCGTCGCGTGCTACGCCTCCTGGCGCAGCGTGAGTTTCACACCGTCGGTCGCATCACCGCCGATAGCCAAGCCGGTCGAAACCGCTGCAGCGTAATCGATTTCGAACTTTCACGCAGGGCCGAGGCGAGTCGATGCTCGCTTCGGCCCTGACTTGTCCACCAAGATTTGAGGAGGATGGCGATCGACGATCGATCTGCGCAAGCAACGGCTTACCTCTCGGGGGCGGCTCGTCAGCGCAATGGACAATTGGCAAGAATTCTAATTCTTATGGACACGTCGTCCCGGTCAGCAGAAATGAGACGAACTCGGTGACGTCGTTCATGTCCAATCCGACAACGGCATGCACGTCCGCGCATTCGCAGTCGGAGGCCACGCCGATCAGACAATCGGTGAATTTCTGAATGTCACCGCCATCGATAAGTGAATCACCGTTCAAGTCGCCATGGCAAATGCAGCCTCCGCCGACGGTTTTCCCCGGTAGAAAGCCACCATCGAGATCGAATCCGCCGCCGGACATGAATCCGGCATCCTGCTGGCCGATACTCGCGACAAGCGCGAAATCTCCACCTGCACTCTCGCCGCCGCCGCAGTCAATGGTGTACGAATCGATGGCCAGTTGTGAGAAGGCCGACGCCGTTTGGAATAGTGCGATCAAAGCCATCGCGAAGAAGACGACTTTCGTAGTAGTAGTTCGGTTCATCGGGCACCTCCGTTTGATTTCGTTTGTTCGCCGACGAATCGTTCTAGGCGCGCCAAACGCTTCGAAAGTGATTCGATCTGTGCTTTTTGCTCGGCGATTACGGATTCCTGGGTCTCGATGTGGTTTTGTTGCTCCTTGACGGCCTCGACGAGAATCGGGGTGAGTCGGCCGTAGTCGACGGAGTAGTAACCGTCGGCTCCCTTGCAAACCACCTCCGGTGCGATCTTCTCGGCTTCCTGAGCAATGAAGCCGATCTGGCGGGATTCAGCGAAGTTGCGATCGGGATGCGCATCGCGCCGCCAGTCAAATCGGATACCGCGCAGACCGTGAATCAAATCCAGCGCGCCTTGAATCGGCGCGACGTTCGTTTTGAACCGAGAGTCAGAGCAAACGCCGATTGTCCCCGTGGCGCAGATGTTTCCGCCGACCGTCAGGATTTCTGTCGTGGCGTTGGTGTTAATGGACACGCGGGTTGCGCCGGCACTGTTGTTTCCCATGAAAACGTTGCCCCCGCTGGGGTTGACGAACAGCGCTGCCGCGGCGCCGTTGTTGCGGGCCATGATCTCGTTTGGATCGAGGGCCAGGTTTGCGTCGCCGGTATCGCCCAGCTGCAAAAAGCCGCCGCCGCCGAGTCCGACGTCGGTCCCGCCGACGACATGCAGCGTTGTATCGGGGGCGTTGGTGTTTATACCGACTCCGCCATCGCTGCGAATCAGAAACTGACCCGCGGCGGTTGAATCAAACGTGTCAAGTGAGAGACCCGAAAACCCATTCCATACGAATGTCCGGTTATGTAGGGCCCGCGCCCGAAATCCACAGGCAAAAGAGTCGTGCGCGGTCGCAACGTTTTCGTTTCCGCCGGGAATCGTGCTGTTTTGTCCCGTTGCCGAGTTACGGATGCCTCCGCCGACGAATGCGCCTTCCCCCGCGCTATTACCGCATCCGCCGACGACGGAACCAAACGGACCTGTCACTCGGTTGCCCGCTATGCTGCTGAGAGGGTTCGGCCCGCCGCCACCGATGAAACCGTACAAGGCAAGCACCCGATTGTCGGTGCCACCGACCACGGCTCCGTAGTTGCCGTCCACACGGTTACCCGGCACAGGACCACCGATTGTGAGGGCGGGCCCTCCGCCGCCGATGAAACCATGTTGAGCGTTAACTTGATTGTCCTCACCGCCGCAAACGGCGCCATGACTATCCGCTGCGGAGTTGCTTTCGCCGCCCCCGACGAAACCCGCGACGCCTGAGGCACTATTGTTGAAACCCCCTGCAATGGTGCTTTCGAATCCTCCCGCGTCATTGGCCGAACCCCCGCCAACCGTGGCGAAATTTCCGAGTGCGACGTTTGAGCCTCCACCGCCGATCGCTGAATTAAGTCCGGCGGCTGAATTGTTGGAGCCACCCGCAACCGTCGCAAACCTGGCCGTGGATGCGTCTGCATCATCTGAACCTGCGCGATTTCGTCCGCCGCCACCGATCGTACCGTAGTCATCGAAAACCCGGTTATTCGTTCCAAGGGGATCACCGATCGGGTCGGAGGGTCCACCGCCGCCGATGGCCCCGAACGCCCCGGTGACCCGATTGAGAAATCCGCCTGCGATGGAAGACGATTCGCCGAATGCGATATTTCGGTGCCCGCCACCAACCGTTGCATGATCGCCACCGATCAGGAAATTAATCCCGTCGTTAAAGTCACCTCCGGCGCAATTCGCCTGCCCGCCTCCGACCGTGGAGTAGGACGCGAAGACATCGTGGAAGAAACCGCCGCTAATCGTCCCATGGCCCCCCTCATCATGAATGGTGTGCTGCCGCCCCCCGCTGATGGTTGCAAAGGCCGTATTAAGCGGATCGCCGTCCGACATGCTACCGATCTTGTTGTCTCCCCCGCCGGCGATGGTACCGTAGTCGTCGAAAATTTGGTTATGGGTACCGAAGGGATCGCCGATGGGGTCCGACGGACCGCCGCCGGCAATGGTTGCATAGTCGGCGTTTGCTTGATTGAGATTGCCGCCGCCAATCGACGCGAACAGCCCGCCGGCCACGTTATCCCGACCTCCGCTCACGGTGGCGTATTGAGCGCTGGCGGGGTCCATGTCGTCGCTGCCTGCGATGTTGCCCCAGCCCCCGCCGATCGCGGCGTGTCCGTCGTAGCTTTCGTTGGCAAGACCGCCCGCGATGGTGGACTGCTTGCCGCGGGCGTAGTTGTTGATTCCGCCTCCGATGCTCGAACCGTCGCTGTCAAAGGGATCGGCGTCGTCCAAACCAATGGAATTATTGACTCCTCCGGAGATCGAGGTGCTAGCGTCGAAAATTCGGTTTTGTGCTCCGCCAGCGATCGTCGCGGGAGCATGGGGGTTTCCGTCTGCAAGACTGCTGACAAAATTCTGAAGACCACCGCTTATGACGCTGTACCGACCGTTTGCCTGATTGCTTTCTCCGCCGCCGACGAAGCCACCGGGGGCCTGGACCGAGTTGTCGAATCCGCCGGCGATCGTCCCCTGCAGCGCTGAGACGAGGTTGCCCGAACCACCGCCGATCGTCGCCTGGTTGTTAGTGATGAGGTGGTTTTCGCCGCCGACGATCGTAGCAGCCGTCACGGATGCATGGGTATCGTTAGACGCGTCGCCGCCGATGACGTTGGGTGCGCCCGTGGTCACCTCGGTGCGCAGGTGCCGCAGCGCCAGCGCCACGGGCGCGGCGGTCACCGGTTGCCGCGGTAAGAGGGCTGTGAACGGCGCTGTATCCGTCGGGTCGTGCGGCGAGCGTACCGCGACTTCCAGAAACAACGCCGTCTCGCCGAAAACGTGGCTGAAGTCGAGTTTGACGGTGAAGATCCCGTCGACGACCAAAACGTTCGCCACCACATTGACCGAACCGACTTCCGAGCCGGCAACAGCATCATCGTAGAGACGAAACTCGAAGTCGGCCGTGTCGTTGACCGGCTCGCCCAGGAAGCTTAGCTCGCCCTGATAGGTGAACCGGGTGTCCAATGGGGCCTGGGCCAGGGCGACTGATGAAAACAGGGCACTACCGGCCAGCGCGCACAATACAATCGTTTGTTTTTTCATTTCTTGTTTACTCCGTAAATTCTTCGACAAGGGATTCGAGACATGCGATTCGGGCGTGCAGCGATTCGATTTCCCGATCTTTAGTGCCGTTGATTCCGTCAATCGCGTCGCGCAGGCATTGGATCTCCGCGTTTTGCGCTTCGAGCCGTTGGTTCAATCCTTGAATGGCCGCCAGTGCGACGCCGTCGGCGTCCACGGTGGCGATATGTCGGTCATCCACGCCGAGCCCGAAGGCTTCGTGGAAATCCTGTGCCATTGGACCGATGTGCCGGACGGTGCCCTGCGATTTGTAGGTCCATTCGCTCAACGGCAGCTCGCAGACGCGTTCCAAAATATTTTGCGGGTCGACGAATTCAAACGCGCGTTTGGCGTTGCGATCGCTGAACGTCAACCAAGACCCGCCGCCCGCGGGAACCTGGACCCCGGTATTGAGATCGGGCGTAGTGATGAATTTGAAACCGCTGGTGGAGAGGGCGACGAATCGATTACTGGTCGTGGCGTTGAGCGCTGCGGACCCGTCACACCATGCAAAGGTATTGTTGCCGGATGCCGTGGAGTTTTGGCCTGCGGCGAATGAATAGTCGCCGGATGCCGTGTTGTTGACGCCTCCCGGAATCGTGCTGGCTACGCCGGACGCAGTGTTGTTGGCGCCGCCCGCGACGGTGGCAAATTGCTGCGAAAATGCCGAGCCGCTGAGGGAACCGGCGGTATTCCCGCTGCCGCCTCCGACCGTTCCGGCGTTGTCATAGACGATATTGGCGTTGTAACTCACCGGCGATTGCGGGTCGCTGTCGTCGGTGTAGGCGCCGCCGCCGGCGATCGTGGCGTTTCTGGCGAACACGATGTTGTTGCTCTTGCCGCCACCGATCGAATTGTGAGCGCCGTCCGGCGCGCTGAGAATAGCGTTGTCCCGTCCGCCGGTGATCACGCTGTACGGTCCGTTCATCGCATTGTTGTCGCCGCCGCCGATGGTGCCGTATTCGGCTTGCGCTATATTGCCTCTTCCGCCGGCGATGGTGACGTAAGCTGCGTTGGTCGTGTCGGAGTCGTCGGTTCCGCTGCGATTGTCGCCGCCGCCACCGATGGTGCCGTAATCATCGAACACGCGGTTGTTGGTGTTGAGAATGTCGCCCTGGTCCGACGGCCCACCACCCGCGATCGTCGCGTAGTCCGCGTCGGCGCTGTTCAACCACCCGCCGCTGACGGTGGAGCAAGTGCCGCCGGCGGAGTTACGGGAGCCGCCGCCAACGACCGCAAAAGCCGCCGTGCCCGAATCACTGTCATCCGAACCCGCACGGTTCCCACCACCGCCGCCGATCGAACCATAGTTATCAAAGATGCGGTTATTGCCGTTTTCAAGATCGAAAGGACTCCAGGGACCGCCGCCGGCGATCGTTGCATAGGCCGCCTCGGCTCGGTTGAACAGCCCTCCTCCGACGGTGGAATAGAGATCCTCGGTGAAATTTCCAAATCCGCCGCCTATCGTGGAATCATCACCGCGAGCATCGTTATGGGCGCCGCCGCCGACGGTGGACCTGTCGGCGCCGGCCGTGTTGGAACCGCCGCCACTGACTGTGGCCACCCACCCATCGGCTATGTTTTCCTGTCCACCGGCGACGGTAGACACCGTGCCGCCGGCGGTGTTGGCGTAACCGCCTCCAATGGTGGAGTACCATTGAATCGAGGGTTCGCCGTCGTCGAGCCCGGCGATATTGGCGCCGCCACCACTGATAACGCAATAATTGTCATATATGCGGTTTCCGCCTCCGCCGCCGATGAAACCGTGGTTGGCAAACAGTTGGTTGCCCGCGCCGCCGACGATGGTGGCGGCGTAGTTTGCGTCGCCGATGGCGTTGGTCGCATCGCCGCCGATGATGTTTGGCGCGTCGGTTGTGGCTTCGGTGCGCATATGTCGCAATGCCAGGGCCACCGGCACTACGTTTATGCGTTGTCGGGGCAACAGCGTCGTAAAAAGCATCATGTTGTCGGGATCGTGCGGTGAGCGCACAGAGACTTCGAGAAACAACGCCGTCTCACCGAAGACGTTGCCAAAGTCGAGCTCGACCTTGAAGACGCCGTCGACGACATCGAGGTTGTTCGCGACGACCGCGCTCCCGACTTCGACACCGGGCACATCATCGTTGAAAAGACGAAACTCGAAGTCCGCCGTGTCGTTGACCGGCTCACCCAGGAGACTGAGCTTTCCTTGATAGGTGAACCGGGTATCCAGCGAAGTCTGGGCGAAGGCGTGGGACGCTCCGAGCAATACAGCGGTTGCGACCGACAAGATTTTCAAGGTTCGAAACATTTTGTGTTTTCCTCTCGAAGCTGCTATTGAACGGCTTGCTCGTGGATCGTGTGTTCCCCTCTCGGCGTGGGCGCCGTATGCCGAATAGGCGTCATTGAATTGCCTTGCGCAAAGGCTCCTCGGACCACTTTTCAAAAAAATTGATCGCCTGCCGCCCTCCCCGCTAAACTAGGGCCATGGCTTTTGAAGGAGGAGAGGTTGGTTCACAAAAGGACGATCGAGCGTTTACGACCGATCTCGCCGCGGGCCGGGGCGGAGATTGGGACGCCGTCGAAAGGCTGCTCGAAGCGGCCGCTCCGAGCATTCGCGAGGCGATCGAAATCGGTCCGACATGGCAAGGCATGATCGACGCGGACGACGTGATGCAAGTGACTTACATGGAGGCCTTTACGCGATTCGGCCAGTTCGCCGGAAACAATCAACGTTCGTTCAGCGTCTGGTTGCGGCAAATCGCAAAGAATAATCTTCGTGATGCCATTCGGTCGCTTGAACGTGAGAAACGCCCTTCACCCCGTCGCCGGGTCCAGGCTCAATCCGAAGATTCATGCGTCGATCTCTGCACGATGATGGGGGTTACGTCAAAAACACCGAGTAGCGTCGTGTCCGCAGAGGAAGCCCGATCTCTCATCGATCAAGCTCTTTCACGGATGCCGGAGCGTTATGCGAAGGCATTGCGGCTGTTCGATTTGGAGGGGTTGACTGGACCGGAAGTGGCCGAGCAGCTGGGGTGCTCGCGCGTGACCGCCTTCATGTTGCGCAGCCGTGCTCGTGATCTCCTGCGCGAGTTGCTGGGATCGACGTCCAATTATTTCAGCCGCAAGGCTTAACGATTCGCCGGTTTTTGACGCCTTGATCGATATAGATAGAAAGGCGCTCCTTTGGAATCATCCGATCAACTCACCCGCGCCGGCTCCGAGCGGAGCTTGATCCGCGCTGCGCGCGAGTTAGTCGGTGGCTCGTGTCATGGTGTGCATACGGGTGTCCCAAGCCATGTTGCCGCACCTCCCGGCTACGAATTTGTCCGAGAATTGCATCGCGGGGGGCAAGGCGTCGTCTACCAGGCATTCCAGGAGTCGACCGGCCGTGACGTGGCCATTAAGTTCCTGCGTCACGGCGAAGTCAGCACGGTCACGGAACAGGCTCGGCTGCGCCGTGAAGTCCAAATTCTCGCGCAGCTTCGCCATCCGTCGATCGTCACGATCCATGACAGCGGCCGTGTTGGCGGGCTCGATTATTTCGTCATGGACTACATCGAAGGCCGGCCGATCAACTTCTTTGTGTCGCAGGCGGAACCGTCTCAGGGCGAAATGGCCGTGCTCTTTATGCGAATTGCTGAAGCCGTGCAATCCGCCCATCTTCGCGGCGTGATTCATCGCGATCTCAAACCGGCGAACATTCTCGTCGACAATACCGGTGTTCCTCACGTTGTTGACTTCGGGCTTGCAAAGCTCAGTGATTCGTCGCACGACGCGACGATGCTCACACAAGACGGCCAGTTCATTGGTTCACTGTTTTGGACAGCTCCGGAGCAGGCGCGCGGCCGCCATGATGAGGTCGACGTGAGGACAGATGTTTATTCGCTCGGTGTGGTGTTCTGGCAGGCACTGACCGGCGAATTCCCCTACAAGATCTCGGGGGACATGGCGGGAACATTGCAGAATATTATCCACGCCGAACCGAGCAAGGCCACCGTGAGCCGCGTTCGGGTATCCGACGAACTCGAAACAATCCTGCGAAAGTGTCTCGCCAAAGACCCGGAACGGCGTTATCAAAACGCCGGCGAATTGGCGGAGGATCTCAAGAACTACCTCGACGGGCGACCGATTCTGGCGCGGCGAGAAAATCCTTGGTACGTCATGTCGAAGTCGATTCGACGTTATCGCGCCGTGTTTGGTTTGGTTATGGCGATCTTCCTGCTTGCGGTCGGCTCGAGCATCGGATTGGGTGTCCTTTATTCTCGCGCGGAACTTGCCCGGCAGGCGGCTCAATATGGTGAGTATCGTGCGAATCTGAATGCCGCATCCGCCGGTCTGCTTCCCTACGACTCCGGAAAAGCACAGATCAACCTCGAATTAGCGCATGAGGATCTTCGCGGATGGGAATGGTATTTCTTGAAGCGAATCTCCGATGAGAGCATTCTTACATTGCGCAACAGAGGCGTAATTCCATGCGGTGTTGCCTGGACGCAGGATGGTTCGCGGATTCTCACGGGATTTTTTGACGGCAGGATTATTGTTTGGGATTCGCAAACCGGAAAGAGAATCCAAACGATCAAAGGGCACAGGGATGCCGTGTTCGACATCACGATCAATGGAGACGGGACTCTTGCAGCCTCCGGCTCTCGTGATCGAACAGTTCGTCTTTGGAATCTCCATGACGGTTCGGAAAAAATGGAGTTGCGAGCGCCGGAACGTGCCACAGATGTGGATTTCAGCCCGGACGGACGACGAATCACCGCCGCAGCCTCCTACAGTAAGATTGCCGTGGTCTGGGATGTTGAAACGGGCGAAGAGTTGTTACGCCTTCCTCCGCACCGACCGTTTCTTCAATCCATCGCTTTCAACCGCGACGCCACCATGATCGCAACCGGTGCAACGGAGCAAGCGGGCGGGCAAGGCGAAGCCTCGATTCGTTTGCATAACGCCGAAACCGGCGTCGTGCTACATGAGTTTCCGGCTGACTCGTGGGGCGTCAAAGAGCTGGCTTTCTCGCCTGATGACCAACGCCTTGCTGCATCGACGACCACGCGCGCGATTCAAATATGGAACGCTGGTGACGTGGCGAGCACACCTCTTCGATTGACCGACATCGGGAACTTTATCGAAACGCTTGAATTTACGAATGACGCAGCCCGACTCGTCAGCGGCGGCAAGGATGGGCTGGTTCATATTTCCGACAGCTTCACCGGTGAGCGAATTGATACGTTCCGTGGACATCGCGGCAACATCAACCGAATCGCGCTCTCTCCGGATGCAACGCGAGCCGTTTCGACGAGTATGGATGGAACGATCAAGGTCTGGAATCTGAACGAGCATCCCGGACGTCGTGTCTTGAGGGGCCACAGTCATAGCGTTGACTGCGTTGCGTTCAGCCCGGACGGAAAAATCCTGGTATCGGGCTCCGGTGATGGCAGCCTTCGTGTATGGGAGACATCGACCTGGGAGACCATACGCGTTCTCAATGTTCACGATGGGCCTGTTAGAGGGGCGTCATTCAGTGCAAACGGATCGATTTTCGCTTCCAGCAATCTTGAACCGGATTCACCGGGGCTGGAGGGCTCCATTATTCTTTGGGATGCGGCTTGGAATGCGGAAGTGTTGGCCGAAAGACTACCCAGCGTGATGAAGATGAGCGTTCGTCCTGATGGCCGGGAACTTGTCGCCGCATTAAGCAATGGTCAATTAAGAACCTGGGACCTCAAGACCCGTGAGGTCGTTCCCGAAAAAGGTCCTCAGAAAAGAATCGGCGCCGCCGCTTACTCGAACGACAACCGATTCCTGGCGGCAACCGTGATTGGGGACGAGGCGATCATCTACGATTCGCATAGCCGTGATGTGTTGAAGACATTGGAGATTCCGTTTGCGGATTCCGAACGCTACCCACAGGCCGTTTGCTTTTCACCGTCAGACGATTACCTCGTGATCGGCGGCCGATCCGGAGTCACCGTGATCTGGCGAACCGACACATGGGAGCAAGTTGGCCAAATCGGTGAATCGGGCGACGCTCAAGTAAGGTCCCTGGTCTTCGCCCCAGGCGGTGATCGTCTTTTTGTGGGGACGACCCTTGGCGTCACGATTGTCAACACTGCGACATGGTCGGGATTGTTGACGATTCGCGATGTATCCGGCGTTTACTCGGTCGCGATGAGCCCGGACGGAAATGACCTTGCCGCCAGTTCAAGTGACGGAACCGTTCGCATCTGGAGCAAGGAGCGTTAGGGTTTCTCGCGTCTCATTTCCTAGGCTCCATGCTCAGTTCGACATAAGAGTTGAATCCACGAAGCCCTGAATGTCGTCGCCGTTCGCCTGTCCGTCAGCGTCGAAGTCGGAGGCCGCAATGTGTGAGGCTTTGGTGTCCATGCCCAGAAGGACTGCGATGAATATGATCATGTCGTTCATGTCGGCCGCTCCGTTGCAGTTGAGATCACCGGGGATGAGACAGACCAAAGCGCCGCCGAGTGCGTCGTCAATCACTGCGCCCTGATCGTCCAGACTCTCATAGTAATATTGCAGCCGTTGAGGATGGGCGTCGAACCTGCACCAAGACTGAGCATTCGAACGTAGAGCACTTCGCAAATAGAACCGGGCGAGTTATCGAATCCGTTGCCGAAATCGACCGTGACGCCGGGCTCGACGCGCAGGGTGTCCTCGCGAAGTTGTCGTCGAACCCAGTCGGACTGACGCCGCGGTCTTCACCGGCCAATTCAAACGCCTGGTTTGTTCCGTCGAGCGTCAAACCGGGAACCTAGAGATATGGCAATGAGAAGATACTCGGAGGGACCGGCGGCTGGCTGGGAGTCTCGCGGAGGCGGGGCGCCGACAGCGACTATTCTTGTGATTGATACATCGCCAGTTGGCGCTCGTATGCGTTGCGCTGTTCGTCCGGTGCATCCGGTGAAAGAAGTGCAATCGCCTTCTGTTGTGTTTCAATCGCTCCCTGCACATCCCCAGTCTTGTATTGCGCCAGTGCCAGATAAGTCAATAAGGTGTCGACTTCATGGTTTGTCATTCGGCAGGATTCGGCCGCCAGTTCAAGCGCGGCATGAGGTTCACGCAAGTCGGCCGGCACGACTTCGAGTAGTGCTTTTGCACATGCGATCTTCTCCTCGGCCGTCGCGTCGTCTCTTGACGCGAGTTCCTTTTCAATCGCCAACCGTTCGGCAGCAAGCGACCGGGCCAAATCGAGCCTGCCTTGAGCGTCATAGACCTTTTCGAGGCTGAACATGATTCTCCTCGTCCCGGGATTATGGGGACCGAGGGTTCGCCGGAGCGTTTCGAGAAGTTTGACGTAGGTTTCCTCTGAATCGGCATAGTGCTCTTGCAAGTACTGCATCCGCGCCAGGCTTTCCATCACGAGCAGAGTTTGAGGATGTTCATCGCCGAACACTCGTCTTTGAATTTCATAGAGTCGCGTGTTTGTGGATTCCGCTTCGTTGAGTTTTCCTTTCTTATTATAGACCCAACCGAGTAGATGCATGACATGCAAGGTGATGATGTGTTCCGCCCCGTGTTCACGTTCCGCGGTGACCAGGATACCCTTTAGCAACTGCTCCGCTTCATCGAGGCGGTTCAGTCCAATATATGCATTGGCGAGATTCGACATTGTTCTGATTCTACTGAGGTGTGTCTTGCCAAGTACGCGCTTCTCAATACGCGCTATTTTGTCGAACGCCTCCGCCGCCACCTCATATTTCCCTTCCTCAAGGCAGAGCAACGCGAAGTCGTTCATCAATCCCAGTGTGTCCGGATGGTCCTCGCCGAACACGTTTCGGCAGATCTTCAATGCCTCGGTATAGTGCGATCGGGCTTCCCGAAATCGCCCCTTTTGTACAAGGATTTCACCGAGGCCCGTCAAGAAGAAGGTTTTTTGCGCATCACCGTCGGGCAGCGTGCGACGCGCTACGGAAAGCCACTCGGTCAGCAGCGCTTCCGCCTCGTCCAGCTTGTTTTCGCGTATCAAAGACAAGGCGAGGTTGCCGGCACTTATTATTGTATCGCGATTTTCATCCCCGAGAATGCGACGACGCAATGCAAAAACTTCGGCAAACAGATCTGACGCTTCGCTACTGCGGCTTTGTTCGACATAAAGTGCGGCAAGATTGTTTTTCGATAAAAGCGTTATTGAATGTTCGGGGCCCAGATGTCGTGAGGCTGCATCGAGCGCTTCGAGATACACCCGCTCAGCCTCCTTTTCACGCCCGAGACTACTATAAAGAATCGCAAGATGGTTCGCGGATTGGATGGATTGTGGTTTGTCAGCACCCACGTTTTCCGACCAGAGTTCGCATGCTCGTTTCAAGTGTGGTTCGGCTGATTCATATTCGCCAAGGGAGTAATACGTCACGCCCAGCGTCTCCCGAATGGATGCTTCGACGAGCGGCTTGCCGTCAAACCGACCATCGGGCGCTGTGGCGGCCTCGATCTCCTCAGCGGCCGCATCGAGTACATCTCGCATCGAGATATGACGGCCCTTTCCCTTTTCGGCGGAGGGTGCGACCGCTGCAAGTAGATCGTTATTGAGGAATTCGTTGACGGCACTGGCGATTTCCGCCTGCAACTTCGCTTCGGCGGCCTCCGCCTCAGCTCGCAGGCCAGCACTCCGAGCGCGGGCCCAGCCCAGGGACGTGCCGATGACCCCCATGATCAGCGTGACAAACAAAACGGCGCCCATGATGACGCTGCCACGATGACGCCGCACGAACTTCCTCAGCTTGTAAGCGGCGCTCGGCGGTGACGCGATGACCGGTTCGTCGTCGAGGTGCCGTCGAATATCGGCCGCCAGTTCCGATGCGGATGCGTAGCGCCGTGCGGGGTCCTTGTCGATAGCCTTCATCGTGATCCAGTCAAGATCGCCGGATAACAATCGATGCATTGTCTTTCGATCGATGCGTCGCGCCTCGCAGATGCTTCCGGATTCGGCGCCGAGCGATTGGAAGCGCGTGCTGGGCTTCGAAGGTTCGACTTCGCGAATGATACGTTGTATTTCTGCGTAGCCAGCCTGGTATAAGTCTTCGGTTTCAAACGGAAGAACGCCGACGATCATCTCGTAGAGCAGAACGCCGAGCGAATAAACGTCCGTACGCGCATCGACGTCGATCGCCGTGAGCTCCGCCTGCTCTGGGCTCATGTAGGCGGGCGTTCCGATTATGACTCCGTGTTCGGTGAATATCGTCTGCTCCGCCAGGCGCTGCTCCGTGGCTTTTGCCACGCCGAAGTCGATCACCTTGGGAACCGGTTCGCCTTCTTCGCGCATCACCAGCACATTGGACGGCTTGATGTCGCGATGAATGATTCCTTTTTGATGCGCGTGTTGAATTGCGTTGCATACCTGAATGAAAAGTGCGAGCCGCGCTTCCAGCGTCAGGCTGTGCGCATCGCAGAATTTCGCAATCGGTTCACCCGCAACGTGCTCCATGACGAAGTAAGGCCGGCCGGTTTCCATTGCACCGGCTTCAAAAACACGGGCGACATTTCGATGATCCAGCAAGGCGAGCGCCTGTCGCTCCGCATTGAAGCGAGCGACAACCGTCTTTGTATCCATACCGAGTTTGATCAGTTTGAGCGCGACCCGACGGCGGATGGGGCGCGACTGCTCTGCCAGATAGACGACACCCATGCCGCCTTCGCCGATTTGTCGGATGATGCGGTAATCGCCGATCGAATCAGGTGTTTCGTCGATCGTCGGAGTCGCCTTGAGCGTCACGGGGGCGACCTTGAGGAAATCGCTCTTGTTCTCATGGGCTTCGAGCATGCGCAGGAGCTTTTGAAGCAGCGGCGTGTCCTCACCGCATTCGGCGCGGAGCCAGGTTTCGCGCTCCTCCGATGGCTTCGACAGGGCGGCTGCAAAG
The DNA here is from genome assembly GCA_022360095.1 of Phycisphaerales bacterium. GTDB lineage: Bacteria > Planctomycetota > Phycisphaerae > UBA1845 > UTPLA1 > JAKSDK01. The sequence continues at coordinate 14,373 of JAKSDK010001241.1, forward strand.
AGCGTTTTGATACGACTTAGATTTGCCTTGACCAATGAATGACTCCGATGGCGGTCAGAATCAGAATTTCTCAATGACGTGACACATCGATTGCGTGCGACGCCGTAATGCTTCGATCTCACCGAGGGCGCTTAATCCGTATGCAGTTCATCGTAGAGCCAGGCCTTGGCGCAGGACCATTCACGCTTGACGGTCATCGGAGAGGCGCCCATGATTTCGGCTGTATCCTCAACGCTCAATCCAGCGAAAAACCTGAGCATGACAACGCGTGCCATGCGCTCGTCTTCCATTTCCATGCGCCGTAAGGCCTCATCAAGGACCACGAAATCCACGTCGTTGACACTTTTTCCGTCCACAACGTCGTGGAGGGGGAAACGTTGAAGATCACCGCCCCGCTTAAGGCGGCCACGTTTACGGGCCTGCTCGACGAGGACCCTCCGCATCGCCCGGGCGGCTGCTCCGAAAAAGTGACCTCGGCCTTCCCAATGGGTGTCGTGGTTGCCGACGAGCCGGAGATAGGCCTCATGAACCAAGGCGGTGGGTTGCAGAGTTTGCCCCGGTTTCTCACGGGCCATCTGCGAAGCCGCGAGTTTTCGTAGTTCGTCATAGACCAACGGTAACAATTCTTCAGAAGACTTAGCGCCACCGGCATCGATTGCTTTCAAGAGCCGCGTGACTTCACCGGCTTTTTCTCCGCTCATTTTGACTTCCCGAAAAAAAATCGCCGACTCATGGTCCCTGTTGCCGAGACGCGACGCACTGCTTCATGAGTGGTGAGCTGTGCGACGGACCGGCCTCCGTCGGTGGCTCCATTATAACAAGGCCGGGTGTCACCTAAAAAAGGTCTTTGAGATGAAGAAGCGGAAATTTCTCTTGCTAATAGGCATCCTCACAACACCGGCCATGACCAGTGCCGTGTCGGTTGCCGACGACTACCGGATCAACTGGTACAGCATCGGCGGTGGTGAGAGCAGCGGCAACAAATTTGCACTGATCGGCTCTATCGGTCAACACGATGCGGGACTCATGACGGGCGGTGACTACGAACTCTTCGGAGGTTTCATGGCCGTCGCCGCCATCGGCTGCGGTTGCCCGGGTGACATCAATTTCGATGGAGCCGTCAACGGTCTCGACATCGAGTCATTTATTCAATGCCTCCTGTCGGGTCAGAGATGCGGGTGCGCCGATCTCGACGGCGACGCGAGCTCAGGTCTCGGTGACCTCGAGTTATTTACAGAAATGTTGTTGTCAGACGAAAACTGTTAACAAAACAACAAATGATTCACAGAAGGAAATGTTATGAACACAATTCAAAGACAATTTGCTGTCACGGCTTTGATGGTGACGATTTCTGCCGCCTTCGCGCAGGTGCCTTTGGGAAGTGAGTTCACTTATCAGGGACGACTGAAGTTTCTCGACCAACCGTTGAACGGCACTGCAGACATCGAGTTCACGCTATGGGATGCGGACTCGGCCGGGAACATGATCGGCGTCACCCAGTCGATGAGTGCGGTCTCGGTTGAGGAGGGCCTCTTTACCGTCGCCCTCGACTTCGGCCCCGCAGCCTTTAATGGGGACGCGCGATGGTTGGAGGTAGCGGTCCGTCACCCGGCAGGCAGCGGGGGGTATACAATACTCAATCCCCGGCAGCCGCTCACGGCCGCGCCTTACGCGCTACAGACGCGAGGCATTCTCGTCGATGACACCGGTCGTGTCGCCATCAACGGTGACATCACGCCCATTCCCAACTCAGGGCTCGATGTGCACGGTGGTCACGTTATCGTGGATAACAACTTTGGAATCTTCTCACTTAATAGTGATGGAATCGGGTTCGGGGCCGGGCTGGATGCGACGCCTAATGATCAGTTGGACCTGTATGCCGGCGGTACCCAACGGGTACGCGTGTTTGGGACAGGCGCCATGCATATCGATGGTGAAGTTCAGTCTCTTTCCGGTGGGTTTCGCTTTCCGGACGGCTCACTTCAGACGACCGCCGCCTCCGGGACCGGCAGCAGCATCTGGTCAACCTCCGGTGTCAATGCTTATTACAGTGGCGGCAATGTCGGCGTTGGCTCCCCGAACTTCGTGAATCCCTTTGTTGCCAGCCGCTATCTGATCGTTAATGGTCCCAACACAGGTTCCTTCCCGGGGTCTGCTGCGGTTGTGCTCCATGATACGGTGCGTAACCGGCAGTGGTCGGTCGCGATCAATACGGGTGGTGCCTTGCAGTTGCACAAGTCTGGCGACGGTTCGAACGAAGTGATTCTTCCAGTCTTACGTCTCCTTGGCGGCAGCGACATCGCTGAGCCGTTCAACGTGAACGGCGGTGAGAAGGTCGAGCCTGGAATGGTCGTGACGATAGACCCGGACAAGCCCGGCACAATGCGCGTCGCCTCGAAGGCCCATGACAAGACCGTCGCGGGAATCATCAGCGGCGCTGGCGGCGTGAACGTCGGCATGACCCTCTCGCAATCCGAAACGATCGCCGATGGCGAACATCCCGTTGCGTTGACGGGACGCGTTTACTGCTATGTCGATGCAGATGCCAACGGCGGAATTGTCCCGGGCGACATGTTGACGACCTCCAACACTCCGGGACATGCAATGAAAGTCATCGATCATCATCGCGCGGCCGGCGCGATCATCGGCAAGGCGATGTCATCGCTGGAAAATGGCCGCGGCCTGGTCCTCGTGCTCGTTAACCTTCAGTAGTCCGGTTCGGATTCACCTTGATGGAGAACCAAAATGCGAACCATGAATGATAATCGACATTATCCATATGCCGTCCTCACGATCGCGATTGTCGCGATTGCTCAAGGAAATCTCACGGGTGACGAACCGCCCTGGAATGCGACACAACCAACAGCCGAAATCAGAGTTGATACGTTTGAGCGCTTTGCGGGGGAATGGACCGGCCCGGAACTGATCAACGGGGTGCCACAGGACGGTACAATACTTCATGGCGACATCCTGATTTCACCCGCAGCGATGGCCCGTGGAGCAACACCGACGTTGTGGCCCGAAGGGAACGTCTATTTCCAATTCGACGTCAACATGACGAGTTCGATGCGCAATAACATCCTGTCGGCCATGGACAGATGGAATCACGGTGCGGACGCGAACGTGCGCTTCCTGCCGCGATACGGCCAGCCCAACTATGTGCACATTCGTAATTCCGGGAACGATGCCGACCCGAGGAACAACTCTTTTGTCGGCATGGTGGGCGGAGAGCAGATTCTCAACATTTTCAGTCATAACTCTGTCTACACCGCCGCTCACGAACTTGCGCATGCCGTCGGCTTCTGGCATGAACAATCGCGGCCCGATCGCGATGATTTTGTGCTGATTCAGGAGGCCAACATCCAGGATGGTTCAGAACATAATTTCAATATTCAATGCTGCTGGCCGGACAATAGCTGGGATACGCCCTATGATTTTCTCTCCATCATGCATTACGGACAGTGCTTTTTTTCAATTTCCTCCAACTGCCCGGCAGGCAACACGGAAACAATCATCGTACTTCCACCGCACCAGCCCTTCCAGGACGACATCGGCAACAACAGTTCGTTCGGGACGCATGACGCAGAGGACATGCGCAACGTGTACGGCTTTGGGCGAAGCTACTACATCTTCACCTCGGGTTTGCCCATTTTAGGAAATGGTACTTTGCGTTCACCATGGGGACGCGTCTTTCCCGAAGCGAATTTCATTCCCGCGTCCGGCAGGAATCTCTGGATCGAAGGAGGGATCTATGAAAACTCGGTCGGCTTGTATGGCGCTCCGGTCACATGGGCACCCATTCCGGGTTCCGGCGATGTGATCCTCAGGTAATCTCGGTCGATGTGTGACTTTGACGAGACTCCAATCATTGGTTGCGGCGTCTACCTATGCAACAGCGACAATTTCCTCGTAAGTGTGTGGTGCTGTGATTCGTTATTTCTGCGCCAGCGCACGATTTCCAGTGCCATCATTCTCCTAGCTGGCGCGCAGAAAAAAAATGAGGCAATGACGTAATTAATCGCCGTAAGTTTTTATTTTTCGAAATCCAGTTTGATACAAGACCAAAATGTGAACGCGCTATAAGTGTCGAGTTCGTGTCACGTTGGGGCGAAACCAAGGGACCTCGCGGCGCGCGGCTGATGCGCGCGCCGCGCGCTGTCAGCGTAACGGAAGATCCTCGAAGGTCTTGCGATAAGCAGTTCCCTGGGAATACTGTTCCCACTCCTCATCGCTGAGATTGCGTTCAGCTGACGTACCCCAACACCAACTCGACGAGGAATTGCGCAACTGGAATCGTCGCCGAACGAATGTGTGCGTGCGACACGGTCATGACCGCAGGCGGATCGGGTCGGGCGCGGCGCAGTCCAGCAAGGTAGCGCGCCGGAACGACACCGATCGTGCCTTCGGGCATGATCAACCCGTAAACCGCCGTCTGCGAAAACTTCGGAACGTCGTTAAGTTGTGACCCGTCGATGCGCCAAGCGTCACGGAAGCCGTTCTCGGTAGCCTCGGGTTTTTTGACTTGGACGAGGACGGCGGAAGTTTGTTCGAATTTGTCGGCGATGTGGACGTGAGCCGTGATCGCCACATCGCAACCGTAGACATCTTCGGCGAAGACACCTTTCTTGGGGACGGGCCGTTCCTTGAGGTCAATGGCGGGCGCGGGTTGAACTTTTTTGTTTCCGAGCGCGTGCAGAACGAGTTTCGCTTGTTCGAACGGCTGCTCGAGTTCTTTGAACAATCGGGTGATGTGCACTTCTTCCTCAAATCGGCCATGGTCGTTGAAATATCCGCCGAGTTTCTCCAGGCCGCGTATCTTGGAACAAGCCCTATACTGTCATCTCGTTTGACGGCGACGATGTCCACCATCACTTCCGGATAAGCCCTTTTATTTGTGTCATCTTTTCCTGCGCAGATCATGCGTTTCTACGCCGGAATTCAGGTACCGCTGTATCACTCTCCCCCTTCCGTCATCCTGCCAGCCTCCAAACGCAGAGTTACGGACGTCGTCGAGCGGCAATCGCCGCAAACACCAAGCAGCAAAGAAGCGACGATTGCGGTTCTGGAATAACGTTTAGGGTTACGGGGTCGTAATCGAATGAAACGGCATTGACATTCTCGTCACTAAGAAAACTAGCGGGCCCAAGGTCAACGATGAATCTCCCGAGTGCGTCCTCCGGCGCTCGAAAGACAACTTCCGCAAGGGCGTCGTTCACACCGGAAACCGCGATCACTGTCGATAAGTCTGCGGTATTGGTCGTGATGAAGACGCCGCCGTCGCCCGGGTCCACGATCTGGCTGAAGATCGGGTCGCGCACCAGTCCTGCCGCGGTAATCAGATTCTCCGAATCGAAAAAGTTCGTCGCCATAAGGTCAGATTCGATCGTGCCAAGGGCGTTTATGTCGGGAGTAACATCGATGTCGAGCGAATAGCCGAGTAATGGCGTCGTGTTCTCATCAAGACGGAAGATGATCGAAATGATCTGGCCTTGTGTGATTGTGAGCGATTTACTCTCGACTGACACAACCTCCGCATGCACTGCGTGTCCCAGCGCGAGCACCACAAGTCCCGTAACGATGATGCAATGTACAGCACGACTCGCCTTTGCAAACGCGACTCGACGTGCTTCCTGTGCCTCTGTTTGCGTCGCCATGCGACCCTCCATTGTTCCCCTTCGATCTCATTCTGTTCACGATGGTGACGTATCATGGCGTCCATTGCGCTCGAACAAAGATCCGACTCGCTTCCGGCGCGAATGTCACCATTGCGGAAGCCGTAGACGCTTCGAGCGTTCCCGCAAGCGGCGTTGTCTGGACGGTCTGAAGCCCTGCCGTATCCGACCAGATTTGGAGTGTGAGCTCAGTGCCGAGCGGAATTTTCTCGGCGGCGACTGCGACGACAACCGGTACGGCGGAGTCGATCGTGACGTCCGGCGAGAAGATGTTGCCTGTGGGATTGTTCGGAACGGCAACGCCACCGATTGACGTCACGCGCACAAGGGGCGGTCGATCTTCAGGGAGGAAGCGAACGCTTTCGACCAGTCGCACGATTCGAAAGCTCCCCTCAATGTTACCACTATGCGTATTCGAGAAGCTCTCCATACGAATTCGGCCGGCTACTGAGCTTGAACTGGCAAGGAGACTGCCGCTCCCCTCGATGGATGGTGCGAGTAAACGAATCGCGCCGCCACTTCCATGACCTGAAATCTGGCCGCCATTGAAGCCGCTGCCACCGGCGCGTACGCTTACCGTTCCGGCGACGCGAATCACTGTATTGCTTGCAATGAGAATCGCTCCACCGCCGGCGCCACCGCCGACAATCGAACTCCCACCATTGTAGCCGCCTCCGCCGGACCCGCCGATGAGTGGTGTCAGAAAGACGTTTCCATATTCCCTGCCCCCCGTCGCATGACTCGCACTGGCGACGCCTGAATTAGTGCTGGCGTCGCCCCCGCCCGGGCCGCCGCCGCGAGTTGCCGCAGAGTTCGTCCCCTGCCCAACGCCACCGGGGAACCCACCCGGCCCGGGCAATGCCGCCCCCCGGGGACCCTGCGGAGACCCCTGCTCACCACGCAGGTCCAATGTTCCCTCAATGATAACGTCGCCCGTGGCCAACCAATAGACCGGTCCGTTCGGCAACTTGTCCGCGCGCATGCGAATCGTCACATCCGCGGGAATCGTGATCGTTGTGAAGTGGAAGACCTGATCGCCATCCGGATCGAGCGGTGGATTGAATGTGAACGGTTCGAAATCGATCACGCCCGACTGGCCCGTGAAATCAAGAGCGCCGTCCGATCCGCCCGAGCGACTGTCGAACGTCGGCTGCGCCATCGCCGTCGAACAGGCCATGACAAGAACTAGAATTCCCGGCAGTAAATAATCATGATTTCGCATTTCAATTCTCCTGACGAAAAGGCCACGCGATTTCGGTGCTCTTCAGCGTCGAACGTCATGGCTCCATGGTCGAATTCTCCACAACGACAGGGGCACTGTTGGCCTCCAGAAACGGCAAGTTCGGATCGGGTAACGCGAGATTCTGCAGCGACGCCGGCGGTCCCACGAAATCTCCCTCCGCAAGTGTCGGATCGACTTGGTTCGAGAGCGCGGTTGTAAGGCCCAACGCGTCTCCGACAAAGAGCTGCGGATCGATCGTATTGCCGACCGTGGCGGCGACGCCGATCGACTCCCCGAAAGATTGCTGGGGATCGATGTCGTTGAGAACGGCGATTTGAAGCGTTGTCGTATCGCCGACGCCGAGCCGCGGATCCGTCAAGTTCCGAATTGCCAGAACGCCCGACAACGCGTCGCCAAGACTGCCGTCCGTGAACGGGTTGATGAACGGGTCAAGCGGGTCCGAATTGAATTCCAATTCTTCCGAATCGACATAGCCATCGCCATCCGTGTCCGCATTGACAGGATCTGTCCCAATCTCAAGCTCGGCACCGTCTGAGATTCCATCGCCGTCGGAATCCTGCAAGAGGAGGTCTGTTCCCGCTAGGACTTCGGCGCAATTCGTGAGACCGTCGCCGTCCAAGTCCTCTTCACCGTCGGGTATGTCGTCACCATCGGAATCGGGATTCGTCGGATCGAGGCCGAGGCTGATTTCCAGTCCGTTTGGAATACAGTCGTTGTCATCATCATCGGCGACGTCGAATACGGTAAATGTCCACGAATTCGTTCCGCCTAACAGGTTGCCTGCCAAATCCGAAATTAAGGGGCTGACTGTCGCGCGATACACGCCAGGCGTCAACGCAGACGAGAATTCCAGGAACAATGCCTGGTCGTCTTCGCGCAAGACAAGCACGCCATCTGCCACGTCGACATCGTCGTCCGTATCGATGATCCCATCGGGGCCTGCGTAAGTCAGGGAGAGTGATTCGTCAATCGTGTCGTCATCGATCGGTTCGTCGAAATAGGCGGCGACGGCGGCCGCTCCTCCGACAAACCCACCGGACCGCGGAATCACGTTGACGATCTGCGGCGGTGTTGCATCCGGCAAAATCGTAACGATGATCTCATCGGTCCACGTGACGTTGCCGCCGGTATCGACCGCCCTGGCCCTCATCGTGAACGTTGACTGATCGCTCAGCAGCGGAACAATGAAACGCAACTCGAATGGAAACGCGCCATCCGTTACACGGCGTTCGCCGTCGATATAGAACTCGACGTTTCGCACCTGAACGTCATCCTCGACGGATGCGGTCAGACGTGCGAATTGCCCTTCCTCCGCCATCGCGGGATCCAACATGAAGCTCGCGCTTAACTCGACAACCGGGGGCAGGCCGTTCGCGTCATACGCGAGATAGTTGACGACTTGGAGGCCGCCCTGCAAGTCGGCGACGTAGGCGAGGCCGTTGAAAAGGGAGACGGCCATCGCCACTCCCGGTGTTTCGAATGTCGTGATGAATCGCGACTCAATCGGAATTTGTGAATCCAGAGGCATTGAAAGATCATACAGGCTCACGTGGTGCGGCCCGTCAAGCGTGGTGTTCGGGCTTACGGCAGCGATGCCTAGACCGGAACCATTCGATACGATCTGCTTCCAACCAAACTGGCCTGTCTGGCCGTTTGAGACAAGCACAGGCTGTGGAGCATCCGCGAGGTCAAAGGTGTTGTAGCCGCGACGGTGAGACGCGAAACCGACACCACCGCCGACAAAAAGTCGAAGCCTTCGTCCACCTGCGGTTGATCCCGGTGATGCGGCGTCGCCCCTACGGGTCAATGCACCGTTACGCACATCGATCGCATAAAGTCGACCGACCGTCAATGCGTAAAGCGTGTCGGCCTCCAGCGCGAGATCCTGTATGGATGACGGGAGCGGCAGTCGCTGAAGGACTGTGCCGGTCCGCAAGTCGATCGAGGCGACCATCCCTGCTGTGGTTCCGACGTACACGATGTCGCCCGCGGCAGCCACCGCATTGGCAGCCCCGCCAAGTACGAGCTGTGGTATCTGATGCACGATGGCGGCCGCGGGCGGATCCTCAACGTCGATAATCGCGAGCCCTGTTGGACCATCTGCAACGGCGATGCGATCGCGAGCACACGTCACGGCCGTCGCAATTCCCGGTGTGTCGATGCGCGCGATAATCGTCGGGTCCATACCGTTGAACGCATTGAATACGGAAACCCCCTGGCTGCCATGCGCCACGGTGACGAGATTATCGATCGCGCAGACATCAATGGCATTGCCGGCGGTGCCTACCGATGAAACGATGCCTGTTTGCACGATCAGGCCGTCGAGGGGGTCGGTTCCCTGCTGGATCTCAGCGCCGTCGGGGATGCCGTCGAGATCGGTGTCCGCAACCGACGGATCGGTGCCGATGATTCCTTCAGCCACGTCGTCCAGGCCGTCGGCGTCCGTATCTTCCGACGCCTCGGCACCCACGATGATGGCAGGAAGAGTCGTGTTCTGTCCTGAGTCACGAGACTTGAACACGAATCCTCCGAAGGTGCCCGATAGCGGGTCGAACGCCAGGATTTCATAGTATCGATTTGGTCGCAACCGCTGCTGAAATGTCCCGGAATCCGACGTGCGAAAACGTAGCGTGTCATCCGGAGTGTTGACCCGGCTGAGGCGAACGAGAAAGCTTTGGCTCGCCTCGCCTGACGATGGTGAAAAGACAAGGTCCTCAAGGTCATCCACCATGTCTATCGCTTCGTCGCTCAGATTCGAAGTCATTTCGAGTTCGCTGTTCGATTCATCCAGGATACTTTGAATCGACGCGGCTATCGCAGTAATTTGATCGACTTCGCTCTCCTCAAGCTCGCTGATCTCGCGGTCGCCAACTATTGAAACGATGTCACTGGCAAGTGTGCTCATCGCGATCCAATCCGACTCCTGCTGTTCGAACCTCGCGTCGAGCTGATCGAGCAACTGTTTTGCATCTTCTAATTGCGCTAGGACAGGATCAGCAAATTGAAATCCGCCGTTGACGCAACGATAGAATTGTTCCAGTTTGTCGAGACAGTCCTTTCGTTCTTGAAGTCGATCGCGCAGATCTGACGGTGTCATGGCACAGTTGATAGCAGCTTCGAGGCAAATCTGGGAGATTCCGAGGATGCAAACGATCGTCACCGGACAGTGAATTGCACTCACCAGGCCCTCCGCGGCCCTTAGGCTCTTTCCCAAACACGGGGCTGTGGATGTCGGAATTAGATCGTCAGGGCACTCTTCCGCGGGGGGACGTGTTGTTCCGGCACCAGGCGTCCCCCCCTGCGTCCCATGCCATCCCGGTGCCCTAATCCCGATCCCCGGGTCCGTCTCGACAAACATCCCGTCCTCACTCACGGTCATCGGGCCATTAATAACCCAACGACCGAGGTCGTGGTCGAAGCTCCAGAGCGCGCTCTTTGCGCCCGGCGGCAACGTTTCCCCTGTGGTGGGATCGGGGAGATTCGGAAACTTAACGGGTGCCGGGTCATTGAAATTCGTCGGCCCGTCTGTCTGTACCGTAATCACGAGGGGGAGTTCAAGCCCGGGCGGAAGTGGTCCCGGAAGTCGATCCGGCGCGACGGGAGCGATGCCCACCATCCCCCCCGTCGTGCCGTCGTCGGCGAACAAGGATCCGGCAGGCACGGTGATCGTAACACTCTCTAGTTGCGGATTCTCATTGAGCACGGATTGCGGAAAGGCAATCGTCGTGACCTCCGAATCGCTAACAGTCTGTAGCGTGTCTGGTGCGATCAACGGCAGAAACACGTTGCCAACATTGACATCCTGGCCGGCGATTGACGTGTAGGGCTTCCCAACAAACGGGAAATATGCGCCGGGCTCGATATCAACATTTGTTGCCGTTCGTCCGTCAATGTGAACGAAAAATTGGCCAACGGGCGCAGGCTCCAATCGGAAGTTGCCTTGTGCATCCGTGACGGCGAACAATTCATCCTCGGCCCCATCAACCGTGATTCGAACTCCCTCCAATGGGACATTCGTTCCACCATCGTTGAGTTCTGACGCGAATACACGCCCGCATACGGCGGTGCCCGCCAGCGTCGTCAAGGTCAACGTATCGAAGTCAAATACGCTCTGGCCACCGGCGAAACCATCGCTGTCGACGTCAACGAGATTGCCGAGATCGTCGGCAAGTCCGTCACCGTCGACAGCCACTCGGATACGCGCGCTATCGGGCAACACCTCGTCGTAGAACAGCGTGACGACGTCGCCGGAAGGATTGACGTGAATCCTTGTCGCCAGTTGCTCGCCGCCAAACGTGGCGATGATATCCGCTGCGTCGATTGAACTGGGTTCCAGGGCGTGATCAAAACGAATGATCGTCTCCCGAGTAACGGCGACGCCGTCCTCTCCATCCGCGGGAGACGTCTCGAGAATACGCGCGGGTGATTTATCAAGCGTGAATTCCCATGAAATAGCGCTCGCATCAATAAAATCACCCTCCAGGTCGGTGAGTGCGTTCGTGAGGCGTAGTCCGTAGGGTCCGTCCAGGCCCAACGCCGGATCAAATGTGAACGATGCTGTATTGCCGCTCAGCACAGCTGCGGCGGCCGATTGAACGGCGCCGTTGGGTGAAACGACATGAAGGAACGAGGGCGTCAGGCGCTCTGCAGAGATGGGAATATCAAAATCCAGAACAACGTTTTGGGCGGACAGTGCCCTGAGCGTCACACCGGCCGCTGGCACGCGATTGACCACGATTGGTCCTGCGCCGTCGGAAACTGGAAGCGTTCGGCCTTCAGCCTCTCGATAGGTCAGGATGTCCGCTACATTGACACAGCCGTCGCCGGAAACATCCGCGAGAATGTTGAAGGCCGGATCACCCGTACATCGCCCGAGGGCCGATAGAATCAACGCAGCATCGAGCGGCGTAACTTGCCCGTCACGATTTGCATCCCCCTGCAGCACTTGAAACCGAAGCACGGCCTGGCCGCCTTCTACGCCATCGCCGCTTGGAAACCCCGGGGCTTCAGGAGATGCAATTTCACCATCGAGTGCCAGACCAGAAAGACTCGTAATCGAATAGTCGATGACAAGATCGACTCGCGCATCCACCACAGGTTGTGAGAATTCAATCGTCAGCCTACGGGACGCCTCGTCATACGTCCCTGTCGTCTCCAGAATGCTCGACGTGCCTGCTTGGTATGCCGAGACTGCGCCGGCAGGCACCTCGACGTTAGTATCAAAATAGACATTGACGGTTGTCAGTCCGCCGCGAGCGACGACCCATTCGGCCGGATTCGGAGATACCGAAACGATGCGTGGGGGCGCTAAGCCCTCAGCCAATCCAAATAGGATCTTGCTTATCCCCGATTCCGGCCACTCGAAGAGGGCGGATTGAGCTCCCGTGTCATTCGATATCTGCCCGACATCTCGACTGTTTGGCGGCGCAAACGCTAAGAGAAAGAGGATCAAGAACATCGTAATGAGCAATGGGATCTTGCGGCTCACTGACGTTCCCTTCCCACGATAAGATGCGTGGTTTTCCTTGCAAATACGTCTTGAAGCGAAACAGCAATCTCGGCGGACGATCACCGTGAACAGGCATGCAGCCCTCAATTTGTAAGACGCAAAAATCAAACCCTGCGCTCATAAAAAGTGCGCGCTTTTCATAATTAACAATGGAACGGCAAGTTACAGGCATAGGATACAAATGTTGACGCGTTGTTTTATTAAGAAGATAAACAGCGAAGAGCCTCGATCGTTGCACACATGTCAAGCCCAAGCCCGATGGGCTTGGCGGACAGGAAGTCATAGACAATAAGCAGCTTCAATTCTCGACAGTGCTTTCACCACAAACTTCGGGTAGCAAGATTCTGAGCCTATCAAGAATACCTTAGCCAGTGAGAACACACTCCAACAGAACCGCTTGCTGTTCCGACCAAGGTCGGGCCGGGCTGCGGCAGGAACCCTATTCGACCGCGGTTTTCTCAACTCGCATATCGCTGTCGAAGACGTCTACTAGGGCTTGAAAGTAACCGTAGCCACTTCGAATCGATTCCCTTGTTGCCGCGAGGAATTCGATTCCATGCTCCATATTGCTCTGGCGTCATCTAAGGGCCCGCACTTACAAGGCGGGCATCGCAACCCACACGATGATGTATTGATTCTATAGCACGAAGTCAGACCGCTGGTGTCGCCGCCATCAAAAAGCCTATGGTTTGGCAGCATCATGTTTAAGCGATCACGTTGCAATTGATGTGTCGGATCCCGATCTCACTAAACTAGGCTTCCAAGCTGGGGCCAAAATCCAATCACGGGGTCTGATAACCAATGGCTCCTTTCGGGTCGAAAAGAGCCATTAAACATGGCATTGCCATAGCCATGTCGTTCAAGCAAGCTTCAACCTCAATCGATCTCGTCGAATCTCCGACAAGCAATTTGGGCCGGTACTTCTTTGATGACCTCAGCGGGTTCGACGCGGATCGTCCAGGGTCTTCGCAAAACTCGACGAACATGGCCGAAATCTTTCTCAGGATAAAGGTAGAGAGAAACTTCGGTGCTCTTTATCGCCGGATTGTGACATCGTCAAGAAATCTTGGCACGATCGATGCCTTAGTGACGAGAGGGTTCGAACGCAAATGCCGACCACGACATCCGCTGCTCATTGCTTTAATTCCGACTCATCAGCTATGTTTCGTCCATGGCGGTCCTCGGCCGTCGTAGTCGTAATTTGCGCTTTGCCGTTGCTGCTCCTCGGGGTTGGTTTTTCTGAATCGACTGAGACGGACGGCGAAGTGTTACGGAGAAGCTTCGCTCATGCGGCGTTGCAATGGACGGCTGCGTGCGCGGCTGCCCTCGTCGCACTCCTAACCCTTGTTCGGTATCGTTTGACCAAGGAGTCTTCTGTCGTCGTCATTGGCGTCGCGTTGGCCTGCGCAGGAGTCACGGATGCATTCCACACCTTTGCGGTCCCTATCGTAAACACTCACGTTGGTGACCTAATCCCCATCGCGTGGGCCATCTTTCGAATATCTAGCGGAATGATGCTGTTGATTGGTGTCGGCATGGTCGTTCTGTGGCCCCGCGTTTCAACAAGAACATGCACTGCCATTGTCGTCGGTACATGCCTTTGTTTCGTTGCCGTGTCCTACCTCGTCGTCCGCGCGTGCGCATCATCGACGCCGCTGCCTCAGGCGTTGTTTCCAGACGCGATGATCAAACGGCCGTATGATCTCTATGCCCTCATCCCATACACCATCTGCGGCTTCGTCGTTTTTCCAGGCTATGTGCGACGACACCGGACGATCTTTGCATACTCGTTGATGTTTTCGTTGATCCCGCATGCCGCCGCTCAGCTCTACATGTCGTTTGGATCATTCAAGCTTTATGACGCGTCCTTCAATATCGCCTACGGGCTTAGGGCTCTTGCCTATGTGATTCCTGCTGTCGCTCTTTTGGCGGAGTTTTTTCAGGGCTATCGCAGTTGGCTTCACACCGAGCAACTGAAGCCCAACGAAGAGTTACTGCGTACCAGGAGCAGGGTCGGCAAGCAACCGGTCCGTGTGCTAGGTCACAATGATGCCCAGGCTGCATTGCGAGAATCGGAGTCCCGGACTCGAGCGGTCTTCGAATCAATCGTTGATGCCATCATTACGATCGACGAACGCGGTACGATCGAATCGATCAATCCGGCGGCCAGACGCATCTTCGGCTACAGCGATGAGGAACTGGAGGGGCAGAACGTTCGAATGCTGATGCCCTCGCCGGATCGAGATCAACATGACTCGTACCTCAAGAATTACTTGGACACGGGCGACAAGAAAGTCATCGGCATCGGCCGGGAAGTCGTGGGCATGCGTCGGGACGGCTCAACTTTCCCTATGGAGCTGTCGGTCAGCGAAGCTTCGCAGGACGGACGGCGGATCTTCACGGGCATCGTCCGCGACATCACGGAACGCAAACAGGCGGAAAAGGCTCTGCGCGAATCCGAATCTCGGACTCGCGCCGTTTTTGAATCGATTGTGGACGCGATCATCACGATCGATGAGCGCGGAACGATCGAATCGATCAATCCGGCAGCCAGACGCATTTTCGGCTACGGCGAAGAGGAATTGGTTGGGCAGAATGTCCGCATGCTGATGCCGGCGCCCGATCGCGATCAGCATGATTCATATCTCAAAAACTACTTGAGCACAGGCAACAATAAAGTCATCGGTATCGGCCGGGAAGTCGTGGGCATGCGTCGGGGCGGCTCGACCTTCCCGATGGAGCTGGCGGTCAGCGAAGCCTCACAGGACGGACGGCGGATCTTCACGGGCATCGTTCGCGACATCACGGAACGCAAACAGGCGGAAGAAGCGCTTCGGGAAAGTGCTGTGAAGCTCCAGGCACGTACGGTTGAATTAGAGTTTGCGAGACATCAGCTCGAAGCAGCCGCAGATTTTGCGTCGGCTTTAAACCGCGCAACGCCGGAAGAGATCTACCGATCCGCCTTGGAATGTATTCTGAAGAGGGCGGAAATTCCTTTTGTCGCCATCTATGC
Source organism: Phycisphaerales bacterium (assembly GCA_022360095.1). Classification (GTDB taxonomy): domain Bacteria; phylum Planctomycetota; class Phycisphaerae; order UBA1845; family UTPLA1; genus JAKSDK01. The sequence continues at coordinate 29,810 of JAKSDK010001241.1, forward strand.
ACAGGAATCCGCCGCCATCGTTGCCAAATGCGCGGTCGGAATTGATTCGACGCTACAGACGGATCCTTTGGTGGCGGATGGGCTACCTGCGGAGGTGATGCGTGAATGCACGATGCGCCGTGTCAAGGGTCCATTCGATTCAGAACGGTTGGTTCTACACATCGGTCTTGGCGACATTGCGCTGCATGAGATCGTCGGATGGCCCATTGTGTTCCACGGACAGGGAATCGGAGCATTGATCACGGTCCATATCGCTCCAATGTCAGAGGATGTGAGAGAATTCATCGAAGCCGCCATGGAGCAACTTGCAGTGCGAATGCACAACTTCGCCACCGAGCAACAGCGTGAGAAACTGTTGAATGATGTTCGAGAGCGATCCGTCGCGCTAAAGAAGGCCAAACGGGAGGCGGAACAGGCGAGCAATGTGAAAAGTGAATTCCTCGCAAACATGTCCCACGAATTGCGAACGCCGATGAACTCCATCATCGGATTCACCAATCGGTTGCTCAAGAAACTCTGTGAATCACTCTCGGAACGCGATCTTGATGCACTACAGACGGTTGACCGCAACGCCAAACATCTGCTTGGATTGATCAACGATATTCTCGATCTGTCGAAAATCGAAGCCGGCAAGATGGACCTTGAAAAATCTCGATTCGATCTGGCATCCTGCGTCCGCGAGGTTGTCGCGCAGACTGAATCGCTGCTTGACGTCAAGCCATTGGAGATGAAATTGACGGATGTTGAGGAGCCGTTTTCTATCTTCGCGGATCAAACCAAGGTCAGGCAAATCATCACCAACCTGGTATCCAACGCGATCAAATACACAGACGAGGGGATCATCAGCGTTTCGGTCTGCACCACGTCCGATGAAGAACTGGGACCGGTTGCACGCTTGGTAGTCAAGGATACAGGTGTAGGAATCAAGCCGGAAGACCAAGCCAGGCTGTTCCAGAAATTCACACAGGTTGATCAAAGCGCCACACGCAAAATCGGCGGGACGGGACTGGGCTTAGTCATTACCGCAAAATACGTCATGATGCACGGCGGGCGGATCGACGTGGAAAGCGAATTCGGCAAGGGAAGCGAGTTCATCGTGCTGCTTCCTTTGGTTGATACGGCCGAACTTGTCGAGAACACCGACAGGCCGGAGCCCGGTGATGAAACAGAGTCGAACAACGTTGACACCGCAATCCTTACATCGCCTCGAAACGATGCTGAGATTCCAGCGGAGGCAGCGCGATGAATCATCGTATCCTCGTGGTTGAAGACAACCCCGACAACATGAAGCTTGTGACCTGGCTGTTGGAGGACGAAGGATGGGCCTTCGAATGTGCTCCGACGGCAGAAGAAGGTCTGGCACAAGTGCAAGCAAAAACATTCGACGTGGTCTTGATGGATATCTCATTGCCTGGCATGAACGGTGATGAGGCGACAAGGCTGCTTCGCCAGGACCCAAAGCATGAAACGCTCCCAATCATCGCGCTGACGGCCCACGCGGTGGCGGGAGAACGCGAGAAAATTCTCGCGTCCGGTGTGACGGCGCTCGTGACAAAGCCGATTGACGAACACATGCTCGTGACGATGATCAAACAGGCCTTGAATGGATGTGGGGGATAACATGGCTAGAGTACTGGTCGTTGACGACATGGTGGATAACGTCAAGTTGCTTGCATACAACTTGACGGACGAAGGATATGAGGTCGTGACCGCCTATAACGGAGAGCAGGCATTAGAAGCCGTGCGCACTGAGCAGCCGGATGTTATTCTCCTGGATATTGTAATGCCTGACATCAGCGGTTTGGACGTGTGTCGCGAAATCAAGAACGACTCCAAGTTGGGACACATTCCGATTATTCTGGTGTCTGCGAAAGACACGGATGAGGACATTATTCGAGGTCTGGATTGCGGTGCCCAGGATTATATCGTCAAGCCGATCGTATGGCCGATCGCCGCCGCGCGCATTCGCTCCGCCTTGCGCATCAAAGTTGCCCACGACACGATCGAGGAAATCAATCGGCAACTGGAAAAGGCGAAGGTCGACGCGGAGTCCGCAACGAGAACCAAAGACAAGTTCCTGGCCAACATGAGCCACGAACTTCGCACACCCATGACCGCCATCATTGGATATGCGGAAAAGCTGCTTGATGTCGGTCTCTCGTCGTCCAACCGCCTCGACGCGATTCATACCATCCGGCGAAACGGGGATTACTTGCTCGTTCTTCTTAACGACATTCTTGATCTCTCAAAGATCGAGGCGCAGAAGCTCCAGGTCGAAAGGGTACCGTGTTCACCCATTGAAGCGCTCGCGCATGTGCAGTCGCTCATGCTGACCAAAGCTGAAGAAAAATCCGTTGCTTTCCGCATTGTGTTTGAGAGCGACATCCCGGAATCAATGGTTTCGGATCCGATCCGCCTGCGGCAGATCCTGATCAATCTCGTCAGCAACGCCATCAAATTTACCGAGCGCGGCGAAGTGCGAATGATCGTTCGAGTCGTCGATTCACAAGGGTCGCCTAATGACGAAAATGATTCTCTTGTCCAATTTGATGTCATCGACACCGGCATCGGACTGACGGAATCTCAATCTCATAGATTATTTCGGGGCTTCAGCCAGGCGGACGATTCTACAACGCGGCGATTCGGAGGAACCGGGCTCGGGCTTATCATAAGCCGACAGTTAGCGCGAATGATGGGCGGGGAAGTCGAGCTGTTGGAATCCGCGCCCGGCAAGGGGTCCGTCTTTCGCGCAACGCTCCCCACCGGCCCGCTCAAAGATGTGCGCAGGATCAAGAATCCCAATCTAGCCGTCAAAACGCTTGAGCCTGCGCAACGCCCGACGTTCAGTGGCAAGGAGTTGCCTTTTCGCATCTTGTTGGTGGATGACAGTGTGGACATTCAAAGGCTCGTATCGTATTTCCTCGGACACGCCGGCGCAAGGGTCACCGTTGTGGACAACGGCGCAAAGGGAGTTGACGCGGCCCTGGATGCCGCGAGTTCCGACGATCCGTTCGACGCCGTCGTCATGGACATGCAGATGCCGGTGATGGACGGTTACCAGGCGGTGACGGAACTACGGTCCCAGGGTTATGAGAAGCCGATCATCGCGCTGACGGCCAACGCCATGAAAACGGATCGTGAACGGTGCATGCGAATCGGATGCACCGATTTCTTGAGCAAGCCCGTAAATCGACGCGCTTTGATTGAAGCGATCCAAAAACACGCCAAAGCGTCCGGAACGGAGGCAAATGCCAGCGCTGGTTTCTAGCCATCGGCGACTGCGAGCATTGCCTACGCCAACGGCGTTTCGGCCTTCAGCCTGGCCTTGCCGCGCAGCGGCTAACCTGGGAAGTGGAACCCATCGAAGAACACAATCAGAGCCCCGACCGTGAGGGAGGGGTGGGCACACGAAGGAAAGGGATCGTCGAATGGAGACATGAGACCGACCCGGAACGGCTGCGAATCACACTCGGTTCGGGCGCGACCTTTGCAACGAATACCCACCGCTTCCTCACGGGCGCGGCTCTGATCGTTTGTGCGTCCGCGCGAAGGGTGGGGAATCCCACGGGACATCAAAAGACGGAACAGCGCTGCGGGAGACCGTGATCAAAGGACGTGATTCCACAACCTTGCTCGGAAGCAAGGATGGGCACTCCGGCAGAACAGCATGCCCTACGAAGGCTTGACTCGGATTCTCTCTCGCGCCGGCACACGCACATCCCAAGCTAGGCCTAGCCATTTCATCATGCAAATGACGAGGTAGCTCAGGTCCAGTTGCCACCAGCGAAGGCCGTGCCGAGCGGATGTTGGGAAGGCATGGTGGTTGTTGTGCCAGCCTTCTCCAAAGGCTAGTAGGCCGCAGACGACATTGTTTCGGCTTTCGTCGCGGCTTTGAAACGGGCGCGTGCCCCACAAATGGCAAATTGAATTGATGCTCCATGTGACGTGGTGCACCAGGAACACGCGAACCAGACCGCCCCACAAGAAGCCGAGGAGGGCTCCCAGCCAAGTACCTGTCATAAGGCCTCCGACAACGGCTGGTATCACGAGGCCAAGAGCGACCCACAGGCCGAATAGACGACTGACGTGCCGGAGAACTCCGTCCTTCTTCAGGTCGCGTACGTACCGCTCCAAACCAGGTGCGTCCGACTTGAACATCCAGCCTATGTGAGCATGCCACCAGCCCGAACAGACGCCTAGAAGCCCGCCGCCACACCGATGTGGCGAATGAGGATCGTCAGCCTGATCGCTGTGTTGGTGGTGCCGTCGGTGCGTTGCGACCCAACGAAGCAAGGGACCCTGGACCGCCATCGAACCGAACACGGCCAAGAGGAACTTAATGGGGCGAATGGTTTCAAACGAACGATGCGTGAATAGACGATGAAAGCCGATCGTGATTCCAATTAGCGTCACGGTATACATCACAAGCAGGATGGCAAGATCGATCCAGGAGAACCCCCACCCCCAGAAACCGTAACCTGCAACGAGCAATCCGACGAAGGGCGCGATGACCCCAACGAAGGTACCGATCTTTCGCCCGACCGAAACCGATGTAGCCGAATTTTCGATCTGAGTAATGCTCTCCATTGCATTCTCCATAATGTTAAAACGAAAACTTGCAGCATCGTGGCTTGCACCGACTGCTGCCGGAAGAAACGGTTCAACTCATCAGTTTTCAGCCTCATCCGTTTTGCTGCGACTTTTCCAAACCGGCATCGCTTCGATTCGCTCGCGCAACACGTCGAACGTGGTGTCGGCTCGGTCGTTGAAGTCCAGTAGCGACTTCATCGCGTCGATATCGATGTCGCTCATCGACCAGGTTAAGGTTCTTCGTTTGCCAACAATGTGCCGTTCCATCTGCGAGAAAAGTTCACAGGCGCGTCGCCAACCGAACAGCCGACAGAGTGCGCCGGTAAGATCCCACGCAACGGCAGTGTCGTCATCGAAGCGCACTGCGTGGCCGTCTGCGTCCCGCGCCTCGGCCTCGCGGCACCACTTGTCCTGGTGTTCAAGCAGCGCGAGCAACTGTGTTTTCTCATCGGGCGTCATCGCCGAAACTACTCACCTTCCTTCGGACGTCGTAGCGTCAACTCCGAATCCTTGAGATCCAGCGTGTCCTTGGCGAGCAGCTCCGACATCCTGGCGTCCAGCAGCAGGACCGTTCGGCCATTGTGTTGAAAGGCTGCATCGCCGTCGCGCTGGGTGTCCTGCCGTAAGACAACACCATCTCCATCGTCTACGAAGCGAACAGCGGTACCTTCCGGCACCTCCTTTTGCTTGAGCATCTTCTCAAGATGCGCGCTAGCAGCTTCTGTTACGGTAAGCATTTTCAAGCTCCTTTGTCGCGGATCGCCTGTGCAAAATCATGTACCGTGTGTTCGCCGCCACGACAGTCCTACCAGCGCCCGCCGCGTCCACCGCCGCCACCTGAGGCGCGCGGCTTGGCTTCATTCACCTTTATCGCACGGCCCCCCAGCTCCTTTCCATCCAGCGCCGCGATCGCGGCTTTGGCTTCTTCGTTCGAGCTCATCTCAACGAACCCAAAGCCCTTACCCCTGCCGGTGTCCCGATCCGTGATCAAGTCCACACGATCCACGGTGCCGTGGCCCGCAAACAACTGCTCTAGGTCCGGACTGCTGACGTCGTAGCTAAGATTTCCAACATACAATTTTCGACCCATCATGATTCTCCTTGAGAGACCGACAAAGCCATTTCCTGCCTTCCCCGCACGCACGCTGCTCCGACGTAATGACACAATGTGCCATGGTCGACGGCGCGCGTTTCACGTGTGGAACGGCCGGAACATCTCTTCTTGTCAAATGGAAAAGATGGATGTTGGGCGAGCGTCGCTGAGGTGAGCGGAAATGGATGCTCGGGCTCTCTGTTTCTGCGGTGATTACCGCACATTACCTACCCGGCGCAACAGAACAGCAACGTGCTGCTCTTAAACGCACCAGGCCATCATTCGAGCCTCAGTAACCTGTCCTCGTCGGGAGAGCGTACTCGCGTGAGCGGGCAAATCCTCAGGAAGGGGATAAATCATTGAAGATCGCTAACGACGGGAATCTAGCCGATCCGGACGCCGTCGGCAATTCCTAATTGTTGCATGCCGATCAAATTGACGAAAAGAGATCGCATAACTGCAATGCAAAGCATTCCTTAGGATTTCTTCTTCTTTCTTTTTTTCGTCGTCTTTTTCTTCTTTTTTGTTTTCTTCGGGTTTGGCTCAGGTTCTGGAGGATCCTCCGGCAGATATTCAAGCAGTTTGTCCGGAGTGGTCTCAAGTCCCGTGCAAATTTTTGTGAGAATCGACAACGTCGCGTTATATTTTGGGTTACTTCCCATGTTATTGAGCGTTGCGTACGCAATGCCCGTTTTGTCAGCGAGAATCTGGTAAGTCATCTTCTCGCCGGTACGGCGTTTATAGGCTTGCACAGCCTCTCGAAGTTTGATTACGATTCGTGGCATACTCTGTGAAGAAATAAAAACTTATTGTCAGAGTATTTTTTACTAGACAACTCCCATTCTATAGTTCATACTAATTCCTGAGTGGTAAGCGGGCTATGGAGCCCGTTTAACCCAGAAAATCGATTTGCGCTTCGGCAGTGTTGACCGTCAAACCCATTTGGGTGTTTCACTCTGCGTCGAGCGCTCCTCGCCCGGGCGCGTGTCCGCCATTATCATGCGGACGCTGCCCGGTGCGCCGAGTCGCGCAGAGTGAACTTGACGGTCCACTGCGACTCTAGCGCATCGGGTGGCGTCCGTGTTTCTTGCGCCGTGTCGGCGTCAGCCTCCCGATCCATAAACGACGATGTGTGAATCGTGAATCGCGCACGGCGAGAACGGAGAACGTGCGCGCGAAAAAAAGAACGACGCAAATACGAAGAAAGCCCCGGGCAGGCCTGCCCGGGGCTTTGGGGAGGAAATGCGGAATTGTAAACCACGGATGCGATGAGAAGGATCG
>JAKSDK010000331.1 GCA_022360095.1 Phycisphaerales bacterium
CAGGAACTTCTACCCAACTAGCCGTGCACAATCAGGGGTGGAAGGGATATGTTCAGTGCTGAACGGGGTCCTTCAGGAGTGGAATATGGAGTCGGCAGTTGATGACAGGGTACCTGAAGTCTGGGTGGAAGAAGATGAGCAGGAGCTGGATAAGCTTCTGGATTACATCCTTTATGGCAACATCAAGGATTCTGATGATGAACGACTGAGGCAAGTAAAGGTAGAAAATGAGACCAATGTGAAGACATCCTTGGAGATGATCGATGCCAGTGCACTGGTAAGGACACAGAGACGAGGCTCAGGTGGATGGGGCATTGTGCATGAAGCTGATTGGCCTGGTAGGGTTCCTGGTAAAGTGGCTGTCAAGTCACCAAAGCCAGGTGGCGTTACAATTCAACAGCTTGCCAGTCTTTACAAGGAGGCTACAGTACAGGCATCGCTGAGGCATGAAAACGTTGTGCGGCTTCTTGCAGCCACTTTCACAGGGTGGCTGGTAATGGAGCTGGCAGATACTGACTTGCACAGGTTTTGTCATGGCAAAGATGGGCTTAACTGGGCAACCAAGCTGAATCTCCTCCAGCAGGCAGCCTTAGGGCTGAAGTTCTTGCACTCCCAGGATCCTCCTCTGGTTCATTCAGATGTGAAACCTCAGAACTTCCTCGTCTTTAACCTGCAGCCTGAGGGCTTCCTTGTGAAAATCAGTGATTTTGGGCAAACTACAGCAATGAAGGAAAGCAGAAGCAAATCTATTACAACAGGTGTAGGAACTGCACAATGGGTTGCCCCGGAGAGCTACGAAAACAAGCCTCTGACCACCAAATCGGACGTTTTCAGTTTCGGGGTGATGATGTATGAAGTTGTGACACAGAAGAAACCCTACAGGTCAGTGTCAGAGGAGCAAGCTTTCCTTGCTCTCATGGAAAACAAATGGAGAGGAGAAGACCCTTGTAAAGTTGGAAAAAGGGACTATCCACAAGGAATGGTGGAACTTATGAAAAAATGCATCAAACG
>JAKSDK010000457.1 GCA_022360095.1 Phycisphaerales bacterium
CTGCGTTGCAGAAGTTGCGACGCCGTATCGTAGTCGTTGTGGCGCGTGTAGCTGTCCACCGTCAGCGGGATAAAATCGGCCCCGGCCTCGCTGAGGCTGTTCGACAGGCGTTTTTGGTCGTCGAACAACGGGAATCCGCCGCGCGGCTGGATGTAAGGCCGCGTGTGTTCTGCCCGGTATAGGACGGACGCGAAGCGCTCCGGCCGCAGGGACTGCAGATAGGTCTCGACCTCCGATCGATCGATGTCCTTGGCCCACGGTTGGGACAACACGCGATCGCGGTGTTCGTCGATCCGGCTCAGCTTAGCATCTGGAGAGGGAGCTGCCATTTAACAGATCCTGTTCGAGGTCCGAGATTGCCCGGCCGATGTCCGGGATTTGATGATAAACGCGATCGAAACCATAGCGCCGGAACAGATCGCAAACGTCTGCCTGAGAACGTTTTCCCACGACCAGGTTGCCACCGACGTACAGCAGGATACCCGCCATGCCGAGTTCGGCGTAGGGCTGCCTGAAGTTTGCGCACCAGTATTCCCCTTCGCCGTTGAGCGATGACACGAAGACCGCATCGGCGTTCACTTCGAGGGCGGCTTCGGTGAAATGATGCGGTCGGTTTCGGGTGCGAATGTTGAATACCCTGAAGCCCGATTCTTCCAGCGCGAGCTGCATGATGCGATTGCCGACGACGTGAATATCGTCTCCGATCACGCCGATGACCACGCGGCCTTTGCAAGGGGCACTCACAATGCCGTCGCTTACCCGGGACTGACTCGGGGATCGCGCGGTGCGTCATCCACGCTGAGGATCTTGCGGGTGGCGTCTTTGACGAACGACCGGTCGATTTTTCCGCCGCTGCCCGTAAGGGGAAACGACTCGAAGTGGACCACGTAGGCCGGCACCATGTGGCGCGGTAACTTGGTTTTGAGGTATTGCTGAAGCTTTTTCTCCGGGAGCGCTTGCCCGTCGCTTGTCGTGTACGCGCAGACGATGTCTTCACCGACGTCGAGGTTGACCACACCGAACGCAACTGCCGACTCGATCGCCTGATGGCCGACGACTTCCGACTCGACTTCCGTCGGGCTGACGCGGAAACCGCGTGTTTTCATCATCTCGTCGCGACGGGACACGAAATACAGGTATCCCTCTTCGTCACGGACCACGTCGTCGCCGCTGAAGACCAGGGTTTCTCCGGGATAGTCCGGATGCGAACGGAACACTTTTGCCGTGTTCTCCGGGTCGTTCCAGTAGCC
>JAKSDK010001192.1 GCA_022360095.1 Phycisphaerales bacterium
ATCATGCCATGTTGGTGGTATCAAAACCGTCACCCAACAATCTTTTTCCCGGCTACGGCATTGTAAAGGTAAAGTTAAATATTAGCCTCCAAAAATATCATTATGTCTCTCTCAAATTTGTAGGTTTGCAATATCTGCATTATAAAGGTTTGCTTTGTAACGTACTTTATGCTGCAGTCAAGTAATTTTTACTGACTGGAGCAAATTTTCAAGAAAATACACGTATTTCTGTCCAATTCAGGTGAGCTCTTTGGACTCCAAACATTGTGAGTTTGTGCGTATTCACCAGAAGCCTTTGCGTGATGTAGCATTCAGTTGCCGTGGTGATGGCTTACTGCTGACAGCTGGAATGGACAAGACTGTCAGAGTCACAAGTATGCTAAGCAACGCTGTTGTACAGACGTAAGTTAAGAAGAACTGTACTTTACTTTCATCTTCATTAAAATACATGATTGTATAGTGTAGCTATTAGAGACTTTACAAAACTATGATGGTAATGGCAATTTAAGGCTTATGAAGCAAGACAACAACTGCATGTGCATCATGCTTTTTTGCAATTTTCTTAGCTGTCCCTTCACAATGACCAAATCTTTTAAGACACAGTCCTCTCCTTTCAGCTCCAACCTAATTTCCCTTCTTCTAGGTAAATGGGTGACATGGAAAAAAAAAAAAAAAAAATTGAAAGGAAGTGAAGTGTGTTTTTAGTGACGTTTTCAGACTAGCCTTTCATGAAAGCTTTCACTCATTGTTATATTAATGATTAATGACATTAAGTGCGTAGTTCCTAGGTTGTCATAGTTTTACTGTAAATTATTAATTTTAGCTATATATATAAATATAATTTTCAGTTTTTAAATATTTATATCTAGTGTCCCCAATTAGCTTCATTAGCTAAATACTCTTGGCATGTAAATAAAGTTCATCATCATTGTCATCATCATCGTCATTAAAGTGTCGCCATTGTTGTAAGGTCCTTACTGAGATGTACAGTGCAGCAATTTGTCATTTGCTTTTACATTGTACATTCAAGTTTAAGATTTGAAGATCCTTAATAGCGAGAAGTCGTTATGTCACGTTGCCATGGTAGCAAAATTTTTGGATGACAACAAACCGATAAAGTCACTTAATATTAATAGTCTATTTGCACTATTTCAGACTTCACCGATCTTATTCAGTTTCATTTAATTTTGCCAAATCTTGGCGAAATTTTGTTTGGGATCGTATATATCGTCAAGTTTAGAAAAAGAAAGCAACAATTTTTTTGTTGTGTTCACCTACTCAATAAAGTGGGCTTGTGAAATTAGGAAGTTTCATGTCGTAGTGCTGCAACA
>JAKSDK010001248.1 GCA_022360095.1 Phycisphaerales bacterium
CTAGCAGACACTAAATGATATAAAGACCGAGACACTGATCGAGGCGCTGAATCACACGCTAGCAAAAGATGAAAGCCGAAACACCGGGCAACACACTATATAATGTTCTCGCAAAGGCATTGGTCTATATGCAGGTTGACAGGCTAGCAGAGGTAAACGCCGTGAAAGTTAAGAGACATTCACCAATGTGAAGAGCGCATTACTACTTTAAACGTTGGTTGCCATACTAGTAAAGGAGGAAGCAAAGAGAGTTTTAAAACACTGGAACACTTGGATTGCAGATGAGAAGGCTTAAAAACTTGGTGATATACTGGGCGATGTAAAGGCTGAGGCATTGGCCAAGAGGCTGGTCGACAGGCTAGAAGAGATAAAGGCTGCGAAAGTTGGTGAGATACTGACAGATCTGAAGGCCGCATCACCCGTCGTAACACTAAATTCTATGCTAGCAGAGAGCAGAGATTAAGGGCCAGAAAGGTAGAAAAACCATAAGTGATGTTGCGCACAAGGCACTGGCCGACAGGCCTGCTTTTGCATTAGCAGAGGTAGTAACAAAAAAAATTAAGAACAGACTAACCGATGTAAAGCCCAATGCACCCGTTGAAAAGGTAGTTGACACTCCTGCAGATGTGGTCGCCTAGCAAGTTGAAGACACACTAAACGAAGAGGAAGCTAAGACACTAAGTGATATGGAGGCCAAGCCAGTTGTCAAAACGCTAAGGGACACAGTTGCAAAAAATATAGGCCGAAAATTTGAGCAAGATAGTGCAAAGTGGAGGCCGAGGAACTGCTCCACGCGCTGGCCGACATGCTAGAAGAGATTAACGTCGAAAACGATTTGCGAGAAAGTGGGTGATTTAGAGGGCGAGGCACTTGTCATTACGATGCATTAAAGCCTAGCAGAGGCAGAGGCGGAAACTGCGGAATATGCGGACTGAGGAATAGCCAAACACTCTTGCTGAGAGATGCTAGCAGAGGTAAAGGCAGAGGCACTAATTGATTCGCTGGCTCACACGTTTTCGCAAGTACAGGCTAAAAGTGTTACCAACATACTTACACGCTACTAGACGTAGAGCTTAAAACACTAGCAAACACAATGGCCGTTAAAATAGGGCAAGCAGATTTGATGCTGTGGTTGACACGGTAGCAGACGTGCAGGCCGAGACACTTGGCGACAACACCAGCCGATGTGAAAGCGGAAGCACCACTTTTTGCTCTGGCTAGCACGGTGGGAAAGGTAGAGGCTGAAAACCTCTACGAGACACTGAGTAATATGAAGGCTGAGACGCTGGTCGAGCTGCTGCATGACATGCCAGCAATAGCTGCATGCCGAAACAATTGGCGTCACACAGAGCGAAGTGAAAACCATGCACTTGCTCGATACACTACCTTACATTCTAACTTAGGTTTAGGCCGGGGCAGTAGTCAACACGGTGGTTGTCATGTTAGCATAAATAAAGGCCGAGACACTCGCCGACTGTGAAACAGTTGCACGCTAAGACACTGTTTAACACACTGGCTTACAAGGTACAGAAGATAAAGGCCGAGACACTTGCCTACACACTTGGTCGTCTGTTTTCCTAGGCATTTTTAGACAGCGTGGCTCACACGTTAGGTGAAGTGCAGGTTGAGAGACCTGCAGACACACTTTGTGATGTAAAAGCCTTAGCGCTGCTCGAGGTGCTTGCTTTTATGCTAGCAGGGTAAAAGGAAAACGTACATGCGGCGACACCCGGAGAGATGTGCAGGTTAAGGCGTTGGGCAAGACGGTGGCTGACAGGGTAGCAGGATTAATGGCTTAGACAGTTAGCGACACATTAGGCCATGTGGAGCCGAGTCACTGGTCAAAAAATTTGCTTACACGCTACCAGAGGCAGGAGTGAGAATAATGCCGACATCTCAAGCTATGAAAAAAGAGGTCAAAGACATGGACGAGGCACTGCTCAGCGCGCTGGCTAACACGCTAGCTGCAATGGAAAGCAAGAAATTTTGCGTCGCAGTGGCCATTGTGCAAGGCATCGCCTATGCGATGGATCAGATAAAAGCGGACAGACTTGACATACTCGGTGATGTGCAGGCTGAGCCACTAGTCGACACGCTGGCTTATGTGGTAGCTGAGTTGAAGGCCTTGGCCCTTTACACCATATTGGGCTAGTTTTAGCTCAAGGCATCGGTCGACACATTAGCTGACATTTGCAGAGGTGGTAGCCTGCACTGTTCTTTAGACACTTAAGAGGCTGTCCGTGTAAGAACCGATAAGGCAAATTTCGGTCTATCACAGATTGCCCTGATTTTTTCAGTGGAAGATAACTATCCAATCCCATGAAGAAATATCAGATTTATTTGGACCAACTCAATTTTTTCTCTATTTTACAGAAAGATTTTCTCGGTCACCTAAAACTGGCCCGTTTGCCGTCGGGAGTGGTGCGATTTTGGTGAAACTTTAGGGCTCTGTCAAACCTACCTTACATAGCCGAATAAGCTGATTATTTTACAAACAAAAGTTTTAACTCTGATTTACA
>JAKSDK010001314.1 GCA_022360095.1 Phycisphaerales bacterium
ATGCAGATTTTATGCAATGATTAATATTTTTATATAAACATTTTGTTTTGTTTTCCGGAAACTAATAAGCTATTTAACAAGCTAAATAGCCTGCATTTGACCAAATTGCCATTTATTTAAGAACCTGTTTAGGCTAACTTGGGTAACTAACTTGGCAGGTTTTTTACTCGGGGGTTTTTAACAGAGCCCCATACTCATAGAATATGGTCAACCTTTTTGTAGCTTTGTAGACCGGTATTACTAGTGAGACTTTTAGTTCATGAGGCATCTTCCCGGTACTAAAACTTAAATTGAATATGTGGGTTAACGGCTCACTTATATAATTTGCAATACATTGAAACACCATTGGACTCAACCCGTCAACGCCAAAACCCTTTTTTGGATTCAACTTTCTTATTTCCTTTGCAACCACATTAATTGTGATTTCATTTAGAATTATTGAATTCATATAGGTACCTATAAAATGGTTCATGAAATTTGCTAAGCTTTCGTTAAATTTTTTGGCAAGACTCGGTCCAACATTGATAAAATACTCATTAAATTGATTAGCAATTTAAGAAGGGTTACTGATTACTTTACCATTATTTACAAAATTTTGAGGTATAGCTGTTTTGTATTTATGCCTGCTTAAAATTTCATTCAATGTTTGCACGTTTGCTTTCGATCACTCTTAGAATCATTAAATTTAATTTCTTATTGTAAAAGTTCTTCTTCGCCTTCTTACCAGATGATTATCGGCTTGTTTCTGTTGGTTTTATATTTTTCCTCATTTTCTTTACTCGGATTTTTAATAAAGTTTTCGTAAAGTTTAAATTCATGCTTAGATGACTTGAAAATACCCTTGCTAATCCAAGGATTCGCTTTCATTCTCCTTTCTTTTCACTGTTAGCTTTTTTAATGGGAATGAGTTATTATATACCTCTTGAAAGGTTTTCATGAATAATTTATAAGATTCTTCACAATCATTTGAATTGATTACCTCTAGCCAGTTTGTTTTTTCTAGCTCTCTTTTAAATGAAGTAATAGATTCATTATTGATCCTCCTAGTGAAATAGCATTCATTTTTGCCACTAGGCTCATAAATCTTCATCTTAGTGAATTGAGAACACAATACAGGTAAGTGCTCAGATAAATCGTTAAGGAGTATTCCGTTCAGATGTGTGCCTTTGTTATCACTGTTTCAAGATTCAAATTTCAAGTATATTTATTATATATAACAAAGTATTTACAGTCAATCCGGCTGACCTGCAGCTAGCTATCATTGGTAAATATATTGTCCTATAAGTGTTGCAGTGCTTTTGGTAATTCGTGTAGGTGTATCAATCATAGGTAAGAACAATGAGGACATCATATGATTTAAAAACTGATTTGAACAATTATTTACAATTTTAGAAGGTCTAAATTATAATAAAATCACCCATAATATAACTAATCTTTGACTCTTTGTCGACCTTGGATAATACATTTTTTATATAATCACAAAAATCTCAAGTTTATTTGCTGGGTGGCCTATAGATTACTCCCACTATTATATTTTTGCCTTGGTTAGTTGTTACATGTATTTCTATAAAAATGTTTCCAATATCTTCACTACAATTCCTAATAAAAGAATCATTTCTTATTTTGTAGTCAAAATCATCTTTTATATAAAGGCTAACGCCTCCACCTTTTTTATGTTTTCTATTTACTATGATATAGCGATAGCCTGGTATTTGAATTTCGTCACTGATATGACTTTCATTAAGCCATGTCTCTGTTAGTGCTGTTAAAGAAAATGAAAAGGACAACGAGTTTAAGTAAT
>JAKSDK010000402.1 GCA_022360095.1 Phycisphaerales bacterium
ATGCTAACACTTCAGTTAGAGAGTCAAAGGACGCAACATGCCTCAGCATCCCTTGTGAGCGTGCAAATAGTCATGGGACGACGCTGATTAATAGGTGGAATTCCGTAATGTAGCACTTTGACAAGAGCATCATTTCATTGTCATTTCGTTTACAGTCACAGAGATATCGAGCTTCTCTTGTAATACAGCATGACCAAGACATGAAACTTCTTAGTTACATGTTTCATGGAGAAAATGTTGTATTTCCTCACAAAAAATTTTGTTGCTTGTGTTCCTGCTCCTTCTTTTTTTCACTGCTGCTCATTTTTCATCTTGCTGGCCACTAGCATTTCTCATTTTCTCACTGCTGCAGCTATTAAATTTTCATGTTATTCTTCCAGCAAAATTGTTTTTCTTTAATTTGTTTTTTATCTCTCCCACTAGCTCTTTCTGTGATATCCATGCCAGCGTAGACATCAAAATGTAGTGGAAAAAAGACTTGCCTGTGTTTTTTTTTTCTCTCTAAAAGTGTAGGTGGCCAGGCGTGTAGTAAATGTGACACTTGGGATCATCTTACATGTAGGGGGTGGATGATATGGATGAATGGATGGACTGATGGTCACATGATAACTAAAATTTCTGAGATCTATAGGTTACCCTTTTTTCTTACCCATGTTGCTCCACTGCACATGCTTCGCACTAGAGAGAGCTCTGCTAAAAACATATTTTTGTCAAAATTTATTATATTCCAACCTGACTGAGATCATGCTGAAGGTTGATTAGATTTTTCTGTCTCTCTTGACTTTCTTCTTGCACTTGTTTTCTGCTTTCTGTGGACGCTGTTATTGCTGTCTGCAGACTATAAAGGAAGGACACCTTATTTATAGAAGACAACATTATTTTATTAAAATGACAGTAAAGTCTTAAATTTCACAACAAATTGTGTGCTACCCACCTCTGTACTTGTTCAATTTTTGATGCCTTTTCCACTTCAAGCTCCTTCACTTTCATCTGGAAGCTGCATTACAATCAAACGTCCTTTCAAATTATTGGAAATATTTCACTTTATAAATAG
>JAKSDK010000038.1 GCA_022360095.1 Phycisphaerales bacterium
CAATTTTATCCTTGGTTTAAATTTTATTTCCCTTTGTTTTAAACTCATTACCATACTTTACCATACCCCCAAAAAAGGAAATTAAAATTTAAACCAAGGATAAAATTGAACTGCAACATATCCATTGGATAAACCACTATCCAGCAGAAAAATATTAGGAAAGACAACTCCGTTATTCACTGGCTAGAGATTTATCCAACTTTAGAACATGTGGCACCTGGTAGATAGTGTTATTCAAGGTTTAAACAGCTGGGGCCAGTGGTGCATGTTAGAAGTGCACCTGCCATGAGGGTCCCCAATACAGTTTTCATTGTGCACTGAGTAATTTCGTGTCTCTTGAGTACATGTTTCTTGAATTCTTCATAGCTAATTATCATAGCTATTTTATTTTACCAAGGACTCCTCTGGAGAGTTTCAGTGCACAGCCTTTAAATGCTGACCTACGTTCTTCAGGGATTCTTTCTACCGGTATGGTTGTCTTTTGGTTCCACTTGTTCCCCACTGGATCATAAACTTCAACTGTGTATTCATCCCGTCCTAAATAACCGGAACCACCTAGCACATAAATTGTTCCATTTACACTCACCATGCTTCCAGACACACGTCCAACATTTAAGCTTTCAATGAACTGCCATTCATTCGTGGAGATGTTGTACACCTCACAACTACGACGAACTTGTCCGCTCCTGTCCTTCCCTCCTGCGACGAAAATTTGGCCACGAAAAGCTACACCAAATGCATAGCCCCTTTCATGCTGCATATCTGCAATTTGCTCCCACTGATGTCCAATAGTGTCGAATCTTTCAGACACTGTGACATACTCTGGGATTGAATCCTTTCTCGTTGTCAAATGCTCTAATGCTCTTCCACCTAAAACATAAAGACAGTTCCCAGCTGCAACAATACAAGAGTTATACCTGCAGCCCAAATTGGAGGAGTGAACAGTCTGCCATGAGTACGATTCCACATTAAAGTTTTTCACAGTGGATGTTTCACCGGTAGATTTACTATTATCAATGTGTATGGCATAGATTTGTCCTCTACAAACACCCACATATTCTATACTATAGGAACTATCTATGTCCAAGGTCGTCCAAATGTTAAAAACAGGGTCATATCTTTGAAATTGATAGCCATGAAAGGTATACAACTGGTCATGAAAGTTTATCATCGTCGTGTTCAGGCGGATGTTATTTCGCTGCTCTGTGAGATAGGACAAAGTTTTCCAAGAGTCTTTCTCTGGAAGGTAACAGAAAAAATGACGCCCTCCGCCGACCACAACAGCGTGTGTCTCAAGCCTTTTTCTTGGTGACTCATTTTTAGTATCCTCGCTTGCGGTACGAACTACATCTATGGCGTCCAATACTTTCGTCAAACAATCAGGGTCTTCTCGAACCAGTTCATGCGTAACGACAGTCAGCAAAGAGTCACGCGATAGTAAAACTAGTCTAACTTGCCCAAAAAGCATTTTGAACTTTCTTTTTCGCTCGCTTTTGTCGTGCTCGATCCAATTTAGTATGATTCTGAGGACGTCTTCTTCAGCTGCTAAACGAATCTCGTCATTTGAAATCCACTTCTCAACCTCTTCCGCCTTTTGGTTTAAGAATTCCTCTGATTCTGCTAC
>JAKSDK010001467.1 GCA_022360095.1 Phycisphaerales bacterium
CAGACGCCGCTCTTTTGCTGTACTTAAGTCATCAGTTAGGTTCGGCACATGAGTGGAACGGCGTCTGAACCGGGCCTAATTCGTTACACCACTAAATTTTAACTTTCAGTGGACAAAAACCTTGTACAAGAATAATTTAAAGTATATTGCATTCTTTTTAACATTTTTCAAGGGTTAAAGAATGTAATTAGTCACCAGTAATAACACCAAAGAAAATTTCTTATGGGAGCCCGAGAAAAGGAACGTCAAATTTCATTTTTCCTGTGTTTTCACAGCCTTTGTGAAATTTGACAATCATTTTCTCGGGCACCCATGAGAAAATTTCTTTGGTGTTATTACAGATGCATCCTTAGCCCATGAAAAATGTAAAAAGGAATGCAGTATTCTTTAAATTATTCTGGTGCAAGGTTTTTGTCCACTGAAAATTTAAATTACTCAATTTCCTGGTGGATTCGGTCTTAAAACTTTGATAAGATACAACCGAGAAGCAACTCGTGCTTTTTTATGCCTTTAGCCTAACCCTTAATTCGTCTGCTCTTACGTAATCCCAAGAGTCCAAGCTCACAAGCTTGTGTTCACTGCGGCCAGTTCACGCTTTGCCTCTGAGTCGCCCCTTGCGATGCAACACTCTCGTCCTCACTACATCACTTTTTCTCGCAGAATTATTTGCTCTCTAGAGGGGTGTTTCCCCAAATACGGGGTGGGTACATGCCGGCCAACCGAGGGGGGACGTTTCCAACTAAACGAGGTATCAATCTTTCAAAAGCATGAAAGGTTCACAGTACCAGTAGCGAAGTAAATACCACGGCAGGTCTATCCAAAATTTTCCTTTTTCTTACTTCAAGAGCAAATCTTTCTTAAACGGGGTTTAAATTTGGAGTTATGGCATATACCCGCACAAACTTGAGTGGCTCCCCTTCTATAACGCCAGGGGAGGTATACTGCTGGGAATTCTTGGTGGGGTTATTTCAGACAAAAAAAGTCAATTTTCACACTCGTTTTCAGACCTTGCCGCTCTAAGATATTATGTCATCGTTACTTAGATAAGAACAGCAACAAAAAATATTTCTTAACATCCATTTCCAATTTGCATATTTCTCTCTCTTTCTTACTCTTTTGGAATTGAAG
>JAKSDK010001148.1 GCA_022360095.1 Phycisphaerales bacterium
AAAAGCCGATTCTATAAGATCCGAGCCGTACTATGAGATCAATCCATTCTGCACTTTACATTCACGATAAATTCATGTAATAAATGGGCGGAGAGGATGGCTGTGATGGGAGTTTGGAAGCCATTATCAGGACAAATTGTGCATTCATTTGGTCACGGAAAGTGTACATTTGAATGTCAGTCTTGGAATTTCAAAAACTATGGCTCTGGCAACCATTTCTAAACAAGCTCATGCATTTTGAGAGTTGAGAAACTGATCACCTTCAACATGACTTGTATGTGAACATCTCATACAAATTCACTTTTGCATGGATATTTGTTTCTCATGTATGTATACACGAATAACTATGAACACTTGCATAAATGTTTTAGTACTTTAATTTTTACAGGGATTCAGTGCTAATGAAGGCCTGCATATTCAGTAATCATAAGTCATGATCACTTTCATAATTTGCATGAACTGCATCCTTAATGACATTGCTACATGTAATTTCTATTTCAGTGATTATGTGTGCACCTTGCTGTTACAGACAATAGTTGTCAAGTGTGATTTTGTACTTAAGCAAGTGAAAACACTCTCATTGCTGTAGTTTACTTAACAATGAATATTTATTTTCTCCAATTACCAGCATCTACTTATTGTTTTCACTGTAGCATTACCTCCTACCATTTCACCCACTCACTACTAGTGACACATGTCACAAATAATTATTAACTTAATATTAAAGATGACATGGGTTAGTTAAAGCGTGCAGTTACCCACTGTCACACCCATTTCCTTTTGACTATAACTACACATGTAGGAGGGTATGAGGAGAACAAGGGGCCTGTGCAACATTGGCTACCCTTCTTTAACAACAGCAACCCCATTGAAATCCCAAAAGATCCTTTTTAAGGCCAGAGCACTTGGTTCAAATTTACTCCAACCAAAAGGAGATTAAGTAAATCTCACCTTCCAATATTAGAGTCAGTGTTGAAACCCTCCCTCCCCAGCCTGGGACCAGGCTCCGCACTGGAGAAAAAAGGAGAAAAAAATCTGTGGGCCCAAAAAAAAAATTCGACGAGCGAAGCTAGCTGAGAGGTAGTCTGGGGAGGGGAAAGGGTGACGGAGCCTGGAGACATGCCTTTGATGGCGCTGATCCGCCATCCAGCAATCAACTTGTCATTGAAATGTCAACGCGTCAAGTTCTTATTACGGATGTCAGCGTTGGCTAAATATGCCGCTTTTGTAAAGTAATATTTAAACTCGAGATGAAGTAATAGTGCAAGCAAAGAGATCTACCTAACTTCGATCGCCGATTGGAGTAACACCAGCTTCAGCAAAGTGAAATAAAGACGTTTCAGAGGAAAATGCGGCGTGTTCGACCGGGGAAGAAGAGTCGAATAGATTCTCAAGGAGATCCCCCCCTCGCAGTTCGCGTCATAATGCTCGTTGACATAGCTTCGTATATGTAAGAGACGAAATATTGCTTTTGGTAGAGTTTATATTCCGTGTAGGAAAAATGTGTGAGTTTAGCACCTTA
>JAKSDK010000746.1 GCA_022360095.1 Phycisphaerales bacterium
AACCGCAGCCGATACTACGTCCACGGCATCAGCTTCGTGGATGAACGGTTGATGATGTACAGCGAAGAAGCCGATCGGCCTTACTACTACACGATTGACCGGATGTACAACGTTCGGAGCGTGGTCGATCGAGCCGGGGCGGTCGTGGAACGTTATGCGTACAACCCCTACGGTCGCCCGCAGATCCGCCAGAGCGCCGGCCGCGGCGACATGGACAACAACACGGACATTACCGGGGCCGACACGACCCGCTACTCAGGCGTGCAAAGCGGCTCCGGCTGGGACCCGCGTGCGGACATGAACGACGACGGTTCGGTAAACGGCCTCGACAACAGCGCCTACGGTGCGGCGCTGGCGGCCTGGAAGGAAACCAATCCGCAGGTGGGCTGGGCCTTCAGTCGCGTGGACAACCCGTTCATGTTCCAGGGGCGCCCACACATGGCCATCGACAGTCTGGCCACGGCGCGGGGTGAAGGCAAGCTCATGCTCAACGACCACCGGGCGCGATTCGGAAATCCGGTCGTCGGACGATGGTTGACAAGAGATCCGCTGGAGTATCGCGAAAAAGCCTTTCTCTTGTTGACACCCATGAATCCGGAGCTTCACATAACGAACGGGGTTCTCATCTCCGTCAAAATGTTGGATTCAAGAAGGAAAGCACTCTACACTATGATGCTGAGCAATGCTCTGCGCTACCTTGATCCAACTGGGTTAATAGAAACCCTCCCCGCGGATGAGGATTGGACATCACACATCGTCTGTGATGGCAATGGTGGTTTCATGATGAACGAGTTTGAGAGGCCAGAAGACCCGTGCAAAGAAGAAGCGTGGGAAGCGCATGAACAACAGCATATCGACGATCTCCTCGCAGGAAGTTGGCATTTCCTTTGCTGGGGCCAACCTGCTGGAACAGCTTTGGGTAATCGCACTTACCAGGATGCGGCTGAGTGGGAATGCTCTGCTTGGGAGGCGGAGGTCATTGTGCTCGAAGGGATGGATGTAGATGGCAGGTGTTGTGATCTTGTGAATGATTGTCTTTCGTTTTGGCAAGATAGGGTGGACGATTGCTATGACCTTGGCGTCCTACCCCGTCCGCAGGAAAGATGTGCAACATGCCAGCCCTACTATCCTGATAATAATATATTACCCTGAGCAAGAATGGTAACCTTTGACGTACTGGGTCATTGTTCTTGCTGCCGTTGCGAGTGAATGTGATTCTTAGGGAAGGGATTTAGCAAATCGAGGGTCATTGTGATGCAACGCGTTCTTACGAAAATCACTATGATACTTGTTCTTCTGTTTTGCATACCCGCTTATACGGTAGTTGGTGGCGAGCCTCACCCGACCTCGTTCGCACAACCGCCAGTCGCAGAGATTAAGGTTGACATTTCTCAAGAATTAAGAGCCGGTCAATCTGACGTGAAAATGGAAATGGCGTTGACGAACACTTCGCAATGTCTAGTTAGAGCGCTTTCCATATCCGAGGGAGCAAAGTCATCTGCTTCATGGGCGATGCTGATCATGGCCCGTGACGGTAAGATATTAAGAAGACGTCTCATGGCCATGACATGCCAAGCAAAAATTACTGAAATCAACCCCGGGGAGGCCATCAGAGAAACGCTCTCATTGAAGCAGCGATTTGGAGCATCAACCATGGATGCCCCTGGCCGTTATTCGATCCTTGGTTTTGCGATTCTCCTCAGCGAATGTTCGCTTGCGGATAGTGCGCAACGATCAATCGTCCCGATTTCGCCGGTTTCATTCGAAGTGCTAAATAAAGAGGCAGAGCCAATAATTCGGTTACTTCGTGAGGAGCCGCCGCTCCGAATTGAACCTGTTATACTTTTTGAAGATAGCGAGCCATATCTTCATTTTGAGATTACAAACACTTCGGCCGACACAGTCCATCTTCAGAGCAATGATCTTCCTTGGATTTCGACAGATTCTGTTCATCTTCTAACATCAAGAGGAATTCAAGTTGTTAAGAGGTTTTTGGGGAGGGTGAACGGGGAAAATGGCAGGCTTCTGAGAATTACATCTGGTGACTCGATTTCAGGCAGGGTTCCATTGGCGGAAGCCATCAAGACCTTGAAGAAATCGAGTCAGTTTCGAGAAGCGTTCGCCGGATGGTACTTGCCACATCTTTATGATGCCAATCAGCAACCTTTGGCACGGCTCCATATTCCGATTCCACTTGTCGAAATACAATACCCGATGAAGCGTGCTCCGTCGAAGTGACGTAAGACTCTGCGAAGAGTCGGACGGCAAAAGACAGGAATCCCTCTGCCTCTACCTGCTCCAGCGACCTTTCTTCGTTGGTCCATGCCCGAATCCTGACAAGAAACTGGTTCACTCCCGACTCTTTCCCGTCCGGACGATGGCCAGGATGCCAGTTTTAAAGGCTTCCGACAGGTGCGGCCACGAATCAATGACGGCGCGCAAGTCAGGTTCAATCAGGCAACCTCGCTCGCAACTGCCGTCAGTATTGCAGCGCTCGCCAAGGGTGCCGCTGTAAATGTCTTTATTCTCGCTAGTTGTGCTCTGGGTTTCCAGCCTCCCAAGCTGGACGTCGAGGGTTCGAATCCGTTCGCCCGCTATGAATCAAATCCACTAGGACGAGGGCTTCGCGAGATTCCGGCAAGATTGAATCCACTGTCGTTGAGAGCACGAACCCCTTTATAGTTGAACCAAAACGAGCTCGCAGCAGGGAAGGTCCGTCGGACCAGCCACGCGCTATGATCGCTGGTGACATTATGCGACTATTCCCGAACAGGTGAACCTCAGATGATGACTTCATTCTCTCATGTATTGACGCATGCCACGTTGGCAACCGGTTGCCTCTTTCTTGTCGGGTGTTCGAGTCCGAGGCCATGGCCGGAAAGCCCGTTGTATGAAACGCCGAACAACGATCCGAATTGGGAAGCGCCCACAAGTAAGGAAGAAGCCATGGAGGCCATGGCGGGGCACTACGCCCACTACGATGTGGTCGCCTACGACGGCGATACGCCCAATGGGCCTTTATCCACATTTGTTATTTCGTATGGCTTTACGGACTTGGTCATCGAAAACGGAGAACTTGTCGAGTACGACTGCTTTTGCCGCGCCGAATACAAAGCCAATCAGAATTTCACGACAACTTTTCCTGACGAAGCGACGCAAGCAATCCTGCCTCGAAGCGCAATAGTCGATGTATTTCAAGAAAACGGAGCATGGAAGCTATTTCGTCCCGCGACACCCACGCTGATCGGTATCGATGGAAATCCCGATGTGCCGCTGACAATGAATCCCGACGATCCCCTGATCAACGACGATGATAACGACGGAAAGCCCGGCGTTACCGTGTTCGTAAACCTGTTCGGCCTGATCGAGGGTGAGATCTATCTTGCTCGCCGTGAGATATTCCAAAACGATGTGACGCTCTACTCCGACGGCAGCTTGCGAGGGACTGTCATTGACGATTCGGAGCAACTGGTGATCGGAGCATCGCTCGATATCCTGAACACGCCCAACAACCCGGACCAGTGGCACGACCCGGGCCTGAGCCCAATCATCCTCATTCCCATTCCTCGGGACATCGATAGCTGTGAAGAACTCCTGGCGAATCGGGATTCACTGTTTCCCGCAGAGCCTGAATTCTAATAACTGGCGACGCAGAGCCCCGGCCAGCGCCCTGTGTCCACGAGTCCCAACAACTCACTCGATCTGACATACCTCCTCTCCAACGGACGCGTCCGACCGATCAAGCGGTCGAGCAAATTGAATCAGCAAATGCAGGTTTTCCGAGGTCGGTGATCCTCGATGCTTTTGACCGTGAACTGTAATTCGTCTCAGTTGTGTAATCCTGCGAACATCGTCGAACATGCCCCAAAACCGGGATACACGACAAATCCCGCCCTTCCGCGGATTTGAACGCGTGATCGAAAGCTCCGATCGCAACGCGAGTTACGGCCGGGGGCTTTCTGGTACCCTGTAATCGATTATGATCTCCCCAATGTGGACATCCAACTCTTTAGATTAACGGGCGGTTAAATGACGAACACTGCAAACAGAGATTCGGATCTGCGCGAAACGAAAAAAAATTCAGGAGTGATCGACCGCTTCCTGAACTTCATCGAGGTTGCAGGAAACAAACTGCCTGATCCAGCCGTACTTTTCCTGCTGCTAATGGCCGTTGTATGGTTGTTGTCCTGGCCGCTATCGCTCGTCGAGTTTGGCGCGATCCATCCCATTACGAAAGAGCACATCGCCGTTATCGACCAGGTCACCGGCGTGGGCATCGCCAATCTGCTGACATCGATGGTCGAGACCTTCGTCAACTTCGCACCTTTGGGCGTCGTTCTCGTTGCGCTACTAGGTATCGGCGTCGCCGAGCATACCGGATTAATCAGCGTCGTGATCAAGACCGTACTCGGAGTCGTACCCAAGTTCCTGTTGACGCCTACGTTGATTCTGGTGGGGATTGGTTCGCACTATGCCGTTGACGCCGGATACGTCTTAGTGATTCCGATCGGCGGCGTGATTTTCTACGCGGCCGGACGACATCCGCTGGCGGGAATTGCGGCGGCATTTGCAGGTGTCTCCGGTGGGTTTTCGGCAAACTTCTGGATTCCCAGCGGCTTGGATCCCTTGCTGCAAGGGTTCACGCTTACCGCCGCCCAGCTCTATGATCCCGACGTGCAAGTCAGCATCGTCAATAACAACGTCTTCACGGCGGCGTCAACGATGTTAATCGTCATAGTAGGTTGGTTTATCACCGACCGCATCATTGAACCGCGAGTCGCGCCGATGAAGGTCGATGGTGATCCGGCACAGATGCCAACGTTCGAGCCTGTCAAGCCGCAAGAGATACGGGGCATGATCGCAGCGATCATCACCGCGATTGTCGGGGTGGTCGTCATGGTGTGGTGGGGACGGGGTCAGGACTCGGCGCTGCGATTCGAAGGCAGTCTGCTCAATTTCAGGGCGCCCTTGATGCAATCCATCGTGCCGCTGATTTTCCTGTTCGCGATCATTCCCGCGATCGTTCACGGTTATGTGGCGGGCACGGTGAAATCGCACAAAGACATCGTGAAGGGAATGTCCAAGGCCATGGAAACGATGGCCTACTATATCGTGCTGGCATTCTTTTGTTCTCTGTTTATCTGGATGTTCAGCCAAACCAACATCGGGCTATTGTTGGCCATTCAAGGCGCCGGGTTACTCAAGGCGTTGGGCTTGCCCGGCAGTTTGACGATATTTGGGATCGTGATTCTGGTCGGTTTCGTAAACCTGTTGGTGGGTTCGGCCTCGGCCAAATGGGCCCTTATTTCGGCGGTTTTTGTTCCGATGTTGATGGACCTGGGTATTTCGCCCGACCTGACGCAGGCAGCGTATCGTGTGGGCGATTCGTCGACGAACATCATCACGCCATTGATGCCCTACTTCCCTTTGGTCGTTGTTTTCTGTCAGCGATACGTAAAGTCCACCGGTATTGGCACGCTGGTTTCCCTGATGTTGCCCTACAGCATCATATTTCTG
>JAKSDK010001920.1 GCA_022360095.1 Phycisphaerales bacterium
GAAACGTTTAAGCGTTGTACATGACTGACTAAAGCGTGTAAGTTGACTGTGTTAAAAGGGTCCAACGCCAATCTACATTTTAGTATCAGTACTTTTAAAAAGGTTAGCTGTTGCGGACGGCATGACGTCTACATACATACTGTAGCTAGGAGGTGTATTTTTCACTACCGTAAATAATATAACGGGCATGCAAGTATTTTTAGCTAGCCTGTACACAGACTTTGTTTCATTTTTGTTTTCGTTCTTTTCAAATACATCGGCGACTGCGGAGGGCGAGAAATAAAAATAAAGAACGTTGGTCTATTTTCGTCTTCCGGCTGAGCTGCATTCAAAGAGCTGCTCTCCTCTCGTTTTTATCTCTCTTCTTCTTCTTCTTCTTGTGGGATTACAGACACAAACGCAATCACAAACACAACGCTAATTCTCAGATGATTGAAAATTAATTCTTTAGACAACATGTCGATCGAAAATCCATTTTAGTGGAGCCCATCGTTAACTAGACCGCATCTCGAAAGAGACTGCGGCAACTTTCTTTGTTGACGGTTTTCATAATGATTCTAGCCTGTGTACAACATTAACCACCCCCACCCCTCTGAAAAAAAAGTATTATGAAGGGAGGAGGCGGCTGTACACAGGCTAGGGCCACCTAACGCATAGTCTGGTCTCTACGCTACCCATGAGAGTGCACACTATCCCCCCATAGGACTGAACTTAACGCGATTACAAAGAGCTACAGATTTGGTAACACAGAAATAACAAATAATTAATCCTCTGCTTAAAAAAAGGATGAGGCGATCGGTTCTAGAACTCTAATTCTTGGAAGATTTTCCTTGAGATTCGGCGATTCTCCTAAGCTGCTACTTAGGATGATCCTGTACGCAAGTGTTAGCGACAACTAAATCTTCACATTCTGGTTGGTCATGACGCTTATAATGACTGTTTCTTTTCTCCACTCTGTTCAAGTGAGTCTCTATAAAGAAAAGAGAACAAAATACTTATAAGTAGCTATTCAAAGTTGAGTTATACATATTTTTTCTTTCATTCTAGAGGTGACAATTGTTAAAAAGATGAGCTATCTGCCTTACTATTACTTGAACGGGGATGCAAGTGATCCAAACGTTGTAGCAGTTATAAGGACAAACTTTATTTCTTTGTTGAAATCACCGGTTTTTGGTTCCATATTTTGCCGTGATGATCAGGAGCAATGCAAAGAGGACAGTGTAATAGTGTTCGCTGGTAAATTGTCAAGTACGTAGCATGATATCTTATAATTGTTAGGCCAAGCGAAGTCAGTTCAAAATTAAGAAATGAATTTTCTGTGTTTGAGCCAGGTAAATACGTTTTTGTTTTCCCGTGGGAATTAAAGTAACATTGCATGCGACATTTTTGCTTATGTGTGACTTTAAATTCAACAGCTGGAAGGACATCCAAATGTACAAGTAATAAGACTTCTGTATGGAGTGACGTTCTAAAATATTGTTAGTGTAAGCACCGTTGGCATGTTTGAATAATGTGCTATATTTATTTTCTCTCATCATTTATTCATACTCAAAAAATATATATTATATATCCGTTTCTGATTTGGCTCTAATCCTTTGGCTAATTTCTTTTAGTGAAGTCCAACTAGTGGTCTATTATCAATGCTGCGTTCTGATTGGTTGAGCTACTAGTAGGCTATTTGTTATAGCCCACTAGTA
>JAKSDK010000148.1 GCA_022360095.1 Phycisphaerales bacterium
CCCCACGCAAATCCGTCTAATTTTTGGCTGCCGTTGCAAATGGTACAGAACAGAATCAGTCGCTTCACGTTCCAACACTGGTATAAGAAGTGAAGAAAAACCTTTTTTCGGCACTTCGGGCCTCATTTTGGTCGAAAAATAAGGGGGGGAGGGGGGCCCAAGGGTGCCTCCCCTGGATCCGCCACCGTATCTTAACCAACTCATAAGTACTTTGAATACTCGCTCATAGGCAACATAACACACGTTTAGGGTCCTCCGTCATACCTTCCATACTCTGAGAAGCCTTACGATTTGTTTCTAAGGAGCTCTCAGCTTTAGAAGAGTCTTCTGTTGAAACAAAATAGACGAAAGCAGGTGGTGATTATGTATGTAAGATATAATCATATACATGTATGTGAAGTGCTGCAAATAATGCACAACCATTCTTTAGAACACTCTCAATACACCATTCTATTGACAATAAACTGATCCAAAAAATTACATACTTTACAATCTTCCTGTCACCTGTGCAACGTTTAGAAAGTATTTGTGAATATTATTATTAGGATTTGAAGGCAAAATTTGTAAGCGAACATTTATTTTTGTTTCTATTGTAATATGCAATGTATATGTTGTGGTTCAATTTTATCCTTGGTTCAAATTTTCGTTTCTTTTGTTTTTGGGTATGGCAATGTATGATAATAACATGATAATGAGTTTGAAACAAAAGAAAAGAAAACTTGAACCAAAATTGAACCACAACATATATATATTATATTGTCATATAACTGACGTACTGCTGAAAAAATATATATATAATTGCCATTCAGCCATAAGCAGAAAGACAACAGATGAAAAACGGTTACTATAAAATGAGTTAATGAATATACGTGAAAAAGTTTGGCACCTCTTCATTATAATTCCATACCCTGGTCAGAAGTGAACCCTGAAACACTAGGATTATGGCAAATTGGTGGAGATTCTTCACTAAATCTTGCTGCATCCTCAGTTTTAGTTTCTTCATCAACTGGACATTGCTCTCCTGACAATCCAGAAGCTGAAGCATGTGTTTTTGCAACAGGCTGCTTTTCAGGGACAGAAACATCCTTTGGTATATCAGCATCTGTTGTGAGAACAAGCCTTTACTAAGCTTCTTACATAATAATGTAAATTCATATTAAATGTTTTTTAACCATTCACATCTCCACCACCCATAACCACCTGTGTGGAACCACATCCCATGTATCACTTAACAGTGATTTCATTAATTTTCACGGTGGTGGTGGAGACCCTCATTCTTCACATTATAGATCTTTTTATGCATTTAAATCCACTTTGACCACTCACATATAATTTAAAAGGATGAACACAAAACATTTAAGCTCAAGAAACCATAGAAATACAGAGTAAATTTGATTGTAAAAACTAACATCATAACTTTTTAAAATACTATCAGGGCTGTCAACCCCTGACTTCAAATATTGAGAACTGACAGGGAAGGGATAATAGATGATGTAATGCACAAAACATGACGTCATTTGAGCAAAAACACATGAAAAAAAGATGTTGTTGGAATTGTAACATTTGTACCTGATTGGTTTACTTCTCACCAATCACATAATTGCATTATTACAATGGTATACAGGAGTTTCTGAGGAAACGATCAATGTTAAAAGTTAAATAGCTC
>JAKSDK010001430.1 GCA_022360095.1 Phycisphaerales bacterium
AAGAAAAAATCTGTAAACAAACCTAAGAGGAAAAAATAAGTTACAAATTATTTAATCATTCTCAACTCTCGGAGCCAGAATAAAAGCCAATTGAACTTTGTTCTTTTGTAAATACTCCAGCTTCAAAGGGTAATCATTGCTGAACTGAACTTTCACTGTGTCTGAAAGTTTAGAACCTTGCATTATTTTCTTTAAGTATTCTGTCGAATATTTTGATCGGGATTCTTCAGTTGCGTTTATTTTTGTATGATCATCTGCAGGAATTTCCATGCTGGCTTTGCTTAAATCTCCTGCAGCGGCTATTGTAAATATTTTTGGTTCTGCTTTTAATGAAACAGATTCTGCAACAATGTCTGCATCTTCAACTCCTTGATTAAATGTGTTTCCTTCCAGTTCAATAACTGCGCTGAATTTCAAATCTGGAACTTTTTGCTCGGATTCTTCAGTGCTGATCAAGGGTAGATGGAATGTTCTCGTTGCATTTCCTTTCATAGTTACTTTCAGTTTCTCTTCTTCTAATTCCAAAGTCAGTGAATCATTCGTTCCTGCTCTTCGTAGAACCTGTTTTAAGTCATTCAAGTTCAAAGCAATTAATTGTTCTTGTTTGACATTGTATTCTACAAATGAAGAGCTCAAGAGATTAAAGATTACCATCGCAACATTTGCAGGATCCATTGCAATTAATTCCATGCCATTTTGCGTAATTCTGAATTGCGCTTCTGTAACAAGATCAGAAATAATAGCTATTGAATCTTTCAACAAACCTGGTTCTGCAAGTGTTAGTTTCATCTTACCCCCTCATCTCTGAGAACTACTCTTAGTTTATATGTTTTATGGTAAAGTTACCTTCTCTCCATTGCCAACAATATGAACTTTGTCTTCCTTGTAGCCAATTTCCAAAGCCAGTTCCTTCAGGGATTCTAAGTTTTCAATATCTGCATGCGCAGGAATAATATGCTCAGGATCAACAGCATGAATCAATTCTCTGTGATCTTCTCGAGCTGCATGACCGGAGGAATGAATGTCTCTGAATATTCTCACGTGTTTTGCTTTTAATTTTTCTTCCATTTTCTCTCTGTTGCTAATATTTGGCTCAACAGGAATGATCTTACAGGAAAAAACAACTATATCTTCATGTTGGAAATTAAATAGATGACCATCAACCATCTTGCTCAAGGTGGAGTTTGGCTCTCCTTGATGTCCTGTTACAACGAGTAAATATTTCTCGGGTTTTCTGCATTTACTCAACCATCTTTTAACCTGGCTGCCATACCTGACCATTTCAACATCTTTAGAGA
>JAKSDK010001084.1 GCA_022360095.1 Phycisphaerales bacterium
AGATAAACCGTTATCACTTCATGTTTGAGGGTATACTTCGGACAGGGTGATTTCTTCGATATATAGACTTTGCTATTATCTTGTGAATTGTGTTGAAATCTGTTTAATAACTAGACTTTATATAATTCGGATCGGCAATTTCGCCTTTTATCATTGGCGAAGTGAAACTGTTTGTATGAGAAGGTATCGTTTTGTTGTCGTTTGTCATCCGTGAAGTGAAACTGAAATACAATTGTCTGTACAAAGTCCACAAAGAAGAATGCTCTAATTAGTTTTCATAAGAATTTATTTAATAAGATTATCGAGGCTGCAAAATGACCAAAATTGAAATATTATGAAAATTTCAGGGAAAAGTAAACCTGAGGCTGAGACTTTGAAAAGAATATATTAATTTTGTGTGTGTAAAAAGTTGAAAATAAAATTCGATTATATGTTTTTCACTAAGGTGTGACAAGTGCTTTGTACGGTATTAAATACGCACGAGATGTTGACGAATCACAATTCGGACGAGTTAGAGCAGTGAACGAGTGAGATTTTTGAAAAGATATGGATTAAGCTTTATTCAGGACGACTGCGTTAAAACCGTACAAAGCACTTTCACTGTGATAATGTGTTTATTAATTACATGCTGGGACATTCATCACCCTGAAAGCCTTCTATTTTTTATGGTTTTCAAGGTGTTAAAGTGATGAAATTTGCTTCCACACATAATGAGGTGACATAAAATAAAAACACGTCGTTGCCCCAAAAATTTTAATGATCTCTAGAGGCCACTATTAGTTGGTCAGTAAATATTAACAATGGTTTGTTGAATGGTGTTATATTTAATGACTTAACTGAAAGGCGTTTGACAACATCGACTATCACATTCAGTCTGTTGCGTAAGCTTTGTGATATTAATGGGAACTCTTTAAAGTGGATTGAGTTGTATTTAAGCAATCGAAGCCAGAAGTGCAAGGTAAACAATCATTTATCGCAAGCGAAACAAAGCAATTGTGGAGTTCCTAATGGTTCCATCTTAGGCCCCTGTTTTCCT
>JAKSDK010001353.1 GCA_022360095.1 Phycisphaerales bacterium
AATGGTTTTATGCTGAATGTGACTGATCATTATTGTATTTCTCCAGCTACCAGCAAAGGAGGGTTTTCCTGTCATCCGGGTGATTTGTCACGAAAGTGTCATTTACATGATGTCACGGGCCATGTAAGTCACAGAAGCGAGGCACAAGGCCTCCTTCCTCGTGTTACAAGACAGTCAGAAATCAAATAATCTTCATGAGTAAGTAAATACATTCGACCCTCCCGTAAGCGACTATCCAAAACGCAACGACTGAGTGGTCGCTTACGGGAGGTGGTTGTTTACAAGAATCGAACCGCAGGGGGTCTCTTCCGTGAAGAGGTCCAGGCACATTTACTTTATGGAAGATAATTTATTGCATGCAATGACTAAGTTAGGATGTGTGTAGTTCCATGTTGTCCTAAAAGTTCTTCGTATATTGTAAGTGACATAGTGCACACAGCGAAAATGGAGATCAGAAAATGCTTCAAGTGGTCGCTAACAAGAGGTTAAAAACAATGGAAAATCATTAACCGACAGGCCCAAAAAGGTGGTCGCGGTCACTTACAGAAGGTGGTAGTTTACTAGAGGTTCCAACTGTAAGGCTTTGAATGGGAAAAGTTTGGTGTTTTGGATAGGAGGTCGCTTATGGAAGGTGGTCGCTTACGAAAGGTAGTCGCACATGATGGTTCGACTATACAATCAGAGCTCCTAGCCTAAAATACTTCGAAGAAAACTGCCCGAGAAAAGGGATAAAGTTGCGCAATTCGGAGCATAAGTATTCCACAACAGACTACTACTGGATCTAAGATTACAAGAGGACTTTGGCTTAGTTAAATCAGTAATAAAAGGTTGCGCCTTAGAAGTTGGGACCAATATTTCAACATGAATACGCGAGCGTATTGGCAGCAAGTGAGGCCAGACATGAAGCGCTGGTGTAGTGTGTAATACTTAACAATGTTCATTACGAGTCTCTCCAGCATTCCGAGCACGTTTTAATTTGGCTTTTGTAAATTAGTAAACCCTACAAGACTAGTAATGAATGCATGAATAATTGCTAATAAAAAATTACAAGCTATTTCTTAAATAAATGCTCCTAGTATTAATAATAAATGAAATGATACGTGTGGACAGGGGCACCCAACGAGGGTATAGTTCAGAACCACTTAACATAGCATTGTTGGACGTATTTTAGTGTTCAAACGGTAGATACAGGCATATTTTCATCCCCTAAAAACTTTTCATCTGTTCGGATTTCCTAGCTGAAAATCTAGTGATCCGAAAATTATAGGGATAAAAACTTACCTTCTCTAAAATTTCAGCCAGGAAAAGGCTCCCGAAAATTCTAGGCGGCCTTTTTTAGGGCAAAAATCC
>JAKSDK010001797.1 GCA_022360095.1 Phycisphaerales bacterium
AGATCTTATCATAGTATTATAATACAATAGCCTTTGTTTCGTGGGCAGGCAAGATCTTATCTTTTTTAATACGCCAATTCGCTGAGACAGCTTTTTACAAAGTTTCTCTACATGGGAAGTAAATGAGAGTTCAGAGTCAATTTCGAGACCTAGCAGCTTAGCTCTGGGAACGAGTCCGAGTTCAGCTCCTTTAATAGTTTAAGTCATTTCTTCATTGATCTTTGAGGGGAAACGCTTGCCAGTGATGAGCATAGCCCTGGTTTTACCTTCATGAAATGGCAGTTTGTTCGAAGCTGCCCAATCGACGATTTCGGCAATTGACGAGTTTAGTGTATCCTCTAGCCTTCGGATAGAGCTATAGTTCGTGGTGAAAGTCAGCGTTGTATCGTCGGCATACAAATCAATTCTTGATGAGGTGACGTAAAGCGGTAAGTCATTGATAAATTAAAGAGGCAAATTTCTACCAAGAGGCTCTTAATCCACTACGTTCTTATTCGCGAGTGTTTACTAAACAAAATAGATTTTTCATACATGCTGCTTACGAATTTCAATAAGTGTGTACGAAAACAGCTGAAGAAATATTTTTCCATTGCTCTACTCCAGGTTTTCGCAAGCTCAAAAACAGTCACAACAGCTCCAGCAAAACCTTTACAACTACGAAGGAAGGTAAAAATTTTAGGAGTTGGCAAACCGTGGTCGTCGTGGTCGTGGTTCGTAAAAATGCAAAACATTTTAGGATTCCACATTTCTGTCCTTAGAAGCCACAAATACATATCTAAATGGAAGAACATAGATAAAAGTGACTTTATTTAGAGAGAACTAAGCTTGAAAGTTTTAACCCTCCAAAGTACACGCAAATTCATAACCCCAGCGTCGTACAAGAGGGGAGTTGATAGAACCCCTCCTTAGAGTTTTTGATGCGTCGCAGTATTTCGAAACGATTTTGCCTTCAATGGAACGCCTTTGATCTTCTCAACAAGATGATATATATTTTATGGGTGGTGGCGCTGCTGGAGATCTGTGACGTCAACAGACATGGTCACCATCTTGGCCGCCATCTTGGATTTTACCAAGAATTAGAAATCAGGGAAAAACTACGAGAACTGGTAATTTTTTGCGCTTGACATGTAAAATAACACAGAAATATGTACTTTGTATCATTTTATCCACAAGGTTTACTTTTATTGTTGAAAGAGGTTTAAAAACACGCATTTTTACTCAAAAATGGCTTGACCACCTGCTACCACGTCATATCTTGCAATCATAGTAGCTGACCACCACTAAATTTGTCTCAAAATGCGCGTGAGGGATAAATGAACAGCTACTGAACACGTCAGGTACTTATGTTTTATCGTCTGTTTCAGAATTTTGTTATAAGAAGTGCTATTTCTGTTGTCCCCCTCACCCCAAGCAGTGATGATTGTTTTGAATTAAATAACGTCAGCACTGCAACGGGCCGGGGAGGGAAGATGTTTCAATCTGACGAGCTATTGCGTTATTATCCCAAGAGTTTTAACCAGGGTTGTAGCAAGCGAGTTGCTGGAACACCCACACAGTGACTTTTGTAGTAAAACACAACTCAATTGAAAGACGGAAGGGAATTGCCAGCAAAAGAATTAAAGGTTGAATCGAAAACTATCAGATTCGATTTTGAATAGCTTGATAAATACCTACGCATTAAAAGCTATTTATACATTTTAGGTTTACGCAACAAGAGGAAAACACCAAGGGTCTCGCGCAAAAATACGAGGAAATGAAGAATAGGTAAACTCTTAGTAGGTCTGCTTACAATGTCATTGTAGTTTGCAATGTTTTATCCTTTAAGCCTTAATATCCATGCACAAATTCTTCATACTGAACTCTCTATATTTTCATTTACAAAATTATTTAAGAGAATTTGATTAAAGATCAAAGCATTTTCTTTATTATTCCATTCATTCTCGTGACAAGTTCTCTTGGTTATGTCTCGTTTATGTTGTAACGAAAAAAAATTAGTCTTAGACATGTTCTGTTGGGACGTAAATGGTTAAGCAAAGAAGATTTCACAGTATTAAGGGCAAAGAGCGTGATGGGTCATAGGGGTAGTATGTGTTATAAGTGAGATTTTCTGCATGTTTTTAGAACGAAGCAAAAAGAGGAGAATGAGAGACTGAGACTGAGAAAGAGAATGAGAATGGGAATGGGAATGAGAA
>JAKSDK010000271.1 GCA_022360095.1 Phycisphaerales bacterium
ATAGTCTGACCCAGCTTAGCGGTTATTTCTTCCATAAAATCCTCTACTTTTGAAAAAAGTCATGAAGGAAATCTAACACAATATCTATAATTTCTCTGATTAATAATAAAAGAAGGTAAACTACTAGACCAATAATAACTGCGAAAACTAATATGGGGACAACGAATAGACAGATAACTATGAATACCCAGAATGCGATACTCCATAGAAAACTATTCGATTTGTTAGACACTTCCTCCCCTCCGTTATATTAAGTCAATTCATCTATAACAGCATTTTTGTAATTAGATAAATGAGTAACTGGCTCACTATGATCTTTTAGAATCTCGATTAAAAATTCATCTTTCCAACAGAGTACAGCTTCAATACCTGCGGTTCTCATTTCTATACAGTCAGATCTAAGAGAGTTTACTACTATTTCAGTTTTCTGTCTCTGTACTTCTTTATATACAACGGAATGCTGTAATTTACCTGAGCAAAAAGGTAATCTGATGACTATTTTTAACAGATCAATACATTCTGATGATTTCAACTTCCTGTCTATGCTAAATAACATCTTTTTCACAAAAAATAGAGTATTTGTTTCTCCAATAATACTGCAATGAGATCTCAAAATAGACTCAATTGGGTGGCTGATGTCGTCTTGATATGGTACACGAGTCAAAGCATATAACACGTTATCTTCAAAGGTAGGGAAATAATAATCAAGTTCG
The DNA here is from genome assembly GCA_022360095.1 of Phycisphaerales bacterium. GTDB lineage: Bacteria > Planctomycetota > Phycisphaerae > UBA1845 > UTPLA1 > JAKSDK01. The sequence goes on from JAKSDK010000271.1 coordinate 714, forward strand.
GTCAACGGATGCACTTTTAATTTCCTTTAATTCAAAGTAGTTCCTGCTGCCGATGCGCCTGTAACGAAGTCTGGATGATCAATAATTGTAGGAACAACTACAAAAATTAATTCCTCATTATCTCTTTCTGGGTCTTCATTCTTTTCTTTTTGAAGTTTTTCCATCCACTTCTCAGCTTTATCGATGGTAGAGAAGGTTGCAAATCCGGCTACATTTTGATTATCATCGTATTGGAAAACAGTTATAACAGAATTAGGTATTTTTTCAAATGTTCGGAAAAATTCTATTGCTTGCTCTAAGTCTTCGGTTGCATCCATATGATTTATCTTTCGTTTGTACGTTTTTTTCGAAACCTGTAAAAAGTGTACTAAATAA
>JAKSDK010000735.1 GCA_022360095.1 Phycisphaerales bacterium
ATAGGACGCATTCGGAAATATCTCTCGTATGATGGGTTTAAAATGTTAGTTAATGCTTTTGTCATCTCTCGATTAGATTTCTGCAATAGAGTTTTACATGGCGTCAAAGGTCTGAACTTCAACAAATTCAGAATACTGTGCAGTCCTCACGATGAGTTCTTAACGTTCAGACCATGCAACGCCTTTATTAACATTGCTTGAAATCTCAAATAGAAGTCTATCAATCCATCACGTCAGGATCACTTTTATTATTCTGTCCTCATGGGGCTAGAACAAGTGGTAAAGCTTTTTCCGTGGCATCCCTTAAATTGTGGACTGCCTTACCACAGAGCAGCAAGGAAGCAAAGGCAGTTGACCGTTTTAAAAATTTGCTTTAAATTTATCTTTTTAAACCTCATAAGCTGTAACAGGTTATAGCCGGGGATTTCTGTTTCATTTTTATCTAGACGTTTTATGATTGTAAGCATTGTTAGCTCGCGCAAACAATACCGCCAGCTACGCAAGCTAACAAGTAATGAAATTCAGAGAGAAATCTAACACTTTAGTGTTGAAAATTGAATCAGCATCATCCCATTTGGTCATTTTAAATTCATGTTTTTTTTTCCTCAAATTAGTCACTTAAAAGCCTCAGGATACATTAAACATTTACAATAAATTTGATAAATGAAAATAATGCTTAATTAAGCGTAACGTAATAGATTATTCAGTAAATAAAGAAATAATAAAAACTTTTTTTATAGTAAAGTAAAAATTTTGAAAAACTGGCTGTCAAAACTTGGTTGCCTGGTAACGTCAGTTTTCAGTTGACGTGCATTTCACAACGATAAGAAATGTTTCTAGATACTTTTTAGGTAGAAGCGCTAGGTTCACTGCTTGCACGGATTTGAATTTATTCAACTTTTTACTGAGGGTCATGGGCTCATGATAGCGTTAAGCTTTAATTTTCTTTAATTGCAAAACAATCTAGAGCCTGTCGCATTAAGCTGCTTAGCTAACCGTTCCAAAATTTTAATTGCTGTTGTAGTGTCATGACTTGAAGTATTCTTTAGTGTGTTAACGTTTTCTTAGGCA
>JAKSDK010001071.1 GCA_022360095.1 Phycisphaerales bacterium
ATAGCACTGAAAATAAATAATGTTACAGTAGATTGATAAAAAATCAAAATCAGTGGACGGAGATTTAAAACCTCGTGACAGTTCATAGTTATATGGCTACAATAGTACGCACACTCTGATTGGCTGTTTTCTTGTAATTACCAGGCTTTACTATCTAGGTGTCCAAGGCATATAATCTGCGTTTAACTTGATTAGTGGACATCCTTATGAACATCCATGTTATCTTGACAGCTGTCAAAAAGGGTATCTGTTGACCAGTGTCACCTGACTGTATCGCAAACTCAAGTTTACAACTCATTGACGTGATGTTTTTTTTTTTAAGTTATCCGCTGACCAGTTGTTAGTTTTAATTGATCGCAGGCCCAAGTCCATAATCAATGAAAGGTTATAATTTATAGTAAATAACTTACCAGTGTTAACCTTGTCTGTTCAGTCATTCAAGGAAAATTTCAGGCTGAGGTCTGAGATTTCCCTGTAATGACCTCACTCTCAGTTAATAAGTATTATGTAATCACAATACTAAACATAAAAATTATTTATGGGTGGTAAAAGTCACTTACATAATATTGAGGGGCTCATTGATCACAATATCTCAAATAAATTTGTGATGGATCACAAGGTTTTGTTTTTGTGCATTTATTTCCATGATAGTAGAGAGTTAAACTAATCCTTATAACCCAAGATCTTGGATTTTCAAGCAAGGTGAGGCATGGATCCACACTGGCCTCCTTGATTGGTTTCATGAAAATTGGTCAGATTTTTCATAGAAAGTATATTTTCAATAACAATAAAAAACCCTTTAAGTTGAAGTCTGGAAAATGGTTTAGACTCGCCTTGCTTCATATCCACTACAATATAGAAATTGACCTTGATGAAATAATCCACCAATTTGGAAGGCTTCATCTGGGGAAAATGGAACTGGCCAATATCCTGTCTGAATGACACAGAAACCCAGCAGAGGTGACTTTAGGGAGTTCAAATCCAAAAAAAATTCCTGGGGAAGCA
>JAKSDK010000955.1 GCA_022360095.1 Phycisphaerales bacterium
CATTTTTTATCAGTTTCAGGTGCTGATTGTGACAAGGCTTTTGAGTCTACTCTCCATTAGTACTGGACTACCATCAAATATCACTGGTTTGCAGGACAGAACAGCATTACTGGAGACTTGTCTAGGTTAGTCAAGAATGTGGAAAGGAATGGAAATTTCTTTCATGATTCATTTGTAAAATTAGTTATGTCTGAGAAAACCTACATATAGTTATTCCTTCAACTGGTGAAAGAACATCCTATTGATTTCTAGCAAAAATTAATGTCCCCATTAATGCATTTCAAAAACCTCTGTGTCCTCATTACATTGCCCATAGCTTCTGGCTGTTTGCACTTATAGTCATTCAGAATGTATAGCTTTTGCATTATTATTAGTTTGTTTGTAAGCTAATATCACTTTGTTGCTCGGTCGTTCATGAGTAGCAATGTGTCCAGAGTTTAAAACCCCCAAAGGTGATGGCATATGTTGGGGGAATTTGCTGTTGCTTCTTTCTCTTACCCTGTGTTTTTCATTCTTTAATATTTAGTTAATGTCTGCCAGCACAATATCCTCACAGTACTGGTACTTTGCGCCTGCCACGCAGGCTAGGTAAAATAGTGATTTCAACTCTAATTATGATCTCTGTCGTATAAAGAAGTACCGAAGGTCCAGCCAAAATTAACACAGGTCTCTAGACAAGCTTACTTCACATCAGTCTCTAAGTGAATTATGAAGGTAAATTTTCTGTCACATTATTAGTCTTTATTTACTCTTTCAAGTTGTCATTGCTAAGAGCGTAGCTTTCTGGCAGCAAATATACAAAATTTGACATGTTTCAAATTCACTTTAATAGTTTTTGCTAACAATAAGTACAATTCAATTCTGCAGGTTTACTAAAGGAGACAGCTCAACCTGGCGTCAAAGAAACCTTTAGCAATGTCAGCTCTGTTCCACAAGGTGTAGACTCGGGGAGACTGAGCCCTAGTCATGGCTTTCAGAGAGACCTGGTGCGAGTTATTGGAAACATGTGCTACCAACACACAGCCAATCAAAACAAGG
>JAKSDK010001934.1 GCA_022360095.1 Phycisphaerales bacterium
AATGACTGTTCCATGGCTCAGCCACGCAATCGCGAAATACCATAAGATAACATTCTTGGTGTAGATGCTAATTCTTTATTTTTTCCTCAGACGCGATGTTTTATTTCAAACTTTCCGAAAGCAAAAGAATTAGCATCTACACCAAGAATGTTATCTTATGGTATTTCGCGATTGCGTGGCTGAGCCATGGAACAGTCATTGCTACACAAGGTGAATAAATCAAAAAGCTAATATTGCTATACTGGCGACAAAGAGTAATACAAAACCTATTACTTTCAGTTTTCCAGTTAGACTAAATTTAAGATTTTTTCAATTACGCCCCAAAAAAGAAATTTTCCAATTAATCTAAGAGCACCCGGCTTCGCTCTGATAATGAGTCATTTTTCAAAGACTGGGATTTCTTAATTAACATAATTATGTACAAAATACATACTTATACAGTAGAAACATTGAAAGTATGGAGAAAATAAAAATAATGTTATTGCTTGCATTTATATCTAATAAATACTATACCATTCCTTGAGGGCACTGAAATATTTTTAGACTTCTCTGTGCAAGTTTTGTAGTTGTCCAAATACTTATCAACAACTTTCAAACTTTTTACAATTTGCTGCTTTCAGAGAAATCTCTGCAGCAGAAGTAACCAATAAAGTACTGAGGTCCTTTTCAAACGTTGTATGTGATATATGGTGTAGTGTAGCTCCTTTGTCTAGTCAAAAATCAGAAACTTGTACAGTACGGCTGTTTCTATACTTAAAGAACATATTGAAATATATTTTGCTATCATCTTGGCCATAAGGCACATTTTCGTCAATTTTTCCTCAATAACCTTTACTCCCAGTGAGTTAGTGGTCTTCGACTTACTTCAGTTCTCTAAGCTTGATTTGCTAATGGTCCTGCTATATAGCATCTAGTGAGTTTGCCATAAATAGCAACAGAGGAAGGTTTCGCTTAAGCGGGTGATAATTAATGCTCTATTCATTTGTTAGCAGATTGTGGCTCAGTGGTAAATAATACTTTGAAAAGTCCTGGCTTACCAAATGACTATCCAAGCAACATGGATTGTGTATACAGGGTTTCCATTCCACCAGACATGGCGTTGAAAATCATCTTCCTTTACTTCCGTTTACAGTATCCCGGTTATGGAGGAAGATGGTAAGCATTTAATATAATAAGCATTTCAGCAAAAAATAAGAAAGCGCATCGCTAATTAGTACATGTAGAAACTCTAACAAGCAAATTTTCACTTATTTTTTAGAAATAATAACCGAGCGCGTAGCACTAGAACATTATCTTCCAAAAATGCAACCTTTAAGGGGCTATGTCACACTAACTGCTATCTTTTTAAAAAGGGATATCTTTTTTCCTATCAATCCACTTCCAAAATTAATAGTCCATTTTTGTTATTAAAGACCATATTCAGGCACTGAAATTGTTTCCCGTCGTCTGCTATAATGGATTGAAAGAATGGACATGTTTTGGTTTTTCAAGTATTAATGCTATGCCTTTTAAAATCGCCAAAAAAATATATATTATGGTTAGTGCATTGTTATGAAATTTGTTTGATATCTGCCTCGTAACTCTAAAGCAGCATTTTGTGTAACGGTAAGGCACTAAGTAATGACTTCAGCACACAGTTGACCTAAAACAGCAATATCATCATGA
>JAKSDK010001479.1 GCA_022360095.1 Phycisphaerales bacterium
ACAACTGTCAATTGACCACAACATGGATGTGTAATATCAGGTTGCGGGCTCCTACACTAGCTAGAAAGTGTGAGATTTCACATTGGTTGCCATGTGGTGCGGTCAGACGGGTGGACGGGTGGACGGACGGTCACGTGACTACCAAAATTTCGCGGATGGTTAGATAACCAAATTTTCATAGCTGGGGGGCTCCGCCCGCTCTCGCGAAGCGCACTAGTGGAGCTCCGCTATTAAACTTCTGTCACGACATTTGTTCACAAATAATCACAATTTGCTTTTGACTACGAAAGCTTAGTATAGCTCGGTCTAAAAGCAAGTCAGCTATTTTGCACGACCCAGTACTATTTCAGAGAAAAAAGTTCTGAGTAAATAAATAATTATACTGCACTGCCCCTCACTGGTTTGAGAGGTATGCTGCGTGCACCCTATTACCTTGGATTGCAATGCAATATATTGCACAGCATCTCACTTGTCTGCATTGCCTTACTTAGCGGCTTATGCTGCTTACACTTTGCTGCCTTTGTTAACTAACCTGTGCATCAGACGAATTTAGGTTGAGAAACTGAGAATCCTTCAACAGCTCACAGACCTAGAGATACAACAAATTCACCATCATGATAGTACATTTTATTAGGCCGTCCCTCCCTAACGAACGAGTGCGATACGATATGATACCATTCGATTCAACATGTTACGATTATGATATAACAAGATCGGTTAGGTGTTTTTACATTTCACCGAGTCTGTAAGCTACGATCAAGGGTATGACACTGCTGCCAAGACTTTTTAAAAAAACGATGGAGATAACCCTTTGAGATGATAAGATTTCAAAACGGCGCGGAAATCGCAAAGCAAGATATTAAAATCTTATTATTTGGAGAATAAAATTTTCGTTTCCACATTCTGAAATTCCAATTCCAAAATTCCAATAAAGAAACAAGCTTTTCATTAAACATAAATTTGCTCCGATACTTTAGGTTCCTTATAGTCAGGAATAAGTTTAAGAATCTTGGCTTACCTCTGCCCTAGTCCCCTCTCCGTTTGGCAGTCTGGACGCCGCATCTCTAACGAGTGTAAGGATAGTGACGTAGGGGGGACGTGCTGATGTCAACAGAGAATGCTCCCGAGCCTTGTTCAGATTGGTATCTTTACTGAACACTCCCTAGACAACAGACAAAATCCATTAATGCTGTTGTTAGAGGAAGATTGTTTTATGCGTCAAAATGTTTTGCAACGGGAACAAAGTTTCGCGAAATGAATATTGGAAATTTTTTTTCTTACACACTCCAAATAAAAATATAGTACAATAGTAGTAATGGCAGATTAGTATTTTGCGGTCCAGATTCCGGAGGGAAGAATGCGTGTAATAATCATATCAAATGGTTTTGATTATAAGGCAAGTGAAGTGACTGAAAACGACGTAAATTTGCACCACAGAGATAACGGCCTGCAATCTCAATTGTTGCCTAAAAAGATAACTAAGAAGCATTCTGTCCATCGCAATCAGGGCGGGGTTTAGTATATAAGTTAAGCCACCCTTTCTTCTCGAATCCGATTTGGGGGAAAAATAGGGGTGGAGGGAGGAGGGTTACGTGACATACCTTTACCGGCCCAACAACAGATTCAAAGCCATGCATCCTAAAGGTG
>JAKSDK010000204.1 GCA_022360095.1 Phycisphaerales bacterium
AAAGGCAGAAAACAGAAAGAGGACTCAGGGCTAAAAAGCTGTTCTGTTTCACAGTTAATGTTTTGTCAGTATTTTGCTTCATTCTACTGCATGAGTGCAGAGCTGTCACTACAAATGGGAAAGATTGAGGAAGCCAATGAAGTGCTCTTAAAAGCAACGGAAATCCTACACTGTGTAGAGAATTCTGTTGGATACAATCCTATGCACTTGTTACCCATGAAAGCTTCCATCCTTTATATGTCTGGTGTTGCCACATTGCTTCTAAACAAGGGTTCTTCCAAAGATGTTTGCTTAGATTGTAACTGGTTTCCTGAAACAGAGTCAAAGATTAGCTCTTTGGAAAACAGAGAGATAGTTGATTCCTCTAAAGTTGACATAGTTGAAGAATGTGAGGTGGAGAAGCCAAGGAAGGCTTCTGGCAGGAGAGGTAGAAATTCTAAACCTATTGAGAAATCAGCTACAGAGGATACCAGCAGCAGGCCAACATCTTCAAGAGCAAAAGGCAGAGGAAGAAGCAAGAAGGCAGCGGAGGAAGTGACAGAATGTGATGATTCTTTGGCAAATATTCAGCAGAAGACAAAGGGACGTAGAAAACCAACACGGTCTGCAAAGCAACCTTCCAACCTAGTGGATGGTCATAAAACAGGTTAGTTTATTACACCTGAAACTTTTAAACTTATTTCATTCAAGGCCATTCTTGTTCACTTTTTTTCCGTTAAAATGAACCATAGAATGAGATGGCCGCGTATCGTAGCTGAAATTCGGCTTCTGGATGCACTGGCGCTCTTTCGGTCTGTCAGTTTTTTTTTTATCTTAAACCTTTTGATTTATTCCCAGAATTTTATGAACCTAGAGATAAGGTATTTTGAACATTTCACTTGAATTATGTACGAAATCCTATGGTAGCGGTATGAAAATTCAGTGAAAACCTCTCAGCAGTTCTTCCAGCAGTCATTTGCTAGTTCTTACTTTTGTGTCTGTTAAGAGAGGTCTAAGGTGTTGCCATTTGACTCAAACCCATGAATCGGTTTTAGCTAATAAGGCTAATATTTGAGTCGATGAAACAAATCCTCTGTTACGGCATTCAACCTTTTGTAGCGGCTCTTTTGTATAGCATACTTGTTCAGTATTTTTGCAAAACTAGATCCTGTTCTCCTTTATTTTTGATATGTTTGAAATTGAAAGGGTCAGCCAAATAGCATGTTAAATCATCATAGTTATGACATGAAAATGTTATCTAATATGTACTTTTCCTAACACAAATAATTATTTTCTATCATCTCATTAGCTCCCAAATGGATTGAACAAACCATCCATTACTGGAATGAAGCATTTGATCTGTGTCACGTTTGTCCTCCACCAGCCCTATTCTCTGACATCTGTCGTGGACTGGCTTTCTGTCATGGGAGATCAGCACCCCAACTCTCCATGTACTACTTAAACTTGGCATCATCAATTACACTGAGACACCAAGCTGTTACAAGTACAGGAAAGAGAATCAGGTGAGAAGGCTTGTAGCTGAGTTGAGAAAATAAAGTGAAATCCTGTCTGACAATAACATTACGAACACATTAATTTGGCCCTAAAATTCTTTTTGTTTTATCTTTTTCCAAACCTCCTTAATTCAGCCAGATTTTTATGGCTGAGCAGTGGTCCTATTAACAGGATTTTATTACAAATCTTTTCCTTCCCAATACTATATCCAAATGATACTTATGATTGTTCAAAGACAGTTCACCTTCATTACCCCGTGCACTTTTCATTATGAAAGTAATTCAAAGTTGAGAAAAGAAGAAGTGTATTGAGTTCTGACAGTCATTCCCGTGAATTGTTGAAAAAGAACGATATGTAAAAAATTAACCTACCGGTACCTTTTAGGTAGTTCAATCTTCCTGACTTTCTGTTAGTAATGTGCTTCAAATTACTCGATGTCTTATTTTACCTTAGGAGAACAGCAAAAGGTGTGACAGCTACCTTGTCAGTGGTATGTATCACACAAAACCTGGTAACATTATCCCACACATGCTTAAAAAGGCAACGAGAAGACCCGTTTCAAACGTATTTGCCTTTCATATGCCCCTGCAGAGTTTTTGCTGTTATATAAGGGACCTTAAGATCCGATGACGAAGTTCCTTCTGAACTTGGCTATGCCTCTTAGGAATTTAACTCCAGGAGAATTCACCCACATTTGACCAAGTAACGGAGTTGGAATAATCACGATGAAGATTTAAGGAAAGCGAAATCACTTTTCAAGGGATGTTTTCGCCACCGTTGCAGTCCTCTGATCTTAAGAACGACTGTCAGGAATAATCGAGCTAACTCTTGATTTCGTGGCAGGAGTTGAAAAATCAATTTCTGTCATTTCTTGTCCATAGATAGCTTTTAGGTAGTTAAGAAACTCGATG
>JAKSDK010001559.1 GCA_022360095.1 Phycisphaerales bacterium
CTTGGCTTAAGTAGAAAACTATCGAGATAGTTAAGTACCTATAGTTTACTATATCACGACCCTCTTCAAACAAAATAGCACCAAACCATATATCTGAGAAAAAATGCACTTAGTTAGGAACTCCTCGTACTGATGTTCAGTCACTAAAACACTTTTTTAAGCCTAGCATTTGCTCAAGCTAAAAATTGGAAGTTTCAATTTTAAGAGGCTTTATATTCCTTCAAAAACCGTTTCACAAACTTGTTTCCTCTGTAGCCTCAGTGTTAATTCCAGTTATGTGAAGCTTTAGAAATTTAAAGGAATCGTTAAAAAGTCAGCAAATAAGTCAAACAAAGTAACACTTCGGCAATGCCACTTAAAAACAAGGAAAATAACTAAACTCATCTATCAATTCTAAACGTTTGCCCGTGCTTTATGAACAATAGTAATTTTTTCTTTAATCACTACCGCTATAGTAGGCATCGTTACTTTTTTCCATAAAAGGCAAGACTTTGAATTTGTCAAATAAGGAAACCTAAACAAGCTCCGCTTCCCGGTGGGAGATTAAAACTCGTAATAACGGGTCCTTTAAGTAGATGGCTCCCAGGGGGTATACGTTCAGTAATCCATATCAAAACATTTGAGTTTTGTTCAAATTTTGCTATCGCTCCAATAAACCCTAAAACCCTTTTAATATTTAGTTTACAGTAATTTCAATTTACGCTATCGGATTTTAAAGGCTGTAGCTTATGCGACAATCAAAGCAGTGAGAAGCCTTCAGAAAAACCTCGCCTGCTAGCAAGCTCGCGAGAGAACGCGCAAGCAAACTAAACGGCGAAGAGGGTTTTTGCTTCCCAGCATCCTCAAGCGAAGCACAAAGCATCATGGGAAGGGAAAAAAGACAAACGCAGGTCTAGCCAATTCATCCATCACTGAAGTTATGAATATATACAAATCATATATGAGAACTGCGGGGTGAAGAACTATATGAAAGAAGATCATCACAGTTATAGACGCAACTTCAAAGTTGCGTCTATAACTGCGATGAACTTCTTTCATTTAATTTATGCGTCACTGTCCCACCATCCTTTACGCATAAAAAGAGAGACTTTAGTGAAAGAGGCAGAAGTTCCCCCTTATAAAGTCATATGATCGAA
>JAKSDK010001052.1 GCA_022360095.1 Phycisphaerales bacterium
AACACTTCAAAACTTGGTTCTAAATGTGACATAAAGCAACTCTTAAAAAAAAATGTTGCTAGTTTAAGAATTCAACCACAGGAAAGCGGAAGACGAAAGCAAAGGGATTAGTCTGACGGAGGATTTCTACTTTTAGCCGGCTCTGAGAATGATTAGCATATACGAGTACTGAATAAACACCGAATAAATTATCCATCTTAGAACACGTGCTTTACATCTTGTGTAAAACTGGAAATACGTATCCTTATGCTCTTTGAAAATGAATGGATTTCGAATGCATGTAAAAAGGAACGTTTAGTGTAGTACTTCTGGCGTAGATATATAGCCATTGAAAAGACGGGAAAGAATTCATCTGGATTCAAGAAACTAAAAAAAAACTCAAAAACATAAACTACGATACAAAAAAATAGAATTGTCGATTTACAGTCAAGCGAAGTTTTATTTTGCTGTTACTTCCTTTTCAAATAAATCTTTAATTTAGACTTGGCCTTTAATTTTTCCTATTGAGGAGACACAGATCGACACAGGCCAGGATGCTCATGGGTTAAACTTTTTTTGTTTTGGGCCTGTACCAAAATATAGCATTCAGATGCTAATTTATCGCGCATAACTTTAAGTCTTGAATTTCCGATATCGTGTGGCCTTCATTTTTGCGGATCCTAATTTTTGCGATTTTTCAGTGCGGTTTTCCGAAAATATAAACTGTTATTCCGCAAAAATTTAATCCGCAGAAATCAAATTCATGGTAAAAATGATGCAGTTTCGAGAATTTTAAATTTAGTTAGATATAAGCCTAAAATGATCCTGGACTTTATAACAATCAACCACACAAGAGTAGGTATTGATGGTTATAACATGACTCGATCAGCTGTTACATTTATAATCAGGCAAAGGAATTTAGTCTTCGATTATTCTTTTAAGAAAAAGCCATGATATTATGTTCATCTGGTATAGTCGCCCCTTTTTTAACATGCGTCACATAAACTGCTGTCAAACATGGATGTTTAATATACTAAAAGAACAGATGGCTAATCCTTAATGGGGAAATAAGCACGAATTTAAACTCACATTATGTCACATGACGAAGGACGTTAAAACTCGTTAAATGGTTATTGAAGATCGGTCTCGGAGGCGCCGCGTATTAGCGTGCATGTTCAGAGTCCAGGAGCACGAGACTG
>JAKSDK010000844.1 GCA_022360095.1 Phycisphaerales bacterium
ACAAATAAATAGAAAACTGCTCGGCTGAACAGTTTTTAAAACCCTCGGTTGCAGTTCATATTGGTCTTCTTCAATTTTAGTGATCCGTTTCTTCTCTTACAGCTGCTGGTTTAATACATGCTACTTTGCTCGTCAAACAAGTTAGTTTTCTATTTTGCTCAATTGGTGACCAGCTTCCATAAGACACAACTTCTTTCAAGTAGCTAATAAAACAAACAAAGAAACTTGATGTCCAAATTATCATGGTTTCGTTCGTCCTCGGACACTTTGTTTTTCCCAAAGACAATAAACCAATTTTTAAAATAATGACGTTATCACTCCAAAGTTGACCTGCCTCGATTTTAAATAGTTTCACAAATCACTACAGTCAAGTTATGTCAAGCGTGTCCACCAATATTCTTCTAATGAAATGGATATTTAAAAGTTGAATTCGTTATTAGCGGTAGATTTCAACTTCATCTTTTTTATTCCTGCACGCGTAATGAACAGTGAATTCACACACGAGACAGTTATGAAATTTCTACCGACTCAGTTTCCTTAAAATTGTCATGAATGTCCGGATCTTTATAACAATTTTGTCTATTCAAAGATTTTTTCAACCTGACCGAATACTGAGAAGATATAGACAAACCGAATTCACTGCTCATCACCCATGCATCAGGAATGAAGGTTTGAATTTCACACTAGTTGGGCAACGTCGAAGGGATTCTTTTTTAACATTATCAATTCATCAATAGACTCTATGGGGGAACTCTTGACCTGGTTTGACTGTAAAACCAGAAATTAGCTGCGTACTGAGTACATTTTCGTGATTAAAGACACATCCGATACTCTTTAAAGGACAGTTAGCATTCTGCACGTCATATTTCTGCCCTGTGTGGGCATTCCAAAGTAACGGAGACCCATCCAAGGTAAGAACATAGGCAGTGGAACCTGAAATACAACCACGGCAAAGACACGCGTTGAGGAGTAGTTTCCAATGTGAAAGAGATTAAGACTACGGCTTTAATAGTGATTGGGTTTACATTAATTTATTCTAATAATTACATTACGAGCTCTTTTGGAAAACCAGAAGTCGCTTAATGAATACACCGGCAAGAATTCTACTTTACATAAATCACATCTTTATAAAGCTGAAGGAAAAAAAAAAATGAATTAATTGAATTAGTCCTGTCGCCACCTTTATGGTTCCCTAAAATTTGTCCAGTAAGCAATTGTCATACTCAAACAATTGGAGCTTACAACAAGGAGTTAATTTTCATTTAATTA
>JAKSDK010000321.1 GCA_022360095.1 Phycisphaerales bacterium
ACGGGCTTCAACCTGACCATGGATGCCCGCTATGTCTGGATGCATCAGAAGCGCGTGCAGGGATCGCATTTCGCTCATCTGAAACAGGCTTCGGAAGCCAACAAGTTTGTGATCGATCGCAGGATCGACCCGTGCATGAGCGAAGTTTTTCCCTGGGATCAGATCCCGCAGGCGCACACCAAAATGTGGCGGAACCAGCACGCGCCGGGCAACATGTCGGTTCTCGTCAACGCGCCGACCACCGGACTGCGGACATTTGACGATGTGCTTGAGGCGTGCAAGCGCTGACTCTCTGTCCTTCACAATAAATGCCAATCATAACCCTCGCAGGCAAAAGCTCTGCGGGGGCTTTTTGAATCCGGTACTATTGCGAAACGGGCTTGGGTCCGAATATTTTCATGTTATTCTGTTTATGTCGGTGTATCTGAATGAGTAGGACCGGTTTCAAACGCATTTTATCGTTCCTTTTTCTGTCGGCACTGCTGTGCGCACTTGCCGGCGGCGGGGCCTTAAGCCAGGAAACCGGAGCGCCCGTTTCCGAGGCGCCAGCCCAACAATCAAACAATGCTCCAAGGGCTTCGGGTGAATCCGACCGCCTGTCGCCCAGCAACATTGAGCGGGACACCGCTCAGCTCAAAGCGCTGGTCGTCAGACTTCAGTCCATCGAAGCGGCGCTTAATCGTATCCAGATTACGGATGAAGAACTGGGAGCCCTGAGAGATCGGACCGATCGGATAGATCTCGAAGCCACCGGGATACGAGAAGCACGACGGGAACGCATCGACTGGCTGACGGCGGTTATTCAGGAGCTGACGCTTCCCGACGGAACGCCCATTGATGAGTCATCGGACCTCTTCAGACAAAGGCAATTACTTCAGGATGAACTTTCCGCGCTCGCGGGCATTTCCAAACAGGCAGAGGCCATATCCTTCACTGCAAGTTAAATGAACGGCCGTATCAACGATCTGCGTCAGGAAATTCGGACCCAGCGCATTCTCAGCCGCGGACCCGGCATATTAAGTCCCGGTTTGTGGGCATCCGGCCTGCGGCAGGGCGCGTCCGTAATCCGCTCGCTTGATCTGTTGATCAGTGATTGGGGCAAATCGCTCTATCAGAACATCGGACTATGGGGTTTTGTCGCCGTCTTTGCAGCGGTCTTCATCGTCATGGTCCTGGTCTGGCCGGTCCGCTATCGGTTGCTGGACAGGCTGGCCCGTGATCCGACACGGGAAGCGCCAAGCAATCTGCAGAAATCGATCTCCGCCACGGCTATCTGTTTCCTGGCAACGGTTGTTCCCACGGCCGGTTTCGTCCTCCTTTATGAAGGTTTGAACGCGCTTGAC
>JAKSDK010001657.1 GCA_022360095.1 Phycisphaerales bacterium
ATGCCTATTGGGAATATGATTCCGCAAACCTAATATTGGTCCAGCATCACGAGGGCGATGGTCATCTCGCTCACGAAGCTAGCCTTGATATTCGGTTGCGACCAAAACATCAGACTCAGTTCCCACTGGTTACCAATATGTTGTTTTGAGCGCGGGATAACAGCTGTATGTCTTTTGTTGTCAAGTAGTACGTAGGTTGAGCGCGGTAAAAGTTTGGCATTTTTCTGAGGCTCGAATTTGGAGTCTCTTCGCTTCGGTGATCACGCTCGTTAGAGAACGTTTTACCGCCTCGGTAATGCTTGGCTTTTCCTGATAACGCTTGAGGCTCGAGAACGGTTCCCAGGCGTGACGACGACGAAGCGAATTCACCGTTGTCGAGTTGCTTGATTTCTAAAACGAAGTCTGCGGTGACGTGTCAGATGGCTCCGCCGTCAACGAGTTGCTTCAAACAGCTGTCAGCGCTCTGCCGAACAACGAGTCGATCTCAATGCAGCGAGTAGCTGCGGATCCGACACGCGTTGTGCGGTGTCTTCCGAAACGTAAGTGTTTCTCCTGGAAGACGGCAGTAGAAATTATCCGTGACGGCACTGGTCCATTCAAAAAGGGGCGGCTCATCTCCGCTGGGGAGTGTCCAGTTATGGGGCGGTTCGCAGTGACGTGCAACTGGCTTGGGAGTTCGTGGGTCCTCGCGTTGTGTGTTGATAGTAGTTGTTGTTTAGTTCTTTCCTCGCTGACGCTTCGGGTTGTGATTAAAACGTCGCGTTGGCGTGTCCATTCAAAGCGCGTGAACTCGGAGCGCACTCGTGTAGACTGTCAGGCGAGCTGGTTCGACCTGTGTTGAACTTCTCAAGAGTCGAACTTCTCATGTGATCATCGACAGTCAGGTTACACAGCGTCTGGCAAGTGCAACAGAGTTGGACTTGCCGCGGTTCAGTTATGCGGTCGGCTCACGCCAACGCGACTGGTTCGTTATGGCTTCGTAAAGATGCTACTGTCGAAAGCCGTCTTGCGAGTCAGCATCCAATAGACGGCTCGCCCCAGCTTCACAGCCAACAGCGTGTTGGCTCGCGCTTTGTTGTGTTGCTTCTCGATCCGCTCGGCAAAGGCTTTGGCGTCGGGCGATTCGCGTTTCAGCAACGTGATGGCTTCGGAGAAGGCCCACTTCAAGTGCGGGTTGCCGATCTTTGATCCGGTTGGCTTGTACTGCTTGCCCGCCGAACTGTTCGTGCCTTTGACCAGCCGCGCGTAGGACAAGAAGTCGCCCACCTTGGGAAAGCGACCGATATCGTGAATCTCGTACAGCATCGTCATCGCCAG
>JAKSDK010000938.1 GCA_022360095.1 Phycisphaerales bacterium
GCAGACAGCTTAGCCATGGAACACAGTGTAGATGCATCAGGAGACTTGGAATCCAGAGCATGAGCAGCTTGACGTACAATCAGTCGAGACGTTATAAGAGCTGTCGCCATCTCAGCTAGTTTAAACTGGATGTGCTGAAATACATGAAAATATGTGGTTAGTGGATTGTTGTGAAATATTTCATGTGTTACCAAAATATACATGGTATTAATTGTAACTTAAATGAGTTAATACTTGTACACTAAAAAGTTAGCTTCTAAAGGCATCACTTTATCTTAAAATTTGAAAGTTTTCTAGATAACACTTATTGAGTCTAGGAAATTTATATACATGTGGATATCGGGGCTTGAAGGGTCATGGGTGACAATACCCATGTACTAGTGTCATGTTCTCTCTACACATACTTACATTGAAATACCTTGAGTGGTACCAGTGAGAGTTCTCACCTGATTGTCTGCTAGGGGTCTGTTAAACTGTTTCCGCACCTTGGCATGTTCAATTGCTTGTTCAATCGATGCTTGAGCAGCTCCTAATGAGCAGGATGCTGAAGAAACATTCAATTTTGAAAATGTCAAAAATGAACAAAGCGAGGATTGTTCTTTAATTTCTACTCTTACAAAGAAAGAGCTGGCCTTAAAAGTTTCTTTAACGTTTTGGTTCTTCATGATGACTCCACTATTAAGGTTGGCCTGATTACAGTCAAGTGGATATACCCCCCAAGATTACATTAATGAATAGATTATTTGAAAGATGAACCCATTAGTCTTTGCCGCAACCAGTATCAAATTCAAATCTTCATTCCTGCATGCGTAATAAGCAGTGAAATTTCACTATAACCTCTATGTATTTAGTCAGATTAAAAAATATTTGAATCAAATTTTAAAATAAAATTGTTTGAAGGCATTTACATCCTTTGAGAAAACTGAGCTTTCACAACTACCTTGTGTGTGTACAGAGATAAAACTGAAATCAACAACTATCCAATGGATTCAGCTCTTAAGTAATAAATTCATTAATGGAATCTTGGTGGTACATTAGACCTGGTTTGACTGTAAACCAAGAGCATAGAATCCTCTCTTCTATAAAAGCAAACATAGTTATAAATAATATTAAAGTACTTATTACTTGTTTCTTTGAATTAACCTCAAGTTTGTGTAACTTTGTTTCTTAACC
>JAKSDK010001525.1 GCA_022360095.1 Phycisphaerales bacterium
ACAGCGTCCTAGAAAATCCTATAAGATCATACAGGATCCTATGGGATAGGTATGGCATCTTAGACAAGCATGAAACGACTCCACAGTGCTCTGTAAAATTTTAAAAAGTGGAATCATAGAAGATCCTACGGGATCTCCTAGGATGCTAAACAACATCCTTTAACATCGTTATTAATTTTAGTCAACATACCGTGGGATCTTAGACAAGATTTTCAATGACTCAAGATCCTATTGAATTCTTATCAAATCTGGAGAAGATCCTGCAGGATAATAGACAAGATCCTCTGCAATCGTCCAAGATCCTACAGAATATCTATGGAATCTTAATCTGTTCTGGAAAAGATCCTACACTATTATAGACAAAATCATATGAAATCCTAAATGATCTTAAAGTATCCTAGAAAATCCTATAAGATCGTACAGGATCCTATAGGATAGGTATGGCATCTTAGACAACCATGAAACGACTCCACAGCACTCTAAAATTTTAAACAGGGGAATTATACAACATCCTAGAGGATCTCACAGTATCCTAGATCAAATCCTATAAAATCGTTATTAACTTTAGTCAGATACTATGGGATCTCAGACAACATTTTGAACAACTCAACAGCATCTTGTCAATCCTGCCCATGGAATCCTAAATAACTATGGAAAAGATCCTACGGTGTTATAGACAAGATCATATGATATCCTACAGGATCCTAGAGAATAATATAACATCGCACAGGATCCTAAACAAAATGCTGTTGAGTCCTCAACAATTCTAAACACGATGCTATAGTATCTTAATTAAGAAATGTACAAGTGCTTATTTGAGCAGGTTAATGCAAACAGAAGGTTTAAGAAAGATCCAATGGAATCCTTATCAAGTCTGGAGAAGAGCCTGCAAGTTTATAGACAAGAACGTATGCAATCGCACACGATCCTACAGGAATTCTATGAAATCTTAATCAGTTCTGGAAATGATCCTAGAGTATTATAGAGAAGATCATCTTAAAGCCTATAGGATCCTTCAGTATCCTAGAGAATCCTATAAGATCGTACTGGATCCTATAGGATGGGTTTGGGATGTTAGACCAGCATGAAAGGACTGCACAGCGCTATGTAAAATTTTAAACAGTGGAATCATACAAAAACCTTCAGGATCACCCAGGATCCTAGACAAAAACCTATAAAATCAATATCAATTTTAGTCAAGAAACTATCGGATCTTAGACAAGAGTTTGAACGACTCAACAGCGTCCTGTCAATCCTGCTTATGGAAACCTAATCAAGTCTAGAAAAGATCCTACAGTATTATAGACAAGATCACATGAAATTCTACAGGATCCTAGAGATTCCTATAAGATAATACAGGATCCTAAACAAAATCCTACGGAATGCTTAGCAATTCTAGACAAGATGCTATATCATCTTAGACAAGAAGCTAACAATTTAATTAAGAAATATACAAGTGCTTATTTGGGCAGGTTAATGCAAAGAAAGGGTTTAAGAAAGATCCTCTGGAACCCTTATCAAATCTGGAGAAGATCCCGCAGGATAACAGACAAGATCCTATGCAATCGTACAATATCCTACAGGAATTTTATGGAATCTTATTCAGTTCTGGAAAGAGTCCTAAAGTGTTATAGACAAGATC
>JAKSDK010001600.1 GCA_022360095.1 Phycisphaerales bacterium
ACATCAGGCCCCCATTCCCATATCAACCCGGCCCCCCCAATCCTAGTCCCACCATTCTAAGCCCCGACGATCAATATGAGGCTCCACGTTAATAATTGTAAAAAGACTAATAATAAAAATACCAATGATAATAATAATAATAAAAATAATAATAATAATAATAATAATAATAATAATAATAATTTTTTAAATAGGCTTCTATATCTAGTAGAGATAATTATATCATGATGTCTTTGCGTAGGTTTTACAGAGTATAAGAATTGAATACTATTCTAAATTGGCTTTTTAGGTAGCATTGGCGTAGCTAGGATTTCTCAAAGGTTTGGGGGGGCTCACAATGCATCACACCCAGGGTACTTACGAGATTGGCGTGTCGACATCTAGGTGGTTTGGTTACTAAAAGTGACTTATTTTGGATGAGTATTGAGCGTGGAGGGAGAGACAAGCCTACAAGATAGCTGCATAGATTAATTAAGTTCAACGTAGCATAAATTACTCTATTTTAGTTACGAACAAGAACATGGTCCACTGCAGATGTTCTGTCCTGCAAATGGAGTAAGCAACAATCTAGCACTGGAAAAGATTTATTGCATGCTGATCCTTTGGATTCACGAGTTTTGGCCACCTGAATTATAGGGACATAAAACAATTATCTCACAAAGGAGGGGGGGGGGGGAAACATAGGCAACCCAGGACCGCTCCCTAGCTACGCCCTTGAGTAGAGAGAATCGTATCATTATGTATATTAGTATTGTATTAGGTTTCGTCCCGAACTTTTTGTACTTTTAAGTATGGCTTCTCAAGTGGTGCAGGTTACGTTAGCGCCCTATACTACTAATAATGTGGACAGCATTCCAAAGTTTTATACTGCGAGATAACAATAATAAATGCAGAGATCTATCATCTCGAGTAGTTTAAAAAAATGCCCGGACTTTTAAAGTTGTTGGAACATGGTACAAACCTTATTTTAATCATGAAGGACATGTTGAAGGACATATATATACTGTGGGGGTGTGTTCGAGCAACTCGCTCGCTACACGATGAGG
>JAKSDK010001647.1 GCA_022360095.1 Phycisphaerales bacterium
AAAAACCTTCGGGTCAACAATAAATTCAACGTTGGTAGTGTTGGCATAATCCACTGATTTTTTCTGCGATTTTAGCACTCCTCCAACCTACTTCAGGTTATCCTGAAATACATTTCTACTTTGAAATACACTCTGGGATCGCTGAGATACATGTGAGTGGGATTATTAACTGATAGGATTAATAACAAATTGGAAAAAAGTAATTTAATTAATGAGCATGCGCCTAACCGTGAACCTATCACTTTAATGTAATTGTGTACTTTGGAGAGTATCTGGAGAGAGTACACTACCAAGATTGCTGGCTTCCTATTCTTTTCTCAACCTTGTCCCCAGTATCCTCTCAACCCTGGGGACGAGGTTGTTCTTGTTTGAGTGCAGCAACAGCTATTGCCTGTTTAACATTAATTTTAAGAGTTCCAAATTTCTTAGAGTCCAGTTTTGAATTCGTCATGGCTGCTGAATGATAGTGCTGAAGACTTATTTGTGTGGGTTAGCCTCAAGTAGGTGCCTGAATTTGAGTTTAAAAACCAATACACACAGTTGTACAAATGTCTTCTTCTGTCTGTGAATGTATTAATTTTAGGTCGAGGCTAACCCTGTATAAACAAGTCTTCAGTGCTTCTATTCAGCGGCCACAATGAATTCGAAACTGGACAATTGCCAATGCGATTCGCACAAATTTTCTTCTTTCATAAAGAAAGTGTCACCGAATTTGCAAAGCAAATACGCAAAAACAAATAACGGCAACTTGCCAATGGAAGAGTCAGAGGAGTTCAAAATTAAACCAGACTTCACTGATCTTACTTTTTCATCAAATGTTGGGTCACCCACTTTCTAAACAAAACGTCTGGAGTCAAAACATCCCACTCTATTTCTATCTAAAGCAGATAGCAGGGGCGAAGCCAGCTTTTCGACTAGTAGTAGGCCTAGCTGACTTTCATTTCCACATATCCTGGAAATTGCATGCATTGCTAATTAATATGCACTGACCTCACCAACACTTTGAGCTCTTAAGCTTTTTAAATCTCAAGGAAACGAAAAAAAAGACTTGCCTCTGATCTATTCCACTGTGTTTTGTTATTTGTTCGTTGTTTCAATGGATCTTAGGCTGAATTGCGTAACCAC
>JAKSDK010001488.1 GCA_022360095.1 Phycisphaerales bacterium
AAAAAGATGAAAATATACCATCATCCTCGGAGACCCAGGGGTAGCTGATTCGAGAATAGATATTCAGGACACTTACTCTAATTCCGTGATTCTGATTGGCTAAAAAATATTTTGTAGCCAATTAAAAGCACGGAATTTGAATGCTTCCGAAACTGGTTCGGCAAGAGTATGCGCCTAGGTGCTCTCACGTGAAGACAGTAACGATGGCTTGGCAGATATAAAAGATGAATTGACCAATAGCTGAGCGGCAAATTGAGGCCGGGAGTCATGCTCAGTTTTTTTGGCGCGCGCTTTGCTAAATTTGCCTTACGTAAACTGTGCAGCGGTTTCCCCGTTAGCTGCCCCCGCTCTCTTAGCATGATGCTCAATATGTATGTGCAAACGATTATGATAGGCGCGTTAAAAGCAGTTTAAGTGTAACATTATCTTTATTTTGTATTCTACGAGAAAGGCAATATAAACAAGATTACGTAGTAAATATTGCCGCATCCAGTTGTTATTCTTGTTAAACAAACCTTGATTCAAAAGTGTGTTATTAAACGATCAAGACAAGACATGTAATGATTTTTTAACCTTGTCTATCTGTGATTTGACTCTTTACCCGCACCAATGTGGTGCACTTATGTCAGTGTAACTCTTCATGTAAATTAAAAGTAGAAAATGTGAATTTCTTCCGGCTGTGTTTATAGTGCGAAGGGTAGTTTAATGAGCAGAGTAATTACTTATCAGAAACAATGTAACAATTACGTTAAGAGTCAGTCCGATCAAACTCTGATTAACAAGCTACAAGCATCATTACGATGGTCATGCAGGGATTTTAAACGATCTACCGGCTGCTTTTTATATAGACGTAGGTGTTTAGTTAAAGTTAATAAGTTTTGTTAGGTACTGTTTTTTAGTTTAGGGATATAGAAAGTAAGAAACGTTTACAAGTGTTTCTTTCTTATGTGCATGCAGGTTTTGTGAGATAAACAGAGCAAAAATTGATGAGCTGTATGGCACAGAC
>JAKSDK010000329.1 GCA_022360095.1 Phycisphaerales bacterium
CCGTCAAAATCACGCCGATTCTGGGCGATGCGTCCCAGGTGATGGTAGGTTTGCGCCGCCTCATGCTTGCTGCCCTGCCTTTCTGTAAACGCTAGTGACTTCAAACACCACATCTCGGCACGGTCAAAATCTCGCTCTTCCTCTGCGATACGTCCCAGGTGATGATGAGTTTGCGCCGCGCCGCGCTCGTCGCCTCGCTTTTCTTTGATCTCAAGAGATTTCAAGAATAACTTTTTGGCTCCAGCAAAATCTCGCTCCTCCTGGCGAATGATGCCCAGCTGATGGTAGGTTCGTGCTTTGCCGTTGTCGTTACCGTGCTTTTCAAAATTCTCCAGCGCTTTCGAATAGCGTCTCTCCGCCAGGACAAAATTCCGCTGCTCGGTAGCAGTGATACCCAACTCATAGTTGATTTGCGCCGCGCCGCTCTGGTCACCTTGTTTTTCATAGTTCGCGAGAGCTTTTGAATACCACATCTCGGCACCAGATAAATCTCGCTGCTTCGTGGCGATCATGCCCAACTGTTTGTAAGACTCCGCCGCGCCAAACTCGTCGCTCTGTTTCTCTTTGATAGCGAGCGACTTCAGGTACCACTTTTCGGCTGTTGCAAAACTTCGTTGTTCTTCGGCAATTCGGCCCAACTGGTGGAAGGCTGAAGCCTCTCCTTTGAAGTCCCCTAGTCGTTTTCGCTGATCCCCGAAAGCTGTACACAACCGCGTGGCTTCGGAATAATCTCCGGCGTTTCGGGCCCAAATTGAGAGTTTTTGCACGAGGGCAGCAAAAGCGTCTTCTTCCCCTTCTTGCTCGCCCGCAAGGCTCAGCGCTCGATGGAAATTGGCGTGATGAAAGGCGATAACGCCGCGCTGCTCGTGATGCTCCTTAGATGCACAGTAATTCGCCGCTTTACCCATGTAATCGACGAATGCTCGCTGCCAGGCGGTAGCAGCGGCCTCTGTTAAATCTCCAAAGCAGCCTCGTGTCTGGAGATAGCTTGTCAGCAGGGGATGGATCGAAAACATATTCTGCCTCACTTCAGAGAGCAGACCGGCGGATCGCAGCCGAGCGAACACCGTTTCCATCCTCGCTCGGTCATAGTTTTCAACATCCTCGAACTTTTCTCCCAGCTGGTGCATTTCGGTTAGATTGACGAACCGTTCATGAAGACCAATCGGGTAGAGGTACGCCCTCTCTTCTTCCGAAAGGCCTTCAGCAATGACCGCCAGGGTCCCAAGGAGCCGATCGTGGGCGGCATCTCGAGCGCCGCTATCGTCCAGGAACTCTTCCAGCCCTGTGTCGACTTGTTTTGCGAGTGCTGCAATGTCGCCACCCTTCAATTGGCTGAGGACGGCACGCACGAGGATAGGGTGTCCCTCGAGCTTTTTTTCGAGCAGGTCGCCTGTGCGCGTGTCTCTTCGGTCGATCTTAAGATTGAGTTCGTCTACAATCTCGGCGGCGTATTCCCACAATTCTTCTCCCCTCAATCCGCCAAGAC
>JAKSDK010000459.1 GCA_022360095.1 Phycisphaerales bacterium
AGAATGAAAAAGCACAAACTCTTGCCATCCCAACCGACTCAACGAAGAGAAAAGAGAGAGAAAGCATGTTCAGATAAATTCCGAAATATGGCCAGCATTTATATACCTGAAGAGAGGAAAATGACAATAAAAATTCGCATCCAAATTTAAACATCTCTATTGTTGTACCTGTATTTTGAAATAAAACGTCTTCCCCGGCACCCGCATCTTTCTCCTCTCTAACACGAAATTGATCCTCTTCTTTCTTCTCTTCTTCTTTATCGGGCATTCCTCATCAAAAAACATGCATCGAAATATCGAGTTCTCAGGGTCAGCTACCTTTTGCAACATCCAGCAACACATCTCTCAGGCATTTTCCACGGTATATTTTCCACGATCGAGAAAGATACAACCAACAAATCACTTGGCTTGAGAGGAATAAGAGTTCTTGAACCTACGCCACTGCTCCAGTCCAACCGATAGGAGACTAATGCAAATGTGGAACAAAATGGCGGCAAGTCTCGAAGACTTAAAAAAACAAAAAAAATCGCTTTTGATCGGAATCAAAAGAATTGTTCGGGAAATGTCATTTCTTGATGTGTAGATTGGATGAGAAAATAAAAAAATTCGTTATGGGCACTTTAAACCTGAAAAAAGAGACGAAGAAAAAAAGCTTCGCGGGGGATCTCGGGATTGAAAATTTTATTCGCTGCTAACTAGCTGGAATTGGAAAATTGAGCTTGGCACTATATCAGGAAATGACCAGCCTATGAATGTAAATATTCCTACAATGTTTGGCGCTTGTATCAAAAATCGCATAATGTTCTAGCTAAGCCGCCGGACTATTACAATATTTGGAAGGCGCAAGCAATATATACCAATCGACTCGACGGGGTAAAATATGATGTATTATTATATAGACACGAGTGTTTTACTGGAAAATATACCACTCGTAAAATTCATAAAAACTACATCCGAGACCCGAGTGGTTTATTTTCCATAATCTCACACGTGAGTTTATCGATAACGTAATTTCGGTAATTTTCCTTCGAAATTTGTAGGGTTCTTGCGTCTTTTGAATTTTACTTACACATTTTTCAGAG
>JAKSDK010000847.1 GCA_022360095.1 Phycisphaerales bacterium
AGCAGTGAAAAAAAAAGCCATTTAAGCACACGCGTGATGTCGCATACTGTCCAATTACTTAGGCGTGACGCGTACTGTCCTATTAAACTGACCAATAAAGGCTGAAATCAGGGCAGTTGATAGCCAATCAGATTTGACAATTTTGTTATAGTTATGATTATTATTTTAATAGATTAGTGTAAATGATTATACAAGTTACTTTGTTTAACGAATTTTTAGCCCAACAGACAGCATGCACCTTATGATAGCAAATAACATAACATAGTTAACAAACTGTCATTTTCTTGCAGTGCAAGCCAGTCCTAATGAGACTTGTAACCTTGTCCATCTCAAACATGACTGGTATGACAAGGTGGGTGAATTGCTTTGTTAACATGGCTTTGTCATAAGGCATTAGGGACATTTTGTGCCATTTGGTGTTGTTGGTAGCTCTTTTTGGTATAAATGTTACCTGGGATGTGTGCTTTTACATATGTTTGTCCAAGAAAGGGTCCCCCGGGCTCACTTCACTTTTCCATCGGACAAGTAGTTTGCAGCTTTTGGTTGTCTAAATATAAAATTCACTCGTCCAAAGAAAGTAAAATGCTGCCATACAAATTTCGACACTAGTCTTGCGACCCGTGGGTTCGCCAATGCGACTAGTTTTTACTCAGTGGTGACCAACTTTTCACACCTGGTTGCCAACCTGGCCCCCAAGATATATGACCTTCTTTGGGAAAATGTTTTTGCCTTTTCCCTACTGCGGAGCCTGGTCCCAGGCTAATCTGTTATCTGTTAGAAAACTAACGGATGGCTAATGGCTTTTCTTACTTTCAAATGGTTTGCTCAAATGGCTTGTCTATCTTGTTTGCGCACTCGATTGCAAATTTAATAGTCTGATAAAAATTTGCAGCAAGTTAATATCTCGGCGCTTTAATATTTCTCAAACTTCTTGCAAACAACTTTAAGCTCATCGCTTAAAGTGAAGCATGGTGACCCAGATTAAAGCTCTGCTGTATTTTATTGACTTCTAATAAAGTTCCATTGAAGACACCCTACGGAGAGTCACGCTGTTTGTCAAACATACTTCTCGCCAAATCAACTTCTTTGCCCATAAATATTAGCGACGTTTCTTCTTTGTGGAGGAGGCTTTCGATCGCGTGCGAGGCAATGAATGAAATAGATCAAGTTTCACTGATGTTCATTTCTGAACATCAATGCAAATAAGAGCCGCAAAACAAATGTTTGCAGATTTTTTTTTCCTTCTGAACGCAAATAAGTTTTTCTGTAATTCCTAAAGTTTGTTTAAATACATGTGTATTTCATTCCCCGGAGCTTGACTACCTATTTGAGGAGATTTACGTTCCACAATTATTTACTAGAGACTTGAGACGCCACCACAGTATGTGAGTTCTTTGACTGATGCTACAAATTTAAGAATGGACATTGATAATAAAACGGGTGAAAGTCACTGGAAAGGAAGTTGTTGGTTTTAAGATCTTACAAAATAATTCTTAAATTACGGACTTGGGCATTCATTTTTCTGTTAAGGCTAAGTAAAAGACGTTTAGTTTATCTTAGTCCATTAATTCTTTAATATAATTTTTGGCGGCTAGAATACTTGTTCTGGCGACCAAAAAATTTAATAAAACCATGGGGGCCAGCTGGCCCCAAGATTTGAATCAAGCACTGCTGTGACAATTCAAGGTACTATTCACAAGTACCTTATTCTGTGCAAGCTATCGACTAAAATAAAATTACTTGTCCGGTTGGACGAGTGCTTTATGAGTTTCAGTCATCCGAGAACAATAAACCTACTCGTTTCAGGCAAGCGGACGAGTGAACATTTTTTGCCCTGGTCCTTGAAAAATGAAATTGGTCCTTGAAAAGTCCCTAAAAACGATATTGATTTCTTGTGCAAATATCTTTTGTAATACTGTGATTTTATTTTATTTATTTATTTTTTACTGCAACCCTATTACTTCTAGCTATTTAGCAAGCATTATGCAAACCAACAGTTAAATTAACAGAGTCAGTATTAACTTAAGGGTTTTGTGCTTGTTGTAGGGAGATATGATTGTGATACATTTGTATGTGAAGGAAGTCAATAAAAATCTTCTGGATGTTATCCTCTATGA
>JAKSDK010000554.1 GCA_022360095.1 Phycisphaerales bacterium
TACACCGAGCGGATCGCCTTCAACAGGGAAGACTTCAACAGCATCCGCGACCGGGCCAAAGAGATCCTCACGGCCAATGAGGCCCCGGACCGGGCTTTCGAGAAAACTACCAGGGACTGTCACTGGTGCGAGATGCGCCTCCACTGTTGGAGGCCGGAAGAGGCTGTCCAGATGGAAGAGACATGCGGAACCTGCCACTACTCTCAGGTTGCTTTCCCAACCCTGGGCCGGAACTGGTGCAGACACCCGGACCATCCCCTGGAGATCAAACAGTGGGGTATCGGCTGCCCGGACTGGTCCTGGCTCTGCGCCAAGGGAACGCCGGCAAATCCAATCGATAACCAGAGGCCGCCGAGGGTATCACTCGGTGATCTGGTAGCTGATCAAGAGGAGATTGCTAATGTTGGGTGAGCTGAATGAAGCGATCGCTTGTCTACCCCACGACGGCAGTCTAAATGCCCGGTTTGGAGTCGAGACGATTATGGATCTCGAAGAAGCCTTGGACAATCTCCTGGATGCTCTTGAGGAGAACGTTGAAAGCCTTCCAAAAGATCCGGGACTCAGAACCGCAATCAAAGAAGTCTGCCAGGTAACAGGCCGCCATGGGGCCTTGGCACTAATGGTTTAGGTGGGAAGAATAGATGAGTCAATTAGCAAATGTCCTCTCCGTTTCCGGCGGTAAAGATTCAACCGCCATGTACCTGCACGCTCTGGAGGTTTTGGACGGTGACTTCCGGGCCGTCTTCGCCGATACGGACAACGAGCACCCAGCTACGATCGATTATGTCCGGGAGCTCCCCGAGCGGACCGGTGGTCCTGAGATCCAGTTCGTTAAGGCTGAATTTGACGAGGGTAGGTTCGAAGCCCGGAGACGTTTTATTGGAGAAAAATGGGCTGAAAAACACCAGCTGCCTGAACACAAAATAAGATCCGCTATCCAGGGCATGAGGCGAACCGGTAACGCCTTTTTAGATCTCTGTATTATCAAATGTCGATTCCGCTCAA
>JAKSDK010001350.1 GCA_022360095.1 Phycisphaerales bacterium
AATAATAAATCATGCTGTCAAATACATACTACAATTTATTCACCTCTTAGCCTTGTTTGCTCTTGAGAATCAGTTTTTCGGAATTCACCATTATCACATAGACCATAATGCACCTTGTTCCCCTCCACCCCTCTCCCGAAATTTTTGCATAACCATTGTCTACAATTTCTCTTGGGACGACTGTAATACCCAGGAGAAATTGGAAACAATGGTTATGCAAAACTGGGGGGTAAACAAGGTGCATTATGGTCTATGTGAAAATGGTGAATGGAGATTTTCTTTTTTTTCAACTGTAAGTACTTCCCTTAATATACGCGCGAGCTACTAGAGTGCCTCCTCTGGATATCGCCATTTGGGCGAAATTCCTGTGTGGGCAATTTGACAATTAAAAAGTTCTTGACTCCTGCCTCCACTGTTTTGCTTGTGCAAGGTTTGATCATACACGCATTGATATTGTAATAGTCTTCTTTATGCTGTACCAGTTGTGCATCTTTCTTAATTACAACGTCTTCAGGATTCTGTAGCGCGACTTATCAACCATACCAAGATTCACCAACGAAGTTTCGAATTTGCTACAAAATCCGCATGGCCCAGCCACTCAGCGCGATTAGCTCTTGGTATTTCTGAGTAGCTGTGCTCTCTCTCTCTCTCTCTGTTTTTTTTTTTTTTTTTTTTTTGTTTTTTGTTTTCACAATTATTTTCTTTTAATGTCTTAACACTTTTTGTATCAAGAGCACAATAAAGATTGTTGTTGTTATTGTTGTTGTTGTTGTGATCTCTTACAAAGATATTCAAAGTCTGGGGTCAGCGTATTTTAAGCGACTTGATGAATGTAAGACGATGCAATGCTCTCAGCTACAACCTTTGGTGTAATCTCTTGGAGTTTTTTTGCAAGATCCCTATGCTAAGTTCAAACGTACTCTTGGAGACAACTCATTTGCTGCAGCTGCTCCAAAGACATGGAACGTCTTACCGGACCATATTAGGATAAAACTAAAGAAGAATTTTGATAAGTTAACTCCTTAACACCTACTATTTTAGAGAAGCCTACAGTGACGACTTGGTTTAAGTTATCAGATCGACGTTCTTTTATTTTCTACTCTTATTTCCTTTTTTATCTCTTCCTCGTTTTTAGCCATGTTAAATTCACTGATGTAGCAATTGATTGTAAATAGTTTCAGTAGCGTACAGTAAGTAGAAAAACTCTCGTTCTATATAAGTCTCTTTTTTGTGTAAGCGCATTTATAGATCATATACCGTTAAAATGCACCACAGAAGTGTTAGATATTATTATTATTATTATTATTATTATTATTATTATTATTATTATTATTATTATTATTATTATTATTATTATTATTATTATTATTATTATTATGTCCATTCCTTTGTACTCAGGCAGGATGTTCCGCCTGGTTTATAGTCCTTGGGAGTGGGTTACAACAAGCAAGTCACCACGGGTCCCAGGTCTCTCTTTTCCTTCTTCTTACGGGGACAGTACTTTCCTTAGTATCTTCGCTGTCCCCAACAATGCTGTTTTCTGGATAACTTCCAACCTCA
>JAKSDK010001136.1 GCA_022360095.1 Phycisphaerales bacterium
AGTAGAATCAGGGCAGCAGTCACTAAGATTGAGCTTTCAAATTTCATAGTAATCTTATCTGCTATGCGGCTCATGGCAGAGTGAAAAGGTTAAGTATAATGTTGATGAACCAGCGCTTATTGTGCAGTTGCAATGGGTTTTGGAAGCCATCAATCAAGATACTAGAGCACAAGTGGTACCTACAGTTTAGCTGATCACAATAATCATTTGGAACAGATTAGTCAATTTATTTGGGAATTCATAGCCCTTGTGTGAAGATTGACCCTTTATCCTGAAGCCAGCCTTTGCCTTCAAGTGCAAAACTCGACAAAATGCCATTAAAACTGGCCAGAAAAATCAAGGAAACGTTTAGTTAAAGGTATGTGCAGTGAGCTTTGTTTTATAATATTGTTATTTTTAGGCTCCATTTATACTCATCATTATACAAGCTTTGGCTGTACCGGCACATGGTATCGCGGCCAAGATCTAGATGTTGTTGTTTATTTAATACACTGAGCAACAACCCGGGCCATTTTCAGGACATGATCTAAAATAAACGTACACATGGAAATATTGGAATGGATTAACTTTTGCCAATCAATGATGCAAATTACGATCGGAAAGTTATACCAAAATTAAAACACATAAATTCTTAGACATAAACCGCGCATTTCTAAGCACCAATCCCTACTAGTCTCACATTATAAATGAGCTTGCTAAAGCAAATGCCGTGATAGATGCGAGCGATTCAAAATGGCGGGAAAATAGGAAAGAGCTTCTAACACGATTAGCTATCCTTTTCCTGCCTAGTCACTGGCTTCGATCTTTGCTTTGGTCGGTTATCTACCAAAGAAGTTAACAATCGCGGCCCTTTAACGAAAAACAACGGTAAAATATTGGGACAAAAACGAATTCCCAAGACGTATTCCTCGATCGTGTCAAAAGCAAACTCATCTCCAAGGTAAAAAAAACTCCATCAAACGTGCATTTCTAAGACCCGATCTTTTATATTTTACAGCTTTAACATTCAACTGCCCTTCAGTCCTTTGAA
>JAKSDK010001902.1 GCA_022360095.1 Phycisphaerales bacterium
CAGTTCATCGGTAGCGACAACCTGTCCTTGGGTCTTGGAGCTGGATCATGCAACAACGAGTCGATTTCATTCACTCCCCCGTCCGCAGGCATGTTAGAGATATGTGTCACAATCGATCCTGAAGACGACGTTGATGAGAGTAATGAGAATAATAATACCCGGTGCGAGAACTTCGAGATTGTCGCTCCGGCTGTCAAAGAGCTCATGGATAACTTTTCGTCACCCGCCGGCCAAGTCGCTGAGGATTTCCTTGATGCGACTACATGTGGGCTGTTAGGCGATGTCTTGGTGGCGATTGCAAATGAGGGAATATCACAAATCTCCGGCGAAGACACTCGTTCCATCCATTTGGGCGCGGCAGTAGATGTAGGAGTGGGTTGGTCAGCGGGTCTCAACATTGAGGTTCAAAAAGAAGTACTCTCCTCTGGGTACACGGTAAGTTATTATCTTCCTGACGGTAGCTGGACAATATCTGCTGGTATCTCGCTCTCCTCAGCGTTTGGTTATATCCACATGGAGCAGTATGTTCGCCTGCCTGCGGATGCAACTGAAGTGATTGTCGGAGTCGGGCTAAGTGATTTCGTCGGATTTGCCGGATTAAGCGTGGCGACAGGAGTAAGTGTTCAAGGGCCAGTTGGTTTCGGTATCTCAGCCGCGGTGCAAGGAGGGAGTGAGTTAGGCCGAGATATTGGTGTTACGATAGAGCGTTCGTTTACGCCGAGTGAATTCATCGCCGCCGTGGAGCCTTCTGGGACTCAAAACCTATCAAATGCTGTTACAGATTCCCTAACGCCACTCGGAGCGAACTGGTGTGAAAATGTTTTGCAATGGATAAGTAGCGGGTTATTAGGGCCAACGGGTAGTTTGTTGGTTTCGGAGCTGCCTGGCGCAAACATGCCTGTGTATTTACTCATCGATGCTAAGGGACCTGTGACCATTCGCGCCAGCGCCCAAGATGAAGTGGGTCTGACACTTGGCGGCTCGGTTGGTTTGGAATTTGGGATTCCTATCGCAACGATAGGAGCCAATCTTGTCGCGGCCTATACCGAATCTCTAGTCATTGAGAGCGATTACTCTATGGACTGGATGCTTGGTGAGCTGGGGCCAGGTGATCCGAGTGATCCCACAGATGACCACGGGGATTCTAGACACAGCGCAACCAACTTCACCGACATCATTAATGCTTGTACCGCCAATGTGTTCGAATCATCTGGCGATGAAGATTGGTTTCGTGTAAGTGCCCGCCAAAATGAAACGTACTATTACTTCACAATTATCGGCGAACTCCCGACCACCCCGGTAATGGAGCTTTATGATATTAATGGTAATATCTTGCAGCAGAGCATATCAGTAGCTGATTACATGCGACTGGAATGGACGCCATCCGCTACTAGTGACTATTTTATTCGCATCTTGCCTACTAGCCCTGCTGACACGGGTGCCTACGGTTTCTTATTTGGTGATGTCGATATTTTTCCTTGCTCAGCGATCGGCGCCTGCTGTCTTCCTGACGGGATGTGTGATCTGATGTCGGAGACGGATTGCGAGAGCATGAACGGGGCGTTCCGCGGCGACGCGAACTGTCCTCCGAGCCAGCCGTGCGTGGCAGTCGGCGCCTGCTGTCTTCCTGACGGGATGTGTGATCTGATGTCGGAGACGGATTGCGAGAGCATGAACGGGGCGTTCCGCGGCGACGCGAACTGTCCGCCGAGCCAGCCTTGCGTGGCGAACGGCGCCTGCTGTTTGCCTGACGGGATGTGTGATCTGATGTCGGAGACGGATTGCGAGAGCATGAACGGGGCGTTCCGCGGCGACGCGAACTGTCCTCCGAGCCAGCCGTGCGTGGCGGTCGGTGCCTGC
>JAKSDK010000351.1 GCA_022360095.1 Phycisphaerales bacterium
ACGTGCACTATGGAAGATGAACTTTAATACCATCGATGGAGGTAAGCATGTTTTAGCCATGTTTTTAAACTAGGAATTATTTTGAATGAATAATAAAACAATTACTGAATTCGGCTTTCGTATCGTATCATATGAAGAATTATGGAGATCTCGGAGGGTGTTATCCGCCTCGGCGTACGGCCTCGACGGATAACACCCTCCTCGATCTCCATAATTCTTCATAAGATACTCAGCCTCATTCATTAATTGTTAAATATGTTCGGTCCAATTTGTCCATTGTCTCATGATGAGAATTTCGCCTTGGATTTTCTATCCAATCTTTCGGATTTCTAACTCAACGTACAAATCTGTCAAGTAGTCAGTGTTGGTTATATTAACATCTTTTACAATGTAGTGTAACGCTGTCATCCCCTAGTTGTCAATTAATAAGTGATCACAACCCACATCAAACAAAGGGTAGAAAACGCTCTTTCCAAAGCAAGCTGCTGCAATGTGAAGTGGTGTAGAACCATTCAGGCTTCTTGAATTAATATCTGCTCCATTCTTAATAAGCAGGACGACAAGTGCGACATGTCTTGGCAGGAGGCGACATGAAGAGGAGTCGATCCATTGCAGTCACCTGCATTGACGTCTGTAGTGTTCTCTATCAGCAGTTGCGCAATACTTTGACGTCTATACAAGCGATATACGATTTTCTGTATTTTTTGATTAAGATTAATCTTAAAGAAAGAATTAACGCGATAGTTACAGAAAATCGTAAATCGCTTCTAGTGGAAAGATGGGCTCTAAGGCCTGGTGGAAAAAGGTCGATGCGCTGTCAAAGAGAAAAGAAAGATCCAACTCCAGCTTTGACGAGGACTCTGTGAGAGAATTTAATCATTATTTTGCAAATTTATGTGACGATGAAGATTATATCAGACCCGTACCCATAGACATCACGGAAAACATTCCTGCACCACAGCTCACTCTGAGCCAGGCTTACTACGCTCTGCTCGAAACAAAGCAAACTTCTACCGGCCCATAATATACCATTCTGGGTCTGGAAGGAGAAAGCTGCCATATTATTGGTACCTGCAGTACAAGCAATCTGGAACCTATCCTTGTCAACTCAAAGGTGGCCCAGTGCATGGAATCAAGCTAATGTCTATCCGCTACCCAAAGTAGACATTCCAATCCAGCCTCAGGACTTTAGGGGAATCTGCGTTACACTGGTAATTGCTAGGACTTTTGAGCGAGTAGTGTATATGTGTATAACAGCCTTGGTAAAGAAGCTGTGGAGAGTTACTTGAATAACAACCAGTTTGCGTACAGAACAGGAGGGAGTTATACAAATACAGCATGGATTTCTCCAAGCTTTAGATAGCAACGATAATCGAGCAGTCAGGCTGTTTACGATGGATTTTTCAAAAGCCTTTGACAGAGTCAAGCTCAACTTATTAATAGAGAAATTAACACAGAGCCCTTTAAACCCATACATTGTCAACTGGTATGTCAGCTTCTTGTCGGACAGAAAACAAAGAGTGGTCTGTCATAATACTGTTTGTGATTTGAAGGATGTCAACCGCGGTACTACTCATAGTCTCCCTCGCAGCCGTCACGTTGCGTGACATCCAAAAAGCGGCTGCGAGGGAG
>JAKSDK010000580.1 GCA_022360095.1 Phycisphaerales bacterium
AGCTCTCAGTCACTCCACTATGATTGGCGAACTGGTGCAAAATTCACTAATTTCAAATTCATTCACATTAATTTGTTCACGAATATATCCATTCACATTTAAAAACTTGTCACTTAACGTGAGCATAATTTTACATTCAGCGACTAATTTCTCAGTGACGAATATATTCATTCATATTCGGTACATACATTCATTCGCATTTAAGTAAAAAAAAAAGATTACAAACATTACGATCCTGCATTGTTCCCTGAAGAGCTAGAGCGCATCCCCTGGTAAATCATCGAACTCGAAGAGACACCCGAGGGAAGCTGGAACGCCTTCAAGACTTATTCCTAACAGCTGCTGACAAACACGCACCTATTGTTACGTGTCGAGTACGTGGATATTCAGTTCCGTGGTTAAGAAGCGACCTAACGAAATTTACGAAAGAACGCGATTATCATTACAAACAAAGAACTACATTGGAGTAATTCAGTTATAAGCGGTTACGCAATACTATCAACACAAGAATGCAAGTGATTATTATTGTAATCAGCTGGCGAATGAACAAGACCCAAAGGTGATGTGACAAACATTGCACATTAAAATCTTTCCGAAAAAAATAAAATCAGAGCCTTAAAGCAGTGATGGTCTATCAGCCTCAAGTTTCAACGGCTTCTTTACCTCGATTGCTAGTGCTTTGCGCAGCCATTTTAAGCGTTGTTCTCTACAACAGGTTTTGACACCTAGAGTTAAACATGACTTCGTCCAGAAGTGTCCTCCAGTTTTGTACAAAGAGAATTGCTCAAAATGAAGTCAACTAAAGCTACTGGACAACCACGATGGAATTCCTGCTCGGTTATTGAAGGATGTAGCAAATGAACTATCTAGGACCATTGCCTACCTGCCATTGCCTACCTCATAAATTCATTGAATTCATAAATTCAATGTGTAATACCTTGTACGATGCTATCTGAATGGAAAAGTGCGAAGGTAACTCCAATTTACAAATCTGGGGGTAAGAGCGACACTTGACAATTATTCTTTGAAATCGAGGTAAATATTCCTAAAGCCACTATTCACCGAGATTGAAAAGAATAATTGTTTTAGTATATACACA
>JAKSDK010000478.1 GCA_022360095.1 Phycisphaerales bacterium
ACACGAAAACCATACCGGATACTGAGTTTCTACGAGCCAGCGAATCCTGTGTTCTGATTGGCTACGCAACAGGCAAGATAAGGACATATCGGGGCAGTTATTTTTAGCCGCAACCTCGTCCTCAGGGCGCTTTTCCCCGCCCCACCTCCAAAGCCAGGGAAAAGCGCCCTGGGGACGAGAAATTCTGTCTACAGCGCATAGCCACTTCTACACAAATCTCTAAACACAACACAAACAACAACAAAAAAACAACAATTAACTGAGATGAAAAATTTACTAAAACACAATTATAGATGTGCAAGTTTGTGTCCTGGGAGCAGACCCTCTTGTATCTTTTAGTCATATGGTGAAAAAATTGTGCACTTAGGGGTAAAAGCACCAAATTTGGCATGATAATAGGACTTGGGCTGCTGAACAATATTAGCTATGGACCCCAGTCAGGGGGGGAATTTTGTACTAAGGAGGGTGGGGTGGTTGCAGTTTCCAAATAAATTGCTGTTACTGAAAAGAAAGTGGTGAAGTTATGCCGAGCTCGCCATATCAATAAGGTGTGGTGTCCCAAGGAAGTTAAACTGAGTCTAACTAATCTAATTTTTAAGTGGTGTTGGGGGAGGGGAGGTTTGAACACAGCTTAGGGGGAGGGTTGGGAGTATCTCTGTGCGCATGTATATATAAGTTTCTCTTGTGACGGAAAATACAATGACCTTTCCTGAATTTTGGCATAATTTCCAATAATTTAGCGAAAAGTTTCTCCTCGGACCTCATCTCTCATCTCCATGGTAGAGGGCGGGGGGCGGGGGGTGCTTTTTTTGTCCTGGTGTAGTAAGCACTTGTTTTATATATTATTAGGAGCCCATAACCCGGAGCGTTCAACTGTCATAAATTCGTGCAACGGCGTTTTTACAAGTGAGTTTATTTTTAGATAAGCTTTTTCCGCGAAAAATAACTGTTCCACGGGGCCAATTCCTTGATTTGATCGTCGTTCAGACTGTTAGTAGCTCGCTTGGACCTTTTCACAGTCGGCTATTTCGAAGATGATTTCGATTTAATTCCCTGTGCGTGAATTATGTGTTGTCGCCGATGAAGTAGACGTCCTGGCTAGGTTTTGCAAATCTTGCTCTGAACTGCTAGTTTCCGTGTAAATACTGAAGTTGTGGCTTGAAGTACTGTCAGAAGACTCCTCTGAAGATTCCTCATGTGTGTCTGCCAGGTTTTTTTCAATGTGA
>JAKSDK010001632.1 GCA_022360095.1 Phycisphaerales bacterium
GTGATACTATCGGAAATTTGAAGGAGAAAATCAAAGACAAGAAAGGCTTTCCAGCTGAAGAGCAACGTCTCTTCTTTCAAGGAAAAACTGAATTGAAAGACGACCGAACAGTCAGTGACTACCACATTCAGAATAAATCAACCGTGAACTTGTTACTCCAAATTGATCGTTTGGAAGTCACTATCCTTACGGAGGGCATGAGACTAGTTACCCTTGAAGTGAACGCCACTGATTCCATTTTAGAGCTCAAGCGGGAAATACAAGACAAGACAGATGTTCCGCTAAAAAAGCAAAGTCTCAGCTTTGCTGGCATAGAACTAGAAAATGAACGCACTATTTTTGCGTACAATATCCGGAACAAGTCATCCATTAATCTGGTTGTAAGAATAAAAGTTTATTTTGTTAACCGGTTAACTCCGCAAGAGAGGATGACATTGGTACTGAAGCCAAAGGATACTATTGGAAGTGTCAAGGACAAAATTCGTGCCGAAACTAAAATTTCATCGCACCAGCAAGTTTTGAAATTCAACGGTAAAGAACTCAATGACGTCCATACTTTGCAGTATTACAACATTGAGAGCAAATCCACGCTGTTTTTATATGAAGCGGTGGAAATCTTTGTTGAGATGTTGAATGGAACAGAGGTAAAGTTAAAGCTCTTTAAAAGTAACACTATCAAGGATGTAAAAGAAAGAATTTATCTCAGGGAAGACATCCCATGCGACATGCAACGACTCTATTTTCGTGGCCAGCTTCTCAGACATAGCCACACTTTGAGCGACTTAAACATTCAAAACAAATCAATCTTGCACTGCGTTGTTATGATAAGAATTCATATCAAGATGCCTAATGAAGACGAGATGAGTGTAGGTTTCAATCCAGGTGACAACATCAGAAGTGTGAGGGACAGAATTCAAGCTATCGGAGGGATCCCGCGTGATCAGCTATGTTTTCTCATGTATAAGGGAAAAAAACTCAACAACAGATATACTTTAAGGCAGTACAAAATTAGGAATGGATCAGTCTTGAGTTTAGTTAAAGCGGGAGGTATGTCAATTAACATGTTTTACGTTTGTTTAAATATATCAAACATGTGACAGTGTTTCAACCCAAGGTCAAA
>JAKSDK010001269.1 GCA_022360095.1 Phycisphaerales bacterium
CGGCCTCAGAAATCTGTTCGCGTGAAATGAATTCGTCCGGCTGATGCGCCTGATCAATAGATCCCGGTCCGCAAATGACGGCTGAAATTCCCCGTTCCTGAAACTGGCCCGCTTCCGTCGCATACACAACCGCGTGCCGGCTGTTGTCCCCCGTCAGCCGGCGTCCCAGATTTTCAGCCGCGCCGTCCTTTTCAGGCTCAAGGCCCGGAACGTAGGCCAGGCGTTTCACGTCAACAGATGCGCCCGCGTGGATTTTCTTCATCGGCGGCAGAATGACTTCGTCGATATATTTCTTGTACCTGTCTTCCCAGGCGAGTGGATCTTCGCCCGTAACCGTTCGGATGTCGGTCAGAAAATGCGCGTTTGCCGCAACAATATTGTGGGCGGTCCCACCGTTTACAACACCGCAATGAAGCGTCGTATAGGGCGGTGAAAATCCGTTTGCAGGATCGGCTGAAGCCGCATTGGATTGTGTCCGGTCGTCAAGCCACGCGATGAGGCGCGCGGCGACCGTCACGGCGGAAACGCCGCGATCCAGCAAACTGGAGTGCACGGAATAGCCGGTTATCTCGGTTCTCAGAACCATGATCGCTTTCTGGGCGGTCACGACTTTCATTGAGGACGGTTCGCCGACGAACACGGCGGCGGGTGTCGGTCCCTCGGCCAGCATTCTGTCGATCATCGGCGGCGCTCCCAGGCATCCGATCTCCTCATCGTAGGACAGCGCGATGTGGATCGGACGTTTGAGACCGGCAGCAATCATGCCGGGAACGGCGGCCAGAGCGCAGGCGGCAAATCCTTTCATGTCGACCGCACCGCGTCCGTAAAGGCGATCATTCCGCTCTTCAAGAACAAAAGGATCGGAAGACCAGCTTTGGCCCTCCACAGGAACCACGTCGGTATGTCCTGACAGAATTATGCCGCCGTCAACCGGCGGACCGATCCGGGCCTGGAGGCTGGCTTTTTCTCCGGTTTCATCGAAAACAAGTGTTGATTCAACGCCGTGTCCGGCCAGATACTCTTCAACGAACCGGATGAGAGCCAAATTGCTCCGATCGGAAACGGTTGGAAAGGCAACAAGTTTGCCAAGCAGCTCGATGGAGGAGTAGGTTTCAGGCACGATTCAACTCCGGTCAGCTCGTTCCTCGAACCTAACCTGCCTCATATTCCGCCGCAATTGCATCGGAGAGGACGGACAGGTCGTAAAGAACATACACATTGAGGGGCTTTTTGCGGCCGCGTACGACGATCTCCGTCGTCTCCTCATCTTCCAGTTTGATCCCCGCCACCTGAACGACCTGACGAGAGGTGATCATTGTGGCCCCGTATTTCTTGGTTTCCGCCTCAAGCCGGCTGGCTGTGTTCACGACATCGCCCAGCGCGGTTATGGGGGCCTGTCCCCGTCCGCCCGCGGCTCCGATACGGCCAAGGATTACCTGGCCAGCGTGAATGCCGATGCCGATTTTGAGGGGGGCTTCGAGATGTCCGGCCAGATCCTGGTTGGTTTCATGGAGGGATTTTTGAATTTTCGTCGCCGCTTCCAGCGCCTGCCGCGCACCTTGCCTTACGCCGTCGTTAATTCCGAAAATCGCCATGATGCCGTCGCCGATGAACTTATCGACATAGCCCCCTGAACTGGTGATGGCTTGGGCGGCCCCGTCAAGATACCGGTTGAGCATAAAGACCACATCATAAGAGAGCCGGTTCTCGGAGATACCGGTGAAGTTCCTGATATCGACGAACATGATCGCGGCGGGCTGTTCGACACCCCAATGATAGGCATCGGTCTGCAGATTTGCGGTGCCGCGCGCCTGGCGGCCCGGAAGAAGCGGCTGAACGGCAAGCGGCCTGGTCGGTCTGATCTGGCAGGCAAGCCGCACGTTTTCATCGGCGTTTATGCGTTTCAGAACCGCTTTCTCACGATCACCGGGCGGCGGCAGAGTGTTGATGCCCTCAAGAATTCGGGTGCGGCAGGTGGAGCAGCGCGC
>JAKSDK010000332.1 GCA_022360095.1 Phycisphaerales bacterium
ATCAGGACTTTTTTTCTGGTCCCAATTTGGTCATGAATATTTATTAGTCATGATCAAGATCCGTAGCCATATCCTTTTTAAAACTACAGCATTGAAAAGTGAAGTCAAATGCAAGGTTTTTTGGCTTTCCATGAGCAAAAGCAGTGCTCGCATGCGTCGTAACTAATGAAGAATATTCGAATGAGTTCTGATTGGCTCAGAGTTGCATTGTTGCTAAGTGAAATTTCACGCTCTACTACATTTATTGGCTCGCTCGGTGTGGTATGCAAAACAAACAAGCTAGCATCACAAACGTTTACTTACGATCATCATGTCTTTGAAGCGCAAGCAATCCTTTTTTCAATGAAAGATAAACAGTCTATAATTGTGTGATAAGAGACTCATTAGAGAAAGGAGAAAAAGGAACCAATTTGTGAGCTGAATATGGCGTCAATAAGCAGCATATCTCTGATATCCGCAAGAGCAAAGAAACGATCATGAAGTTTGCCAAAATCTTAGAGACCAGCGAAGGACTGAAGCAAAAATCACTGAAAGTTGCACGTTTTTGAACAGCTCGATAAAGCCCTGTATGTCTGGTTTATTCAGCAATGAACATCTGGCACTCCAATTTCTGGTCCCCCAAACAATTTGTAAAGTCTTGTTTCATGATCAATTGTCTTTTTCCCAATTTAAACAGTTTTGTTCTTCATTAATATTCATATTTTCAATTATCCGGACCCTAGATTATCCAGACTATTTCTTCTGGTCCCAACGAGTCCAGATAATCAAGGTTTGACTGTATCATGTTATTTTTACATTTTGGGAGGTTAGAAGAGAGACATGACCAAGCTAAAATTTATGTGGCCAGTCAACACAACCAGCAACAGTCCCAAATTTATTTTGGGTGCAGTTTTAGATGCTGTGGTCAAAAACTTGAGTGTGACCATTCAACAAAACCCTCGGGTCACCTCCTCTCCTAGTAGGGTGGTATCAGTGTGTACTTGTAATAAAACTATTACGAATTTTCCATAAGTAGAACCTTCACTTTAAGTTCCCTAAAAAATGGGAGTTGAAGGGTTTAATAGCAATAAGCATTATTTTGTCTTGCAACCCTCCGAGTTGTGACCATTTTAGTCGCCATGGCACATAAAATTTTTAAGCCGGTGACTTAATTTGTAAAAAAGTCTCTCTATACCAAAAGAATTGGTCGCCAAATGGCGACCAAGCAAAAACCCCTTAATTTAACTTGGAGGGTTGGGACTTGATTCCTGCATGATTCTCTTCACTTTTCAAAACACACGAAGTCAACCAGTTTCTTAAATCCTTTTATTTCTGTCCATCATCTATCAATGAGGCCCTCTAATAGGGGAGTTACGTATGTCTCCCAAGTCTGAATTTCGAATCCTGTCATTTCGCATATTGAGGAGTAAGCCATGTCACTGTTGGTATTTTACTATTTTATTTGCTCTTTGTCTGTTGCTGTCACCGTTTTTTTTATTTTCTGCTGTCCTA
>JAKSDK010000118.1 GCA_022360095.1 Phycisphaerales bacterium
CATTTCAGTTGACTGGCCCTCAGGTAGTGTCGCATTCCCCTTCAAAAACTGTGTAATGTCAGCATATTCTGTCCCCTCGTAAGGAGTCGGTCTTTTGAGTGGAGCCAAAGGTTCTGGAGAGGTGGATACTGTTGGTAATGGTTGTACTGGTTGGAAATCACCCAGGTCCGCATAAAGCACCTCACCAGGAGCTTTAGGTTTCTGCTGTCCCTGCAAATAAACAAAATTAATGCATTCTATTAACGGGACTGAATCTCGTGGGACGGATCCAGAACTACTGTTACAAGGAGCAGGGAGGTGGATGGGTGGCTTCAAACTTCTCCCTTTTCACCTTTCACTTGTTTTCTAGTAAACTACTTTACAGGCAAACAGTTTAATTGTGCACTTGACAAATATTGGTCAAAAAGCGAGGTGCGGTGAAATTGTCCATTTATAAATGAACCGGTAACTGTTGTCCGCCGTTGTGGAAATCTTTTTACAAAGCACTTAGTGAGTTGTTAAAAAATAAGAATCCATGATCTCAAGGCTCCTTTACAGGAGGGAGGAAGGGGGGGGGGTCGGAGCCCCCCCCCAGGACCCACAAATGATCTCACAAGTAATGCAGAATGATCAAACTTTAGTAATGGTGTAAAAGCTTCTTGAACGGACGCTGCTTCTTTGAAATGTTTAGCCAAGGGATGGTCCAAGAAGCTTTGCAAAAACAACTTGGTTTTGAACCTAGATGTCTGTGCTTTTGACTTTTCGCAAGGTGATACTTTCGGAAAGAGGCCTTTACTCATGTTAACATCACACAAGCAAATCTCACTACTAAGCTTTACATTGAAATTATAAATTTGTTTAATCAATTTCTCAGTACAATTGAAATGAAGAGATCACTCTTTAACAAACAAATTGTGCAAATGCAAACAATTAAGCCCACAAACTGACCACTACAGAAAATACCATAACACATCATAATGCCCTTTGTTTGTCACCCTAAAATTTTGCATAAGCATTTTCTTCAGTTTCTCTTGGGAATTAAATTGCCCCAAGAGAAACTGAAAACAATGTTTAAAATGCAAAATTTTGGGGTGACAAACAAAGG
>JAKSDK010000681.1 GCA_022360095.1 Phycisphaerales bacterium
CCTTGTCCACACAGCTGATGGCGGGAGTTAATTTCTTTATCCGTTGCAAGCCACCATTGATAAACGTTGCCTTTTGTGGAGGAGCTATGTGCAGTGCTGGGTGTCTAGATATTGTTCCATGCTCTTGTAGTTGTTTCTGTTGAGCAGAGCGATTCCACCATTGTTAACCAGCAGATATGGAATGCAAATATTTGAAAGTTCTGTCTATTTGTCTCGTGGTAGCTTATGTCCAATAACTACGAATTCGTTAAGGAAGATAGCCCGGACAATATGAAAGCCTTCGCAGAAGAACACGGATTCTCATTCCCGTACCTGGTAGATGAAGATCAGTCAGTAGCGAAGGCTTACGGAGCAGTGTGTACACCGGACATCTTTGGTTTTAACGGCGAAGGAAAAATGCAATATCGCGGCAACTCCGAAGGTCTCCTCGCGGCAATGGAGCAGATCGCCGAAAATGGCACTGGCCCAGCTAAACAATCAGCCAGCCAAGGCTGCTCTATAAAGTGGAAATAGCAGAGGGCGGCTCAATTTGGTTTACGAAGTAATTTCTCTTCAAGTAAATTACTGTAACAAAGATAATACCCACAATTGTAGGGATGAGAATTTGCAGCAATCCTAACTCTTCTCGTAACGTAAAAAGGGCAACTATGCTATTTAATATGAAGATACCGATATAGGTAAATGCCCATATCGGTCCCCAAGACTTTCTATTCCAAAGAGCGAATAGAAAAATCATTGGTCCAATAATATCTAAAAGAATTACCACAA
Organism: Phycisphaerales bacterium; assembly: GCA_022360095.1. GTDB lineage: Bacteria > Planctomycetota > Phycisphaerae > UBA1845 > UTPLA1 > JAKSDK01. Next base: position 769 of record JAKSDK010000681.1, read on the forward strand.
AGCCAGCAGTCATTCCGTACACAAATGTTCCAAATAACGGTAATCCAGATTCAAGGAGATTGGGCAGATTCATCAACGATCCAATAGACCAAAGGATAAACACTACAAAGAGTATTTTTAATGATAGTGGAATTGATTTCCAGCCTGTCTCCATATAGGTATTGTAGCAAAAGTTCTATCGTGAGCTATACATGACTGTGGTTTTTTGGACTAATAGGATCAAAAAAATAATCGGCCAGCCAGGGCCGCTATGTAAAATGGAAATAAAAG
>JAKSDK010000163.1 GCA_022360095.1 Phycisphaerales bacterium
CAGATGCCACAAAAGAGAAAACAGAACGACCAACTTTGCCTCTTCCTAAGGTATCTGTTAGTCCTCTATGTACAGAACAAACTTCTAGCAAAAGAAAAATGGCTGAAAATGAGCAAGGCTGTACGTCTTTAGCCCGTTGTTGTTATTAATGTGTTTTTTTGCCTTCGAATAAAAAATATTTAGGGACACTTTTTAAGTCTGTTATAACCGAGATATTTGTATAAAATTGAGCTGTGTTCTATTAAGACCGTGTAGCCTCCTTTTTAATTTTTTTTCTGAATCCGCGGATGGGTATAAAGAAGTCTTTTTAAAGCTCTACCCGGCTAGATTAACCCCAGCTCTTTAAGGGTATAGCTGTACGCTTGTAACTTCCTTCCTCCCTTTTCGTTAAAACAGTAGAATTGTAATTAATATGGCAGTACCATTTTTGAACGAGGATGGCAAATCGCAGTACCCGTCTGTGCAGGATCGCCGAGTATGATGGGCTACTCCCCATTCAGGAAAGTTGCCACTCCAGGCTAGAGTGACTGGATGACTAAAAAAAACACACCAAAGGACGATCTAGGGTCCCCCATCGTCATAAATGACGGGGACCATTACTAATTGACTAAGGCCTAGTTCAAACGTCGAACTTTGCATCAACCTCATTCCCAGGGTTGGGAGCCTGGGAACGAGGTTGACATTTTATGGGCCGAACGTAATCCCATCAATTAAGTACATGAAAAGATCGACATGCTTAATTTGGGTTTACTCATGAATTAAGTTCGAGTGGCCCACGTAGGAATTTTGACCATGGAGCGACTTCGTTTCAAACGTTGTACGTTTCTTGTGCCGCCGCAATCTAATGCATAAATTACTATAATTTATTTTTACTGGTAAGCATTATGGATCATTGTACATCGTAAAAATGAATTGAGTCGGACTTCCAAATCAACTGTCGAACTTATATCATTTGGGTCGACCTAAACAGACATTAAGTTCTGTACATGAAAAGTTCGACGTCTGAACTGGTGCTAACTAACAATTCTTGTCACAGGATGCTATATTGGCGGACCTGATCAACAGGCTTCATCCCAAATGGATAGTGAACTATCATGAGCACGACTCTCTGCTGCAGAATATCGAGTCTGAAGAGTTGACTGAAGAGGAAATGAAAGCGGCTTGGGAAGCCTACGAGGCAGAAAAATCTGGACAAACCGGTTAGTTCAGTAATTTTACTTTCGAATATAATTCATGACTGGTATGAGTCTCTCTGGTATTAGTCTCTTGCCTGATGTCAGCACTTTTTTTGCAAGGTTTTAAAGCCGTGTTAGAGTTGATGTGCTTGCCTTATTAGTGTTTCGACAACATTTGTGAAGTGACCATATTTTTAGGGAAACCAGCAGTGAAATTGCACAAAAATTTTGTTCA
>JAKSDK010000084.1 GCA_022360095.1 Phycisphaerales bacterium
CCGCGCTGCGCTCGCGCATGGCCTTGCGATTGCCCCCCGCCGAAAACGCCTTTCCCGCACCGGTCAGGATGACCGCCCGGATGTTCCGGTCGCGGTTGATGTCGTCCGCTGCTTCTTGAAACAGCTCCCCGTCGCCGGGCGCCCCCAGTGGATTGCGCGCTTCCGGACGGTTAATGGTGAGTGTCGCGACCGCCCCCTCTTTTTCAAGCAACAATTCTTTGGTCATATCCGGGCGCCCCTCATGCGGTTTTCAGATTGGGCTCACACATGAAGCAAAAACCGATTAGCGGTCAAGGCTTCGCGGTTTGCAGCCCCACTGGTTGGGCGCGTGCCTTTTGGTAAACGATTTGTTTCTTAAGTGTTTATAAAGCCTCCAAAATTTGTAGACGGGCGTTAAACCGAACGCCCTATGATCCTCTCTCAGGCGCCAAAAGGCGCCATGAATAAACCGGCAGAAGCTCGGGTGAGAGGCGATGATCAGTACAGGTACAAGCGCGGCTATTGCACGCGCCGCGGTCTATGCGGCTGCGATCGCAATCACCGTTGCATTCATCACTGCCCCGGCGCGCGCAGGCGATGATGCACATGGTCAAAATCGTGTTGCGTCTCACACATCTGTCGCCAAGCCCAGCGAGAGATCACCCCAGACACACTGGGGCTACACCGGTCATTCCGGCCCCAGCCATTGGGGAACTTTGTCGCCCCGCTTTCGAAGCTGTGCGATGGGTAACAGCCAGTCGCCCATCGATTTGGCGCCGTCCGAAGGGGCAAGCGTAGAGCCAATTCTCTTCGACTACCACGCAGCGCCGCTCAGCATCATTCACAACGGACATACGGTGCAGGTGTCCTATCCGCCGGGAAGTTCCATCAGCATTGGGGATAAGAAATACGAACTGCTTCAGTTCCACTTTCATACGCCCAGCGAACACAGTCTGAACGGCCACCGCACCGAAATGGAACTGCATTTCGTGCATCGCAGCAAAGACGGGCATATCGCCGTCGTGGGCGTTCTGCTGAACACAGGCGCATTCAATGTCGCTTTGTCCGAGATTTGGAAACGCATGCCGGCGCGGGAAAGTGCCGAGCAGATCCACCGCAATGTGATGATCAACGCCGCCGATTTGCTGCCGAAACGAAAGAAATACTTCCGTTATATGGGTTCGCTGACCACACCGCCCTGCACCGAAGGCGTACATTGGTATGTGTTGGACACACCGGTCACCATTGGCGAGGGCCAAGCAAAGCGTTTTTCCGATGCCGTCGGCAGCAATGCCCGGCCGCTACAGGCGCTATACGACCGCTTGCTGTTGTCGCCCCGCAAATAGCGTGGGCATCGTTAATCAGCTTAAGGACGAATAGCGCTTCAGGTGGTGGTCCACATTGCCGACCTGGGTGTCGATCAATGTCAGCCGCTTGAAGTAGTGACCCACATTGAGCTCATCGGTCAGGCCCATGCCGCCATGGAGCTGCACCGCGTTCTGGCCGATAAAGCGGCCGGCTTTGCCGATCTGCACTTTGGC
>JAKSDK010000352.1 GCA_022360095.1 Phycisphaerales bacterium
CAGTCTCCTAACCCGAATCACTGAATGTTGTTTCGTTGTTGGATTGGGATTTCGTTGCATCCTTCTCATTTGTAAGGACATAAGCCTCATTCGCTTAGGTAAGACGTCCTTTAAATTCTCCGCTCCAAAAATCTGAGAGACTGTAACGCCTGATCTCAAGTGTCTGCCATATCATAAGTTTATGAAAGAATGGAAGTCCTGTCTTCTAACCAACCGAATCTGACCTTGCTTATATGTTCTATCAATGATATTATTTGAGATTTTATTCCTCTCTTTACTGCTGCCAATTATTTCAACATGACGGTGCCCAACAAGAAAGCTCTTGCTACTTTGGACACTGTACACAAATGAACTTGATGTCTTTTAGTTAATTATTATTTATCAGCTACTTTGTTTTCTTACCTATGTACACTTATGTAAATATCTTATATTTATAGTGTGAAATAAAGAATTCAATTGAATTGAATTGAATTGAGTTGAGGGTGCTTTGCCATTGAGTGCTTTATAAACTAATAACAGGAGCTTAAAAATAACACGAGAATGTACAGGGAGCCAGTGTAGCTTGAACATGACTGGGGTAATCGAATCATATTTCTTTGTTGAAATTATGACGATGCGAGCTGCCATATTCTGAACACGCTGTAATCTACAAACTAAGTATTTGGCAGTACCATATAGACGTGAGTTACAGTAGTCAAGCTTAGAGCTAATAAAAGTGTGGATGACAATTTGAGCAGAGTCCCGGTTGAGATATATGCGAATCTTTGATTATTGCTGAGATGATAATTTGCCTCACTACATATCTTTTTCACATGTTGTTCTGTGCAAAGGCACTAGTCCATGATGACTCCTAGGTTACATACAGACAACTTAGGAGCAATGAACTCATCTCCAACCCAAACATATTCAAAATTTGGTCTATCTTGAAATTTGCAAGCTAGTGACGACAAGTTCAGTTTTGTCTTGATTAAGTTTCACTAGGTTTTTACACATCCAAAGGCCTATTTCTCCAACACAGCCCACAACACGCAACTTTGCCTCATCAAGATCAGCACAGCAATCACTATTGAAGAAAATATATTGTTGCGTGTCATCAGCGTACATTTGGTATAGTAAGTTGTGCTTTTGGATGATACCAGCAATCAGTGCAGTATATAAGGTACAGCAGTGGGCCCAGTACTGACCCCGGAGGCACCCTATGCAGCAACGGTCACTTTGATGACATGTCCTCCTCTACCTTAGCAAACTGTTGGCAGGAGGTTAAGTAACACTTAAACCAGGCCAATGCAGTTCCCTTCACCCCAAAACTGTTCAAGAGTCGAGATATTAGTATTGCATCCACCATGTCGAATGCTGCAGAAAGGTCTAATAAAAGTAATATGACCGACTTGTTTTAATCCAAAGAACACA
>JAKSDK010000358.1 GCA_022360095.1 Phycisphaerales bacterium
AGCATCTCAGGTCCTCATGTGGCGCCGAAAGAAAATTCGTTGAAAAAAATTTACAGAAGCGAATTTCTCCAATCTAGTTTCATATTTGTTATATACTTATTAAAAGAAGTCTACAGAAAAATTATGAGCGAAATCCATTTTGTGGGCAAAAATCTATATGAGGATCTTACAGAGACTGGCTCTTAATAACAAAAGGAATTACGGATTCCTTTATAAATAAGAAAATCTGGGTAAAAAAAATTAATGTTGCCATAGACTACGGGTTTTGTATTCAGTTAATTAAGGCGATTATCGACGATACAAGGTAGGCGGATCAAACCTAAGACTAAAAAAATGTGTAGTTGGAACCGTCAGATTCCGTATCGCTGAGTTACCATATAACAAGCGCTGGATTCGTCAAAAATGTCTACACAGATCAAAGGAATTTGCTTTCACTTCAAAATGCTACGTCTACTCCAGTCTGATCAAGGCCAAAGTCGAACAGACTGTACCCTACAGACCACATTTTTCACCGCGGTGTACAAGATAAACTTGCAGAGGTTAAGCAGAGTGCTTGAAAGCTTATGATGTCATTGCACTGCTCAAAAGTTACTTTATGACCAATGATCATGAGCTGTTAATTTACTATAAGTTCTGAAAGTTTACTGAGAAGGTTCTGGCTGTTCGGGACGCTAATATAGTCAATATAACTCGGGTGCGAAGCGATTTAAACGAAAAGAACCCTATTGGTTTGGGAAACATTAAAAGAGACTTACAATTCAAACATCTCACCAGTGGGTTTCCACTCAATGGTAAATGAAACCCCTCTAAATAAAACAAAAAGAGCCTCAGAAGTTTGACCGTCGGAAGCCACGATTGTTCTTAGACTGTTAACATAGAAAAGAATTTATCAGTGCCATATACCTTGAACCTAACAGATCCTTCTATAAACCAGGTGGACGAACTGAAGACTTGAACGTCGTCATGAACTCGTGAAAAGTAAATGTCAAACTGGAGGCAATTCCGGTTTATCTGAACTCAAATAGTTATAGTCATGACCAGCTCTCACGTGGGAGTTGAATAGCCAGTGTCAACAGCGGCTTAAATTGCATTATCTTAAAGTGGAAATCTTATACCTCCACATCGTAGACTTTATGGGCGGAATTTTTAAGTTCTTTTCAGAGGTACATGTATTTTAGTGTTCATTTATTGTTATTTCGGGATCAGATCATTAGCGTTGCTAGCTGGTATATGCTTGGAGTCACGTGCTCTTTATATTTCTCTGCAAATGTGGGCAGTTATGGTTCACTGGGTCATTCTATTGTCTACTGTCACGAGATAGTAAAACCACCTAACCAGCAGAAACCGGAAACGGGCTTTGAGTCTAAGTCTAACATACAGCAAGTCAGTTTTACATGATACATTCTCCAAGAAAACTGTTTATTAGAACCAATGCAAATAAATTTTAGAAAAATAAACAGCTCAAAGCGTGAGGAGTACAACAAATTTAACGTTTCCTTCTGCATGTGGAACGGCCTGGTACCTATACAACCACGGAAAGCTCATCATGGGAAAACTTACCGTGAAGTACTTTGTTGCTCATGATGAGGCTTCATGATGAGGTTTCAGTCAGCAAACTAAAGACTCATAGTTTAAGCCTCAAGAAGCGCCAAATGTAGAGTTCACGTTCATAAGTATTACATGTACCGTTTATAGAACTGTCTTTAGCATTGAACATTTGTTTAAAGGGCAACTCTCTGGAAAATTACCCCTGTTTTTTAAGTTCTCTATGGTTTCCTAATGGCATGTAATGTCTCTCTTCGGTGAAATTTCGGATATATCTGCGAAACTTATTTTTTAATAATTTTTCGAAAACTCGATTTTTGCCGCCATTTTGAAAACATTCGG
>JAKSDK010001219.1 GCA_022360095.1 Phycisphaerales bacterium
CAACAGTGAGAACGGTGACAACAGTGACAACGGTGAGAACGGTGACAACGGTGACAGCAGTGACAACGGTGACAACGGTGACAACAACGACAAAAGTGACAACGGTGACAACGGAGACAACAGTGACAACAGTAACAACAGTGACAACAGTGACAACGGTGACAACATTGACAACGGTGACAACGGTGACAACGGTGACAATAGTGACAATGGTGACAACAGTGACAACAGTGACAACGGTGACAAAGGTGCAACAGTGACAACAGTGACAATGGTGACAACGGGTGACAACAGTGACATCAGTGACAACAGTGACAACGGTGACAACTGTGACAACAGCGACAACGGTGCAACAGTGACAACAGTGACAATGGTGACAACAGTGACAACGGTGACAACAGTGACGACAGTGACAACGGTGATAACGGTGACAACAGTGACAAAAGTGAAAACAGCGACAACAGTGACAATGCTGACAACGCTGACAACGGTGACAACAGTGACAACGGTGACAACGGTGACAACAGTGACAATGGCGACAACGGTGACAACTTTGCAACAGTGGCAACAGTGACAACGGTGACAAACGTGACAACAGTGAGAACAGTGACAAGAGAGACAACAGTGACAACAGTGACAACGGTGACAACGGTGACAACAGTGACAACAGTGAAAACAGCAACAACAGTGACAACGCTGACAACGGTGACAACAGTGATAACGGTGACAACAGTGACAACAGTGACAATGGCGACAACGGTGACAACTGTGCAACAGTGGCAACAGTGACAATGGTGAGAAGCGTGACAACAGTGACAAGAGTGACAGCAGTGACAACAGTGACAACGGTGACAACAGTGACAACATTGACAACGATGACAAAAGTGACAACAATGACAACAGTGAGAACAGAGACAACAGTGACAACATGGACAACGGTGACAACAGTGACAACAGTGACAACAGTGACAATGGTGAAAACAGTGACAATGGTGACAACAGTGAAAACAGTGACAACGGTGACAAAAGTGACAACAGTGACGACGGTGAAAAAGGTGA
>JAKSDK010000040.1 GCA_022360095.1 Phycisphaerales bacterium
GCTAAAAACACGAAGAATAATTAACTAACTAAAGGAGGCGTCCAGAAGAAGTCGTCTAAGTTGACGCGCAAACATTTAACTGATTCGCTTAGCTTGAGTTCTGGTTGCAACTTATTCCAAAGGGACGTCACTCTATATTCGAAGGACCTTTGGCCACTAGCAGTGCGGAAGAGTAGTATTCTTAACATTTCCGAGGTCCTGGTTGTCCTTGTCGAAACGGCCGATCTTTTTACGAACTTAAGTACACTGGGGCACACACCCAGTCATGCACTTAAATACTAAAACAGCAAGTCGAAAGTATAGCTGTTACTTGACTGGGAGCTAGCGCAAGTCCTTTAACAAGGGGGTGATGTGATCAAATTTTGAAGCCCCGCTCACAATTCTACAGGCCAAATTCTGTACAACTTGGAGTTTGTCCAGATTAGATTGAGTGGTGTTGCTCCAAAAAGAGGAGCAATAAAATAGCTTACTAAAAACTAAAGCGTTTATGATAATAATCAAAGCGCGTTTTTGTCGAAAACATGCTTAACGCGATTGATTTGGCCTAATCGTGACATACATGAGGATAAAGAAGAAACAATATGCTCAGTAAATGTTTTAAAAATTAGCGTCCAGCATCACACCAATGTCTCTAGCAACTGTAACAGGTTCCCGTTCGTTCCCCAAAAGAGAGAGGCGAAAGTCATTTACCTTGGCAGTCATTTGTCTGCTGCCAAACACGAGAAATTTTGTTTTCTCTGGGTTAATTAAGAGTTTATTACTCAAACACCAATCCCAAATCCTTAACATGTCTTGGTTCATCCTGATCATCACTTCTTCTTCCTGGAGTTGAAAGGACAATGGAAGTTTGGTGTCGTCAACAGAACATTGTGGTGAACAGTTTTCGGGAATCGAAGGGAGGTCATTAACATAGATCCTGATCTGAATAGTAATGGCCCCAGGATACTACCCTGTGGGACGCCAGAAATGTCAGGTAGCTTGTCCAACAGGGTTGTGTTTATTCACACGGCTTGGTATCGTGAAGTCAAGTAGCTCCGGAACCATTCAAGTAATGATACTGAAGCTCCGATATCTTGTAATTCGTCAAGAAGTATTTGATGGTTTTAACCATTTTAACCATATTAAACTGAAATACTGTCAAAAGCTTTGCTCATGTCGAGAAGAACAATGGCAGCTAGTTTCCTTTCCTTTTATCA
>JAKSDK010000187.1 GCA_022360095.1 Phycisphaerales bacterium
GGCTTTTTTACTTGTGATCCGACAAAGAAATGTATCATGCCCTCTTCCCGTGAGAGACTTAAAGGGATAATAGGGAGAGGACATGATCTCAGGCTAACAAAATGGCAGCAAAATAACGAAGTAGTCAACCTCGTCCCCAGGGTCTTCTCGCTTCCCAATATGGCGGCGGCCTGGCACACAGCGAACTAAAACGATCGCTAATTGGTGCATTTCGTGGTGCATTTATATTTGCGCTCTGATTGGCTTATTACTTCCAAAGCAAAGATGGTGGCTCTTGAGTTCTTTGTGGAAACTGAGAAGTGCTTTCCTTAGTGTTTGAGACCTAAAAAATGGGCACAATTCTTGTTTGATCGTTTGGAAAACTGTGACAGTACCGCTAGAAGCAGCAGCAAAGAAACAAGGAGGAGGTTCGAAGATAGTTCACCGATTAATAAAAGTCTCAGTCGATGTTCAGCATGTGTCTCAAGTACACGCGAGTATCAACCAAACCAGTTGCTTCACACATTTACAAATCGTCATTGCGTAGGATACGTTATGACTGAGATATCTGAAATAGTAATCGCTAGGAATATTATAAAGCATTAGGTGTCTGTTGTTCATGCTATTTGGTTCGTGTGTTCTAACTTACCAATCATTTGTTTCTTTCGCGATATGTCAAAGAAAACATGCAAGACTTCAGGTTATCAATAAATTTAGTTGTCCGTTGGCAAACGTTTTCCGATGCTCCAAAAATTGCGATTGTGCTATGCAATTGCAATTTAGCGAATCTTATCGCTACTCTACTGTTATTACATATAATTAAATCTGTGCAGCTTTGTCTCGACCAATGTTTTGTTTAGGGGGCTGTCGACATATTCATTTTTCCCCCGATCAGACCCCTCTCCCCACTTTAAATTTTGCTGCCCCAAAAGTCACTGCCACTAGTTGCAGAAGGAATACTGACATGCACTTACGGTAAGATGTCAACTGCATCAACACAATTTACTGCCTTAAACCGTGATAGAAACTTCCTAAAGGCAGGATGTTTTTAAAATATTTTTCAAGGGATAAACCAGTGAGCAGCCTTTTTGCGAACTTCTTGAGTTGTAAAAACTGTTGTATTATCTCCTACGTGTTTTGTGTGACTGCACACTTCATCACAGAGTTTTACAATGCAACTAAGAATATCTGTATACTGAAAAACCCGGCAAGTTAGCAAGAATTCGGGGGAATTAGCTGGGTTTGCCACTTGTGCTACTTATAAGAACACTGATAGATAGACTGTTGCTCATTTTAAAAGCTATCGACTTTATACCTTATCCATATAGTTTAAGTCAACGTATTGTCCTTTGTTGTTAGATTCAAGTGAAAATGATTGTCTCGGATTTCGTCCGATGA
>JAKSDK010001486.1 GCA_022360095.1 Phycisphaerales bacterium
GCAGGGCTGTCGTATTCGAGAGCATCGAAGACTACAAACACCGCATTAATGATCCTGATTTGGATGTTGACGCCGATTCTGTCCTTGTACTGAAAGGATGCGGACCAAAGGGTTACCCTGGCATGCCTGAGGTTGGAAACATGGGGTTACCGCTGAAGTTGTTGAAGGCCGGTGTGACGGACATGGTTCGCATTTCCGATGCGCGAATGAGTGGAACAGCATTCGGGACGGTCGTTCTGCATGTGGCACCAGAATCTTCAATCGGGGGACCACTCGCAGCAGTAAGAGAAGGCGATATGATTTCACTCGATGTCAAAACCCAGCGGCTGGACCTGGAAGTTTCCGCAGAGACAATTTCCCAACGGCTGGCTGAGAGGTGCGAGAAGCCGTGTGCGGAGAGAGGATACACGCGGTTGTTCGTTGAGCATGTAACCCAAGCAGATAAAGGTTTGGATTTTGATTTTCTCCAAGGGGCGAGCGGTACGCCGGTCCTTCGAGAATCACACTGACGCAGCTGAAATCATAAAATGCAGGCCGCTAATGCATAGGTTGGGGCGACCGCCTGATTGGGGTGGTTTTCCCCTCGGCAGAACAAGGCGGTCTATTCAAGACGGTTAACATCAGGGACTGATGCGATGGCATTGAATAAGAAATGCAACTTAGTGGACGGCGATTGGGTTTCTGGTGATGGGAGTTACGAAAACTCAAATCCGTCGGATCTCTCGGACCCGGTGGGAACTTATACTCATGCGACACCTGCACAAGCCGAAGAGGCCATGTCAGCGGCGGTTCGATCATTGCCTTCCTGGTCAATGGTAAGCCCGCAATTACGCTGCGATATTCTGGATCGCATTGGCACACTTATCTTGCAGCGCACGGAAGAGCTTGGCCGAACCTTGGCCCGTGAGGAGGGTAAGACGCTACCGGAGGCGATCGGGGAAGCGGTGCGGGCAGGACAGATCTTCAAATACTTTGCGGGTGAAGCGCTGCGAAACGCTGGTGATTACATCAGTTCCACTAGGCCTGGAGTTGATGTTGAGGTGACACGTGAGCCGGTGGGTGTCTGTGTGCTGATAACTCCGTGGAATTTTCCGATCGCCATTCCCGCTTGGAAGATGGCTCCTGCTCTTGCATACGGCAATACAGTCATTTTGAAACCAGCCGAACTGGTTCCTGCAACTGCTGCAGCCCTGTGTGAGATCGCCGTAGAGGCGGGAATTCCGCAGGGTGTCGTAAATATGCTTGTTGGTAAAGGAAAGACCGTTGGCTCAACGCTCGTTGGAGATGAGCGTACGAATGCGGTTAGCTTCACCGGGTCTACAGAAACAGGCCGATGGATCGCAAAGCGCTGCGGAGAGCTCGGAAAGAAGGTGCAGTGTGAGATGGGAGGCAAAAATCCAATGGTGATATTGGAAGATGCCGACCTTGGCGTTGCCGTCGATGTAAGTATCAACGGTGCATTTCATTCGACCGGTCAGCGTTGTACGGCGTCATCACGACTTATTGTTGTTGATCGCCTATTCGACGCATTCTTTTCAAAGTTCAAGGAACGCACGGAGTCTTTAGTTGTCGGCCATGCGCTAGACCCTTCCACTCAGATTGGTCCGGTCGTCGATCAATCTCAATTAGAAAAGGATATCGGGTATTTGGAGATCGCCCGCGGCGATGGTGCAGACGTCATTGGTGGCCAACAACTAAGTCTCGATACGGATGGATATTACCTTCGTCCTGCGGCTCTTGTGGGGACGTCACCAGATGCGCGTGTGAACCGTGAGGAGATCTTTGGACCGGTTGCAAGCATCATCCGTGTGAAGGATGAGGATGAAGCGTTAGAGGTTGCAAACGCGACGCCGTTCGGTCTTTCGGCGGGCGTGTGCACAACGTCGCTTGCCCGCAGTAGACGGTTCAAGCGAGAGTTACAGGCCGGAATGGTCATGGTCAATCTACCGACCGCCGGCGTTGATCATCATGTGCCGTTCGGCGGCACAAAGGCATCCAGCATTGGGCCTCGAGAACAAGGCAGTCACGCACGTGATTTCTACACGGTCGTGAAGACGACCTATGTGGCATGAGGGTCGATACCGTCATCCCTCAACCTAAAACGCCGGCGCATTCTCACCTCAACAGACATTCGCTCCGGTCGGGAAAGGCAGCGTAGTGGATTCTTCAGCCATCGCACGAAACAGATCCGGCTACTCCAAGACGACCATCACAGCCATTGGCATGCTGTCGGCCGTCAATATGCTGAATTATCTTGACCGCGCGATTTTCGGACTTTTGGTAGAGCCCATCAAGGCTGACTTGTCGCTTTCGGACACGCAAATCGGTGTACTAACGGGATTTGCCTTCGCTGTATTGTATGTTGCGGCGGGAATACCGCTTGCGCGCATTGCCGACACGGGTAATCGCATTCGACTCCTATCGGTGTGTCTATTCATCTGGAGCTTGGCTACCGCGCTGTGCGGGGTGGCGACCAATTTCTTTCATTTAGTCGTGGCGCGTATTCTCGTTGGATTTGGAGAAGCTGGTGGCAACCCTACGTCTCAATCCTTGCTAGGCGACATAATCGAGCCGAAACAAAGA
>JAKSDK010001435.1 GCA_022360095.1 Phycisphaerales bacterium
ATAAGGTCCAAAAATGCAAGTGAGAAACAGGACATACAGGAAACCCGAATGCTGTATTAGCTATATCATAAAAAGTGTGCTCGTGATTCTTCATGAGTCGTTTTGGAAAGGGATTCAAATTGGATTGAAGATGTTTTACCTTGCTTGTTTCAATTAATCAATCTTCTCTGGGGCACGATAGTTTAGCCTCCATTATTATTAACTATTAACTTTCCAAGGAGAGTTAATACTTAAGAGTAACAGGAAACTTGAGATGCATGTGACGTCCTCTCCGCGAGGTGCTAGACAAGAAACATTTGAATGCGGCGGGGTAAACTGTCTTCTATCTGATTGAAATCCCTTCTAAAACGACTTATAAAGAGTCAGGAACACAGGTAAATAATAACGTAATATGATATTTAGTATTCCCTATGAAGAAGCAGACATATATTGAGCACAAACTCTTTGTTACAATCTAAAGGGACCTTTACCTCCTTATCATCAATTCTCAAATTTTGTGCTAAAATATTTTTGATAGGAAGTTTCATCCAGTTTTTCTTCCTTCTCTGGTTAGTGGGTTAAGTGCGAAACTCATGGCTTGTTATCAATAATGCTATAGCGAACGTCATTGTATATGATGCATGTACTTAAAGAGTGTTCTGTAAAAAACAACAAATATCCCGTTTACACCAACTACTCAGTCAAGTCATGTTTAATTAAACTAGGTTTTTAAAAATGTAAAAAAACAAGAACATAGGAGTTAAAACAGAATACAAATGAACTGCAACTCGTTACGTAATTGCACCAAATTTGCAATATTATTGATAAAAGTATAGTGACCAGATCCTATAAAGAAGACTAATTTAAAACGTCTTTGAAATATGTTATAACTAATTTAAAACAGCTTTGAAACATGTTTAAGCCTTGGTGCCAATGGGGCAACAAGAGATTCTTTTGGTTGCTCGTGTGGTGTTAATAAATGTCACGTTCAGCAGATCCTTTTCACGCTAGCTAAACGCTAACCCGCTAACGTTACGCTGATTTTTGATAAAACCTGGTAATGTGTTAAGCAAAAAAATTAGGTCAATCGTGGTATTTTTACAAAATTACAGAATGCACGAGATAAGTATATATTAATCCATTTCTAACGAAATTAACCTCAACAGCAGTTCCTACGACGACAGAAACCCCGGGTGCCACAACAGAACCTTACGATGCTACAACTGGACCGCCAGATACCACAACAGGACCTGCAGATACCACAACCAGACCTTCAGACACCACTACTCGACCTCCAAGTATTACAAATGGACTTCTAGGTAACATTACTGGACCTACAGCTACCACAACTGGACTTCCCGACATCACCGCTGGACCTACAACTACTACAACTGGACCTACAAAAGTCACAACTAGACCTCAGGATAACACTACTCGACCTCAGGTTATTACGAGTGGACTTCCAGATATTACTACTGGACCTACAGATAACACAACTGGAATTCCAGATATCACAACTGGACCTACGGACACATCATCTGGACCTACAGATATAACAACTGGACCTGCAAAAACCACCACTGGAGCCCCAGATTTTACTACTGGACTAATAGATACCAAAACGGGACCTCACGTTACCACTACTCGACCTTCAGGTATTATGAGTGGACTTTCAGACATCACTACTGGACCTACAGATACCATAACTAGACCTCCAGAAGTGTCAACTGAACTCCCAAAGGCTGACACTGGACGCCCTGGAAATGCAACTGTAATTCAGGATACAA
>JAKSDK010001151.1 GCA_022360095.1 Phycisphaerales bacterium
AAACATTATTATCATTATTATTCTAATTATTATTATTAGTATTATTATTATTATTATTATTATTATTATTATTATTTTATAAGCAACGGCGTTTGACGGTTCGGTGAATAAGATTTTGATTGGTAGAAGTTTGTCTTATTTGCATCTTAAGAGAGATAAATGTCTCCACAATTATGAAATATTTTCACTTCTTTTCGGAAATTAAGGAAGTCAACGCCATTGAGAAAAGCGATTCGCTTGCTTTCATAAGGTAGGACTCTCGTTAATTCATTACATAATAATGTGTTCCTTAACTTGCACTGGTACAACGTCTTGCATAGTTGATGCGTAAATAAACAGAATAAATGACATTTACATATCATAACGATTTGTCCACCCGCGTCCAGCAGCGTTGTTTCTAATTCAGATTATCGTACCGAAGTAAATCACTGTATCACTAGATTAAGGAGCAATACACTTTCAACCAGTATTGTTTAATTCAACTGAAATTATTTTGCAATAATATGAGCTTTACGTACCCGTCTTTTTTCTTGAGACACCATAATTTATTTGTTATTTCATGTAGCGAAAACGGATGATTTGGTGCTAAAGAAGCGTTGACAACAATTGAATGTGAGAAAAATTATTTAGAAAAGTAAAGAAATTTGCATGTCCATCATGTCGGTAGCCTAACTCTATGTTCACACTACACCGGATAACTTTTGCGTCGGCACGAAAACCACACTGGATCGGGCTTCTGTTCCCGCTTACGAACAGTGATTTTGGCGCGATTTCTGTGAAGGGGCGCCGGTGCGTCACATATCAGATAGGTTCTGTTCCACTCCGTGGTGCAGTGTAGTATACGAATCGTAGCAAGGAAGTAACTAAGTAGGAAAGAGGACTGGAACCAACTGAGACGGAAATGAGTAAACAGGAGAGAGGAATGAGATTTAGGGCACCAAGCCCTCTCGACCAACCGCTCCAGCTCCATGAACGGGTTGTTCACAGTTCTCTGCCGTTGCTGTTCATACTATACCGCATAGCTTTTTCGTGTCAGAGATCAGGTAGAACTGTCGAGCACTTTTTATAGCCATCCTGTTAAAACCAGAAACGTAATGACCAAAAGTTCGTCATTGCTTTAATTAATGCGTTTATATATTGATAACGGAGCCGCAAATTTCGTAAATGGAAACTGCCATTTTTAAGACACTGACAAAATTTTTGAACTGTTAATGAGAGTGTTTCTATTAAAATTTACATACGTACGTAAAAATAATACGACAGTGGAAATCCACTTTTACCACTTCACTTGACTACCAAACACCGACCCGCAAAAAATGCGAAAAATTCAAGTACATTAACAAGGAAACTGCCTTTCTTAACTAATACACCAGCTGTGACCCTAGCCCTTTCCATGACTTTTAACGTAAATTCAACTTGGGCTTTAACGTTGTTCTTTTCTAAGACTATTGAAAAACGTATCATTTGCCTTATTGTAACTTAATCAAGGGAATATATTACATCTATCATGACTAAGGCTTGATTATCAACGGTGGTATCGGCCGTTAAATTGGCAACGATCGTCTACGAAAGGAAAAAAGGAAACGGAGTCATCTTAAGTCAACTTTTCAACGATTTGTAAAAACTGTTCGTTCCATACATCATGTACTTTCTTCTTATTACGTTTAAAGCCGCTAACCACCCCTGTAACTTACATCCCATATGGGAAAATATACCGTGAGTAACAATTTAGATTTAGATTTAGATTTAGATCCTCATTACGAGGGTCTTGATGGGGTTACCTGACAACTGACAAATGGCCAAAATTTTAACTGACAACTGACAAATAGCCTAAAATTTAGCTGACAACTGACATTTGTAGAGGGTTTTACTGACAACTGACAAGAGATCTTATTGTCC
>JAKSDK010000355.1 GCA_022360095.1 Phycisphaerales bacterium
AATTTCTTACCAAATATAGTTTGATGCAGTATTTCAAAACCGGGCAAGTGAGAAACAGGGCCAGAAGAAGCCCAATTGTTGTTGTTGTTGTTGTTTTTTTGCAGTTTAAGTGCCCGAAACAACCCTTGCTTTAGCCGCGAGGCATACTTTATTCCGCGAAGTATATTAATAGAGAAATACCTTGTGCAGCCTGGGCCATATTTCCTCCTAATATGGCCATAAATCAACTCAGGAAAAATGCCTAATTTGAAATCGTAGAATACTACAAGAGACATAAAATGTCAGACGAAAGGTCGGCTGAAGAGATTGTATTTGAATAGTCACACCATAGGAATTCTTCCAGAAAATCAAAAGATAGACTGACTTATTTCATGTTATCATTGTCAATTCCGGAATCTAGAGGGCTGAGCTGAAGTTATAACAAGGTTTCCAAAGTAAGGTTTTTAGCTTGACTCTGTTTGGCTGCTATTGAAAGCACCGGGTTGCAGTGGCGTTGTAGTAATCGTGCCTTCACTTAACTTCTTTCGATTTCACGTTTGGCCCAATTTAAACGCACGCTTATCTGCGAATGGCACTTCCAAAGGCTTGCAGTGAGGTGCGTCCTCATTCTGCCTGATGGTTTAGAGGACCACATTTTTCGGCTAAGTCATTGTTTATCGTATACTAGAGATACAGCACCTTGAACCTGCGTTACTCAGGAGCCAGTCAGTAACAAAGCACTCACACAAGAAATTCACTTTACTGGTGAGAGGCAAAACGCGTGTAACTGATTTCTTTACGCTCTTTGAGTTTACGAGAACTTCTTTTCTAAGAGCGTTGAGGTAGACTATTGACCAAAAATACATACAAAAGAAAAGGAGTGAGACCTAACAAAAAAATTGATTTAGCTAGAAACACTTATAATAACAGAAATTTCTATCAACTTATTAGTTTTTATCTAAACGTAACAAGGCACAGCACGAGAAACAGCTTTAACATAAAACATTATAGAGTTCAAGGTATAGTTTCGTTGCCATTCTAAACTACATACAGCTTAAGCAGTAGATTGCGGACTATAACAAACTACCATAGCTTCATAACTTAGAAACATGCTAAGAATGTTTCAGCTCAAACAGGAAAGCACTAAGAATATTTAGTCTCTGCTCATGTTCGCCCTCAGCTCTAAAATTAGACATCGGATAAAACAACCTGTGACCTTTATCATTATGTTTATTATGTAAGTCCTCCTGCAGTTGTTATTCTAGTACACAGTTAATTTTCCTGTGCGGTTTTGTCCAGAGATCACCTTGCACATTCATCCTTCATTAAGACGGGACGCTAAAATATCACTCACTCTTACATAACAATCATGGTCGCAAATCGATTTCATCCGCGTTTTGCAGTGTTGCTTTCACCTGAAGGAATATACACCCAAACCGCTTTACATTGACTCTAACTTCTAAGGCTTGATAGGTGAAAGTAGTTAACTTGATAGGTGAAAGTAGTTCAACCCGTTTAAAACCCTTTCATGGCTATTTCTCTCGTCAAACGGACGTAAGCAGAGCCGTATATTCTTACGGTTCTCCCAGTTTATGTGGCTGGAGACGAAAGATCGCGACTTTTCATGTCAATAAGACATCATGCAAAATTTCACACTGGCAATAGCCCGGTATGCCAAAGTGGAGGTTTCTTCACTATCCAGCCCTTCTTGCCCCCCTACAAAGATGAAGA
>JAKSDK010001896.1 GCA_022360095.1 Phycisphaerales bacterium
CGACCTGCCCCGGTGTGGTGTTCTCCGGCGTGAGCACAGCCTCGCCGCAACCGCCGGTCCAGTAGTTGAGATTCAGGATCAGCAATACGCAAAGGACGGCTTTGATCTTCGAAAGAAGACGACGGTAGTTTTTAGTCATTTGCTTTCCCCTGGATGTACAAACGTCGTATGCTCGAGAACTGTCTTAGTTTAGGGAGAAGTTTCAACGCTTACGGCAAGACAGCCCTTTATTATCAGGTCGTTACGTTACACAAGTCAAGCTCGTAGAGTCCGCGTTTATCCAGTTATATTCGGTAAGGTTGTCGAATATAGGAGCAGCCCAAAGCCGGAGAATGGCATCGGAGTCGGCCACACGCAGTCGAGAAAAATAACGATCGCGGATGTCGCAGAAGCATTAGGCCGGACACGATTCCCGAAGTCCGGTCAGGAAAATATGTTCGTCCAGATAAGTTGCAGCCTCTTCGCTCAATCGTTATTGAACTTCCTCGTCGGATGCCTGGGATAACTTTGGAAATGCCGAGGACGACTGAGTATAAACTATCGAGATGAACGAGCATTCTCACAAAAATGATCCTGTGACTCGTTTCCTCGAACTGTCTTGCCTTTCGTATTCACAAACCGACGGGCTCGACCGAATACAAGCTGCTCGGGACATGCTCGTCCAGCAGCCGGAGCTGGCTCGGAAGAACGTCTGGACGGCTTCTTGCACCGGTGACATGGAAGCGTTGAAGATGCTTCTTGACGCGAGTCCCGCTCTTGTAAGGTTGAAGGGCGGACCGTTCGAATGGGAGCCTTTGCTGTACGCCGCATACTCTCGACTCAATCTCCCTGGAAGATCAACATTAGACGCCGCGAGGCTCTTGCTGAAAAACCGTGCCGATCCGAACGCGCATTGGATGTGGGGTGGCCAGTATCGATTCACCGTTTTGACGGGTGCCTTCGGAGAAGGTGAGAGCGGTCCTGTTCATCAGCCACCGCATCAAGACTGCGAAGCGCTCGCGCGCTTACTTCTGGAGGCGGGCGCGGACCCGAACGACAGCCAGGCCCTTTACAACACGATGTTTACGCCAGGGAACCGCTGTTTGGAAATACTTCTTGAGTTTGGCCTCGGACCGGAGGCGAAGTGCAATTGGTTGGTCGGCAGTCCCCCTAATCTTCAGCCGAATCCGCAGCGCACACTCCACTACCAAATGATGTGGGCCATTCGAAAGTTTCATGCGTCGCGTGCACGATTGCTCATGAAACATGGCGCAGATGTGACCGAAAGTGATGGCCGGCAGACGCCGTGGAAAGCTGCTGTGCTGGCAGGGCACTTGGAGATCATCGAAGACCTCATGCGCCATGGAGCGAGGGAAGAGTCGTTGAGTTCGGTTGAAGCCTTCGCCGCCGCTTGCATGGCTGGTGACCATGAGCACGCAAGCCGGCTTGCCGTTGAGGATGCCGGTTTGTGCGAGAGCACTCAACGAGCAATGCCCGAATTGCTTCTCAACGCAGCGTCCTCTGACCGTCGGGAGGCTGTGCGGTGCCTGGTCAACGCTGGGTGGGATCCAAACGCCATGCCGCACGGAAATTCCGCTTTGCACCAAGCGGCGTGGAACGGACACTTGAAGATGGCGATGCTCCTGGTCGAACTTGGTGCGAGGCCAGACCTTCGGGACAAAGCTCATGACGCCACGGCAGCGGATTGGGCGGAGCACAGCGGTCATTCAGATGTGGCGGTATATCTTGCGAATCTTGCCTAGTTAGAATGGCTCGCGATTCACTCGTTCACATCATGTTATGATATAATATCAGACAAGAGACCGTGACTCGTTCATAATAATCTCCAGTTCAAGACTCCAGGACGGATGTTCCCATTGAAAGCCGCTGCGTTACAGATTTCTCCGATTTTTCTCAATCGTCAGGCCACGACACAAAAGATCATCGAAGGTATCGAAAGAGCTGCTGCCAGTGATTGTTCATTGGTCGCATTGGGAGAATCCATCCTCCCGGCCTATCCGCTTTGGTTGTGCCGGACGGACGGCGCACGCTTTGAGGCTGACGATCAAAAAGAATTGCATTCAGCGTATCTTGAACAGGCCGTTGTCGTAGAGGAGGGACATCTGGATTCGGTGCTGGAAGTCGCCGGTAAGCTGCGAGTCGCTGTGGTCCTCGGCATCGCCGAACGGGCGTCGGATCGGGGAAACCACACGATCTACTGCTCTCGTGTGTTCATCACAAGCGACGGGCGAATCGGTTCGATCCATCGCAAACTGGTGCCCACATACGAAGAGCGTTTGGCATGGGGCAATGGGGACGGAGCGGGGCTCGTCACCCATCGCGTCGGCCCCTTCACCGTCGGCGCGCTGAACTGCTGGGAAAACTGGATGCCGCTTGCCCGGGCCGCGCTCTACGCAGCAGGTGAAGACCTTCACATCATGCTGTGGCCGGGCTCGCAAGAACTGACGCGGGATCTGACACGGTTCGTTGCTCGTGAGGCTAGGTCCTATGTCATTTCCGCGTGCGGTTTGATCCGTGAGCAGGACCTGCCGGCCGATCTTCCCCATCGTGAGCGAATGTGCCAGCAGGGTGAGACGTTCTACGACGGCGGAAGCTGTATCGCCGGTCCCGATGGGCAATGGATCGTCGAACCCGTGATGAACAGGGAAGAGCTGGTCGTGGCTGACCTCGATCCGCAAGAAGTGTTTCGCGAGCGGCAGAATTTCGATCCCGCCGGTCATTACAGTCGTCCCGATGTATTACGCTTGGTGGTGGATCGGCGCCGACAAACGACGGCGGAGTATATCGACGAGCGCGTACAATGAAAATCGCCTTGAAAGACAGAACGAGGATTGGGACGCTGGCACGGTGTCGTGCAGTGAGCCGGGCCATGCTCCGCGATGAATAAACAGATCCGCCCGCCGGGGGGCACGCATGCGTGCTCCCGACGGACGAAGCCTGCTCCTTCGACAAGAAGGATAGAAAGAGGTTGGGAACCATCAGTTTGCCAACGGGAAGAAGGCAAGGCGTAAGTCTTAATGACCTACAAATACCACGCCGACCGACGGGTTCCCCGACAACAACAAATGCCGGGCGGAATGGATTTGATTCCCAGATCCGCAGCAGATTTCTCAATCATCGGCAGACCTCTCCTCTTACCAGACCCATTACGCACTGAAGGGCTGTTTCTTAATTGAAGAACAATCAGGAATCCAACACATCACACCGTCATCGAATCGGGCTAACCTCGGTTAGGCTCTCATTGGTCAACGCTCACCACGATGCCGTTCGATATGCTTGTTTCAATCAGTTAAGAAGTGCTTGCAGGTAAGGTTCGATATCGCGCCCGTCAACAATGCCATCGTTATTGCAATCGGAGAGGCAAGGCGCGATGTTGTTGCCCAATAGCTCGTCGACAAAAAGGGGCAGCTCCGGCAGCGGTAGCTCGGGCACATAGCCCCTGCTAGTTTCGAAGGCTACGGCGAAAGCGGGCCAATCGCCGCAGCTAACTTCATTGTTCAGATCCATGTCAAAGCTTTGTAGGTTGGCAGCGAGGAACAACGGTGCCGTGTTGCCGAGGGTGAGGCGATTGTCCGCAAGCGCTACGGCGAAACGATCGAGATCATCCTCGTCAATTTGCCAGTTCCCTTGAAACGCAGAGCCGCTGCTGCCCCAGTCACCCGGCAAAGGTTTGAACTCAAGAGCGGTTGGGTTATACAAATGGTCGGGACCGCCTACGCCGAATTTGAATATCTGAGTTCCCGCTTTGCCGATGACGCGGATCTGCTCATATGTATTCGGATCGAACTCAAGAACAGCTCCCATGCCAAATCTGCATTGGTTGGCGAGGTCACGCCAATCAGCGTCGGCAGCGACGGGTGCTGAAAATGAGCAGATGAATAGATTCCCATTCGGGCCGTAAGCGAGATCGTTGGGGCTGTTTAAAAAGCCCTCCCAATAACACGGATCGGCGGTGCATGTGCTTTGAACATACGACTCCGGACATGTCGAGCGAGGGATGACAATACTTATATTGCCAGTGGCGATGTCATATCGCTCTACTCGGTTTCGTTCGCCGTCAATATCGCTAAGTAGGTAGCCGGCGCCATTCAGGGTTTCGATGACACCCACTTTTCTTGCCCCTGATTCTATAATGTTGTTACTAAGAAACTGGAAGGGGATCTCCTCAGGGTCGTATTCGCGAAAGGTCGGGATCGCAGATACCTGTGCTGCACCAAGCAACAGATACTTACCGTTCGATGCGAATCGGCCGACCCTTGGGCTCCGCATTGGTGGCATATCTTCGGCAGAAATGGCGACTTCCAGCGATAGGGTTACGGGATTCAACCCATGAACTGAGTTGTTTTCTGCTCTTACCTGGGTTAGACATAAGAGGCCATTCGGTCCTCCAGTGCTCAGTGTCTGCAGCACAAAAGTGGGATCCGAAAACTCGGGGCTGTCCGGCGGTACGATGTAGCGAATATATTCACCAGTCTGGCCGTTGTACTCGACGACAGCATCCGGGCCTACTGCGAACTCTGCCGCTGTGACGACCCAAAGATGGCCGTTTGGGGCCCAAGCGAGATCAACAGGCTGATAATCGAAGATGTTAGTATCTGGCGGTAAGTCGTCAGTGAAGATACATACCAGTTCACCGTTCGTGACATTGTACTGCAGTATGTTGTCCTCTCTAGTATTACACACATAGAGATCCCCCACGGCGCCGCGGGGGCAGTCGTCGATGACTTCCAGGGCGTCGGGCAGGGTGTCGCTTTGGGTGTCGGGGTTGGTGACCACCACAGACCAAAAGCCGGCGGCCGTGCCGGGTGGGAAGAAGAACTGACAACGCACCTGTTTCGCGTTGTCGTGCGCACGGGTGATGACGAGGATCTCTCCACCAATGAGATCCGACTCGCCGGCCTTCGTGAGGCGCACCGTGGCGCCGTCCAGAAAGTTCGAGCCGTCAATGTAGAAGGTGCGCTCTTCGGAACAAGTATAAACAGTGGTTACGTCAATTTCCGTTAAAATCGGCGGCAGCGCGCCGCCGCCGATGCCGGCCCAGGCGGCTTGCGTGGATGTGATCGCTGCGAAGATAGAAAAAAGACAGGCGCATGGAAAAAAACGGGGCTGCCGTGAAGCGGCAGCCCTTGGTTTGAGTTCTCTTCTTGGACCGTTTACTGACTGCCATGTGCAACCTATATATGCCCTGTGCACTCGCATCTGGCGGATGCGATCACTACACCGGTCATGTGAGCAAGCACGGTGCGTGGAGCCGCTGTTCTCAATCGGTGGCCCCCATACATCTTTTCCTTTGCCTTGAGGAACACGCTTAAAGTTAGCTGGTTCTATCTTCGGACAAGCCTTGATCCCATGCGTTCTTTCTTGAATAGCTTGAATCTTCCAATTGCTTGCCAGTTTCATTTTGATGCTCCTTGCGTTCAGGATTTGCCAATTGATGTCACGCGGTGGGTAATCATCGCCGTTGCGATTCCCCGACGCCTGTCCGTTCGACCCTTTCAACATTCATTGGTTCCGACGCCCCAAACCCCACTACGCATTGGCAAACCGGCCCTTAAGCGAGCGACCCGAAAAATCTAAAATCTTTCTGCTTTCTTGATCGTAGGACTATCCCGAGATTCTCCGGTAAGAAAACCTGCGTCTGTGCGTAGCCATATTTGGAACAACGATATCCGGCCGATAAAGCGCGGCCGCATAGGGAAGCAGAGTGGTTCGCGCCAAGGCCGGTACCGCGCAGTGATCATTGCGTGCGCGGTGTACGCGAAATGAACGAGCGATAATGTGTCAACACATGCCGTCAGGCGTTGGCGCGAGCCATATAACACCAGCGTCGTCAGGGAATAGGTTCAATTCGGATGAAAGATCGTGGTAAAATTCTTTGCCGACAAATATTTTCATTTTCATGGGACCGTTGTCGGCACATTCGCGCGACAGAGGACCTGAGTATGCTGCGCCGTCAATCGTTTCCACAGACGCGTCCCTCGTTGTTAGGTGAACTGCGCGCCGACGGCGTGATGCAACAGTCGGCATGGCGGGAGTTCTTCGAGCGGTACGCGCCCCCGGTGTACCGCGTGGCCCGAATGCAGGGGTTGGATGCTCACGATGCCGACGACATCGTGCAGCAGTCGATGTTGCAGGTTGCTCGGGGGATTGGGAGCTTTCGCTACGACGCCGACCGTGGGCGTTTTCGCAGTTGGGTGCGAACCATTGCCGAACGCAAGATTGTCGATCTGCGGCGCCGACGCGCGGTGCGCAAAGCAGAGACGTTGAATGAAAACACGCTGGCGGCGGCCGATACGCTCGGTCTCCAGGAGTTGTGGGATCGTGAATGGCAAATGCAAGACATGTTGTGGTGTCTCGATCAGGTGGCTGGCGATTTTTCACCGCGACGCATGGAGGCATTTCGGCTGTATGTTTTTGAAGGTGTGTCGGCGGCCGAGGTCGCCAAACGCATGGAGATGTCGGTCGGCCACGTGTATGTAGTTAGAGCCCAGGTGATTAATAAGGTTAGGGCGCGAATGAAGGTGCTGGAGGAAGATTGAAGCTTGTCTCAATCGCGAACGAGGTGTTCTTTGGTCTTGAACCGTCCCTCTCACTTCTTACGCGTTTCGCTTTGGGCGCGGTGACTTATGTTTGATCGATCCGAACCGAATCGGCCGTCCGGCGACGATTCGACGTCGCCGAGAGATTTTATGACCGACACCTGTCCGTCGGCTGGAGCGTTAGAGCATTTCCTTCGGACCGTCGACGACGTTGAGATTCATGGCAACTTAGCCGCCCATCTGGATGCGTGCGCGTCGTGTCGGGCATTGGCGGAGCGTATGACGGAGCATGCGGCGTGGGGCGACGACCTATGCTGGGTGAACCGGCTGCGTGGTGAAACGGTGGTGGACGTGAACGTCCCGCTGGCCCGGCTTAATGAAATGCTCAGCGATTATGAAATCATCGAAGAGATCGGTCGGGGCGGGATGGGTATTGTCTTTGCCGCGCAGCACTTGCGGCTGAAGCGCCGAGTGGCGTTGAAGGTGCTGCCTGCGCTGTTGGGCGCGGTGCGACCCGATGCCATCGGACGTTTCGAGCGCGAGGCCACGGTGCTTGCGCGTCTCCAGCACACGAACATCATCCCGGTCTTTGACTTCGGCCAAGTAGACGGCACACTGTACTATACCATGCCATTGATCGAAGGCCGGTCGTTACGTGAAATTCTGTCTGAGATCAAGGAGACCGGGGCAACGGACATGATCGTCGGCACGGCCGATTCTCAGTTCTCAGTTGTCAGTCGAGGAGGCGCCGACGATCCTCAAAATCTTTCAGGTTTGGATCGGAACAACTCATCCGTGCAGACGGGGCGACAGTATTATCGTCGCGTTGCGGAGTGGATGGCTGAAGTTGCCGATGCATTGGATTATGCGCACGAGCATGACGTGATCCACCGAGACATCAAACCGTCAAACCTGTTGCTGGCGGCCGATGGACGCATGATGATCTCCGACTTCGGGCTGGCACGGGCCAATGATAGTGCGACACTCACGGACAACCGTTCGTTACTGGGCACGGCACGTTATATGAGCCCGGAGCAGGTGGATGAAGAGGCTGTAGGTTCGCTGGATTGGCGCTCCGACGTGTATGGCCTTGGCGCGACGATGTACGAGATGTTGGCGATGCGGCCGATGTTCGCCGGCATTGACGATCGCGAAGTGCTCCATTGCGTGTTGTACAAGGAGCCCTTGCCGCCGCGTCGTTTCGTCTCCCGCGTGCCGCGCGAGCTGGAGACGATTTGCCTTAAGGCGGTCAACAAAAACCCAGCACAACGCTATGCCAAGGCCAAGGATCTGGCCGCCGACCTGCGACGCTGGCTGTTGGGTATGCCAATTCTTGCCCGGCGTCCCTCGTTGCCGTCCAGAGCGATCAAATTCGCCCGGAGGCGAAAGCTGCTCTTGGCGCTAGTGGCGATATTGATATTTGTATTGGCAGGCTCCGGAATTCTTTACGCTCGTTACGTTAATACACACCGAGATGTGGATCAATTACGAGATGTCGTCGATGCCCAGAGCATCGAGTTATTGCTGGTTGAGTTGCAGCTGGACGCAGACTTGGGGCGCTTCGAAGTCGGGCTGGAAAAGATCGACGCGGCTCTAAGAATTTATCCGGACCATGAGGATCTTCAGCACGGACGGGCAACCCTGTTACAGTTCCTAGGGCGTTTGGAAGAGGCCGTTGCGTACCTTGAAGGAGTTGTGACACGCACGCCGCACCGCTGGTCCGCTCACTACAAGCTGGTCGAGCTTTACAGCGAATTGGGCAGAGCGGATGAGGCTTGCAAGCACCAACGGATCACCGAAGTGCTCATGCCGTCTGGCACGGCGCACTGGCAGGTTTACTACTTTCAAGCCCTTAGCGCAAGAGATGAGGAAGCCGTCGATTTGTTGAGCAAGGCGACGAATTTGGAACCGATGGCTGTTGGGCCGTTTTTGTTGCGATGTTATTGTCTACGTAGGCTCAGTCGCTTTGAAGAGATGCTGCAAGACGCTGAGCGGGCCGTCGCCATGCGTCCTTGTTGGGCGATAACCTACGGACAACGAGGGATTGCTCTTGTGAGCCTCAAGCGCTATGAACAGGCAATCCGGGATTTAGACAGAGCGATCGAGCTGGATCCGCGAAGGGCAGCATGGTGGGGTAATCGAGCTGAAGCGCATTCGCAGTTGGGTTGTCATCCAAGGGCCATCGCCGATGCGGAGGAAGCTCTTCATCGGAATCCACGTGAGGCCGGAGCGTATGCGGTTCGAGCAAGATCATTCGCGGCACTTGGCGATCTCGACGGTGCCCTCGCGGATATTGGTAAAGCCCTGTCAATAAATTCAAATGCCGTAGAAATTCATCTGCGGCATGCGTGGGTGCTTGAACAGGCGGGATGCTACGAGGAGATGTTTGCTGTTTATGACGAGGCGGAGAGGTTGGATCCGGACAATCCAAAAATCGACTTTGGTCGAGCGGCTGTTTTCTACCATACCAGGCGGTACGATGAATCCATCGCAGCGTACACACGTGTTCTTGAGCATGACCCAGCGCATCAAAAGGCACGGCATTATCGCGCTGTGTTATTGACTATCGAGCAGCAGTTTGAAAAGGCTGTCGCCGATTTGACTTACGTGCTCGATCATGAGCCAACCAATCTTGTCGCACGGTCCAGACGCGGGTTTGCCTACGAGATGCTCGGTGCTCACGAACTCGCTATGGCTGACTACGCTCGGCTTTGCGAGATCGATAGTGCTATCGCAGAGTATGGGGCGCTTTGGCGATACCTGATTCTTCGACAGACCGGTCAGGAGCAGGCGGCTGAAGATATTTTGTTGTCTCGCACGAAAGAGGCCGATGTCCAGAGCTGGGCAGACCGGCTCTTCGGGTTATTCACGGGCAACCTGAACTACGAAGACCTTCTCGAAGCCGCAGCAACGGATGATGAATGTGCCGAAGCATATTATTACATTGGGCAAAAAGCGCTTTTGGAGAACAGACGCGACGACGCGAAAAACGCACTTAATCAGTGCATCGAACTGAATCGCCATAATATTCTCGAAACTAACTTTGCTCGTGCTCGGCTCAAAGGCCTTGAGAATGGTCATGGCGAAGGAGGTAATACCGCTGCCAGTGCAGCGTCGCTATTGCCTTAAGGTAAGATCTACGCTCAGGCTCCATGAGCCGGGTAACGTCCGACGCGATATCCGATCTGTCGACGACATTGTCATCATTGCGCTCCGAGAAGCAGGCTGCGATTTCAATCACAGGGCAGCCTGGGGGGCGAAATGCACGGATGGCATTCTTTGTTTCTGATCGTATGGATTGAGACCCAGAGTATTTGAGTTTTGTCGAAATGAGCCGTCCACGATCGGGACGATGGTTTCATCCTATTCGATCTGTTCGGTATCGGTTCCGTGACTCGGCCCTCGCTCGCGCGTGCCTGCTTCCATATCAAATACCAGGTACTTCATGGACAACCGCCAATCGTCGAGTGCGTCGCGCGTCTGGGCGACGTTACGGGTTAGTTCGGATTGGCGCCGCTTCGTCTCATCTACGAGTGCGTAAAGGCGTTCCCTCTGGTCTGCTGGAAGCGTCTCAATGCGTTCCTGGAGCAATGCCAGCTGCTTTGTGAAGTCCTCGTCCGTCATACCCTGGACCTTTGCGGGCCGGCACTCTTGGCGACGGCCTCTTCTTTAAATATACAGCACGAACGGACTCGCGGCATCTCGATTCGATATGATCGGACGGGCACTGGTTTGACAAAGAATGATGATCAAGCATGATGCCCTGTGCAACGAGAATTATCGGAGTCTTCGGCGCTCGCCCAGGTCTCCAGGGTCCGCTAGTTTCCGATTCTCGTTCCGCATTCGGGACAGGTGCCGCTTGCGTTTCCTCTAGGTTGTCGTCGCATTCTTTGCAGTGGCCAGGCGCTGAACAACGACGATCCGCACAAAAAAGGAAAACAGTCGGACCATCAGGAGGATGAAGGGGAGCCACAAGGGTTTGCGGATTATTGTTAAGAGCCCGAATCTTTTCTGACGAGGAAACTCAAGTCCGTAACCTCCGTCTGACTCACTCAATGACCAGCCGCTCGGGGATAATGCCGGGGTGACAAGGCTAAACGCTCCGCCGTTGACGCCAGGGTGATCGCCTCAAAGCTGAGCACCCACGCCGCCGGTTTCGGAGCGCTGGTGATTCGAATCGCCGGTCCGTTGTTGGTGTTGGGCCTACTTAAAGCGGAAGCAAGGGATGGACACCGGTTTGATAAGGAGAGGCCAATCCGGCGCTTTCTTTTTTGCGAATACTGTACCGTCCGGTGATTTCCAGCTCACGGCGGAGCTGAGGGTGATGCGCCGAGGTCATCTAAAATATTACGGTCTAAAATAGCCCTCTCACGGCTGAGCGCGACCGTGAATTCCTTACGTCGTGCGAGTGCCATCCTTCGCATCTGAGCGAAGGATGGGCGCACTCTCTCCTCTTTATTGGATTGACCCGCACGACTCAATCCATTGGCTCGCCTTTTTGAACTTTGATGTTCAAAACCGGTTTGACCGACCTCCGTATAGGAGCTATAAATAAATACGACTTGTAAGCACTGAAACCGTAAAAAAACCGCTTCCCACCTGGATCGTCACATGCCTCCCACTTCGGCCCAAGTTCATTCAACCACTGAGGAGCTGGTCCCTCTCGTTTATGACGAGCTGCGGAAGCTGGCCTGGCATTATTTTCGTAATCAGCCGCCGGGCTTCACGTTACGGCCGACCGAAATGGTCCACGAGGCCTGCATCCATCTGATACAGCACTCCAAGGAGCAGTGGCAAAGTCCGCAGCATTTTCGTGCGATCGCGACGAGGAAGATTTGGCAGATCGTCGTTGAT
This sequence comes from Phycisphaerales bacterium, assembly GCA_022360095.1. Taxonomy (GTDB): domain Bacteria; phylum Planctomycetota; class Phycisphaerae; order UBA1845; family UTPLA1; genus JAKSDK01. The sequence continues at coordinate 11,394 of JAKSDK010001896.1, forward strand.
CATCTGAGGAAACGCGGTGCCGGAAAGCGAGGCGGCCAACGCTCCCCGTCGCGTAATCAGAGCGGTGCTTCTGCGGAAGACCTACCGGAACATCGCCCGCCCGAGCAAGCCGATCCATGGCGTCGCATCCCTTTGAATTCTGTTGAAGTGGAATGGCACGATCGGGTTGTGGACTTTCTTGATCTGGCGGAAGCGCTGGATGCCTTAAGAGCGGAGAGCCGTCTTCTCAGTGAGATCGTGATTCTCCATTGGTTTGGCGGTCTCAAGTATGGGGAGGTGGCGGATTACCTCGGTATCAGCACGAGCAGTGTGGAAAAGAAGTCCCGATACGCGCTCGCGTGGCTGAACCGCAGACTGGCCGGAGCCGACGAGCATGGCGACTGAGTTTCACCAGCGCGTCCAGCAGATCCTGGAAGCGTCCGCTCAATGGGCGCCGGACGCTCGCGATGCGGCCATTCATCGGGCTTGCGCAGGAGATTCCCGTCTATTGCAGGAAGTGAAGTCTTTGCTTCCGCATTTCGACATGGTTCAAGATTTCGAGCCTGAACGATTGCTGGGCACTGTAGTGAAGTTTCCCGGCGCCACGACCTGCGCCAAGGCCGGCATCGAGTACGCACAAGATGAGCCGACGCCGTTCTCCATCGACCAGTACAAGATTCTGCAAGTGTTGGGTGAGGGAGGGATGGGCGTTGTATATCGCGGTGTGCAGTTCAAACGTCGGCGTCCGGTTGCGATCAAAGTGTTGCGCCAAGGATTACTTTCGGAGGCGGATCGCTGCCGTTTTGCGCTGGAGGTGGAAATCCTTCGCAAGTTGCATCACCCCGGCATCGCTCAGATCATCCATGCCAATATCTTCGGGACTCGGCCCTATTTCGTCATGGAATATATCGAAGGCCGGTCGTTGACCAAGTATGCGGAGGCGAAGGGATTGAGCGTTCGGCAGAGGTTGTCTCTGATTGCCGACGTGTGCGAAGCTGTCGACTACGCTCACCAACGCGGGATCATTCATCGCGACCTCAAGCCGGACAACATTCTGGTGGTGGACGATTCTTCGAACTCTCGGCGGGCCGGGGCAGGACAAATCGGTCAACCAAAGGTTCTTGATTTCGGGATCGCCCGGGTCGTGGCTCTGGATTCGGCCCTCGTTCGCGACCACAGTGGTCAGTTCATCGGAACGGTGGATTATGCCAGTCCGGAACAGCTTGCCGGAAAAATCGAGTATCTACAACCACGGTCGGACGTTTATACCCTCGGCTTGATCGCCCACGAACTCTTGACTGGTCGATTGCCGCAGTCCGTCGGTGGCAAAAGGCGGTTGGCTTTGGAAGAGGTTCGGCTCGACCATGATCATCGGTATCCGGCAACGATCGACAACGAATTTCGTTACTATCTCGGTATTGTGCTCTCGATGGCCTTGCGGGTGAACAGCGGAAAGAGCTTCCGAACCGCTGGGGCCTTCGGGGCCGCCATTGAGCATCTTCTGGCTCGCTATCCGGTGCCGTCCACCTGGATGCGACTCAAGTCTCGTTTTAGAAATCTGATCGCGCCCAGTGCGAAATGGCATTCCAGCCCGGCGAGTCGGCCCCTCCGGGCCGTGCTCCGAAAGCGGATTGGCATGGGCATGGAAGCAAACCGTTTCCGATCGTCCATGTTTGAGGATTCGTCCGATGTTGATCTTATCCGATTGGCGCGAGATGAGAATGCTTGAATACGCCCGGTGATTCACTCCGCGATCTCGGATTCATTGCCTTGAAGCCAAGCCTCGAGGAAAACCATCCCAAACGCTTTTTTATGTGGGCATTGGTCATCGTGGCGTCCTCATCGTGGCGGTGTGGTTTCACAGTTTGAAGGTGACGGCCGGCTACTATGTTTCCGGCATCGGCGGCTTTGGATGGGGCAGTGGATACCTATGCTTTTTTGGGGCACAACCGACATGGATTCAGGGTGGATGGTTTCAACATCCGTCGCCGGCATATCAATGGGCGGGTCGCAATCCCGATGTTTTTCCTTGGCCTCCTTTGGTCAAAATGGGAAAGGAAGTCGGGGTTTGTTGTTGGCTATTGCTCACATTCACGATTCTGTTCACCGTTTAATGGTGGCGGATTGATCGCCCCCGCATGCGGTCAGGCTGTTGCCGGGAATGTGGCTACCGTCTGGTGGGCAACGTAAGCGGAATCTGCCCTGAATGCGGGACGAAGTTTGCCAATCAGGTCGATGCCAATCTCCAAAACTGAGGTCGTCAAAAGGCGAATTTCGCGTTAGAATACGGGCACGTTAATCGGTGGTCTTGTCCACAGGTGTGTGGAAGGGCCAGGGTCGGAATGTAACGGATGGTTGAGACGAACGTATGACGGAACAGCAAGAGCAAACACCGGAATCCTTTCAGGATCTGCCAATCGTCGAGGAGATGCAGGATTCGTACCTGCGGTATGCCATGAGCGTCATCGTCGCGCGCGCATTGCCGGACGCACGCGACGGGCTTAAGCCGTCGCAGCGGCGGATTCTGACGGCGATGAATGATCTGAAGCTCGGACCGCGCAGCGCGCATCGCAAGTGTGCAAAGATCTCCGGCGATACGACCGGCAATTACCACCCGCACGGGGATGCCGTCGTTTATCCGACGATGGTGAGGTTGGCCCAGCCGTTTAATATGCGCTATCCGTTGATCGACGGGCAGGGGAATTTCGGTTCCATTGACGGCGATCCACCCGCCGCGATGCGATATACCGAAGCTCGAATGACGTCGATCACGACGGAGATGTTGGAGGACATCGACAAGGATACGGTCGATTTCGTTCCAAACTATGACGAGACCACGACCGAGCCGACGGTCCTGCCCGGGAAGTTTCCCAACTTGTTGGTCAACGGCAGCACTGGCATCGCGGTGGGTATGGCGACCAACCTGCCGCCGCACAATCTCGGTGAGATCTGTGAGGGGATCATCGCCCTGATCGAAAACCCGGCGATGACGTTGCCTGAGTTGATGGAGATCGTCCCGGGGCCTGACTTTCCGACAGGGGCGCAGATTTGCGGCCGCCAGGGAATCATTGATGCCTACACGCGCGGCCGCGGCTCACTCACGCTTCGCGCGAAGTCTCATACTGAGGAAATGAAGAGCGGGCGCACCCGCATCGTTGTGGATGAAATCCCCTACGGGATTCTCAAGAACACGATCACGGAAAAAATCGCGGCTGGCGTCAAGGAAGGACGTCTCCCCGAAGTGAGCGATGTGCGCGATGAGTCGGATCGTAAGAATCCGATTCGTTTGGTCATCGAACTGAAGTCCGGGGTCAACGAGGAAGTTGTGCTGAACAAGCTTTATCGCCATTCGCCTCTTCAGACCAATTTTGCGATTATTAACATCGCGCTGGTCGGCAAGCAGCCCAAGACCATGGGGCTGAAGGAGTTGATGGAGCATTACATTGATCATCGCCGCGACGTCATCACGCGGCGAACGCGATTTTTGTTGCAGAAGGCGCGACAAAGGGCACACATTCTTGAAGGACTGATCTTGGCCCTGGGGGACATCGATCAGATTATCGAGTTGATCAAGGGATCTTCCGATCCGAAGGCGGCCAAAGAGCGTCTGATGGAGCGAGCACTGCGGTTGGAAGAATCGGCCGTGCTGGCGAAGCTGTTGCCGGATTCGTTTGCGAAGCGCGTCCAGCAAAACGATCAGTTCCTGACCAGTGTCCAAGCCGGGGCGATTCTGGCCATGCAGTTGCAGCGCCTGACCGGTTTGGAAATCGAGAAGCTGGCCAAGGAATACGGCGAGTTGGTGGAGGAGATCGAGGGTTATCAGAAAATCCTCGCCGAACCCGCCCTGGTGATGGACATTATCCGTGAAGACGTCTTTGAGATGAAAGCCAAGTACGCTGACCCGCGCCGCACCGAGATTACGGGGGCGGTCGGTGAGTTCCGCATGGAGGAACTGATCGAAGACGTGCCGATGATGGTGACGATCTCGCACGAGGGTTACATCAAGCGCGTTTCCCCCGGCGTTTACCGTAAGCAGGGGCGAGGTGGTCGCGGCGTCAAGGGGAGTGACACAAAGGAAGGCGACTTCCTTGAAGATCTCTTTGCCGCCTCGACGCATGACTATCTTCTGTTTTTTACCAATCGTGGTCGGGTTTATTGGCTGCGCGTCTTCGACATTCCCGAAATGGCACGGACCGCGCGCGGAAGATCGATCGCCAATCTCCTCAGCATGCAGGAGAACGAGCATCATACGGCTGTGTTGCCTGTCTCCGAGTTTGAGGAGCAGTTCGTTTTCTTCACGACTGCCAAGGGGCGCGTGAAGAAAACGGCGTTGGGGGCTTATTCTCGCCCGCGGCCGAGCGGAATCCTGGCGATTACGCTCGATCCTGATGATACGCTCATCGGCGTTGCCTTAAGCAGCGACGAGGATGAGACCGTCATCGGTACGCGCAACGGCATGGCGATTCGCTTCAAGCAGTCCGACGTGAGAGCCATGGGCCGGACCGCGGCAGGTGTTCGCGGCATCACCTTGAAGACCGGAGACGAGGTCGTTGACATGGCGATTATTCGTCCGGGGATGAGCGTATTGACCATTTGCGAGAACGGCTTCGGCAAGCGGACGGACATTGACGAGTATCGTCTCCAAAAACGGGGTGGTGGTGGCGTCATCAACATCCGCACGACCGAGCGAAACGGGAAGGTCGTTGCGCTGCGCGCCGTTCAGGAAGAGGATGAGCTCATGCTCATCACCGCCAAGGGCATCATGCTCCGCACCGGTGTTTCGCAGTTGCGTGAGATCGGCCGGGCTACGCAGGGCGTCAAGGTCATTACCCCGGATTCGGGAGACAAGGTGGTCTCCGTCGCCAAAATCGCGAAGGATGAAAACAATGTGAAAGAGGAGGGGGACGACGCTTCGGCGGAGTGACTTGCCTCCGATGAAGGTTTGCCTTCCGCGGTCGTTTTCAAACTCCAATTTCATTGGTTCTTCACCAAGTCTTCAATGCGAGTTAATACGGTTCTTAGTCGCGTAGGTGCCAGATTTGCTGATCTGGTATTGCCGCGTCTCTGCGCTGGTTGTAGCGTCGCGCTGGGTGCCGAAGGGCTTGAGTTGTGCGCGCAATGCTGGAGCGAGTTGATGCTTGCGGTCGGAGGACCCTATTGCCGCACCTGTGGTGACGATCGAGGCCCGCACTTGCTCGTTGACGATCAGTGCATCGCCTGTCGGCTTAAGAAAGAAGGACATTCGAGATTCGACGGTTTTGCGCGCGTTGGTCAATATTCTGGCGCGCTGCGTAGTTTGATTCTCCGATTCAAAAAAGAATTTGTGTTGGAGAAGCTGTTGGGGCGAATGTTGGGAGAGGTTATTGGGGCCAGTTTCGATTTGAGTGAAATTGACCTCTGGGTGCCGGTCCCGTCGCATTGGTGGCGACGGATGCAACGAGGTTTCCAACCAACGGCGCTGTTGGCGGATCAGGCGACGCGACCCTGGAAAAAGAATGCGGAACCGGTCCTGACCATGACGCGGTATGTTCCGCCCTTTCATAAGGCGATGACGGCATCGCAACGGGTGGACGCCATCAAAGGCGCCTTCAAGGTCGCCTCCGCGGATTTCGTCAAAGGACGAACGGTTTGTATCGTGGATGATGTCACAACGACCGGAGCGACGTTGGCCGAAGCCAGGCGGACGCTGCGCAGCGCCGGGACGGCTCGCATCTTCGCGGCGGTCCTCGCGAAGACGGCGAGGTAGGATAATAACGACTCGGAGCGGGAGTGCTCATGGCCGAAATGAATCAACGCGAGCGAATCGAGGAACTAATGAAGCAGATTCTAAAAGGAGAAAAAATCGAGCATTTGTTCTCTGATTCCAATTCCAAGGGTTCGATCCTTGTCCGTACGATTAAGGCATCCGGGGATCAGCGCCCGGACGGACTGCGCGAAGATATTGATCATGATCCCGGTTTCAGCTTCGCCGTTGCGGAGGCCTCGCTCGAGGTCGATAGCACCAAACTTGATCAGGCCAGGCTTGAGGCCGTGCATAGAATTTTGTGGGAAGCGGGTACGGACGATTGGATGGACTATTCTCATTTGGCCGTCTATGAGGTCAAGAATATTCCGGTCGGGGATAAACTTGGATTGACATTCAGCAGTGCTCACAAGGGTTCGCGTGTCATCGTGGACCTTATGGCGGCGATCGGTATCATACCGGAGGCCTAATTCAGCGAGCGGCAAGTATCACGGCGCTTGAGCATCAATCGTCCATGACATCGACGCATAACCGGTCATCATTTTTCAGTTATGTTGCTGACTATTACGACAACTCGGCCACCGGCCACAGACCTCGGCTATCTGCTTCACAAGCACCCGGATAAATGTCAGTCATTCGATCTGTCTTTCGGTTATGCGCATGTTTTCTATCCCGAAGCGACCAATCGGTGCTGCACGGCGGCGCTGCTGCTTGATGTCGATCCCATCGGGATGGTCAGAAATCGTCGAGGACCGAAGGGGGACCGGGGCACGCTTGATCAGTATGTCAACGACAGGCCCTATGTCGCTTCGTCCTTTTTGAGTGTTGCGATTGCGCGGGTCTACGGTACCGCGCTTGGCGGTCGCTGTAAGGATCGGCCGGAGCTTATCAACCGTTCGCTGCCGTTGGAAGTGAGAATTGCAGTGTTGCCTTGCCGCGGCGGTGAAACGGTCCTTCGTAGTCTGTTTGAGCCGCTGGGCTATGAAATCGAGTCGCACCGCCACACGCTGGACGCGAAGTTTTCCGATTGGGGTGAAAGCCCGTATTACACCGTGGCGCTTCGCGCCACGCGACCTTTGAAAGAGCTCTTGGCTCACCTCTATGTCCTCATTCCTGTCCTCGACAATGACAAACACTATTGGGTCGGTGACGACGAAGTGGAAAAGCTTTTGCGCTTTGGCGCGGGTTGGCTCGCCGGTCATCCCGCCAGGGAGCAGATCACACAGCGCTATCTGAAGCATCAGCCCAGTCTTGCCCGTCAGGCGATTGCGAGAATGATTTCGGAAGAAAGCCCCGATATCGACATTCTGGACGAAGCATTTGATCGGCAGGAAGAGACGGTTGAAGAGACGATCAGTTTGAATGAGCAGCGACTTGGTACAGTTCTGTCCGTTCTCGAGAGTTCCGGAGCCGGGCGCATTCTTGACCTTGGTTGCGGCGAGGGCAAGCTGCTTCGCGAGTTGGTCAAGGACAAGAGATTCACGGAGATCGTCGGGCTCGACGTTTCTCACCGGGCTTTGGAGAGAGCTTCGCATCGTCTTAAGCTTGATCGGCTGCCCGCTGTGCAGCGCGAGCGAATCAAGCTGGTTCACGGCTCCCTGATGTATCGTGATCGTCGTCTGGAAGGTTTCGACGCCGCCACTGTGGTCGAGGTCATCGAACACCTCGATCCGCCGCGTCTGGCATCCTTCGAGCGGGTGCTTTTCGAGTTTGCCAGACCCGGGCTCGTCGTCGTAACGACACCGAACCGGGAGTACAATGTGATGTGGGAGACGCTTCCGGCCGGCTCGCTTCGCCATCAGGACCATCGTTTCGAATGGACACGGGACGAATTCCAAACCTGGGCGGCGGGTATCGGCGATCGATTCGGCTACGGCGTGCGCTTCTTACCTGTCGGTCGTGAAGATGCGACCGTCGGATCGCCGACACAAATGGGAGTCTTTAGTCGTGTGGTCTGAATTGCGTGCCTCTGTTTATCTCGTGTGAGCGGCGATGGGCAGCGTCTCGTGGCGGCTGCCGAGTTGGCGGTACAAGCGAAGAAAGCCGGCAACCATTTTCGAGACCGAGTGGTGGGAGCGCGCCCTGGCCTGACCGGTGGCTGCGATCGTTCGCGCCAGTTCCGGCTGATCCAGCAAATCATCGATTCGTCGAGCCAGTTCGATTTCGTCCCGCTCTGGAAAGAGCAGGGCAGTCTGTCGATCAATCAGGTCGTCGCAAAAAGAACCCCTGGCCGCGATGACAACCAGGCCCAGAGCCATCGCATGGATGAGTTCCTCGCGAAATACGGGCAGCGCGTGGGGAAGGCAGAAAACGTCTGCCGCTCGCATCGCGGCTCTCAGGTGTTCCAGTCGGCCTGTAAAGGTGACGTTGAGGCCGATATTCAGGGATTCAGCCATGTGTCGCAACTGAGATTCCGCAGGGCCTTTGCCAAGGATGAAGAGCTGCAACCCGGCACGTTTTTGTAAAACGTGACGTGTGGCGAGAAGCAACGTGTCTAAGCCTGCGTCAGCCGTCAAAGCGCCGGCATAAACGACCGTCGGTGTATTCTGAGGTTCGTTGAATGCGGCCGGGGCATCCTCAGAGACGACGCCCAAGGGGATGACTTCAGCGGATTTGGCGGCGAGGGGCGATGTTTTGATGGCTTCACGAATGGCCTCGACGGGTGTGACCAGCGCTGAGGCGTGATCGAGCCAACGCATCAAATCCAAATCGTCCATCATCGCGGCGGAAGAGACGTTCAACACCAGTTCACCGCCGGTCGCCGTTGCAATCGCTGCGGCCAGGGGAGCCGTGGTCAGGGCCAGACCGTGCACGATGACCGTCGCGTCGTGTTGGATCGAGTCTATTTTTTGCTGAACTTTCGAGATCAGAGTCCGCACCGTCCAGTGTCGGAACGGCCAACTCATCTTGCTGTAGGAGAGGACGGATGTCGGACCGCTGATGAGCGTTGAGGCACGGTTATGTTCGGGGACCACGAGAATGACTTTGACGGGCTCATCGATCAAGCCGACTTGCAGATAGCGCACGACGGCCGGGAAGCGTTCGATGGCTTCCTCGTCGGCGACGAGGCCGAGGATCAATCGCTGCGAATGGTCGCTTTTGGCGGCAGACACGGCAGTGCTTTCTACGCGGCGAGAAGGGACCGAAGATCTGTCCGATAACGGGCGCGATGGTTTGATCCATCGAGATGATCAAAGAGTCGGCCGACGCTACCTGACTCTAGTATATGATTTTGAGCAGCTTTCTGTCCAAGGTTCCTGGCCGTTTTTTTGTTTTTCGTGTGACGGATTGTATGGATCGTCATCGAATTGAGTGTGCTGAACGGTGAGGAAACGGCTGACGAGATAACCGCCGATCAGAAATGTGCCGAGCAGCATCGCGCCGTGTTTCAGGGTGCCGACCAGTAAGGAGCCCGTTCCGAAACTGTGCAGGTACAAGACGATGAAATCCTGGCGGATATCCCAATTCAACTTGTCAGGATTGGTCGGTGCAATCGCGTCATAGGCGACCGTGCCGACGAGATACAGCAGAACGGAGAACGCGCCCGTGATGAGCAGTGCCCCAGGGGCCGCCCTCAGTCCCCGCTTATGCAGGGTGGAGGAATTGGGGGTCGGCCATTGGAGAGCGATGAGCAAGACGAGGCCGGGGACGGTTTCCGCCATCATGCGGGCCCCGCCGTAAGTCAATGCCCCGTTCCAGGCCCACCATTTTGACATCAGCAGCCACTGGGCGATGACGCCTAAGATGATCCAGCGGGCGAGTTCGTTCGCTTCCGGCGTAGGTGCGTTGTCCGGGCGAAGACGCAAACGCAATGCGAATCCAAGTAGCAGGAATGACGAGTAAACGAGGAGACCGCAGGTCGGGCTGAGCATCAGACCGATCAGGCCCTCCAACATCGGCGCCTCGAACCGTTCGCTTGCTTCGCCGCCGTACCCGGTCGTCAACGGGGCGCCGAATGCGTGTGCGTTGTAGAGCAGCGTCAAGCCAGGGAACAACAGACCTGCGGCGACGACCACGGGGAGATAGCGACGCCAGGGTGCTCTGCTTATGAAGAGGCCCAATGGCAAGGCGGCCACAAATACGGCGGGAGGACGGGAGGCCACGACGAGGCCGGCAAGCACGCCTGCGGCCAAGGCTCGACGCTGCGTCATCTCAGGCAGGGACAGAATCGCCAGGAGCAGCATGACGGCGGTGACCGGGACGGTCTGATTACTGAGTTGACTGAAGGCATTGTGCCAGAGTGTGGTTCCCAAGACGGCAAACACCGTGAGGAGCGCCGCCCACGAACCGGGCATGAATCGGCGCAGGGTCCAGGCCATGGTTCCGGCGAAGACGGCGGTGAAGATCAAGGTTGCCAGGCGGCCGATTCTCAATAGTGCCTTCTCTTCCATGATCGATGAATCGAGATTGAACAACTCGGCCGCAACGACAAAGGGGGCGAAAATCGGCGTCGCTGCCACGCCTGCCCAAATGGGATAGCGTGAGAACAGTCCCTGTTTGGTTTCGACGGCCCAGTAGCACTCGGTCGATTGGTAGCCGTCCTTCAATGGTCTGAATTCTCCCAGTTCCAGGTTGCCCTCGCACAGCAAGCTGGCAGGAATGAGCACGTTGGGAACATTGTCATTGCTGATCGAACGGATGTTGACGACGGCGGCGAGCATTGCGCACCAGAGTCCGATGAAGATCGCCCATCGCAGGCCCGTGTCGCCGGTGTCGAATGAGTTCGTGATTTCCAGTAACTTTTTCATCGAGACTCCGGGAAGTACCATGAAGATTATCGAACCAGAAGCAGTCGGAAATAACCTCCAAACTGCCAAATTGTCCCGAGATGACGCCCAGTGTGTTAAACTATGGGCGTCCGCATGACCCAACGATCTGACAGATACGTCATGACTGCTATCCACCGTATCAGCCGGCGATTCGGGGTCGTCCTCGTTGTGGTTGGCGCCACGACCTGTTTCACGCGCGGGGTCGAAGCCCATCCGGGAATGAGCCTGGGTTTGAACATCACAGTCAACGACGAAGGCTTGACCTACGAAATCACCGTCTCAAATGATCTCTACAATCATTTCATTCCCGGCAAACGCGACGATTTGAAGCTCGAGGTGGACGGCAAGGCATTTCGCTTGCTCGACGCCGAGCAAGAGCAACGAGAACGTCTCGCGATCGAAGCCTTTTTCAAGGACCGCAATCCCGTCACGATCGACGGAGTCCGTGTCAAGCCGATCCTCGGCGACATGCAATTCATGTTGGCGCTTCACCCGATTGTCCAATTGCCTCATCCCGCCTTGCCTCCCGACGTTCGTTTTACACTCAAGCATCCGACGAAGATGCCTCCCAAGCGCATTTCGATGATCTGGGACGCATTTCCCCCGGACCTGCGCGAGATCGATAGGAACCCGGAGGCGAAGCTGGAAGTCTGGTCCGAACTGGATGCCTACGATGAAAACCGGCTCGTTTTCTTCGAAGTCGGTGAGCCCGAGTTTACCTGGCACAAGCCGAACCAATCGGCGAAGCAGCGCGTCAAACCGGTCATCGCGTCGCAGCCAGTGAACAGGATTTCGGTTCCGCTGCTGTCGTTGGGGCTGATCGGTGTCTGGGGCGTGGTTCTGCTGGGCTTTCGATTCTCAGGGCAGTGGCCCGATGTGCGGCGCCGTATGATGGCCATCACGATCGTTCCCGTCGTGACGGCGATGCTCTGCCACAATCTTCTCGTTGCTCAGGTCCAAGCCCCGTGGGGGACACAGGTCAATCTTCCTGGTGAAGACGCCGCTATTGAGATTTTTTCGTCCTTGCAAGCGAACATCTATCGCGCCTTCGACTATAAATCGGAAAGTGACATTTATGACGTTCTGAAACAAAGTGTGGACGGTCCTCTGCTCGATCGGCTCTACAACGAAGTGTACCAAAGTCTGATCATGCGCGATCAGGGCGGGGCGGTCGCGCGGGTCCAATCGGTGGATATCATCGATGTTGAGGTCTTGTCTTCGGGCGCATTGCCGGATACGGATGACCCCGCGTTTACGGTGAGGGTCCTTTGGCAAGTGCACGGCGCCGTATCTCATTGGGGGCATATTCACGCGCGCACCAACGAGTACCGGGCAGATTACACGGTGGCCCGACGGGGCGACCATTGGAAGATCATCGGAGTCGAAGTCCTCGAACAGCTTCGTGTGGTTGCTGAAGAAGAAAGCGACGCAGAAGATGAAGAAGTCGAAGAGGATGAAGAATGGGAGTACGAGGAAGATGATGAGGACGAATGGGAAGACGTAGAAGGTGATGTGGAATCAAGCGGTGCGCTCGAGTCGGATCGCGAGGGTGCCGTTCCATGATCGAGATTAAAGGATTGGATTTCCAATACGGCGAGGGCGACTTTCACCTGGATGTTCCGGAGCTTTCCATTGCCCGTGGCGAAAAGGTGGCGTTCATCGGACCGAGCGGCTCGGGAAAAACGACGCTCATCTATCTCATCGCCGGTGTCCTGCAGGCAAACAAGGGCTCCATTCGTGTTGATGACATCGAATTGAGCGAGTTGCCGGACAAACGGCGGCGAGTCTTCCGCATCTCGCAAATCGGCTTCGTATTTCAAGAGTTCGAGCTCATTGAATATCTCTCCGTCCGGGACAATATTCTGCTGCCTTATCATCTGAATCCAGCTCTGACCGTCTCGCCGGATGTTCCCGAAACGGTTGAGTCGCTGGCTGTGTCGATGAAGCTTGCCGACAAGCTCAAGCGTTTCCCGAAAACACTCTCACAGGGAGAAAAACAGCGTGTCGCGATTTGTCGGGCGCTCGTTGCAGCCCCGGACCTTCTCATCGCCGATGAACCGACTGGAAACCTTGACCCCGCAACGGCTGGATCGATCCTGGAGCTTCTTCTTGAAACCGTAGAGCTCCGACGATCGACCTTGCTGATGGTGACACACAATCACGGTCTGTTGAAATCCTTCGACCGTGTGATCGATGTTATGGATTTCGCGTCAGGGAGGGCACCGTGAGGCGAATTCTGTTTCTGGCTTGGCGATACGTGGCGTATCACAGGGGCAAGACGGCCATCTTGACCGCCGCTCTTACGCTGACCACGATCCTTCCGCTGTCGGCTCACCTGTTGATTGACCGATACGGAGAATCGTTGATCGCCAGGGCGCAGGCCACGCCGCTTGTCCTTGGGGCCAAAGGCAACCGGTTTGATTTGGTGCTGAAGGCGCTGTACTTCAGTCCTGCGAGTGTGGATCCCGTTTACATGTCGGAGGTGGATTCGATCCGCGAGAGCGAGCTTGGTGAACCCATCCCGCTGCATCTTCGATTCACTGCGCGCAAACGACCTCTCGTGGGGACGACGCTGGAATACTTTGAGTTTCGCGCGCTTTCATTACGAAATGGAGCGCTGCCAACGGTTCTTGGGCAGGCCGTGCTCGGTTCCAAGATCGCTGCCGAATTGGAAAAAGACGTTGGAAGCTCCTTGTTCTCCGATCAACAGACGCTCTACGACATCACCAAGACCTACCCGTTGAAAATGTCTATCGTGGGAGTGCTGAAGGAATCCGGAACACCGGACGATGAGGCGGTTTTTGTTGACATCAAGACTGCGTGGATCATCGAGGGCATCATGCACGGTCATCAGGATGTGACGACCGTGCAGGATGAGTCGGTGATTCTGGGGCGCGATAACGACACGGTCGTGGCGAACGCGTCGATCGTCCAGTACCACGAAGTGACCCCCGAGAACGTGGATTCGTTTCACACGCATTCGGCCTCGGACGAGTTGCCGGTGACGGCGATCATCGTTGTGCCGTCCGATCTTAAGTCCGGGACCCTGCTCAAGGCCCGCTACAATCTTTCGGAGAGTCAACGGATGCTTGTTCCGTTAGAGGTGGTTGAGGAACTGATGCATTTGGTGTTTAGGATCAAGCGTTTTTTCGATGCGAATTTCGCGCTAATCCTGGTTTCCACCGGCTTGTTCATTGCGCTCGTCGTGTTGTTGTCGCATCGACTCAGAAAACGCGAAATGGAGACCATGCATAAGATTGGGTGCAGTCGGCTCACGGTGTTCTGGCTCCAGGCGGCCGAGTTGGCGATCGTATTGACCATGAGCCTCGCCGTTTCGGTCACGCTTTCACTTGTCGTTGTGTCGATGGCGCCGCATATTATGCGATTGAAGTGAGTTCCTTAATTAGGAGAACGACCGATTGTTGCACCATTTCCGTCTTCGCGCGGCCAATCGGCCGATCGCCATGCTGTGCCTCGGCACATCACTCATGTTAGGGTGTGAAAGTAAGCAGCCGGAAAAACCATCGGCTCCCGTCAAGAAAATCCCGACCGTTTATACGACGTTCTATCCCACCACGTATTTCGCGAAGCGCATCGGCGGAAACAGGATCGAAGTGGTTTGTCCTTGTCCGGAAGATGCGGACCCGGCACAGTGGATGCCGGATGAAAAGACGATCAAGGCGTATCAGCAGGCAGATCTGATCGTGATCAACGGAGCCTCGTTTGAGAAATGGGTGGAAAAAGTCACTCTGCCGGAATCCCGGCTCGTCAATACGGCCAAGCCGCTGCAAAAAGAGTTTATCATTTTGCACGACATCGTGACCCACGCGCATGGCCCTGAAGGGGAGCACAGCCACGAAGGCGTTGACGGTCACACCTGGCTCGATCCGATCAATGCGAAGATTCAGGCCACGGAAATCATGAACGCCCTCATCCGGATTTGCGGAGATGATAAGGAGACCTTTCAACGCGGTTTTGCCGAATTGGCGAAGGACCTGGATGCTTTGGATGCGCGCTATAGGAAGGTATCGAAGACGATGAAGGGGCGGCACCTCATGTCGTCGCATCCGGCATACAACTACCTCGCTCGGAGGTACGGATGGCGTCAAGAATACTATCACTTGGACCCGGAGGTGATGCCTGATGAGCAGACGCTCCGTCGGATGAGGGAATCGGCACGGGCGCATTCGACGCGATTCATGCTTTGGGAGGCTCAGCCGGCCGCCATGGTCGCGGACAAGATTGGCGAACTCGGCCTTAGGCACCTGTTGTTTCTGCCATGTGAGGTGATGGGTGCCGACGAGATTGAGTCCGGACGGGACTATTTGTCGATGATGAATGAGAACCTGGACCGGTTGGAAAAGGCACTCACGAAGGAATGATCGCTCGATCTGTTAACTTCTGAAGAGGAATATTGTTATAATGATTTTTTGGACAAGCTTAGTCTTTTGAGATAAAATCAATATCGGGTTAGGATGTGATTAATAGCCGGCACTCCACGGTGACGTGCGTCATCGACCATGCCCTGATGCTGAATGACTTATAGCTGGTAAGTGTAAACGATTGGAGGTTCTGTCCGATGTCAGGATCACGCATCTTTAAACTTGCGAATTTTGTCTTGGCTGTCTTGATCGTGGCCATTCTTTGGCCCGGCGCTGCTGCGGCCTTGATCCAGGAGGTACGCGCTGATCGGAGTGTCATGACCTCGGCCACGCAAAACAACGACTCTGACACCGAAGGCAGGAAGAAGAAAAAGAAGAAGAGAAAGAGCAAGAAGAAAAAGAGGAAAAAGAGGAAAAAAGGCAAGAAGAAGATTCGTTGGGGCCAGAAGCGAAATGAAAGCGACGAAAAATACGATAAGCGCTTCAAGAGACTTCTTAAGAGAATCAAGCAAGACAAAGCCGGGGATTACCGCGGCGGTCGCTTCGAGGACGAATCGGGCAACGAGATTAGATTGTGGACCCACATGGGGCATCCTGGGTGCCCGTTCATCATCCGTTCTGATATTAGCAAGGAATTTACCGCCCATCTTGCCATGTACATGGAGATGCTCCACCGGGAATTCAGCACCGCGTATCGAATCCTGCTCGGATTCCCGGCCGATGTGAAGGAGCCCGTTGAGATCATCACGTTTGCAGATCGGGGCACCTATATGAAGGCAGGCGGCCTGCCCAGCAGCGGTGGTCAGTTCGGATTCGCCATGCACTTTGCCAACGACCGCGGGCAGTCCTGGCCCGCCAGGCATTATCGCATGATGCAGTTCACCAGGGGAATTACGGATTTTGCCAAGTGGCCGAAGGGCGTGCTGAAGCATGAGTCTTGTCACATGGAACTGTATCTTCGCGTCGGCTACAAATTGGACCCCACGGGAACGATCGGGTTTCCCATCATCCCGCCCATCTGGTGGAACGAGGGGCAGGCCGGGGTTTTTGAGAATTGGGATTTCCGAAAGACGGTCGATGAGAACTTCGACGAGATTCCCAACCGCGGCCGGTATGCTCCGATGATCCGGCGCATGTTTGATACCAAAGACTGGAAGGACTTCGATTACTATTGGACGATCAATCGTGGCAAATGGGATAGTGAAGGACGCGTGCTCAAGAATTATGCTCAGGGCTGGTCGATTTGTGCGTACATGATGACCGGAGGGCTGAAGGGACGTAATGACTTCCGCAGGATCTTTGATCTGACGAAGCGTGTTGGCACGAATAATCCGGACATCAGTTTTTCAGATCGAAAAATTCAGTTCTCCAGGGCCTGGGCCGAGGTGTTTCCTGAGGAAGCGCAGGCAAAGCTGTCGAAGAACTGGGAAGGATGGGTCCAGGAGCATCTGCCCAAGGACGGAGAATCGGTTGTAGATGAGGAATTCAACCTTCGAAGCCACGGATACGACCCGGACACGACGGCAAGGCTCCAGCCGATCACCGATGAGAAGAAACAGAAGGAAAACGATGAGTGGGTCAAAAAAGAAGAGAAGCGTCGCAAGAAAGGAAAGATGATCGAATGGTAGATCGCTGTCCCTGATTCGATCGATTTTTCCCGAACAAAAAAGCAATGAATACGACGGCCGCTCAGTTCACCGGTGATTGAGCGGCCGTTTCAATTAATTCAGCAGACCCAGGCCTAGATTGACGATCGGCCGGCCGTTCACCGAATCGACCTTGATGTTCGGGTCGCCGATTTCAATGGTGAGATCGAGGGTCTGTCCTGAGGCGAATCGCAGAGTATACGTTCCCGCCGCGCCGACCTCGAAGGAATAGCCGCCCGCCTGATTGGTGCGTTTCGTGATGTTTTGTAACGAGACGGTGGAATTCGCCGAGCCTTCACCGAAATCGTATTGGCCGTTGCCGTTGTTGTCATTGTAGATGACGCCCAGGACGAACGTCGTGTTGGCCGTTGAAGTGCCGTAGTCCTGCGTCTGCATGATCGAATCGGTGAAGACGACACCGTCGCTCGGACGAGTGAAGCTGCCGCGAATAATGGAGATGCCGACCTCGCGCAGCTGGGCGTTCAACATGGTCACACGATGGCCTCGACCCGGGATGCCGACATCGATGAACAAGTCATTGTGCTGCGACTCGACCGTCCGCACAGGATCAAGCGTGCCGGTCGTTCCCCGCCAGGCCAGGTTTTCACCCGCTGCCAGAAACACATAGCCCGCCGTCTGTATCCGCTGAAAAGGAGAAACGCCCTCAGGCGTTTCATGTTCGAAGTAATCACGGTCCAACATATCGTTGCTGTGCACGATGGCCGACTGCCTGAGCCTGGCGTTCATGGCGACCGCCGGTTTGGAGGTCGCGTCCAGCCGGCCCGGGATTCCCTCATCGATGGCAATGCCGCCCGCCGCAGCTTCCTCGGCAGGGCGAAGCCGCGCCCGGTTGATGCGTTCAAGGGACAACTGTTCCAGAAGCGATGCGTCGACCGATGCGGTTGCAGGAGGATTGCTACCGCCGTTGTCCGAATCCTGGGTGGCGCCGAGGCCGCCGCTACCGAGTTGAAGCGTGTTGCTGGGTTGCCCGCCGAACAGGAAAGTATCGCAGCCTGTAAGACAGGCTACCGTCAGCAGGAGAATTGCGAGATGGAGGCGACCGGAAATTCTGTAGAGGCTGTTGAAATTCACGTCCGGGGGCCCCTCCGCGGGTCTAGTGGTCGGGATGAACCAGGTCGGTTACGGTCAGTATAGTCACGCGAGTAGTGTCCGTCTCCCGGTCGTTTCCGGATAATCTGATCATACGATTCAAAAAATATCGAGACAAACATGAGTGGGCCTTTAGTTTAGAGTTGGCGGCTCCGCTAATCGGCACTTATTCGCGACACAACCTGTAGTGAACATGCAACAGACCGAAACACATCCCGATTACGCTGAGGTCGCCGCCATACTACCGGCCTTGAACGAGGCCGAGTCCTTGCGTCGGCTTCTGCCCGAGCTGGCGACCTTCCGGCTGGGACAGATCATCGTCGGCGACAACGGCTCCACGGACGAGACCGCTCAGGTCGTCCGCGAACACGGCGGCCTCGTCGCCCACGAACCGCGCCGCGGCTATGGTGCCGCTTGTTGGGCGGCGATGCAACATCTCCGAAGTGATATTCGTGTCGTTTTATTTTTAGATGCCGATTCGAGCGACGATCTGACGCGCCTGCCTGATTTGGTGCGGCCCATTCTTCGGGACGAGGCCGACCTGGTCATCGCCACGCGCGACGCTCCGACTGTCGAAAAAGGCGCATTGACATTTCAGCAACGTTTCGGAAATCGACTGGCCGTGTGGCTGATGCGAATGCGCTGGGGCTATCGCTATCGCGACCTCGGTCCTTTTCGCGCCATTCGCAGGGAATCACTGGATCGCATTCAAATGCGCGACCGGGCCTTCGGCTGGACGGTCGAGATGCAAATCCGCGCGCTGCAGGAAAAGCTTCGGATCGATCAGGTCAGTGTTCATTACAAACGGCGTATCGGCAAGAGCAAGATCGGCGGCACGATCCGCGGCTCGATCAAGGCCGGCTATTGGATTCTCAGCACGATCGCGCGGCATTGGCGGGCAACGTAGCTGACCCAAGCAAAACGAGAGCCGGCCCCCAGTGAACAGAACAGGACCGGCTCTCGCAGCGGTGAAAAAAGGAGAGAGACTCGTTTGATGATCGTTTTCGGCTACACGGCATCGCCACGGCGACGCCGGTGCTGATGGGATATGCGACGTTCAGGGGGCGACATTCACGGTGTTTTCAAATGGGGCGTTTTTCGGTCCGGCAATCCGGCAAAGGCAGGTTTTTGATAAAAAGGCGTGAATCAGCAGATCCGTTTGTCGCAAGGTCTACTTGTCCACTGTCGTGGGTGGACGGAAATCTTGATCTTGCTCAGGGAGATACGGATCGTGTTGAGAAAGACGCAACTTGCCCGTTTGGCGATCACCAGTGCGGCAATCCTTTTGCTCGCGCTGCCCCCTTTTCCCGGCTGCGGCACCGACGAACTGCTGCCCAAAGGCCCGAACAACGCCGGCCAGGGTGGCGACCAGGATGGCGACGACGTCGTGGATGACACCGACAATTGCCTGGACGTGTTCAACCCCAATCAGGCGAATCTTGATGGCGACAGCCTGGGCAACTTGTGCGACAACTGCCCCGACATTCCGAACAACGATCAAGCGGATGAGGATTCCGACGGCGTCGGCGACGCATGCGACAACTGTCTGGGTTTGGCCAATGTCAATCAGGCCGACCCGGATGGCGACGGCTTCGGAAGCCCTTGCGACAACTGTCCGGACGTCGTGAACTTCGATCAGACAGACAGCGACGGCGACGGGATCGGCGACTTATGCGACAATTGTCTGGTTGTCCCGAGTTCCAACGTCGATACCGATTCGGACGGATTCGGTGATGAATGCGACAACTGCCCCCTGACGGAAAATCCCGATCAGACGGACAGCGACGGCGACGGCGTGGGCGATGCATGCGACAATTGCCCAGAGGAGCCCAACGAAGATCAGGCCGACACGAACGGAAACGGCATCGGAAATGCTTGTGAACCGCTGGTCATTGCGTTTTCATCCGAGCGCGACGGCAACTCGGAAATCTACCTGATGTCGATGGACGGCAGCCGTCAAACCCGCCTGACCTACACGCCTGCGAATGATCGGCACCCGGCGTGGAGTGACGACGGAACTCGACTCGCGTTTTCCTCCGAAGGCAGCGACGGCAACGACGACATCTATATCACGAGTTCCGACGGATTTGACCGGCTGACGCAAAATGTCGGCCACAACATACGGCCGTGCTTCAATCCCCGCGGAAATGAGATCATTTTCACGTCCGACCGGTCGGGCAATCATGACATCTACACCATGAACCTGGACGGGTCGGCCCAAACGCCGATTGTCACGACTCAATCGTTCGACGACTATCCGGTGTTCAACCCGACCGGTTGCAAGATTGCTTACTCTTCATCTCAGCATGGAGCCCCTGATGTTTACATCGCAGATGCCGACGGCTCAGACCCGACGCCGGTCACCGATGATCCGGAATCTGCCTCATCACCGTGCTTCAGCCCGGACGGTTCCAGGATCGTGTTTTGTTCTGCCCGAACCCTGAAGAGGCAGATTTACATCATCAATACCGACGGGACCGGCGAGACTCGTCTGACGAACAACGACGCACAGGACAGGGATCCCGTGTTCACGCCCGACGGGAGCAAGATCCTTTTCAGCTCGGATCGAGGTAAAAACGGATATGATATTTACATCATGAACGCGGACGGGACCGATCAGGTCCCGCTCACCGACAGCCCTGGCGATGATCGGGAGCCTGCCATCGCCATGCCGTGGTCCCCCGCCTTCTGTGCGAGCCCGGGCGGCGGCGCAGGCGGCGGACTATAAGCACTGCGATGAAACCTCCGTGTGGGGAATCTCATGCAAGACTGGGGCTCGTTCTTCTCAGTGCAAGACCCATGATGGACGGGCGTGATTCCCCAACCTTGCTCGGAAGCAAGGTTGAGGCACCCATGCATAGATTAAGGCCGCGAACGTGAGGAAGTCGTTTCATTTTGGAGGGACGGCCGGCGGGTCAATCTCCTCCGCGGCGATGCGCGCGTACATGATTGGAACAAGCCAGTCCGGTATGGGGTGTTTTGTATAGTCGATCCACTTCTGGATGATGAACCAGTGTCGCTCCATCAGATCGCGCAACTCCGACAGCTCTTCTTGCGATGCGGCCTCGATGACTTCCATGCGTAACCCGTCGCACCCGACCCCGAACTTGCGTGCGACGGGCACGACGTCGCGCAATTCCTCCGGGACGTCCTCCGGTCGGAGTTCGATGTCAAGTTGTGGATCGCGCTCCGGGGGCGTCGGCTCGACTGCTTTACGACCAAGGCGATCCAGCAACCACGAACTGGAGAGCAGAAGGCCGACCAGCCCCGCGATACCGATCCCGACCCCGATCAAGATCCCGAACCAGAAGCCCATGGTTGTCTCCTTTTCCGAATCAGGATGAATCAGCTTCGTATGACGATATCCATTTTAAAGCACAGGTGCACCATTCGTCGCTTCCGAGCAGGGATGCGGCGTCCCACCCGACGTCACTTTTGGAACGAATCGAACTCCTCAAAGCCCCGGGCTGCCCTGCCCGGGGTTTTGTGCGTGGTCGTGGGTCATCGCCCGCGTGTCGTCGTCGGCTGGGGGCTCCACCCTACACCGCGACAGCTTGGTCCTCCGGAATCGGCGTGGCACATTCCGGACAGATGCCGTGGGTGTTGGTTCTGACGTCATAACCGCATTCCACGCAGCGGCCCTTCCTGCGGCGCCGACGGTGGGCTCGTCCGGCAAGAATCACGGACCAGGCGACGGGGTACGCGGCGAATGCGATCAGCGGCATCCATAGCGGAATCTTAATCCGGCGCAACCATAGTGTGTTTTGTCGGCGAGTGTATTCGAAACCGCCAAAACTTAGATTCCGCCCGGTCGCAGACACGTCATCCGGGTCATCGGTCATCACGCTCGTTGAGATGCTCAATTGGCCGTCCGTGAGACGAATTTTATAGTCAGGCACCGAGAAACGAATGCCATACGTGGGTGAAACGTGCCCGACGATCACGCTGACAGAGTGATAGGAGACGTCGGCGGCACCACCGACCCTCCCGAAAAAACGGGCGTCGAACTCGTAGGAGAGAATCCCGAGGAGAATGACGGCCATCGTGGCCGTCAGCGTGAGGAAAAGAAGAACGCGATGGATGATTGCACGTAACAATGTGTTCACCGGGCGCAGGTAGCTTTCGTATTCATCCTAAGTCGCATCACTGGTTCTTGCGCAACGCGTTTTTTGGCTTCCCCTGCCGACGACGTTTCGTCCTCCGTCCCGGGGTAGCCGCGCAGCGGCTACCCCGGGACGTTGTTCAACGTTTAAGGCCGTGGATGCGATTTACAGGGGCTTCACCGGCACGCAGATGTCGACGATCCACTTCTTTTCGGGATGGTCGTCCGCGTGATTCAGGTACATCTCGTAACAAGGTCGATCGTCCGGCTGGAAACCGCTCTGCGGCAGCCATTCGCAGATGATCTTATTCCAGGCGTCACCGAACTCTTCGGTCGTCACTTCCGCGTGGTAAACGGCGCACTTGCCGCCGGACACCGTCTGCGTGCCGATGTCGCCCGACGTTTCCGTTCCTTCGGGCACGGTGACGCAGGCGTCGTAGCGCACTTTCTCGGGCGGCGTCACCTCCGGGCTGTCCCAACAGATGCCGAGCATCTGGCCCCCCGTCCCGAATCCGCGCGGTCCGGCCCACTGCATCAGACGGCCGAATGCCTCGGCCGATCCTTCTTCACCGTACGGTCCCAAGTGGCGAGCATAGGCGACGTGATACGCAGGCATGTCTTTGACTTCAACGTTCATCTTCTGGCTCCTTTCTATATCTGGCCATTGTTTGTTGATCCAATTAGAAAGGTATATCGCAGACGAAGTTTTGGCGTTTGAATCGTTGCCTTCTGTGTTTGATTTTTTGCTTTCCTGCTCCCGATGGGAATCGCGGTATTCGCTGGGCGACTCGCCGAAGTGCTTGCGAAACGCCGTCGCAAAATTCTGCGAACTCGAAAAACCGACGGCAAAGGCGATATCCGTCACGTCACGGTTCATGTCGAAGAGCAGGAACTGGGCCGATCGTTCGAGCCGCAGCCGGCGCGTGAACTCCGCGACCGTCTCGCCCGTGACGCCCTTGAAGATACGATGGAAATGGAACTTGGAAAACGCCGCGGCCTCGGCGATTTCGTCGAGCGTCGGATTCTCCGCTAGGTGGGCGCTGATGTAGTCCATCGCGCTGCAGACCCGTCGGATGTATTCCCGAAGGTTGGCTTCACTGGGGATGGGCATCGTGGTCTCAGGCCGCTATTCGGCTCGGCTAGTTTTTTTGCGTGCTCGCTTTAAGTGTTGTATATTATTAGTATGGCCAAGGCGATTGATATTGCTCGATATATTTTGTGGCTTGCAGCAAGCGAGCCTGAGGCCGAGCCCATATCGCACATGCGGCTGCAAAAACTACTCTATTACGCACAGGGTTGGCGGCTGGCCATGCGTGGGGAGTCTCTGTTTGATGACCCGATTAATGGCTGGGTACACGGGCCGGTCGTCAGAAGCGTGTATCCTGCTTTCTCACGTTATGACGCCGGCGCGATCCCGAGCAGCGAGGCCGAAGAAGGGGAAAAGCTTGCTTGCGATGAAATGGCGTTGGTTGAGTCGATTTGGGAGAACTATAAGAAGTACTCCGCGGCTGAGTTAAGAAAAAAAACACATTCCGAGGAACCCTGGCTGGAGTCTCGCCGAGGCATGGAGCCGGAGGAGCGTGGTAACCGAGTAATTTCTCGCGAGACGATGCGCAATTTTTTCCGAGATCAATATAAGCAGTTTGCCCGGCCGGGGCTGACACTTGATCGATTAGAGCGAGCGGAACAGGAACTGAAATCCGGTCAAGGTGTCCTGCTCTCAAGTATTCGTGAGCGACTGGCAAATGCCTTACCGAGTCAGACTGACCCAGGCGGCGGATGATCGAATCGGAAAATACTCCTATGATGTTCAAAACTTAATACTCGACGAGCTAGAGAGACTTGCGACCAATCCCACATCGCTGAGTGACCCAAGTCACTTTCCCTATCCCCCCGACTATCAACTATTCAAATTCAAAGTGGAGTTTGCTGGAGCAGACTATCGGTTGGTCGCTTGTTTCAAGTATGCCGCCAACGAAAACGAGATTTGGATTTTCGAGCTTGAAGACCAAATCGAGGATGACCGGCCTGCATAGTTTTCAACGGCACCGAATTTCCTGGTCGGGTTCATTTGATATTAGCCCCGGCGTTCACGCCGGGGGAAAGAGGTCAGAAAAACATTGAGGCCCGTTCACGGGCCTTCCCCGTATTGTCTCCCGCGCAAATTTCCGGCGAAGCAGCGAGAAGGCCCGTTAACGGGCCTAAACAAATCATATCGAAATATACCGGAACCCCGGCGTGAACGCCGGGGCTATGATGCGAGCTACGCTGTAACGAGTTTTTCTCTTGAAGTGAAACCGTTACCGAATGCCCTACGATTTTTTTTGCTTCTTTTGCGTAGTGGCCTTGAGGGCTTCGTTGATGGCGGCTCGGAGTTCGGGGGCGACGGTGCGGGCGGTCTTTTCGGGGTTGGACCACTTTTTGGCGAAGGTGTCCGGGTCGATCTCGGCTTGCTTGCGAAGATTTGAGGCCAGTTCGAGCAGTTTATCCGGGGGAATGCACAGGAGCACTTCCGTGGCTACGCACCATGCGTAGCGGCCGAGACCCCGTTTACCAAGCATCTTTTTGTTGTGGGCACTGATGGCCTTTTTCCACTTCGGCGGAAGTGCCACACCTGCATTTTCCCAGTTCATGAGAGTAATCATGGGGTAACAGGAAAATACCTGTAAAGTATTCTAAAAGTATTTTTAAAGTTGACATTCTCGAAATCCTGTGCCATAATTAATTGGTGACAATTAGTAACGCACGATTCCACTTGAATCGTGTGGTGAGCAAGTTGTCTTGGCGGCGAACCATCAACCTACGCGTCACATAGCTGCGGCGCGTAGGCGCTCGATTTCGCTGAGGCTGCCTCGCCCGGGTTAGGGTCCGCGCTTATCATGCGGGCGCTGCCCGGTGCGCGGAGGCACGCAAATCGAGCTTGATGGTTCGCGCGTGCTCTCTGTCGCACCGGGTGGCGTCCGTTTTCTTGCGCCGGTTCGGCGACGGCATTCGATGAAGGGAACATTGAGAAAGACGGAAGACGGTGCGCGCAAAGCGAAAGAATGATGCGAAGTGGGAGAAAAGACGCAAAGCCCCGGGCCGCCCTGCCCGGGGTGGGGTGCAGGGGATGTGTGCGGGGGCGGGTGAGCGTACAAAAAACTCTGTGTTCGAGACCCCGGGCAGGGCGGCCCGGGGCTTTGAGAGAGAGACAGCAATCGTTTGTTCATCAGTGAAAGGAGAATCGCACTATGTCGGATACCCCCAACGGACTACCGAAAGATCTGTTCAGTCTCGACGAACCTTACGGGTTTCCCGCGGCGAACATCCGGTTTATCGAGGACATTCCCGCGACGCTACAAGCGTGGATGGCCCATCTTGCGCGGGAGATGCTGCGCCTCGGTGTCTTCTTTCGGGCGGCGACGGTCATGGCTCAGGTGCCGGGTGCTGGGAAGTACGAGTTCCTGCTCTACGACGACGACGAACGGAGTGTCCCGGACCTGGAGTACGATCCGGCGGACCGGTTGGTCGACGTCGACCGGGATACCGTTTACACGATTCTGGCCGAGTGTTTGAAACGGCTGGAGGCTGAGCACCTGCTTAAAAAGATCCCCGTGACGGCCCGGCGGCTGGATCGGCTCTCCGTCGAGTGGGAGGAGTTTCTCGACATCCAGGAAAACTATGAGCACGCCTATCAAAACGTGATCGCTGAGTGTTTGAACACGCTGGTCATCATCCCGGGTATGGACGAGATCAACAAACAGGGAAAGACGACATGGTGGCAGCAATGCTGGGCGAGCGAAACGCAGAAGGAATGATGGCCGTCCCTTCGGGGACCCTGTAAGGCGCGGGGCACGCCTTCACCGGCATGTCCCGCGTTTGATATGAGTGCAACGGGGCGGACATCAACCGTTCGCCCCGGTACCTCACGGCACAGGGCATGTCTTCACGGCATGCCCTGTGTTTTTCTTTGGGCCTGATCCCCGGCACAACACACCGTGCATGCCACGTCACGGGAAAATCCAATCGATCGTTGCTTATCCACCCTCTTTCGGGCACAATCTCTCCGATTCTCACGGAGCACGCGGAATGAAGCAGTTCGAGGCATTGACCCACTGGCTGGACGAGATCATCTGGACGCCTTCTCTGTTCTTCCTCCTGCTCGGCTGCGGGCTCATCTTTTCCATCGTCACCAAGCTCATTCAATGGCGGGCCCTCACGCACGGTGTGCGCGTCATTCGAGGGCAATACGACCGTCCTGAGGACGCAGGCCACATTTCACATTTCCAGGCACTCTGCGCGGCACTCTCCGCCACGATCGGGCTCGGCAACATCGCCGGGGTCGGAATTGCCGTGGCCATCGGGGGACCGGGGGCCGTGTTCTGGATGTGGGTGGTGGGCTTCTTCGGCATGGCGGTCAAGTTCGTCGAATGCTCGTTGGCGACGATGTTCCGCGACGTGCGCGACGTGCCGGACCCCAGTGCACCGGCGTTGACGGAAAAGGATGCCGAGTCGCATGTGCTGGACTATGCCGGAAAGGACTCGCCAAGCGCGGGTAAGGCCTTGGGGCGTGGCGAGGTGCGCGGCGGGCCGATGTGGTACATCCAGAAGGCCCTCGTGGAGCCGTTGCGAGAAAAGGGGAATCCGGCCTGGCTGTTGTTCAAGATTTTGGCGGTGGTCTATGCCGTGGTCATTGCGACGGCCTCGTTCGGCGGCGGGAATATGTTTCAGTCCTGGAACGTGGGCAACACGCTGGCGAAAGAGGGCGTCGATGAGCGAGTTACCGGGGCCCTCGTCGCGTTTTTGGTGTCGCTGGTCATCATCGGGGGAATCCGGCGCATCGGGGCGGTCGCCAGTAAGCTCGTTCCCTTTATGTGCGTTCTATACGTCGTCGGTTCGCTGATCGTCATCGGACAAAACATTGCCATCATCGGCGACATGTTTGCGCTGATTTTCCGATCGGCGTTTACACAGATCGCGGGCGAGGGGGCATTTGCCGGAATCGGCGTGTACGCCGCGTTTGAGTGGGGCTTGCGCCGGGCGCTGTTTTCCAACGAGGCGGGGCAGGGATCGGCTGCGATCGCCCATGCCGCTGCTCGAACGGAGGAACCTGTACGCGAAGGCGTCGTGGCGGCGATTGGTCCGTTCGTGGACACGATCATCATCTGCACCATGACGGCGCTGGTCGTGTTGAGCACCGGCGTGTGGAACCGACCGGCGGTGGGTGAGGTCAGCGCGATCTACGGTGACACGATCACGGTCGCCATGACACCGGATGAGGACATTCCTGAAAAGATACGCGCCGCTCATTACGCCGAGCTTGCCAATGAACATAGCGAGTTATGGATAATCCTTAAGCAGAACAAGGGCGGGGAGGCCACGCGACTGAAGGCTGTCGCGGAGGCGCTGCACGGCAAGTCAGAAAAAGAACTCACCGAGCACGAAGCGTTTACGATGAAACTGACTCGCGAGGAGGAGGATGATGACAAGAAGGCCTTCGCGGCGCTGGAGGCCAAGCTTGCCGTCGGTCAGAAAGTTCATCTCGCCTTGAACGGCGCTCAGATCACTCGATTTGCATTGGATACGGTCAGTGTCGGGGTCGGCCGGTGGATCATTTTGATCGGCGTTTGCCTCTTCGCGTTCAGCACCATGATCAGCTGGAGCTACTACGGCGAGAAGGGAACGGAGTATTTGTTCGGGCCCGTTGCCATTCTGCCTTACAAGATCCTGTTTGTCATCGCGATCTTCATGGGATGCGTGATCCAGGACTTTCAGACCGTATACGATTTCTCCGACGCCATGACCGGCCTCACGGTGTTCTGCAATCTGCCCGCATGTCTGATTCTCCTGCCGGTCCTCATCCGCGCGTCCGCCCACTATTTCGCCCGTCTGGACCGCGGAGAGATGCGTCGAACAAAGTAGTGCGGGATTTCCCATCCTTTACGTAATAGCTAAGGGGAATTGGATTCACCATCCTTTGAGTAGGGAGATCCACGATGATACGGCTCCTCTGGCTATGGATTCCGGTGTTTTGTGCGCCCTCGGCGTGGGGGGAGGAGGACGATTTACCCTCCGATCAGCTGACGGTCCGAGACCGGGTTTACACGATCTATCCGAGTGAAAAGCTGAGGCAGCGCGGAATGGAGGTGCCGGAGATTCCGTTGGAGGAAAACGCGGCCTGGAAATACATCGAAGCGGTCAACGCGGCGGTTGATCAGCCGAGTGACCTAAGAGCGGCATTCCTCTCTGCGGCGAACGGCACTTGGCCGGAAGGCGAGACCGGTGAACGCCTGGCCGCCTGGCTGACCGAAATGCGGCCTGCGTTGGACTTGTTTCGCGAGGCCTCGGACATGTCGGACTATCACATGCCGCTGTGCCGGGGGCAATCGGATTCGTTGATGGAGGCCATTCTGCCGACCGTTTCGGATATGCGCCAACTTTGCAGGGGTCTTGCCGCTGAGGCCACGTTTTTGGCGAGTCAGGGGAAGGCGACGGACGCCCTCGACAACTACATGACGGTGCAGCGGGTCGCGAATCATGTGGCGCGTGGTCAAACCATGATTGAAGGCCTGGTCGGGATGGCGATGAGAAACCTTGCGGATGAGGGAATGATGCGCGTTTCCGAGACAGGTCTGGTGGATTCCGACATCCTCAAAGAGGCCGTCGACGAAATGGATCGATTGGCCGAGGCCATGCCGACCTTCGAGGATCTGGTTCGCGCCGAACAGCGTTTTAGCATGAGCGTTGTAGACGACTTTATGGATCTGCCCGGCACTTTTGCGTTGGCGAGCAGCGGTATGATCGGTGTTGAGGTGTCGGCTCCGAGCGGCTGGACGCGGCTGAGGGGTGCGCTCATGCGCCTTTATCTGCCGGATCGTGCGATGAAGAGAAACTTCAATCGGCACTACGACTCGGTCGTCGAAGCGACTCGTCCTAGGGACGATGGTGCGGTCGGTGCGATCATTGAGGAGCAAAAACTAATTCAACAGATTCCCGCCTGGGACGTCGTATCTAAGATGGCGCTCCCTTCGTTATCAAAAGTTCACGAATTGACACTGCGGGGTGAGAGCAACTTTGTGCGCGCGCAACTAAAAATGGCGGCCGAAGCCTTCAATCAGGACCACGGTAAACATCCGGATCGTCTTTCCTCACTCGTGCCGCACTATATCTCAAAAATCCCCGCCGACCCGATGACCGGTTACGAATTTGAATATCAATCGGCCGGAACCGGTGAGCCGCCCAAAGGAATTGCGATCATTACACGAGAGAGCGCCAAGGAGCTGCGCAAGAAACGGCGAACACCGGCAATCCTGAACCCGCGGGCGTCGAAGTGGCGATCCTATACGCAGGACTTTGTGAAGCGATATCAACTTACGGATCGGCAGAGGTCTGCAGCCGAATCCGTTCTTCGCGATATCGAAGCGCGCGCCGCTGATTTTGAGCGCACACATGGTGCCAAAATCAAAGAACTTATGGACGCCGGCAATTCGGATGCAGCGGATCGTCGGATGGAACCCATCGACAAGTTGTTTGGCGAACTCAAGAAACGACTGAATGCCCTGCCGACCGCCAAGCAACGAGCCGCGCATAAAACCAAAACGAAGAATAATGCTCAGGAGAAAGACGCTCGATGAGAAGAGTTAGACCAAGTCTACGTGTTGTTGCGTTGCGATTCGTCATCGTTTTGGTCACGGCCAATCTTCTTGTATGGGATAAGGCGCGAGCGGAGCAGAAGCTTCTGGATATCGTGCCTGACGACGCCGTCGTTATCTGTCTTGTCGAGAAACCCAAACGGGCACTGCCGCCGGCCACAATCGAGTCGTTGCTCGAGAATCTCGCGCCCGATGCGAAGGACGCCGACACACTTGTTAAGGCCATCAAACAAATGCCCGGCGGTTTTGTCATGGGTTATGTGCCGTCGCCGGTGAAAAAGAAAAGGCCTGTCTTTTTTATGGCTTTGGAGTGGTCTCATCCGAGCCTCAAGTTCGACAAATGGCTTGAAAAGACCCTGCCGGCTTTTGAAGCGGTGTTCAAGAACGATCGTTTGAAATTGGATCAGACGGGGAATGCGATACGGATTGCGACGCAATCCGGTGATGAGACGGTTTTCGCGTTTGCCCTCAAGGGTCGAGTGGCCTTCGGTTCCAACAAGCCTCAACTTGCCCTTCAGTGGCTGCGCGGCGACTGGCCTGAAAAACGCTGGATCGGGATGCCCGGCGTTCGAAAAATGTTAAAACGACTGCCCGAGCAATCAACGATACGGGTTTTGCTCAATCCGAAACCCTGGCTCGAACGGTTGCGCAAACCGGCGGCCAACAGTCTTGAAGAGCTGGCGTTCAAAGTGCTGTCCCCGGACGAAGTGCTCGGCGCGGCGATCGATTTTTCATGGGAGCGGACTGCTCTGAAAGCGCGGTTGACCTGCGTCCTGGCGGAGGGATGTCAGGGAGTCGGTCGTATTCTGACAAGACCGACAAGCTCCGCGCGTTGTCTCGGAGTGTTTCCTGAAGATTTTTTGGCGATAGGGCGGCTTGGTTGGTCAAGTGCAGCCGGTGTCGTGAAGGGACTCTATGCCTTGACCGATCGATTCGACGAAACCATTTCCACCGAATATCGCGAAGATCTTGTCACGTTTCGTGAGACCACCGGTGTTCTATGGGATACAGCTATTTTGGGGCAACTGGTTGACGAAGTCGCCTTTGGTCTTCGTGTTGATTACACGCGCCGTAATCCCATCGGATGGGGAGTGGTGCTGCCGCTCGGTGATCAGGCCGTCTTTAGTCAGGCGCTTGAACAGCTTATCGCGAACTTCGACCTTGCCCTTGAAGAGGTCGACGAGAACGGCCTGCGGATTCGCACTCCGGCGGACCCGCTGCTGCCGTTGTCGTTTGCGATGACTCAGGGGCTGCTGATTGTCGGCGACGGTCCGGAGACCGTCCACGACATTGCCCGGGAAGCCGGCGACCGGAATCGAGGTAAGCCGAAAGGTGCAAATTTGCGTGCATGCTACGAGGCTCTAGGTGATCCCAATCACTTCGTCGTCATGCTCGACATTGAACAGCTTAAGAAGATGTTTCCGGTCCTTTCAATGGCGGTCGGTTCCCAATGGGCTCCATTGCTTGCCCAGGGCAGTGTCGGTGTTGTGGTCGGCGTGGATGACCGCGTCGCACATATGGATATTCATTGGTCGCTGACCTCTCCCGGAAGGAAGCGCAGCGAGACCAGGGTCGTTCTCGATGAGCCGGGTGAGGGCGCTCCGCTCGCGACATTACTCAACACCCTCGTGGAGAGCACGGTCAAGGCACGTCTTCAGGCACAGCGTGTGAAAAGCATGCATACCCAAAGAGCGCTGGCTCAAAGTCTCTACCTTTATGCCGAAAAACACGGTGGAGCTTTTCCCGAGAGTCTGGAGGAATTGTTCAGGGCCATGCCCGACACCGTGAATCTGGAGATGCTCATCAGTCCCTACGATGGTGAGGGGCCCGCCTCGATCGCGGAAGTGAATCGTGGTTGTTACCTTGTGTATCGGTCCGGTCTTACGACTCGAAGCGCCCCCACGGAAGTGTTGATGGCGGAGCGCGAACTCCACGGCGACGGGGCCAGTTTTCTTTTCTTGGACGGACATGTCGAGTTTATCCAAGACCCCAAGGCCTCGGAATTGCTGGATCAAATTGCGGCCGGCGAGAAAAGCGTCGGACTGTAGATTGGCCGGGTTCGGGCCATTGTGGTTTTCGGCCGATAACCACCTACGATTGACCCATTCTCGGGTAAAGTTTACACTTTATGGGGAGTGTTTCGCATCGTCCCCTTATGGGGATCACACCCCGTGTAGGCGTCAACGCAAAAGGGAAAATCATGGTCCGCTTTGGATTGCTGACTCTCGCAACCTGCGTGATTTTTGTGGCAGCCGGCTGTAAGCCGACTGTTGAAGATCGGCGTGCTCATGTCGCGCGTGGCGGCTTGATGCCGGCGGCGGCATTTGAATATGACTCGCAATACGTCGAGGATCAGACCAAGGTGAAGGTATTGCCACCGCGTTCAATCTCATACGAGCCTCTCGATAGTTTCAAGGGTCAGAGAAAAGAAAAGGTAAGCAGTCGTCGTCCCAAGGTCTCGAAGGACGTTGGTCCGCCTCGAAAGCGTGGCATGTGGGGAAGGGCTTCGCAGCAGTTGTTGGGGCTATTGGGCCGATCAAGCGACGCCGGTCCGGTTAGCGATGAAGGCCCCATGTCTTCGTTGCCTGAGGATGATGACGACGAGGCGATGGACGACGATGAGCTGGATGACGAAGACGAAGACGAAGACGAACTAGACGAAGAAGACGAAGAAGACGAGGAAGACGAGGAAGAAGACGAAGACGAGGAAGACGACGACGACGAAGAAGAAGACGAAGACGAAGACGAAGACGAAGACGAAGACGAAGACGAAGAGGATGAGGAAGAGGATGATTGGGAGGAAGAGGATGATTGACGATTGACGTTCCCGGCCTTTCAATTCTTCAAAGCTTCCACGTCTCCTAGTCTGACAACTTGATACTTATCGAAACACCGAGCGTCCCACGGTTCTTTTGAGCCCTATGCGGTATTATTATCAGTTGATCTACTCAGGTTTGCGGACGCGAACTCAATTCGGAACGCAGAAAGGCCTCGATTCAGCCGATCTAGTTGTAAGAGGCAATTGACTTAGAATACGCCAAGGGCCGGGTGTTCAGAGCTGACTGGATCGCGAGCAATCGGCCGTCCGAATTTGCCGAGGAGAATCCGATGCATGGATTTGAAAAAGTCGGTGTTTTTCTCAAGAACACGCCGCTCGACGAAGCCGTCGCTGCTTTCGCCGTTCATCTGGGGCAGCTCGGTTCACAGGAGATTCACTGTGTTCTGGTCAATGATCCCGCAGAAGGTGAGTCCAGTAAACCGATTCAAGCGGATGAGCTTGAAGCTCGAGTCAAGAGCATGTTTCCGTCGGACATGTTTGGGCGAACGACCTGCGAGATTCGAGAAGGTCATCCTTTGGAGCAGGTCTTACGCGTCGCGCGGGACAAGAATCTGGATTTGGCGGTCATCGGACGCAAGCTCCCTTCCAACCAACTCGGTCTTGGTTCGAAGGTCGCCAAAATCGCCCGTAAGGCGCCATGCAGTGTGATGGTCGTGCCGGAGCTTTGCCGACCGCATTTCGGTCGCATCCTCGTCGCTGTCGACTGTTCCGATCATTCCAAGTTGGCGATGGAAACCGCCGCGGCATTGGCCAAGGCGGCAGGTGAACCTCATCCGCAACTCTTTGCACTCACGGTCCGTCAGGTCGCCTCGCGATACGACCTGGCGGGCGTCACATTTGAAGAATGCGCCGATGCTCAACGGAACTACGGGCAGCGCGACCTGGGGAAATTCCTGGAAGAGATTGATTCGAAGGGCATCTCGGTGGAACCGATGGTGCTCTTATCCGAGGAACCCGCCTTGGCGATTACGCATGCCGCAATGGCTAAGAAGATGGACATCGTCGTCGCGGGCAGTCGGGGCGCCACAAGCACCGCTGCGGCCCTGTTGGGCAGTACGTCGGAGAACCTACTCATGGCGTGTGCCTGCCCGATCCTGCTCGTTAAGGAGAAAGGTGAAACGCTGCACTTCCTCGAAGCGCTCTTTTCCATGAGCTGAGAAACACGCATCGCACTCATCAGCAATCTCATCGATTCGTTCGTACTTGGATCAACACGACCTGCACGACCGTTTCGACCGATAGGCAGCGGATGACTTACCCAGAGTCAATTTCGCATGGATTGATCTACGCGATCCCCACCCTACAATGGCTTCTCTGGGGACGTGGCGATTCTTGTCAAACTGGAAAGGTCATACAAGTGAACAGATGTCTAGCATGGACGGGTCTGTGTCTTATCGTCGCCGGAAGCTCAGGATGCAGTCCGGGCTCTTTGGCCAAGGGCGCCATCAAGCAGGTGCGAGGGGCGCATTCCAAAGCCATGGAAGTGCCCGGCACCTTGTCCGGTAGTCTTGGTGAGTATAAGAGTGTGAACGTTTCGCCGGTGCGTACGGAACTGGGCGGGTTGGTGCCCGGGAAATTCTCGAGTGTCTTGCCCGGCGCGATGCGCGAATATCTTTCCGAGGGAAAAGGCGCGCCGTTTCCCGGCGGCTCACCGGCATTGACGATCGATACGCAGATCCAATGGTTCCACAAGGCCGGCGCACTGAGAGAAATGTTCGGTTCCGAGTCTTATGCCGTGGTTCTCTATCGGCTGACTTCCGGAGGTGCCGAAAAGGGCAGGGTTCAGGTCGTTACGAAGGAGGCGGCTGCTCATACGGATGAAGACGACATGGCCAAGTCGTCGGCCAAGGAACTGGCCGATTGGCTTGAGAAAAAGATGAAAAAGTAGTCGGCAGATTGATCACGTCCCCGAGATGGGTATCAAGGTTGTCCGTGGCGCCGCACCGACGGCGGCGCCACAGACAGATGTTGAACTCCTCTCTCACTAAAGGCGATTTAGAATTAGCGCTCGTAGATGGGCCAGGGAGATCCTGGCCGGACTTGCGCGACGATTTATGGGGAACTCCCTGTTTATTAGGCGTAATTCGGCGACGGAAAAGACGGCAAAAAAATAATCGCGGTCAATTTTTTTTAAGTTGCTAGTCGCTGGAGTCTACCGATGGCAGGCGTGATCCTTGCGCAGCGGACTTGCTATGCCGCGCATGACGCGGCACCTGGTCTAGGAGCGAATGCGGGCAGTTGATTCGTTGGCTTGGCGAAATCGTGTGCGCCGAGCGAAAACACGCAGGCTCACGACGTGACCTGCTTCGAGCATGCTGCCTTATTTATTGCGGCGGTTGTGGATTCGGGCAGGCCGTTGACTGCTGCTCTGAGCAGACGAGGGCTTGGTTGCCGGGATTGGCATCGATCACATAAACAAAGCCGGCGCCATTGGGTGAAAGAACGACACAATCTCCCCAGCCGCCCGCCTTGAATGTGACGGGTGGCACCGCCGACAGCGTGAAAACCGGCGAGACGTTGAGAAACACACCTCGTGTGATTTCCCGTGGAACAACGGTCACCGTTCCCGCTGACACACCGTCTCTGTCCTGCGTGTCGAAGACGACGTTATTCTGAGTCGTGTTGGAATACTGCACGCAGAACGACACCTGCGGCAGCACAATCTGTCCGATGGGCGTCTGTTCCTGATCGCAAATCATTCCAGACATTGTGAAAGCCGCGACTAGACAAATGACAAACACTTTGATGTGTTTCATCGCAATCGATCTCCACATGGATAACGGTCATTATCGAGACCGGAAGGCCCCAAGTGTTCAAACCAACCATTATGGCATTTCGCCGCATCAAAAATCAATGATGGCGCCGGTCCATTTGGTTTTCGTGAAACCACGTTCGATTTCGAAATGCTAAGGCCGTTCGGCAGGTTGTGATTGAGCCGGGTGATCGGCCTTGATTGCAAAACCGTTGTTAAAGGTCCCTTTGTAGGCAAGTTTGCCGTTCCAAATGACTTCGATCGTATCTTCGGCCTCAAGCAGTCTTGAATTCGGAAGCACGGCGACGGCGGCAATTCCGCTGCTTTGGAGAATAATTCGCTTTTCTTCCGTGATTTCCGCGCGGATACGAGCCTGTCCTTTGATCCCTCCCTCGGCTTGAGCGGTCAACCACCAAACTCGGCCCACCCGGCCTGGCATGACATAGTCGATGGTCCGAGGCGGTGCGCCTCGGCGCTGTTTCAGCAACCATCGCCACAGTCTCTTGCTTGAGTATGCACGATCCCAACTTTTATGAGCGACGGTCGGATATTCGGTATAGCTGGGGTTGGCGCCGAGTCGTCTTAGCGCCTCGATCGGTTCTCGCGAACCGCTCACCGGGACATTTTGATCTAATCGACCGTGAAACGCCCAAATCGGAAGGTCCTTGATGTTCGAAACGAACGCTTTATTGCCCACGCCGCAGATCGGGACGGCGGCGGCAAAGATGTCGGGACGGATCATGGTCAATTCCCACGTGGCGAAACCACCCATGGAGAATCCAGTGATGTACGTACGGTCCCTGTCGATTCGGTATTCTCCCGAGACCGCCTCAAGAATCACCAGAACGGCGTTGGCATCGTCTCCGCGGAACCAAAGCGTATGGGCCTGTGGCATGATGGTAATGAAAGGGAACTTATTGCGGTTTCGCGCAATGTAACGGGGAAGCCCGACCCTGGTTTGCTTGATGCCGTCACGGCCGCATTCGCCGCTGCCGTGGAGTGAGATGATGACGGGCCATTTGTGGTTCGGATCGTCGTCATATTGAGGCGGGATGTAAATTGCGTACTTTCGGTCCTGACCATCGGGCATTTTGAGTGTCTTGGCAAGAAAGGCCCTGTCGAGGGTCGAGGTCGATCGGCGTGATGTGGTGGGCTGCCCGAACAGCTTGGTTTCCGGGTTGAGCCAGAACACGAGCAGAAGGAGGTTGAGCATTTGAATGGAAGGCCTCATATTGATCCTGTCTCGTATAAAGGGAAGGCTGAGCACGGTCAAACTGCTGTGGTTTGCCGCTTGTGATCCAAGACGGTCCGTTGTTCTTCAGAGACGGGGTAAGACGATTTGTGGTTTGATCTTACGATTTCATGAAGGTGCTCCGACCTCGTGGTGTCGGTCGGGACCGGGTCTCAAAAACATGGGAGGATGGCGGAAACAGGTCAGGCTTGTGGAATCCATAGCCCCCTTGTCTTAAAATAACTTGAGAGCTGTCTCGGTGGCGTTAAGCTATGAGACCTCCGATTTGCCAGCCATCCAACCGCAGCACGATCAGGGAGAAAAACCAATGAATATCGTCAGAGCTTGCTATGCCCGTTCTGCCAAGATTTTGCTTGCTGTTTCAGTGTGCGTGCTGTTCGTGGGCGCGCCTGAGGTCGTCGAGGCTCAGACGGCAGGTGGTGGGGCGTCAGGGGGCAGAGGAGGCAGAGGCGGGGATCGGCCAAAGCCCAGAACCAAACAGCCGCAGCCGGCAGACACCGATGTGCCGGGTCATCGAAGTGGCAAGATCGTGAAGTTCAAGCCTGTGAAGGAAAGCGAAGAGGATGAGGAAATACTTGGCACGCTGATGGTCAAACCCTTCGAGAAGGGGTCCAAGACCATAAAGCTGAGAGTCCGTCGTTCTGAGGACCTGCAAATCCGGGTTGGCGACCATATGTTTGATCCGGAGGAAGAGCTCGACATTTTCTGGAAGGGTCTGCATTGCACGGCAGGCTGGAACATCGCGGACCCCGACGCAAGGCGAAAGATCAAAGAGCTTCGGAGATTGACGTTTGATACGATCGAAGTCAAAGGGAAGATCCGAGAGATCGAGAATGAGTTGATCGTGATCAAGGGGGTTCCCAAGAACGGACAAAATTGGCCGGACTTGGAAGCCATGCGAAAGGATGAGCAATCGAATCGGTTCACGAAAAACAAGAAGAAAAAGAGAATTCGTAGGCGGACCTTGAAGCTGAAAGTTCTCGAAGATGTGAGCAAGTTCTACGATTCAGAGAAGTCAGAAGTGGACCTGGAGGAGTTTCAGGCTGACGACGAGGTTGAGGCGACCGTCGTCGTGGGCAAACTTGGCATGATGATTGCGCTTCGGCATCCCGTGAGCGATGTTGAGGATGAGGATACGGGTCGGGGGCGGGGCGGGCGCCCTGGACCGCCGCGACCCCGTGGGGGCGGCTGATCCTGATCGAGCGGCGCTGATCAGGCGTTCGAGCCTATTTATACAGTTGATTCACGAGCCGGCCATAACCGTTGTAGGGTAAGGTGGCGCGTTTGCTCATGCGGCTGCCGTCGATCATCCATTCCTTCGCCTGGGACCAGCGCGGATGGGGAACAGCGGGATCGACGTTGGAATAGAAGCCGTATTCATGCGGGGCGACGGTGTTCCACAACGTCGGCGGTTGTTTTTCGACCAACTCGATTTCTACGATCGCTTTTATACTCTTGTAGCCATATTTCCACGGGACGACGACGCGAATGGGAGCGCCGTTTTGTTTCGGCAAGGGGTGTCCGTATACACCGGTGGCGAGCAATGCAAGATCGTGAAGAGCTTCATCGAGACGCAGTCCTTCATGATAAGGCCACGGGTAGCTGCTGCCGGGGTGTTGGCCCGGTGCTTCGCTGGGACGCATGAACGAAACGAATCGAACGTACTTGGCTGTGGCCAACGGTTCGACCAGATTGAGCAGGTGGCGAAGTGGAAATCCGGTCCAGGGGAGCGCCATGGCCCAGGTTTCGACACAACGATGCCGGTAGAGCCGTTCCTCGAGAGGAAATCGCTTTTGTAGTTCTTCCACATCGAAGGTTCTGGGTTTTTTGACCAGGCCTGTGACTTTGA
Organism: Phycisphaerales bacterium; assembly: GCA_022360095.1. Taxonomy (GTDB): domain Bacteria; phylum Planctomycetota; class Phycisphaerae; order UBA1845; family UTPLA1; genus JAKSDK01. The sequence continues at coordinate 49,448 of JAKSDK010001896.1, forward strand.
GAGTCCAGGGGTGTGTGGTCAGTTTCTGGGACAGCTTCACGGCTCTGGGTTTGTCCGCCGGATCAAATTCATAATAATTGATGTAGTTAAGAACGTCCTTCCGCCTGGTAATCGGCCGGTCGAGTTCAAATTTTTGATTGCGCTTGGCCGGGTATAGGCCGGGAGCGGGACGGGTCGCTGCGCCGGGGGTGGTTTCCGCACCGGCACCTCGATCACACCCCGAGATTCCCCCCGCCGTAAGTGCCGCTCCGCCAATGCCGAGGGACGTCAAGAATTGCCGCCGGTTGAGAAACCATTGTTCGTCCGTGGGTTGGAGATCGGAAATCCACCAATCAGGCTGCTTGTGAATGCTAGGCATGGAACGAAGTCCTCCTGTGAATCGTTGCTCGCACGGCCTCGCTCCGGATTCGCCGTGGCAGAGTATAGCTCGTTTCAGCTTCCCATGACCCGAAATCGGACATGCCTCGTTCGCAAATCCGGCCGAATGCCCCATAACGACGATTGGACGGCCGCAGCCCTTGCAAACTGGGCGAAAACCGTCAAGGATGCTCGCCTGCCTGTGGCGATGATGGGCGAAGCAGCGGTCTGAACCCATGCTGTGCCATTGCGGGCGTTCAAAGGCTTGCGCCAATGGAGGTTACAAGGCTTGCGAAGAGGTGCCACACGAGGGCTGATGATGACCCTGCTGGCTACCGGTCTGGCCGTGCTGATGCCAAGCCAGGCCATTGGGCAATTGGGACTCGATTCCGACCTGCGTACCCCGATTCTTGCACGCCAGCGTGCTTTGGAGCGGGAGAACGAACGGCGTTTGCAACAAGAGCTGCCTCTGTCCCAGAAGTTTCGCGTTGATTGGGGTGGTTGGTACAACTCCTATTTCTTCCTCTATGACGATGGTGTCGAGAGCAGCCGGACGCTTCGACAGAACGAGTTGAGACTTTGGGCTTCCTTTGCCGCCGACCGTGGCATTCATCAAGGCTATGCCCGTATGCGCATGACGTATCGGGATTGGAACCATGGTGACAACGACGGAATCACGGCTCATGAGAATGACCTCGACGGTCCCAACCTGGAACGCGGATGGTACCAGTTCGACATTGCCAAAGCGCTGAGGGTCTATGGGGACGCGGAAATCCCTTTCGAATTGAAGTTCAAGATTGGACGTGATCTGGTGTATGTCGGGACGGGCTATGCCATCGACTTGCCGCTTGACCATGTCATGCTTCAGGCCGAGGCCCTTAACTTTGAGACAACATTCATCGCCGGAAAAACCCCGGCCAGCACGGAAAACATCGACCGAAGTCGCCCGGTCGCCGATCACAGCAACCGAGCTTTTTTTATTCTGGAAGAGCGCTACAAAGGTTGGGACGAACACGAGCCGTTTTTCTACATCGCCTGGCAGGACGATCGCACGAGTGAAGATCCGCCGAATCTGTTACAGAAATATCATTATGATTCCCGCTACATCGGTTTCGGCTCGACAGGTGAGTTGATCGACAATCTGCGCTACAGCACGGAGTGGGTGATCGAGCGGGGGCGAAGCTACAACGACCAGCGTTTCTTAAAGCGGAGTCACATCAAGGCGTGGGGATTCGATAATCGTCTGGATTACTTCTTTCGCCACAAGACCAAGCCCGTGATTTCAGGCCAATGGATGTTTGCCAGCGGAGATTCGAACCGTCTAGGCAGTCCGACGAACGCAGAAGGCGGCAATCGAAATGACTTCGTGGATCGCAGTTTCGTCGGCTTCGGCTTCCGTGATACGGGGCTGGCATTCGCGCCGCGGTTGAGCAATATTCACGTGTGGCGACTTGGTGGTTCGTTTCGGCCTTTCCCCGATGTGGAGATCGCCAAAGAGCTGGAGCTTGGAACAGACTGGTACCTGTACTACAAACATCGGTCCAATGCGGCGGTGAGCGACGGGCTTGCGGACCGCCAAAGCGGCTATCTTGGCTGGGAAATGGACTACTACGCGAATTACCGGATTTTCAGCGATTTGTCCTGGACGATCCGATTCGGGACGTTCTTTCCCGGCAAGGCATTTTCCGACCGTACGACCCGGACGTTCTTGTTGACCGGGATTACGTGGTCGTTCTAGGGACCCTTCCGAGCAAACGTCTCGTTGAATGCATCGAGTGAACCGGGGACCGCATCGATGCGCCAGTTCGGTTCTTTCTCTCGGCGTTTGTCATAATTGAACCAGATCACCGCCTCGACCTGAGGAAAATCCTGGAGCGTCTCATACGCCTGTTGAATCCACGTGGCCCGTTGCCGGCCGTGACCCGGCGCACAACCAAACTCTGACAGAATGATGGGTTTTGACGGGTATCTTGCTTCGAACGTTTCAAGCGTTTTTCCGAAGATCTCTTTAAATGACTGCCATTGATGCCATTGGTCGTGATGGTCTCCGAAGTTGTAGCCGTCGAGGGAGACCCAATCCACGTGTGAATCGCCCGGATAATAAAGGTGCATCTTGTTTTCGGAAGTGTCCGGGCAGCTCACGATATTGGGAGACCATACCCACTCCACATTGTTTGCCCGCTCGCGAGCGAAGATTTCGTGTGCACGACGCCAGGCCGCGACGTAGCCGTCAGGATCGAGCGACCAGGTGAACCAGTCGCCGTTGAATTCGAAACCGAATCTCAGCAAGATCCGCCGGCCGTCCTCCCGCGCACGCCTTGCCCAGGTTTGAAGGTAATCGTCGTAATCTCCCCTGATGATGGCGGGCAAATAGGGCTTGCCGGAATCATGCCATCGCCAAAGTTCGAGCGAGACCATCGGTGTCGCCCCAACCTTATGAATCGCATCCGCCGCAACTTTGGGGAAAGGTCGATCGAGATCGCGATAAAACATGACGTAGGCTGGCGACGAGTCGAATTGGGCAATTTCCTTTTGGAGCCGTTTCTCGTACCCTCGATTCCAGAAAATCTGATAAACACCCCATTGGAGCGGCCGCGTACGCCGGCGGTCTGACTGACCTCGTGCCGGCTGATCGGGGCTGCACGATGACGGTGTTGTGAAAATGACGGCGATCAGCAACGTTACGATCGTCGGCACAGATATTCGGTGGCAGCAGAACAAAGTAATCACCTCGGTAGATGATTATATCGTTTCGCCGTCTGCCACCGACCCTGTTGAGCCAGAGGATCATGAGGCGATAATCGCCTGCGACGGACATTGAGGTTCAACCATACGGCAGATGGGATGACGTCATGCATCAACTGGGGGAGCGGGACCGATGGCTCACGCAAGACGACGACCGTTTGTTGTCGGAGTGCCATGTCGATACCTATCGCGCTCGTGGTCCGGGCGGCCAAAAGCGAAATAAGACGAGTTCTGCCGTGCGTCTTCGGCATCGGCCGAGCGGAGTGATCGCGATTGGTCATGAAAGCAGGTCACAACATCAGAACAAGGCCCGCGCGTTGAAGCGTTTGCGGCTTGCCATCGCCTTGGCGGTTCGCGAACCGGTGGACGTTTCTTGGAAGCCGCCGGCCGTTTATGAAAAGTATCGCAGACCCGGTGGGGGGATCGAAATCTCGAGGCGAAGTCCGGATTACCCCGTTTTGCTCGCGGTCGTGTTGGACGCGATCGCCGCTTGCGAGGGCAATCTTCGGGGCACGACGACATTGCTGCGGCTCAAGACCGCGCAATTGTCGAAGTTTATTGTGTCGGAACGAAAGCTCCTCGATGCTGTCAATCGAATCCGCCACGAAGCGGGATTGAGGCCACTATCTCTTCCGTGACAACCTGGCGTGCAATACGAAAAGCCCCGGTCAGGCAAGCCTGACCGGGGCTTTAATCAGCTTTAATCAACCGGCGTTTTTCGACGCCGAAACGTTATTGCAGCGGGAGGCGAGGACTAGATACCGCCGCCGACGCCACCACCGCCGCCGCCACCGCCGCCGGTGAAGGGATCTTCTGGATCGTCAGGCGGATCGGGGTCCCCACCGCCTGGGAAGATGCCGCCGGGGCCATTATCAAATGATCCGGCATCGCCACATGCACCAGGTATTGTGCATGCGGGATCAACGTTGAAATCGGGAAATTCCAAGACCGGCAGGAACAAGAGCAATTGATCATCCGGAGTGCAGAATTGCACGACACCGCCACAAATCGGCAACGAAGCCACGGTGTTGATGCAGCCGTTCGCGAGGACGGTGCCACCGGCCAGCAACATGCTCATGCCGACCAATGTCTTTCGAACTAATTTGTATTTTCGCATGGGTCCTGCTTTCCGAATCAAATGTCCTTGTTTATATCCTAAAAGAGATACCAACTCTTAATTATCTGGGACGGTCACTGTTGTCACCGGGCAGCCGGTGAGCAGATCGTCTTGGACGAACAACGGAATCCCGTCGGGTGTGGGGTCGATAGGCTGACCGGCTGGATTGACGAACAACGTATCCGGTTGCCCGCAGACATTGATCAAACCGAGGAAGTTTCCGTTGCCATCGATCAAGAGACCGCTGGCCGAAACACCAGTGGTCGCCGTTGAGCCGGCGATGGTGCAGAGCGGACCCAACTGCATGATAACGGCCCCCATGGCTAAGTAGCCTGCGAGGATTTTGATACGAAAACGACGTTTCATTGAGCGATCCTCCGTGCCCCCCCGGGGCAGGTTCAGTCTCAGGCGGGACATGGTTGGGCAAGGCTTGAAGGCTGGCTCACCAACCGCCCATATCTTACCTCGTCCCTAGGTGTCTTTCAAGTTGATGCAGATAATAGAAGATAACGTCCGAAAAATCGGGTACTTGGCGTTAAGCGGCAAGACTTGCCCAAACCCAGGTCGTCCGACTCGACGAGACCGGGCGATCGTGTAGATTACAGCTTTTCACAAGCGTGATATCGAGACGTCTTGAATAGGTCGATTATGAGAGTTCTCAGCGGCGTACAACCTTCCGGAAAATTGCATCTCGGGAATTACTTTGGGGCCATGAAGCAGCATATCGAGGGGCAGCTCGAACATGAGAGCTTCATCTTCATTGCCAATTACCATGCCCTGACCACGATTCAGGACCCCGATCGCCTACGGGCACTGACTCTGGACGTCGCTCTGGACTACCTGGCTCTGGGCCTTGATCCGGATAAAGCATGTCTCTTTCGCCAGAGTGACGTGCCCGAGGTGACGGAACTGGCCTGGATTCTATCGACAGTGACCGGCAAGGGCCTGCTTGAAAGAGCCGTAAGCTACAAGGACAAGATCGCCAAAGGACTGTCGCCGTCGATGGGACTATTCAGCTATCCGATCCTCCAGGCCGCGGACATCCTGATCTATCGCAGCGATGCCGTGCCGGTGGGCAAGGACCAGGTCCAGCACATCGAGATGACCGCCGATATGGCCGGTTATTTCAACAACACCTATGGCTGCGACGTCTTTGTCATCCCGAAACCGAAGCTTAACGAGGCCGCCGTGGTCCCTGGCATCGACGGCGAGAAGATGAGCAAAAGCTACGGCAACTCGATCGATCTCTTCGACGAACCAAAGCCGGCCAAAAAGCGGATTATGAGCATCAAGACCGATAGTACGCCGGTCGAAGACCCGAAGGACCCAGATGCATGCAACGTCTTCGCCTTGCTTCGCTTGTTCACGAGCGCGGAGGAGACCGAAGAATGGGCAGCGCGTTATCGGAAAGGCGGCATGGGCTACGGCGATGCCAAGAAGCGAGTGGCGGAATTGTTTGAAGAGAACTTCGGTCCCGCTCGCGAGCGGCGAAAGCAGCTGGCTGACGACCCGGACTACGTCGAAGATGCACTGGCCTCCGCCGGCCGCAAGGCCCGCGGCTTGGCACAGGAGGTGATGGAGGACGTTCGCCGTGCATGTGGGATTATCATCGCCCAATAAGACCGACTCCCGTGCTCGTCGAATCTGACCTTGGTGTGATCCGCGTAAGAGACAGATGATTCGTATCGTGTCATTGAAAGACATCGGATCCGTTCGCATCGTCGCGATTGCATCCGTACTTGGCCTTGGCGGTTGTGTTTCCGAGCCTTTGATCCACTCCGAAATACGCACGGTCATGGATACTCAGGTTTCGGCGTGGAACGCCGGTGACATCGACGGATTCATGGAGCATTACTGGCAATCGGATGAGCTGACGTTCAGTACTCCGGAAGGCAAGATTCAAGGCTGGCAAGCCACGCTGGATCGTTACAAAAAGAAGTATCCGACGCGGGAGGCCATGGGCACGCTCAAGTTCACCGGCCTGACCATTTCCTGTGTGGGTGAGGATGCGGCGGATGTGGCCGGACGTTTTCATCTTGCTCGTAACGAAGGTCCCTTATCCGGCCGGTTCTTTCTGAAACTGCGACGCATCGATGGCGTTTGGGTGATCGTTCGAGACCACACCGCATCGGATTAATACGACGACATACGTCGTTCAAAAGCATCGACTTCCGCATGGTCCATGGAATGCGGCGATTGCCGCGTTGGGGCGAAGGTGTGCCGAAGGAGTCGCCCTTCTGAGATCATTTAGTCGCTGTAGGACATGCTGTGCATGCCTCTTGGATGTAGGCATTGTCGTTCAACGGCTTGCAGAGCATGCCCTACGCGACTAGTGCAAGGAGAAGTTCGGCTCGCCCGGCGAAACGGCGATGTCGGCCAGCCGACAAGCGACTTCTCCAACCCGAGAATCATTCCGGCAATTGCAGCAAAGGATTAGGCTCTGATAACCCTCAGCTGTTATTCAACACTGCACAAGTAGAATATCGGGCATTGACATTTTGATCAGCTGAGTACAACTACTCAATTGCGAGCGGATATCGTATCAGATTCTCAGTTGATCTCGGCGAGAACGGCGAACCTCACAAGTTCACTGAGGTTTTTGGCCTGCATTTTGTGGAGAAGGTGATTGCGATGGTTCTCGATGGTCCGGGGTGAACGATGAAGTTCCTCGGCGATTTCCGTGGCCGTGTACCCTCTCATCGCATAGTCCAGAATCACGCGCTCCGTGGCGGTAAGTTGATTGATGGACTTCCGGATACGATCCAGTTCCGCCCGTTTTTCGGCGGCGGCGAGGTCGTTTCCTGCGGCTTTGCGCACCCGTCGAACCAAGTAGTCGGGGTCGCAAGGCTTCTCCAGGAAGTCGAAAGCGCCCATCCTCATCGCTCGTACGGCGGATGACACTTCACCGTGACCTGTCAGGAAAATCACGGGAATTGTTGCGCACATTTCGGAGAGTTTCTCCAGCAGTTCGATGCCCGACATGTGCTCCATGCGTAAATCGAGCACGATGCAACCCGTTTGTTGCCGGTCGAAACCGGAAAGAAAATTTTCCGCCGAGGGGCATTCCTGAACATGGAACCCGGCCGTTTCCAACCTCAGACGCAACGACTTGCGCATGCCCGCGTCGTCATCGACGACATAGATGATTTGCTCATTCTTTTGCAGAGATGTCATAAGGCAATTCAAACCCAAAAATCATTCCGCCGTGTGGGTTGTCGTCCAGTGACAGCTTGCCTCCATGGGCTTCAATGATAGACCGACTAATCGCCAAGCCCAACCCCAGACCTTCTTTTTTTGTCGTAAAAAAAGAATCGAAGACACTACCACGCAATTGAACGGGGATTCCAGTGCCGTTATCTGACACGGTGACACGCACACGGCATTGTTCGATGAGGTGTCGCGTGTGAACGTCAACACGCCGCCGCTCCGGAGCCGTGTCCGTCATCGAATCCAAAGCGTTGGTGATAAGGTTAACAGCAACCTGCTTGATTTGCACGGAATCTGCGAGGATTTTTGCGATGGGCTTATCAAGGTGCACCATGACCGTGATGCCCAACTGTTGTGCCTCAGCCGAGGTCAGCCTGACGGCATCCTGGATGACGTCGTTGATGTCGACGGTGGAGCGGCGTAGCTCTCGCCGGCGTGTGAAGTTACGTAAGCGGTTCATAATTTCACAGGCGCGCTCGGATTCTTCGATCAAACCGTTCGTGGCGGCACCGATGACACCGTTTTCTCGTTCCCGATGAACGAGGTCTTGTAAAACGCTGACATAGTTTCGAATCGCGCCGAGCGGTTGATGCAACTCGTGCGACAGGCTGGCGACCATCTCACCGACCGAGGAAAGCCGTTGTGCATGGGTCAGAGCCACTTGGTGCTGGCGCATGCCGTCCTCTGCTTCTTTCTGTTCGGTAATGTCACGAGCCAGCGTCAGTCGGAGTTGTCGGCCGTTCATCGTGAACGGGCGAATGCGGATGGAGACCGGGAACACAGCCCCGTCTTTTCGCCGGTGCCGTGAGTCGAATGCGACCAATTCTCCGGCAGCCAGGCGTTTCTCAATGTTTTCAGCGAACGCAGTGGTGATGTCCGTATTGAATTCAAACGGTGCTTTACCAATCAACTCGTTTCGCGGGTATCCCAGGCTCTCGCAGGCCTGTCGATTGACGTCAATGATGCAACCCCCATCGTCGTGTATGAACAACGCGTCGATCGCATGGTCCACAAAGGTTCGATACCGGGCTTCGCTCCCCCGAAGCGCGTCCTCAACAAGTTTGCGCTCCTTGATCTCCTCCTGAAGCCTCTCGTTTCGTGCACGAATGTTGTGCGTCCTTAGTTTGTAGGCAACACCAATCGTGCCGATCACAAAGACGAAGCACATGGCTGCGAACCAGTTTGTTTCGTGAAAATAGGGCGACAATGACATGGTGACCGACGCGCCGGTTTCATTCCAAATGCCGTCGTTGTTGCAGGCGATGACGTGGAACTTGAATTTGCCGTGTGGGACGTTCGTGAAATAAGCCACTCGGCGCGTGCCCGCCTCTACCCAGTCGTCGTTGTACCCCTCCAGGAAATACCGAAACTGTACTTTCTCGGGTTCCGTAAAACTTAGACCGGTGTATCTTATCTCCAAGTCGCGATTGCCCGGGGGGATCCGGAGTTCGCTTTGGGTGTCTATCAAGACGCCGTCGGCTTTGATCGACTCGACGGTCACGTTCGGGGGGATCGTATTGCGCACGAAGTTTTCGGGATTGATGACGGCCACGCCTTCGATGGTTGGAAACCACATGCGACCATCGGTGGTCCGCAGGCCGTCGGCACCATTGCCCTCGCCGGAGTTGACCGATGCGCAGTTCATCTCGGAGAGCCTGCCATCCGCCACCGCATTCAATTCGTCCAACGATGCAGCGAAGATCCCGCGGTTGCTGTTTATCCATAGGTTGCCATTGTCGTCAGGCAGAATTTTTGAAACGGTGTTGTCAAACAGGCCGTCGTTGACGGTGATGCGCGCAAAGCGTCCGTCTTTCAGTCGGGTGATACCGCCGCCGTAACTGCCGAACCACATGACACCTTGCTCGTCCTCATAGATTGCGCGAACCTGACCTTGCCCGAGGCCGTCGGTGTGGGTGTAGATTGTCACCCGGCCGTTCTCGTAACGTCCGACACCCTTCCAGCCTCCAAACCAGATCGTGCCGTCAGCCGAGTCGTAAATAGAGCGAATCCGCTCGACGGTATTTTCCGTTCCTGGGATCATGTCGAATTGACCGTCTTCGAACCGGTATAGGGCAAGTCCGCCGGCCCAGAATGATCCGTCTCTCGCTGCAAGTAGCTCGTCGAGCGGCCCGCCCGGTAGCCCCTCGGCCGTGTAGTAGTGATTCCATTGGCCATCGCGCCGCCGGCTGATACGCCCCTTATGCTCGATCCACAGTGTTCCGTGCGAGTCATTGGTCATCGCGCGCACACAGCCCTTCACGGGAAACTTTTCATAATCGGGGAAAGGCTCATACGTGTCGTCGCACAGCCGTCGGATGCCGCCGCAATCCGCAGCGACCAGAATGGCCCCATCGGCATCGATTGCCAGGGCGTTCATCCCTGATCCTGTTCTGAAGTTGTTGAGCTTAGGGATGAGTCGGTGGACGCGTCGGTCGTTGAAGCGGACCAGTCCGCCGCTGTTCGTACCGACCCAGACGTTGCCTTCGCGATCCTCGAAAATCGCGCGAAAGCTGATGAGCTTGCTGCGTAAATCCTGCGACCAGCGGAAATCCTCGGCGATCGAACGATTTGACCCGAAGATGTACAAGCCTTCGCTACTTCCGATCCATATTCGGTTTGTGACGCTCCCGATGTGGACTTTTTTCACTTGGCCGTCGGGGGAGGCCTTGTGCCTCGTTAATTGACCATGATGCAACTCGCCGATGTCGTGTCCGACGTTAAACCAGAGACGGCCTTCCCGATCCTCATTGATTGTCCGAACGCCGGGACCTGGAAATCGCAGTTGAAGGCCGCCGTTCTCATAAACAGCCAAGCCATGCCCCGTCCCGACCCAGAGCTTCCCGGTTGAATCGATATGCATCGACTCCGTATTAAAATCTAGTCCATCGTCTATATCTTTTATTTGGATTTTGCGAAACTTTCCGTTCGAAAAGTGAAGCACACCGTGCATCGTCGAAAGCCACATCCCGCCGGTGCCGTCCGTAACGAGATCATTGACGACGCCTAGAACACCCCTTTCGGCTGGTTCAAAGCTCGTGAATTGGCCATCGCGATAGGACGTCAGCGTTCCCTCTTCGGTGCCGAACCATAGGGTTCCATCATCAGCTTCACACAACGCCGTGACTCGATTGCTGGCGATTCCATCCGTGTTCGCAAGATCAAAGACCTTGAACCTGACCCCGTCGAAGCGGACGAGACCAGCAAAGGTTCCAAGCCAAAGGTAGCCGTCACGCGTTTGAACAATATCGGTGACCGTATTTTGTGGAAGGCCGTCGGCCGACGTCCAGATTTCCATATTGAACCGGCCGGACGTGGATCCGTATTTTCGATAGGACGGATCATCTTTCGACATATTGACACGGTTCTCGGAAAGCACCGGCGCCGTGAACGTGGCCCAGAGGAAACACACAAACGGCACGTTAATCATGCCCGCTAGGGTCCGTGTGTTTTTCGATTTCATGATATGACTCTATTCAACGGGTCCAGGGGCGACTCATCGTCACCGGCTTCCGCATGCCGTTCGCGTCCTTTCTTTCGGCAACCGACCCGACTCAATACCGTTTGTAAGGCGTATTAATTTTATGGTGTTTTGTCTGCTTGTCCCAGTCTTGTTTTCAGGAGACGATTCCCCGCGTCTCGCAGGGCGGTGGCCTCGGCCTCGCATCGGGCGGCGTCTTCTATTACGATGAGGGGAAATGACCGATTATCGCGTACAAACCGACGTCTACAACGGCCCGCTGGACCTGTTGTTGTATCTCATCCGGCGTGATGAGATCGATATCTACGATATTCCCGTGGCCCGCGTGACGGAGCAGTATGTCGAATACGTTGAGCTGCTCAAGGTGATTGATCCGAACGTCGCGGGCGATTTTCTGGTCATGGCCACCGTGTTGATGGAGCTGAAATCGCGCATGCTTCTGCCGCGGCCGGTGGTCGAGGACGGCGAGCCGGAGGACTTGGCCGATCCTCGTTTGGAATTGGTACGGCAACTGCTCGAATACAAAAAATTCAAGGACGCATCCTTTGAATTGAACCGTGCCGCCGATATTCAGGCCCAGCGCTGGCCTCGTGTTCCGGCTCGATTCAAACCGGAGGGGACCGGTGAGGTCGATCTGGATGACGTGCAGATTTGGGATCTGGTGGCTTCGTTCAATAAGATCATGTCGGCCATCGGTGCGGGCCAGGTCACGCATGACGTTGTTTTCGATGACACGCCGATTTCGCTGCATGCTGCGGACATTCTGGATCGTCTGGATCGCGAGGGTGGTTCGTTGATGTTCGCGGATATTTTTGTCGGCCGGAATAAGGTGGAGATGATCGGATTGTTTCTGGCTCTGCTTGAGTTGATGCGGCAGAGGCGTGTCCGAGTAACCCAGGAGGTCCCGATGGACCCGATTCGGATCAACCTCCTCTCGCCGGAGCCCATTGAAGTCGGCGATGAATGGAAGCCGGCCATTCATGAAGCGCTCACAGGATTGGAAACCAACGAATAGAGGGTGACTTGCGATTCCAATGAAACCTTCGCAACGATTAAAAGAACTAGGCATTACACTGCCGACAGCACCGGCGCCGGTCGGGTCCTACGTGCCGGGAATCCGGACCGGAAATCTGGTGATGGTGAGCGGGCAGATTCCGATCAAGGACGGAGTCATTACGGTCAAGGGAAAAGTAGGGCGGGACGTCACATTGGAAGAGGCCAATGGCGCGGCGCGACAGTGCGCCTTGAACGCCCTGGCCATTGCCGCCGAGACCGCCGGCGGCGTCGACGTCATCGCTCGGATCGTTCGGCTTGCCGTCTATGTCGATAGTGCGCCTGGTTTCACGGACCAACCCAAGGTGGCCAATGGAGCCAGCGATCTGATGGTCGAGGTTTTCGGCGACGCCGGCAAGCACGTCCGGGCTGCCGTGGGTGCCAACGAGTTGCCGCTCGGTTCGGCTGTCGAAGTGGAACTCCTGGCGGAAGTGGACTCGGCATGACCGTCCCCCGCCAGCTCGAGGCGATCCGTCCTTTGTGGTGGAATCCGGACATCGCACCCCACGGCGCACTGGAGTTGATCGATCAAACACGCTTGCCGGGCGAAACAGTTTGCCTGACTTGTACGACACTTCAATCCGTTTGGGACGCCATTAAGACATTGCAGGTTCGCGGCGCGCCGGCCATTGGCGTGGCGGCGGCCTATGGTGTGATCGTCGGTTTGGACGAACGTTCGCCGACCGATGAGACCTGGCCGGATTTGGTGGACAAGGCTTGCGATCATCTCGCCACAAGTCGCCCGACCGCAGTCAATTTGTTTTGGGCACTCGGACGTATGCGGAATCATGCTCGAAGGCTCGCAGACCAAAGCTGGCGGCAGGCCAGAATTGCCTTGCTGGACGAGGCTCACAGAATTCGCGATGAGGACGCCGCCATGTGTCGCGCGATTGGCGAAGCGGGTCAGCATCTTGTGCCTGAGAATGGCGGCATCATCACGCACTGCAACGCCGGAGCCCTGGCGACCAGTGAGTACGGCACTGCTTTGGCCGTGATGTATGCGGCCCATCACCGCGGTCGAAAGTTCACGGCCTATGTGGATGAGACGCGTCCGCTGTTGCAGGGTTCTCGGCTGACGGCGTGGGAGTTGCAACAGGCCGGGATCAACACCATGTTGATCTGCGACAACATGGCTGCCGTGATGATGAAAGAGGGCAAAGCGCAGATCGTGATTACCGGGGCCGATCGAATCGCCGCCAACGGCGATACGGCAAATAAGATCGGCACGTATGGCCTGGCCGTCCTGGCTGCCGCCCATGATCTGCCGTTCTACGTCGCTGCCCCGAGCTCGACCTTTGACCTGGCGTTGAAGGACGGTTCGGTCATTCCCATTGAGCAGCGCGATCCGTCGGAAGTGCGGACCGTCATGGATCGTCAAACGGCTCCGGATGACGTTCCGGTCTGCAATCCCGCGTTTGACGTGACGCCGGCTCGGCTTATTACCGGAATCATCACGGAGAAGGGTGTTATCAGCCCCGTCACGACCCAAGCCATTCAAACCGCCCTCCAAGATTGATGGTGGATTCTAACGTTCCTCCTGCTTTCGTGTCTTACTCCTCGTGAAGTGTTGGGAAACGCTTGTGCATGAGGTGCACATCGTGGCAACTTTCTCCGCGACTTCACGAAACCAATCCGACCAACGGTACCCAGCCGGAGGCGGTCGGGACGGTCTCGGCCGATGGTCCGGCAGTGTCGATTGGTAGTCATGAAAGCGAGGTAACTCATGTCGAAAACTACCGTCGAACGGAGGACGCAGCGTGCCGTGAAGAGCGCGGTTCGCGAATTGGTCCGACTGCGCACCTCCGCGCGAAATGAGGCCGTGGCACGTAACTGTTGCTGCAGATGCTGCCGCTAGTCCGCGGTCATTCGCGAAACACGAGCGGGTCCCGGTGCGGTCACAGGGCCCCCGGGGCCCAATCGTTTGGCGATCAGGCTTGAAGAGGAGATATTGCTCATGACACCTGCCATTGGTCTGGCACTTCGCGAGGAAAACAGGGTGGTTCTGGATGAACCGGCGCTGAGCGCGGTTGAAGTCACGTTTGAACGCGCCAACGACGATTTGCGAATCGAGAACTATGTGGGTGGGATGGACTTCGACTATGTCAGCGTACACGCCCTGAAACTAAGCCCGGCCAGTGCCGACCCGCCGAAGACCGATTATCTGGATGCCGTCCGGCGAGTTGCCGACGAAAACGGGGCTGATTCCATCAGCGATCATCTCGGCTTCACGCGTGACGGCGATGACGGAGTCGAACTGGGACATTTCTCGGTGCCGCCCTTTACCAGCGTTGCGCTTGACGTGACGTGTGAGAATATCGAGATCATCCAAAACTATTTTGGCGAACGGCATTTTTTTATCGAGAACATCGCGTATCTCTTTCAGTTCGACGGCGAGATGAGCGAGGCCGAGTTTCTTAATGCGGTGCTCGCAAGGACCGGGTGTGGTTGGCTGCTGGACGTCACGAATGTCTATGCCAACGCCCTGAACCATCGCTATGACGCCTACGAGTTTATCCGGAGCGTTATGCCGTCGGCGGGCCGGGTCCAAATTCACCTGGCAGGCGGCTTCTTCGAGGAAGACGGCATTTATATCGATAGCCACAGTCATCCGATTCCCAAAGAGGTTTGGGAGCTCTATGAGTTCGCATTAATGATTGGACGAGGCAAAGTGGATGCCGTTTTCATCGAGCGTGACCAAAACTTTCCCGACGAGTCCGGCTGGCGCGGCGAAGTGCGGAAGGCGCGTGACCTGGCCGAGCGGCAAAGTGTGACGTCATGAGTGGAAAAGAGGACTATCGGGCACGTCTCACCCATCTTGTCCGAGGAATGCTCACCGGAGATGGCCGAGAGATCGTGCGGACCCTGGTGGCGGGTTCCAGATCCGAGTCGATAAAGATGTTCATTGAGGGGAATCAAGAGAAACGATTCGGCAAATTACAGGCTCATTTGGAATTCATGGCACAGGGAATCGAGGGCATCGAACGGTACGTCCGGTCTTATATTCTGTGCCAACCGTTGTCGCCGTATGCCACGGTCTTTGTCGACGCAGAGCGTTTTCTTGTTTGGCTGGAACGGACCGTCATGCTCTTGCCGGAGCAACAGGACTTTGTTGCATACCAGCGCGCACAACATCGAATTGCGGCGAAGGCCCGACACAATCGCCGGGACTATGTGCAATTCGACAAATTGTCACGGCGGATGGATCCGTTGAATATTGGATTTGCGCTCGATGACGAGGATTCGTGGATTCATCTGAATCCGATGCATGTTTGGACGCGCTTTCACACGGATGTCTTGCTGGATGGCGAGGCCGTGCCACCTGTCGATGTCTTATGCTACGCGGCCCTTGAAGAACTGCGCACGACGATGCTGGATTCGTTTGGAACTCAACTTGTTCGGGAGTTGAGTATGTATGGTCCCTGCACGCTCAGCCAATGGTCCGCACTCAGCCGTGCGGCCGGGCGCGACGAGATCTTCGAGTTTTGCACAAGCTTGGCCGAACTGAGGCTCATTGCCGTCGATGGCGCCTGATCGCGATGTGTTGATAATGTAATCCGATTGCAAAGCCTCGGGCAGGCCTGCCCGGGGTCTGACGGACGGGAATTTTTCAACCCGGACGGCGTACACACGGGCTATAATTACCGACGGAATCATCAAGAAAACGGTCAACCTTTGGATCGGGCAGGTGTCTGACCGTTGGAGCGAAATAATCCAAGAAAGGAACGATCATGTTCAAACGCGGATCGACTCTCATCACGGCGTTGTTATGTAGCTTTGTCGTCGGGCCGTCATGGGCAGCCGAGCTTGGTGATCCGGCGCCGCCGCTCAAAATCAAAGAATGGGTCAAAGGTGGTCCGATCGATCTTCGGCAGGGTCTGGGAAGACGCATTTACGTCGTGGAGTTTTGGGCCGTGTGGTGTCAACCATGCCGGGAAAACATTCCTCATCTGACGGACCTTCAGAGGAAGTTCAAGGACAAGGGACTGGTTTTCGTGGGCATCAGCGACGAGCCGGCGGAGACCGTCAGGCCCTTTGTCAGAAAGATGGGCAGCAGCATGGATTATGTCGTTGCCATCGACGACAACTTTGGGACCAACAAGGCATACCTGCAGGCGTTTGGGGTCAACAGCATTCCTCACGCGTTCATCGTTGACGAGACGGGCCGAATTGCGTGGCACGGCAACCCGGCAATCGAAGGTGAGCTGGAAAGAGCGATCGAGCAAGTTGTGGAGAAGGCCGGCAGGACCCAGGGTTCGTCTCCGTGGAATGCACTATCACCTCCCATCAATCAGGGCAGGGACTTCGACGCGACGAGCGATGATGAATTTTGGCCGGATCGCGAGCAAAGAACCTCGCGGCCGATGGCCGAGGTCGTTCCGAATCGCGCTGCGCGACAGCCTTTCGTTTTCGATGGGCAACCCGATGACTCGCCCTGGGCAGCGATTGACGCCCCGGCGTCTTACCCGATGACGAATCGCTCCGGTGACCTTCCATCGACCGAGACGCGGTACGCTGCCAGAGCGCATGGTAGGCCGCCGAATATTGAGATCGAGATCGATTCGCTGGATGGAAAGCTCTATCGGACATACGACGGCTGGCGGCTCGAAATCGAATATGAAGTCGAGGCGGAAACAAATCGACGTTTTCATTCGGATGGGTTGGAGTTGATCTTATCTTTGAGCGAGCGTGGCTATCGTGTTGTCGATCGTGAAGGACAGCCCTTTCTTTTCAGGGTTCCGCTCGATCGGCCCACGGAAGTCGACGATGACGAGATCGAATTTGAGGGAAGGTTGGCGATAGACCTGCCGTATGCCTCGTTAAGAAATCCGGATCGTTTACGTCTTCGCGGAGACATAAGGTCTCCAGGTTACGAGCATTCTCTCGATCGTAAGTATGATTCCGTTCGGTTCAAGTCGCGTCGCTACCGCAGATACGGTGGAGTGTACGCTGACCCTTGCAACGTCTACGTCGACGTGGGGTGGTGATTTGCGTGTATGCCGAGTAGCTTGACCGATGCGCGCCGGCGGCAGGGCGAAGGGCAACTCGCCGGCCTAGTCGTCATATTTGTCCTTTAGTTCGTCCAGTTCATCTTTTAGCTCGCGTTTGTCTTCTTCAAGCCTTCGGACTTTGTCTTCGAGATAACGATTTCTTTCGTAGGCTTCGGCGAGCTTCTGTCTGGCGTCCTCGTGATTTCTGGTTGAAGGAGCGCGACTTGAGTCGACCCGTCGCGGTTCATGTCTGTTGGCGATGTGCACATTGTCCGGGGCCTTCAGATTTACACATCCGGTCGAAATCAAGGCACTGCACAACGACGCGATCACAAGGCAGGACATAGATAGGTTTCGTTTCGGCATGTTTTGGATCTCCAAAAACATCTTGTGTAGAGACGGGGCATCCTACTTGCGGAATCTGGAGGGGGTCAAGAAGTCTCGATGTGACGAGTGCTCCGATCGCGCAGATCGTTCGACCACTATGAAAGAAGCCTTGGCTCGAAGGAGCCAAGGCTTCCAAGCAGGTCAATATTACCGCGGCGCCGATGTATGAACGAATCGTACGACCCGTTCGTTTCAATCAGGCGATGCGCCTGAGCGCCGTCAGGTGAGTTTTCGGGGTTATCGTGCGAACAGCGCGAATGCCCAGGCGATCGGAGTCAGGACGAGGTCAAGCATCGGGTTTGAGTCGATCGCTCCGATGAGAGCCGCGTAGAGGAGGTCCGGGCTGAGCTTGGGAATCAGCGGAAGGTTGAGAACGTTGAACGACGGAGTGATAAACGGAATCGGAATCATCAATCTACCCTTTCTTTCTGTGTGGACTTCAATCCGACAATTCGTGATCGCGAGACTCAGATTCGTGAGCCGCAGGATCACGGCCTGTCGCTACGCCCGATCAGTTTTTTGCATCGACAAAACCTATCCTTCGATTCACATAGGCTTTTAGAAATCGGCTTGTCCCTGCGGATTTGTGATAAGAAGGATAATGAATCGTTCTTTGCTCTCGGAAGTTGTAATTTGTTTGAAAAAATAACCTTAAGGCTGGCGTGGATGTCCGGAGGGCACTCGATTGCATCCGTTATCGGCCGGTTGGATCACACTGTTTTCGGAATCAGGCTTTCGCCCATGACCTGTGGCTCGTATCGCGGTAGCCTTCGCAAAACCTTGTGGTCTCAAGGTTCTCTCTCTAGAATTCGGCTCTTTTGGGTTTTCGAACGGTTCCTTCTTTACGGATTGGACGATGTGCGGCGATCAGCCTGAGGCCGACGCTGTACGCAACGCCGCTGGTTTTCGTATGCCACGAGATCATGTCTTACGCCCGGTTCTTCGGAACGGTCGGTTTTTCAAAACCGTTATTGTCGTCGCATTTCTCTGCGGATGCTCGACCCCCAAGGTTGAGTTTATGAACCTGGAATGCCGCCGTATCGAACGCGACGGCCAACTCGAAGCCATCGCGTTCAAATCGACGCTCAATCTCGATAGTTTGCACGATCGTCAACTGGTCTATCAGGTCGGCTTGGTTGATTGCAACAATCAGCCGATCAAGTCCCGTGACGGACAATTCCAGAATACCTATGGGAACGTTGCAGTCGGCAAAACGTTGATGGGCTGGAGTGACTTATCGATCCCTCGCGACATTTCCGTTGTGATTCCTGCAAAGCAGCTGGAAGTGCGGCATGAACATGTTCCGGTGTGGGCGGAATTTGGCATCTACTATCCGGACAAGACCTGTCTTGCTCGCGAGTTGGCGAGATTGCCGCTGCGCGTGGACGACGAAATTCTGGGGCCCGTTCAAAGAAGTTTTGTGGCAAAGTCCTCTCCGGACGAGCCCGTTGAAGAAGCGGAGTCTGAAGCCGAGCAAGAAGAACCGGAAGTCGAGGAGTCGGCAGACTCGTCACGGCAAGAGCGGCGATTCGCCAAGCGTGAAGCCGGGAACGAACCTTCTTCGCCGCGACCTGAACCGGATCGCCGAGATGATGATCGTTCTGTTGGTCTTGGTCAGGCTGAAGCAACGGTCAAAAAGCCGTTCGCGCCCGTTGCCGGCGCATATAAGGTAAAGAAGGGGGATACGCTCAGGTCGATCGCACAAACTTTTTACGGTGATGCCAGATTCTGGCGTTTGATTCATGAGGCGAACCCCGGGATGCCCGTATGGCTGCGTCCTGGCGACGTGATCCAGATTCCGCCCAAAAACCAACGAACGTCCAAGGCAACAAAGCTCCCGGTCAGGGGGCCTTCAACCCGTCGAGATCGCCAGGATTTCAAGGCGGATGAGGGGAAGTCTGGCTCAAAGACGGGCGCCGTGGCATCCGCAACCGATACGAAATCGCCGGGTGCTTCTGATCGCTCTCGTCGGGATTCCAAGCGTTGGTCAGAGCCGTCTGAGCCCCCTCGCAAATCACAGCCAAGGCCCAAAGCCGTTGTTCAAGCGACGAAGCCCGACGACCGCACGGCGCAATCCGAGCCAGCGAGAAGGCAGAATAAGATTCCCGTCGACAAGCCCTCATCAATGTCGTCAAATCGGGGGTCTCCCAAGGCGTTGCCGGCTTCTTTTTTAGCTCGCATCGAAGAACAGGAAAAACGGGCCGCTGTGAATTCAGGGAATCTTGAGGAGCAGTTCCGACTTCGAGTGATGTATGTGATCGCCGGGCGGGACCATAAGGCCCTGGCTCCATTTGATGGTGTCGAGTCGACCGCTGAAGAGACGCTGTTGGCCAGATTACGGTCGATGATTGCGTCCCGTTCCGGGCATCAAGGGGAGGACCCTCACGATCTTTACAAAATGCAACTCGATTCAATTGAAGACCTGCGGCAAATTTTGCGTGCGACCCCGGTTCTTGGTGTTGGCAGGGTGGTTTTTTGCAACGAGATTGAAGGATTCGGCCAATATGAGCCAATCGACCCGGTCGAGTTTTCAGCCGGTCAAAAGAGCACCACGCTGATCTACATTGAGGTGGATAGTTTTGTCAGTGAGAAGACGTCCGACGGGCGTCACAAGACATTACTGTCTGTTATTACCAGAGTTAAAGACAAGAGCGGGGCTGTGATCAGGCGCAATCGGTTCGATGGAATCGAGGATTTGGCCCGTCAGCAACGTCGTGATTTTTTCTTGTCGATCCGCGCTTTTGAAATTCCCAAGGGAATGGCTTCCGGCGAGTACCGATTGGAAATAGAAGTGAAAGATCTGCTGGGTGGTGGCACCGGGCAAAATGTGGCCAGGTTCAGCATCGTCCCATAAGCTCGGATAGGCGGTGAATTAGCCTTATTTAGTTAGACAAATTGCCTTTTTCCCCCTTTACATGGATTGGGAGGGCCTTTACATTTCCGAGCGATTTTGGTTACTTTCTTGAGCAAGATTTGCGTTTTGGGGAAAATTCAATGTTCCCCTGAATAAATGGGCAATGCCATTCTCAACTATTAATCAATCGAGTTCGATGAAATAGGATGATCCGGGGCCGTGGGGATCCGGTGAGCCGATAGATGTTCCAAGTGCCGATAGATGGGCAACACTGGAGTTAAACAAGAGACATAGTTTCAGTAGGTCATTCGACAGAGGATTTAGAGGGACGTTATGCAGCGAACGAATCGAAGTTTAGCAGGGTTACTCGTGGCCGCGGTGATGGTGAGCGGTTTAATCGGCTGCCGCCAGCATATGCCACACTCGTTTACTTGGCCGGCCAGTGGGGACCAGATCCCCACGCATCCGAAGCCGCCCGAAGGTGGTTACTACAAGAATTGGGACCCTTACGCGGTGGAACTCACGGTGACGCCGACCAAGGCGCTGAATCCGGTTCAGACGCAGCACGTGCTGATCGCGACCGTTCTGGATGAGGACGGTGAGCCGCTCAAGAACCGCCGCGTCGAGTGGATTATCTCCGAAGGCAGTGTGGGTGACATCGTGGAGGTTGACGAGAGCGGTTGGCGAGCCAGCCGTGGTTACAAGGTCGACAACCACTTTGCCGTATCGCACACGAACAACTTCGACCACGTTCTGGATCGCGGCAACGACGATCCTTCGGACGACATCGTGCTGACCAAGGGTCAGACCTGGTGTGTGATCACGTCGCCCATTGAAGGTGAGACGTACATCACGGCGTATGCTCCCGGCATCTACGACTGGTCCAAGCATAAGGTCTTTGTGACCAAGACCTGGCAGGATGTTCAGTGGGAGTGCCCCGAGCCGGCCACCAACCCGATTGGCACGAATCATGAGTTTACCACCTGGGTTGGCAAGTACTCGGATGGCAGCCCGCTCCAGGGTTATGAAGTGACCTACAAGATCGTCGATGGGCCGCCCGCGACGTTCCAAGGCAGCGGCCGTGACTCGATTGTGGTGAAGACGGATTCGGAAGGCATGGCTCGCGCGACGATCGTGCAGACCCAGGCGACCGGCGGCACCAACAACGTTGCGATTGACATTGTCCGTCCGGCAGACCTGCAATGCTGCAAGCCCGCCATCAAGATTGCCGAATGCCAAACGTCCAAGACGTGGATTCCGCCGGAGATCAACATCAGCAAATCGGCTCCGGCCCAGAAGATGGTCAATGAAGAGTTCCAGTATTCCATTCGCGTTTGGAATCCGTCTTCCGTCCCGGCCAACAACGTGGTCGTGACGGACACGTTGCCGAACGGCATCCAGTATGTCTCGAGTCAGCCGAGTGCGTCCGTCAGCGGCAGCAACCTCTCTTGGTCGATGGGTACGTTTGAAGGTGGCCAGAGCGGTCAGATTTCCATCACCGTCAGAGGCACGCGGACCGGTGAATTCAACAACTGTGCCGAAGTCAGGACGGCCGAGGGCTTGTCCGCTAACGACTGTGCACCGACGCGCATCGTTTCCGCGGCGTTGGCGCTTGAGAAGACCTGCCCGTCCGAGGTGATGATTTGTGACCCGATTGAATATGTCCTTTCGGTGCGCAACACCGGCGACGGTCCGGCGACGAATGTCCGCGTGGTGGATAACCTGCCTGACGGTCTGATGACCCGGGACGGCCGAAACTCCGTCACGTTTGACGCGGGTACGCTCAACGCGGGTGAAACCAAGCAGGCTCGCATTACAGTCGAGGCCAAGCGAACCGGAACGTTCGTGAATCGCGCGACGGCGACGGGTGACGGCGGACTGACCGCCTCGGCCGAGTGCACAACCGTGGTTCGCCAGCCGGTCCTGGTCGTCACGAAGTCCGGCCCGAACGTCCGCTTCATCGGTCGTCCGGCCGAATACCAGATCACGGTATCCAACAAGGGTGACGCTCCGGCACGTGACACGGTGCTCGTTGACGATGCACCGGGCGGCCTGGAATTCATTCAGGCCAGCGACAACGGAAGCATGAGCGGTGGCCGCGTGACGTGGCAGCTCGGTACGCTTCAGCCCGGCGCGTCCAAGACGGTCACGGCCCGCTACAAGGCGTTGCGGCAGGGATCGATCCGAAACACGGCGACCGCCAAGGCGTACTGTGCCGAAGCCACGGCTGCGTCCGAGATGGCCGTCAAGGGTATCCCGGCCATCCTGTTGGAGTGTGTGGACAATCCCGATCCGATCGAGATTGGTCAGCCCTCGACTTACCAAATCACGGTCACGAACCAGGGTTCGGCGGTTGGCACGAACATCAGGATCGTTTGCCAACTCCCGGCCGAGCAAGAGCACGTTTCTTCCGATGGTCCGACACGTGCTGCGGTCGCGGGCAATACTGTCACCTTTGATCCGCTACCGACCTTGGCGCCGAAGGCCAGTGCGACCTATCGCGTGCAGGTCAAGGGTCTCCGGGAAGGCGACGTTCGCTTCAAGGTCACCCTGACCAGCGATCAAATGACCAGCCCGGCCGAAGAGACCGAGAGTACGCATATTTACTAACGACTATTAGTCGCTAGTTCATAGTGAACACTCAATGAGGGGTGTCGGCTTTACGCCGGCGCCCCTCATTTCTTTTTACTTTTTTGGGGCACCCCAATTATCGCTCGCTCGGCCATTCATAAATGGGGACCACTGTCTGTTTGCGCTGAATTAATCGAACCGTGCCTTGAACAGGGATGCCGGGCTTCTTATAGTACGCGGCGATCACGGAAGTGCGACCGGTCGTGCACGGGCATTCCTGTTTCGGACCGCGAATCGCATGGATGGATCGTTGGGTCGGACGGTCAATTGGCCACGTATATTGAGGGGACGGGCTCGCTGTTTCGCGCCTGTCTATGAGTCGATCACCACGAGTATGAAGGAGCGAATGCGAAAATGACGAGAATACATTTCCAACATAGCCGTTTGTTGCGAGTTCTGGCGGTTATGTTTTGTGCAGGGTTTTCGACGGTCCATGTCAACGCACAGTCCAGAAACACCAATGTGACCCGGAAGGCCTATCCGACGGGGAATGAAGCGACCAGTGTGATTCTTCTGGAACGAACCATGCCCAAGGAGGTTCGCATCGGTCAGTCTTTTGAATACACGGTCAAGCTGAGCAATTTGACCCGCGCGAAGGTCGATGACGTCGTGTTTACCGAGCAATTTCCGGGTGATTTTCAAGTCAAGAATGTCACGCCAAACCCGAGCAACACTCAGGGCAATCTCGCGACATGGCAGATTGGCAGCCTCGGTCCTCGAGATTCGCGACGTTTTCGAATATCGGGGACGGCGAGTCGGTTGGGTGATTTGACCTCCTGTTGCACGGTGACCTTCAACACAAAGGCTTGTTCGAGTGTGCGCGTGGTCGAACCAAAGTTGGAACTGGTCAAGACGGCGCCGAGCGAGGTGATGCTGTGCGATCCAATCCCGCTGCGGTTCGTCGTCACCAACCGCGGCAGCGGTGTGGCCGAGAACGTCAGAATCACGGATCGACTCCCTGCGGGTTGGACCACGACGGACGGCAAGTCGAACATCAGCATGAATGCCGGCGATCTCAGGGCCGGCGCATCGCGTGAGTTTACGGCACAGGTCAGGTCGTCGAAGACCGGGGACTTTGAGAACAAAGCCGTTGCTACCGAAGCTGGTGGTTTGACTGCAGATTCCATTGCGAGGACGCGTGTTGTTCGTCCCAAATTGACGCTGACCAAGGAATGTCCCGACCTGCGTTACATTGGTCGACCTGCCGATTTTCAAATAACCGTCCGTAACAACGGCGATGCTCCGGCTCGAAATGTTGTTTTGGTGGACAACCTTCCTCCGGGTTTGGATTTCCTCAAAGCCGACAATGCAGGTCGGGCTACCAGAGGTCAGGTCTCCTGGAATCTGGGGACCATTGCTCCGGGCGGGTCTCGTAGCGTGCAGGTGAAATGCAGGGCATCACAGCCCGGAGAGTTCCGCAACACTGCGCATGTCAAGGGTTATTGTGCCGAGGCGTCTGCCGAGTGCACGTTGAGGGTTCGCGGCGTCCCCGCGTTGCTTCTTGAGGTGGTCGACGTCGATGATCCGATTGAGGTTGGTGAGAAAGAAACGTATGAAATCACGATTCTGAATCAGGGGACGGCACCGGGAACGAACCTCGTGATCGCCTGTGATCTTCCACCGGAACAGACGTTTGTTTCGGCTGACGGACCGACGCGGGCCGCCGGGACTCCCGGGCGCGTGGTCTTTTCTCCATTGCCATCGTTGTCCCCCAAGGCGAAGGCCACCTACCGGGTCGTGGTGCGCGGCAGCGGCACCGGTGACGTGCGATTCAAGGTCAGCATGACCGGGGACCAGCTGGATTCGCCGGTCGAAGAAACCGAGAGCACTCACATTTATTGACGTTCTTACGAGATAGGCGGCGCTTCGCGAAGAGGAGGCACATGAAATGAAAAAACTGGTCGCTTTAGGTCTTGTGGTGTTGGTCGGGCTTGGCGTTGCTTACGTGGTTCTTCAAGATCCCGTGACGCTCGAGAATTACTCAAAGATCGAGCCGGGCATGAGCATGGACGACGTCATCGGCATTCTCGGCGCCGGGACCGAGGACGGCGGCTTCGGGGGCGCGATTGGCGATCTATCCGCCAAAGTGGTCAAATGGGGAGACGAAAAGAAGTCCATCACGATTACCTTCGTGAACAAGAAGGTCGTGACCAAGGTCCAGGAGGGGTTGTAGGCTCCGTCATAGCGACGCAGCCCGGATTCCGGCGGATATACGAGTGGATCGTGGCTGAATTTGGACCCGTTTTGCCTCGAAGGTATACTACTTGTTTCCCGGCCCAGCGCGGTTTGCCGTTGACCCTTGGCCTTAAACCGCGCCGGTCTCACTAACCTGAGGGCGTGGTCGGGTGTCTATCACGGTAGGTTTTGAGACGTGTGATTTGTTTAGCAGGAGATCGTGATGGGATTATTGGATATCATTCTGGGGTTGATTTTTGCGATCATAGACTTGGTCCTCTTTTTCTTATAGGCAACGAGCCGTCGTGTTGGTTTGATAAGGGCAAGGAGGCCGGACTCATCGTGAAGCCGTCAGGCTGCGTTAAGAAGGACTGATCATGGCCCACGAGGCACCCCAAACGGACGGCGATGCCGCTCGCGGCACGGATACAAACACGAAAACACCAGCTAAACAAGAGCCCAGGAAAAAGCGTCGATGGCTGAGGCGTTTTTTCTTTGCCGGGTTCTTGTTGTGCGCGCTCATCGGTGCCCTGGTCGGTTTCGCGCCGACGATCGCTTCGACAGAACTCGCTCGTAATCAGATCCTTTCGATCGTGAATGGCCGGCTTCAAGGTGACATTGCCCTTACCACGATGTCGCTCTCGTGGTTCGGCAAATGCGAAGCCAAGGGGTTCAAGGTCTCGGACCCGTCCGGTCGAGACGTCCTCCATGTCGACGCCATGAACTTTGACGGCGGCGTATGGGATGCCATTGGCGCCCTGAGCGCCTTCGACCAGGTGAACGTTGATTCACCGGAGGTCGTACTTCACGTCGCGGATGACGGGAGTGTTTCCATTGCCGATGCCTTTCGCCTGAAGAACCCCTCGGACACGGAGAGTGACATTTCGTTTCCGGACGGCGTCATTTCTGTTTCGAACGGGAGCGTCAAGGTGGTCCGCGCGGATGGCAGACGTTACGAAGTATCGGATGTCAATTCGAAGGTCGACCTGAAGTCCTCGGGTGGAATGGATGCGACGTTGGGAATGACGCTCGCCGACGGTAAGAAGCTGACCGGAGAGATCGAAGTTCGCCGACTGATTTCCGCGGGCGAGTTGACACCGACCGAAGCGGAAGGCCGTCTTCGAATTCGGACGGAGGGCGATGTTGATTTGCAACCGATCGGCCGAGTTGCGCTGAAGAATTCGACGGTCGAAGGACGGGCCGATCTGGATATTGAGACGGAATTCAAGTCCGGGCAGGTCGTTAGTGATTTGAACGCCCGCTTCGCAGGACTGAGGGCCGCGGGAGAGGGTGTTGCGGAGATTCGTCCAATCGATCTGCAGCTGACGTCCAAGATCATCGCCTCCAAGGAAAGGCTCGACGGCGAGGTCAACTTGGCAGGTGAAGCCGGTACGACACAGGCAAAGTTTTCGTACGGATTGTCGGAGAAGGCCGTCGATGTTTCTTTGGACGAGATGCTTGCCGCCGTGTTGGATGGTAAGCCGATTAAGCTTCCCGATTTCACACTGGATGCCCAGGGCCGTGTGGACCTGCCTTCGCTTGCCAAAGCGGTGCCGGACTTGCTGAAGATTCGCCCCGGCAGCGAAATCACTGCAGGGAGGCTCGCACTTGGCAACGTGTCGATCAAAGGCGGGGCACTTCCTTCGGCCAAAGCCCAGCTTGAACTTGCCGATCTCTCCGCCACCGTGGATGGGCGTACGACGCGTTGGGAGCCGATCACGATCGACGTTGACGTGCTTTCGGATTCCGGCGACGGGCTCCGCGTTCAGCGCGCGGAGTTGAAGTCCGGTTTCGGACAGGTGGTCGCGACGGGAACACTCTCCAGCTTACAGGCGGAACTCGCGGGGGATTTCGAAAAGCTCCAGCAGCAGTTCGATCAGGTTTTTGACATCGGCTCATTCGAATTGGGCGGTCGTTTTTCGGCCAACGTATCGGTCTCGAATCCCGGTGGCCAACGACTGGCCGTTGAATCGAGCCTGGTGGCGGACGGCGTACGTTACCGAGACCGTCATGGCGGCTTTCAGCTAAATCGTCTTACGCTGAACCAAAATAGCGAGGTTGAACTTAAAGGGCATGAGAAACCGAAGCTCGTTGTGAACAGGGCCGACGCGACCATCGATGACGGCATGAACATCAGCACATCCGGCTGGTACGACCTTCAGCAGGAATCCTTCCACGCCGACGTGAACGTCGATCAGGCCGACCTCGGCCTTGTCGGTCGCCTCGCCTCTTCCATGGGGGTGGACGCGCTTGGGCAGTATTCGGGGAACTTGCAACTGCAATCCAAGCTCGACAAGCCGTCTCGCCAGGCAGAGATGCATTCCGAGGGGCGTTTCCTGCTGCGTAACGGCGCCGTCGGCCGAGAATCACTCGGCTCCGAAGTGAGGGGCCAATGGTCCGGCGTTGCGCTATCAGCGGACGGCGAGAAGTTGGACGTGCAATTGGCCAAGCTTGAAAGCAGCCTGGCCAAGGCGACGGTCCAGGCGGTTCAGTGCAACTTTGGAGATGATTTGATCCTGAGCGGCGACGTGAATGCCCATGCTGATTTGTCGCGCTGCATGCCTGTTGTCGCGCGAATGACGAAGTCGAAAACGGTTCCGAACCTGTCCGGTCAACTGACGATCAAGACCCTATGCAAAGCGGATGCAGGCGGGTTCACACTCACCGGTGACGGCGCGGTCGACGGGTTCCAGATGACGACAAAAGACGGATCGCGCGTTCGAGACAACCTTAGATTCAGGTATGACACGGTGTTGACTCATGGCGACGACAAGATCAACGTTCGACAATGTCAGCTCACTTCCCGATTACTCACGGCTGACATGAAGGGGGACGTCAGCCGCTATAGCACGGAACGTGAGCTGAACCTGAACGGAAAATATGAGGCCAGTTGGGACGAACTCACCAAAGTGCTCCACCAGTTGTCGCCTTCGACTTCGAAGACGGTCGCGCTTCAGGGCAAGGGAGCAGGTCGCTTCAAAGTGATGGGCCCCGCAAGCCGGCCGAATGTCGAAACCATTCCTCAAGAGCTGGGCGGGAACATGGAAACAGGTTGGGGCTCGGCGACCGTCTTCGGCGTCATGATGCGAAAAGCCGTCCTGAATCCCGTCTTGAAAAATGGGCAAATCCATCTTCCGGTGACGAAGATTCGTGGCGCCGGCGGTCGAGTTTTCTTGGGAGGCAACGTTGATCTCCGTTCCGACCCTCCCCGATTGATCGTCCCCGGCGAGCTTCGGGTTCTCGAAGGGATTGAGGTGACTCCGGAGCTCGGCCAACAGCTTCTCTGTCGCTTTGTTCCGATCTTCGGGCATATGGTGAGCGCGGAGGGCTTTGTCAATCTGGATGTCAAAGATATTGCGCTGCCGCTAGGCGAAGAAATAAATCGGGGCGGCCGGGGTTCCGGACGCATGGATCTGTCCAAGCTGAAGGTGCAACCCGGTCGCTTCATGGCCTTGTTGCTGGAATTGGGCGGTCTCGGCTACGAGAGACGATACGCGATCCAGGTCGGCACGTTGGATTTTCTGATACGGGACGGTCGTATCTACTACGACAACTTCCGCATGAGATTCACGCCGGAATACGATCTGATTCTGAGCGGTTCGGTGGGGTTGGACGGTACGCTCGATCTGGTGATTTCTTTTCCCATGCACCCGGCGCTTCTTAATCGCCTGGCCGTTCGCGGTCCTCTCTCAAGATACGCGGAGGAATTGAAGGATGTCCGCGTGGAGATCCCTTGTGTGGGCACGCGGGAGAATCCCAAGCTCGACTTTTCAAGAGTTGATACGAAGAAGCTTTTGAGAAAAGTGATCGGCAAGGGGCTGGTCGGTGATCTGTTGGGAGGGTGGGGCGACCGTAAGAAGAAAAAGCCCTGAGTCCGAGCGATCGTCTTGAAATTTTTAGGACATTTCAAACTGCATATCGAACGGCTGCTGACCGCGCCCGGCGAGGAAATGGGCCACTGGTCGAGGTTCGCACGGTTCCAAATTCAACTCTGGCGTTTTTGTGCTCGTCGGCTTTGGGAAAACAATGTCGCCGCCATGAGTGCCGCGCTCTCGTTTCGAACTATTTTTGCGATGATTCCCGCGATCGTGCTGGCCGTCCTGGTCTTGAAGTCCGTCGGCGTTCTGGACGACGGCAAGAAAAGCCTTCGAGAGTTTCTGGCAGGCGCCGGGGTGACCAGAATCGCCATCGTCGACGAGGAGTTTGAAGCCGCACCGTCGCCGGACTCGGAATCGGAGAAGGTCTTCAATGTCGCCGATGAAATCGAATCGATCGTCGATGATGTCGAGGCGAAGCTGACCATCGGCCGCATCGGCCCGGTCGGTGTGGCGCTGCTCATCTGGACCGCGTTGACGCTTTTGACCACGGTGGAGCGTTCGCTGAATCGTATCTTCGGGGCTTCACGACAAAGGCCCATCGCCCGTCGGGTGCTGCTTTACTGGTCCGTGCTCACGCTCGGTCCGCTCGTTTTGATCGTCGTCGAATATGCAAGCCGGAGAGTCACACAGCTCGTCGAGAACATGCCGGGTTTGTCGTGGTTGCTGGGAATCAGCGCCTGGGCCGCCCCGATCGTCGTCGGCGTTCTCGTGCTCGGGGCGGTTTACAAACACATGCCCAATACGCACGTGCAGTTTCGCTCGGCCATCGGCGGGGCTGCCGTCGCCGTGCCGCTGTGGCTCCTCGCGAAATGGGGGTTCGCAATTTATGTCGCCAAACTCGTCGGCACCGGCAACCTGTACGGTGCGCTGGGGCTTCTTCCGTTGTTCATGATCTGGTTGAATCTCTCCTGGTTGATCTTTCTCTTCGGCGCCGAACTCGCTCACACGGCCGTCAATCTCACCGACCTGGAGATCGCAGAAAAGACAATGGACTCGGAGCCGGGCCCCTCAGATTTGCTCGCTGCGGCCGTTGCCGTCGCCCAGCCTTTTATCGCGGGTCGTGGGCCGGTGAGCGCGGACGATATCGCAAAGAGACTTTCGTTGACGAGTGCGACGGCCCAGCGATTGCTCGACCGTCTGGAGTCGTCCATGATCGTGTGCGCCGTCGAAAGTGACAGAAGCGCGGCCTACGTATTAAGCCGGCCGGCGGAGAAGATCGCGATTCTGGACATCGCCGGAATGAACGGCCGTCTCGAGGGCAATTCCGTCATGACGCTCTACGCTCCCGATATCAAACAGGCGGTGGAAAAGGCCTGGTCCCACGCTCGATCCGCCGTTGGAGATTACACATTGGCCGACGTCGTACGCGAGAGAGCAAAATCGTGACGATTCGTCTCCGTTAATGTTCGGT
Organism: Phycisphaerales bacterium; assembly: GCA_022360095.1. Classification (GTDB taxonomy): domain Bacteria; phylum Planctomycetota; class Phycisphaerae; order UBA1845; family UTPLA1; genus JAKSDK01. The sequence goes on from JAKSDK010001896.1 coordinate 79,729, forward strand.
CCATCGTCGCTAAAGCCCCGGGCTTTTTCGCCCGGGGCAGGCAAGCACATCCCGCGCTATGCGCTTTATTTCCACTCGACCGCTATGAATTTGCCAATGCCATTTTTGAATCTTGAACCTGCCGGGCGATCGTTGCGACAAGCTTCTTGCGATCAACGGGCTTGGTGGCATAGTCATCGCATCCGGCATTGACACACTTTTGTCGGTCGCCCTCCATGGCATGCGCCGTGATCGCGATGATCGGGCCGGTGTAGCCTTGCTCACGCAGACTGCGCGTGGCCTGGTATCCGTCCATCACCGGCATCTGCATGTCCATCAGAATCACGTCGAACGGAAATCCCGCGTTCCAGGCAGCGAGCGCAGCTTCCATCGCCAGTTGGCCGTTCTCTTTTACGGACACGTCCGCGCCGGCTTTCTTGAGCACATGGGAGATAAGCCGTTGGTTGTCCGGTCCGTCTTCCGCCAGGAGGATTTGGACGCCTTGAATATTGTGTTTTTCCTCCTCGGTCGTCGTCTTCGCTTGGTCCTTTTCATTCAAGGCGAGCATCGGGTTTTGCATCATGTTCACGCCGTCCAGAGGGCCGGTACCGATGGTGAGCCGAAATCGCGTGCCGACGCCCGGTCGCGTGTCGACGACGGTGATGTCGCCGCCGAGTTTTTCCGCGAGACGTTTGCTGATGGTGAGCCCCAGTCCGGTGCCGCCGAATTTCCGCGTGGTCGAGTTGTCCGCCTGCATGAAAGGCTGAAACAGTTTTGCGACCTGCTCTTCCGTCATCCCGATTCCGGTGTCCGTGATATCGAACTGCATGTACGGGTTGTGCGCGTCGTGGACAAAGCGTCCGATGACCCTGACGCCCCCGACTTCCGTGAACTTGATGGCGTTTCCGATCAGGTTCATCAGAATTTGCCGCAGGCGTGTCGGATCAGTTTGAATGGTTTCCGGGATCTCTCCGACGAATTCGAAACCCAGCGCGAGGCCTGCTCCGTCGGCCTTGACTTTGACGAGCGAAATCACGTCGGTGAGCGTACGGACGGGATTTTCACGCAGGGCCTCGATCGTCATTTTGCCGGATTCCACTTTGGACAGGTCCAGAATGTCATTGATGACGCCGAGGAGGTGTTCGCCGTTTCGCTTGATTGTATCGGTCGCCTCGAGGTTTTCCGGTAGTTTCAGATTGTCCGAGAGGGTTTCGGTGAATCCGAGGATGGCGGTCAGCGGCGTGCGAATTTCATGGCTCATGTTGGCCAGAAACTCGCTCTTGGATCGGGAGGCGGCGAGCGCGGCGACCTGGGCCTCTTTCAACTCGCGCGTCCGTTCGCGCACTTCCTGTTCGACAATGTCGCGCGTGCGTTCCAGGCGTGCCTGTTGATTGGCAATGCTCCACATTTCGCGCATGCCCTGTCGGCAGGACAGCAGCAGGACGACGTCCTCAAAAACAACCCATGCGGCATGCTCCGCGGTTCGCCAGGGGCTGGACACCAGGACGCCGAATACCGACTGAGGCCAGTAGAGTCCGCGAAGCAGATGGTCGGCAGCCACCACCAATGTGGCCGGGACGAGGACTTTCCAGTCGCGATAGAATGCCAGGAAGGCCAGGGATCCGAAAACATGGAAGTGTGTTTCGATGCGCCCGCCTGTCAGGTGAATGAGAAGCCCGGACCACAGCATCTGGGAGATCGCGATGACATAGCGTGTCTGCGGTGCAGCAGGATGTCGCCACACCAGCCAAATCGGCGCGGCGCTGAGCAGGCCGCCACAGAGTAGCGCCGACCACACGTGGATATGGACGGAGGGTATCGAGCCGCTCCAGGTCTGCGGCGAAACGAAAATGGCCAGCAGAATGCCACCGATCCATTGCACGGCCATCAGCACCATGAACATGTAGTCCGTTTGGAGAATGATGCTCCGATGGTGCTGTTCGAAGAACGCACGTGTCCGTTCGTCGGCGTCGCGAGGGGCATTCTCGAAAATCAGTCGTCTCAGCGCGGACAGCATGATTCCCCTCGTTCTGATTGTGATTCGGTTTGATCAAAGAGCGGGCAGCCGAACACGTCCGTGTTGCTGACGATACAGTCGCCTTCGTTCAGCCAGGTGCTGACGGCCAAGCTGCCGTTGTTGTCGCCTTCATGGGCGCGAGCCGACGTCATGCCGCCCGAAAAAAGCAGTTTGCCATGACGGTCATAGAGACCGACCTGTCCGGAGGTCATGGCATCAAACCGTCGGGCTTCCTGTCCGCCCGGATCAACCAACGTTCTGACCCCCGGTAGTTTGGTCGCGATGTTCCAAAGGCTGCCGCGTTCCCAGCCCGACTTGAAATCCAGGGGACGAATGAAGACGGCAAGAACATCGACAGGCTCGTGGCTCCGTGCCAGTGTTCGCGACAGTTCGGACAGACTGGCCCGGGTGCACGGGCAATGGGGATGGATGAACATGACCAGCGTGGGACCGTTCGAGTTACGGACGAGCTGGGTGTCTTCCGGCCAGGCGTGCGGCATGCGGGCTGCCGCGCCGGGGTTGTTTGCGTAGGACGCCAGGTAACCAAGGCCGCCCACGACGGTGACACCCCAAAGCAGCAACCAGAACCACGTACGTGGACCGATGCTCAGACGAAACGCAGGGCATGGATTTTCGGGCTGCTGCCGTTGATCCGAATTCATCCCGTCGGAGATCTCGGCGCAGTCGTCCCGCGGAGGGGAAGATGCAATTGTCTGGCCGCGGAGAGGCATTGCACTCCTTTTCGGTTTACCTTCTGGATACTTCCGACAACGGTGGATATCTCACCGGCCCACTTATTGGATCGGACGAAAGGCTGGTGCAGTTTCAAGCGGTCGCGCAAAACGGACCTTGTCGTCGTAGGGTGGGTTCTACTCGCCGGTCCGGCTCACGGCGGGCAAAGCTCGCCCTACTTTGCCTAGCCTATTCTCGCGTGGAGAACAATGTTATCGGAAGATGGAATGGATGCCGGTCGGTGCGGAGGACGGCGCGACGGACGATGTCCGTCGCGCCGAGCGTCCGCATCAGCGAACTCATGCCCATGCCGCGGCACTAAGGAAGTGATCGCGATGACGGTCGATTGCGACGCTTTCGAATCATCACCACACCGAACAATGCCAAGGGCATCATGTTGAACGTGCCGAACCCGCAAACCGCGGGTGGAACCACCGGCCCGGGTGCGTCGCATCCGTCCGGCGTCCCGTCGCCGTCCGTGTCCACCGTATCGTCAAAGCCGTCGCACACGTCGTTGCAATCGGCCACCCCGTCCCCGTCGCTGTCGGTGTCGGGATTTCCGCAACCACACTCGCCGGGTTCCGCTTTGTTCGGATCGTCCGGGCAACCGTCGACGTCATCGCACGTACCGTCGTTGTCGCGGTCCACGTCAGGAACACCACATCCGCACAGGCCGGGCTCGGTCTTATTCGGATCGTCGGGACACTGGTCGTCGTTGCCTCCGCCCGGCACATCGCCTTGCGATTCGAAGGCACCCATGTCAACAATCGGTGTTGTCCCGTTACCCGTATCCGGCGAGTCGGCGACATCGAAAAACCTTGGAAGTTTGTCAAGGTCGAACGGCAACGCTTCGGCGAGGTCTGCATCGTCATCGAGATCGCCCGTATCGGCGGGCACGGCGTCATTGTCTGCGGCGTCGATGGCCGGGGAGTCATTGGCGAGACGAAGATCGTCGTCTTCGGTGCCGGGCGTGTTATCAGGTCCGTCGGCGTCGACGAAGCGCGGGTCTGTGTTGATGTTCCCGACGCCGGGGAAACCGTCCTGGATGTCACTGAAGGTGACGTTTGCAGCCGAACCGTTCAGGTCTGCAATCTGGTCCGGTGTATTGCCGAAAACGATGCAGTTTTGGATCACCGGGAAACTGGGGGGCGTCTGGAAGCCGTCAACGTTCGTAATGCCGCCGCCCGGTCCCCCTGATGTGTTTCCGGAGAATGTGCAGTTGATGATCGTCGCGTCACTGGAATCATTGATCATTCCGCCGCCGCCATCGTTCGGATCGTTACAGGTGTTACCGCTGAAGATGCAGTTGGCGACGGTTGGTGCGCTGAGATCGTTGTACATCCCACCGCCGCTGCCAATTGGGTTGGTGGCGGCATTGCCGATGAACGCACAGTTCACGACAGACGGATTGCTTTCTTGTTCATTGTACATGCCGCCGCCGCCGAAGATGCTGTCGGCGGTGTTGCCGATGAACCGACAATTGCGGATGACCGGGTTGCTGTCGTTGTTGGTGATCCCGCCGCCTCGGTCCTCGGCGGCGTTGTTGCGAAAGACGCAGTCGTGGATCGTCGGGTCGGAGTTTCGGTTATGGATTCCCGCGCCGTCACCGGTCGCGACGCCTACGGACGTGTTGCGGTTGAAGGTGCAAAAACCGATGGTCGGCGTCGCGCCTTCGGCGACCGCGATGCCGCCTCCGATCGCACCAATGTTGTCATCAAAGACGCAATCGGTAATGTCCGAGGTGCAATCTTCTTCGACGAAAACAGCGCCACCGTTGCCGTTGGCTTCATTCTGTTCGAATAGGCAGTTCGTGATGGGCGGGCTGCTGGCACGGTCAGCCTGAATCGCGCCACCGTCTCCGGTTTGGTTGTCCGCTCCGGCGAAGTTCAAACGAAAGGTGCAGCCGCTGATGTCCGGGCTGGAGCTGAAGAGGAGTGCGATGGCACCGCCGAGGTCCTCGCCGGTGTTGTTCTCGAAGGTACAGTTTTCGATTGTGCCACTGCTTGAGTCGCGGCTGAAGATGGCGCCGCCTCTCGACTCGGCGAAGTTGTCGGTAAACGTGCAGTTGACGATGGCGGGGCTGGAAAAATCCTCGTTGCGGATGGCCCCGCCGCTGGCGATGAAGGGCATGGCGTCGTTGTTGTTGAATGTGCACGTGTCGAAGGTCGGACTGCTCGTGCGATTCGATATGGCGCCGCCTCCGACGACCCCTGCATGGTTTGAGTCGAACGTGCAATTTGTAAAGTTTCCGCCGATGCCAAACTCGTAGAAGATGGCGCCTCCCTCTCGGCCTGCGTCATTGAAGCTGAACGTGCACCCCGTGGCGTTGATGGTGCTGACATCACTGATGATGGCGGCGCCGTTGTTGGCGACTACGTGATTGGTGAAGATGCAATCGTTCAGCGTGACGATGCTTCCGTCGTCGATGTCCATGCCGCTGTGATTGGCGGCGCCGGTGCCGTCGAACCTGCAGCCGGTGAATGTGGGCGTGCTGTCGTCGTCAACGCGCGCGGCCCTGTTGGAGATGTTGTTGAAGATGCAGTCGACGATCGCGGGTCCACTGGCGTCGTCGATGTCCATCACAGGGCCGTTTGTGTCCTGAAACGTGATTCCCTGGATGATCGTATTGAGCCCTTCACCGTTGTTGATGGTGACTTTCGACTTGCCGTTGAAGATCGTCACGGCGGGGCCGTCAGAACTGCGTATGGTGAGCGCCTTACCACCCGGATTGAAGACTTGCTCGTACGTGCCGGGGCCGAGGACGATTTCATCTCCGTTGTCGGCGTCGTCAATCGTCGCCGCGATCGATTCCGAAGGGCCGACGTTGAACGTTTCGGCCCGGGCCCGCGCGACGGAGATCAAGGCCAGGCCTGTGAAAGCTAAGAGTGTCAGGGAGAATGCGTGATGAGGGCGACAACGCGTATTCATCAAAGGGGCCTCCTGTGTATCAGTGCATGATCAAATCGGCTGAGGATCCGGGCTCCTCCCGCGGTCTCATGGATGAACGCCCCGTCTGTTCCATGATGGGATCAAATGCGCGGAGCTTTTTCGCCATGCCCTTTCTGGGAAGTTCGATAATCGGGGACCAAGGCCACAAATGGCCATGTTCGCTTCAGACGGTTATGATGGAGTGCAGTCTGATCGGAGTGGGCGAGATTCATGCAAGCGGTCAACAGTCTGTTACATGTCTCATTGGACGCTCGTCATGGGCCGGGCCGGACCGGCTCGTGAGGGAGGTCGCTCTTGAAGGCACGACTTATCTCGACGTGCATCACGGCCGCGCTCGGCGGTCTGCTCTTCGGTTTTGATACGGCGGTCATTTCCGGCACGACCGAGGCCTTACAGAGCGTCTTTTCTCTTAGTGACGGGCGGCTTGGTTTTGCCGTTTCAAGTGCGCTGATCGGCACGATTTTCGGCGCCGCCTTTGCGGGATTCGCAGCCGACGGCCTGGGACGGCGAAATTCGCTTCTGCTCATCGGTCTTTTGTACGCGGTTTCAGCAACCGGCAGCGCTTTGGCATGGAGCGAGGTGTCGTTTGTCTTATTTCGATGGATTGGAGGAGTCGGTGTCGGCGGGGCGTCTGTGATCTCGGCGATGTATATCGCGGAGATTTCGCCGGCGCGCTATCGGGGCTTGCTTGTCGGCGCATTTCAACTGAACATCGTGATCGGAATTCTCGTCGCCTACCTGTCCAACTATGTGATCTCACAATTTGGGCAGTGGCACGTGGAGACCGATGTGGGCACGGGCCTGGCAGCGTCGTTGCAGGAGGCCCATCTTCGATGGACCCACGAGGTTGAGTGGCGATTGATGTTCGGGGCCGAGGTCTTTCCGGCGGTCGTTTTCCTCATGCTGCTGTCCTTCTCGCCCAGGAGTCCGCGCTGGCTTGTGGCAAAGGGGCTCGAAAGCGAAGCGCGCCAAGTGCTTAGGCTGGTTGGCACCGATGGCGGCGACATCGACGCCGAAATCGAGGCCATTCGGGATTCCCTCAGGGCGGCGGCGGACCAACGCTACCAGCCGCTTTTTTGCGGCAGGTATCGCAAGCCCATACTTCTGGCGCTGGCGCTGGCGACGTTTAATCAACTTTCAGGAATCAATGCCGTCCTCTATTACGCGCCGACGATCTTTCGCAACGCGGGCGCATCCGAAGACGCGGCTCTTCTTTTTCCCGTTTGGCTCGGAGTCGCCAACTTGGTCTTTACCATCGTCGGTCTTGCGATGATCGATAAGTTCGGTCGACGCTACTTGTTGCTGATCGGATCCGTCGGATATATCGCAAGCCTGGGCACGGCGGCCGCGGCGTTTTTTCGTTATGGACCCGATTTCGGACCGACGTCGAACATCATTGTCCTGGCGGCGCTGGCGTTGTTCATTGCATCGCATGCCGTAGGGCAGGGGGCCGTCATCTGGGTCTACATCGGTGAAATCTTTCCAAACGCGGTTCGCGCCAGGGGCCAGGCGTTGGGCGGACTCACGCATTGGGCTTGGGCCGCGGCGTTGAGCTTTGCCTTTCCATCGCTATTATCCGGGCTTGGCGGGGCATGGGTGTTTACCATGTTCACGGGATTCATGGTGTTACAACTCTTTTGGGTGATCATATCCATGCGAGAGACAAAAGGCGTTCCGCTTGAGGAAATCGAGCAGGCACTTGGCACGCGCGAGGCTGGTGTCCGATGAATCATCTTCCAGCATCGTCGGTTCTCCCACGGGTGATCGCCGTCATGGTGTTCGGGGTCCTCAGTTCGTCCTCGCCGGTGAGGGCCGATGGCGAAAATGCGGCACAGCGACTTACGCGCTCGGTCACGACGCCCCAGCACGATCTGTCGGATGAACGCATTCTCTACTGTGTGGGCTACGCGCATCTGGATACGCAGTGGCGCTGGGACTTTCCGATCACCATCGATCGTTATGTTCGCGACACGCTTTTGCAAAATTTTGAGCGATTCGAAGCGTTTCCAGACTATACCTTCAGCTTCACGGGGTCGGTCCGCTATGAAATGATGAAGGAGTATTATCCGCAACTCTATGAGCGATTGAAGAAGTACATCGCCGAGGGTCGATGGTTTGTGTCCGGTTCGTCGGTGGACGAAGGTGATGCGCTCGTGCCTTCCGCCGAGTCCGTCGTACGTCAGGTTCTCTATGGCAATCTTTTCTTCCGTCGAGAATTCGGCCGGGAAAGCGTGGACTTCATGCTCCCGGACTGTTTCGGCTTTCCTGCGTCCATGCCGACCATTTGGGCTCACTGCGGTCTCCTGGGCTTCTCCACGCAAAAACTGACGTGGGGTTCCGCCGTGGGTATTCCCTTCAAGATTGGCGTATGGGAAGGGCCTGACGGCAGCAGCGTGATGGCGGCGCTGGACCCCGGCGCATATGTGGGCGCCGTCAAGGGACGGGTCGACCGTAACGCGCAATGGGCGAAAAGAATCGACGAAAACGGTCGGCGGTTCGGCATCTTTGCGGATTACCACTATTACGGTGTGGGGGATATCGGCGGTGCGCCGCGCGTGGAAGATGTGCGCAACTATGTCGGCAGCATGGGAAACAAAGACGGCCTGTTTCAGGTCAAGCTCGCTTCGTCGGATCGGTTTTTCAAGGACGTCACGCCCGGGCAGCGTAAGCAATTGCCCAGATATCGTGGCGATATGCTTCTGACCGAACATTCGGCAGGGACGCTGACGTCACAATGTTTCATGAAGCGCTGCAATCGTAAAGGCGAACGACTCGCCGACGCAGCCGAGCGGGCCGCCGTCGCGGCACACTGGATCGGCGCAGCCGAATATCCCCGAAGGACGCTGGAACAGGCATGGGTTCGACTGCTGGCCAATCAAATGCACGATATTCTACCTGGAACGAGCATTCCGAAGGCGTACAACTGGTCATGGAACGATGAATTCGTCGCCATGAATCTTTTCGCATCCATTTTGACGGATTCCGTTGAGTTGTGGTCAAGTGTTCTTGACACGACCGCTCAGGGAACGCCTCTAATTGTCTACAACCCGCTTGAGTTTGCGCGAAAGGAGCTGGTCGAAGCGCGCGTCGCCGCGCCAGGCCGAGGTCCGGTGCGTGTGTACGGGCCGGATCATAAAGAGGTGCCCTCGCAGGTGCTGGAGCGCCATGACGGCACGGTCCGTTTGTTGTTTGCGGCGGAAATTCCCGCGGTTGGACTCTCGATCTACGACGTCCGCCAGGCCGCATCTGCATACGCCAATTCTGATTCCCCGTTGCGCGTCGGCGAGAGGGGGCTTGAAAATGCCCGCTATCGCGTAGCGCTGGATGCAAACGGCGACGTCTCCAGCATCTTCGACAAGCAGCTTGGGCGAGAGCTGCTTCGAAAACCTCATCGTCTTGTGTTTACCCACGAAAGCCCCAAGCAGTATCCCGCCTGGAACATGGACTGGGACGATCGTCGTCAGCCGCCGATTGGATATGTGGACGGTGCGCCGCGCGTGCGCGTCGTGGAAAAGGGCCCATTGCGAGTGGCGTTGAAAGTCAAGCGCCGTGCCCGAAATAGTGTCATCGACCAGACGCTCATCCTCGAGCACAACGGGCACGACGAAATTCTACGGTTCGACACGGAGATCGATTGGCAAAGCGCCGGCGTCGCGCTTAAGGCGTCGTTTCCGCTGACGGCGTCGAACGCCAGGGCGACATACAATTGGGGCACGGGAACAATCGCACGGGGGAACAATGATTCGAAAAAATATGAAGTTCCAAGCCACGAGTGGTTCGACCTGACCGATTGCTCGGGTGAGTTCGGAATCTCCATCCTCGAGGATTGCAAATATGCATCTGACAAACCGAACGATGAAGAACTTCGTCTGACTTTGCTGTATAGCCCGGAAGTCTCGAGCACGTACCAGGATCAGCACAGCCAGGATTGGGGTATTCACAAGATGAGCTACGCCGTGGCGGGGCACTCGGGAGACTGGCGCGACGCTGAATCTCCCGCTCACGCAAAGCGGTTCAACAATCCCATGCTCACATTCTCGACCCCAAAACACGATGGCCCGGCCGGACGCACGAGTTCGCTGCTGTCGATCAAGGAGCCGGGCATCGGCGTCAGTGCAATCAAGCTGGCAGAAGAAAAAGATGCCGTCATCGTTCGCCTTCAGGAGCAGCATGGACGAGAACATACGACGGCCCGTTTCGCGTTCGGCTCGGGCGTCTCATCCGCGAAGCAAGTGGACGGTCAGGAGCGCGAGATCGGTGATGTTGAAGTGAAGCAAGGCGTGATCGAAACGAAGCTGTCTGCTTATGCCATGCAGGCGATCGCCGTTGACCCGGCGCCGGCCCCGCAAAGGCGATCCGCACGAAAGGCGGCATCGGTCGATCTGCCGTTCGATACCGACGTCATAAGCAAGGACGGCGATCGATCGGATGGTGCAATGGATGATGCGGGGCGCACCATTCCGGCGGAAGTCTGGCCATCTTCCGTTCATACCGGTGGAGTGCGTTTCAAACTCGGTCCCGTCAAGGACGGCCTGGCCAATGCGGTTTCGTGCCGTGGTCAATCGATCGAACTCCCCGACACCCAAGGTAACAGATTGGTTTTTCTTGCCGCCGTGTCCGGAGATCGCGACATCAAGGGGACATTTCGCGTGGGCGACCTTTCGCAGGAGCGTGTGATTCAGTCGTGGACCGGCTTTGTCGGGCAGTGGGACGTCCGCATCTGGAACGAGGAGCCGCCTGAAATCTTTCATAGCTGGGAGGGTCGCGTGACGGGCTTTGTGCCGGCCTATGTTAAGCGCGATCCGATCACCTGGTTCGCCACGCACCGTCATCATCCGCAATTCGGCAACGAGGCATACCGGTTTTGCTATGTTTTCAGATATGGCCTGGAGCGACCGATCGGCGCAAACACGATGACACTGCCGGACAAGCCGCGAATCAAGATTTTTTCCGCCACAGTTCTTGACGACTCGTTCCCTGGCGCTCACCCGGCGGTGCCGTTGTATGACGATTTCGCCGAGGGCCGTGTTGTGACGTTGCGTCATGAGTATCCTTCGCAAACAAAACCGGTGTATGAGGCGATCAAGCCGACGGGGCGGGCCGTTGCGGAACGCGCGCCTGCCGTGGAGGCACTGGTGCTCGCTACGCCGTCCAGCAAAGACTTCGTCGATGCCTCGTCGGCGCCAGATCGAGTGTTCCGCGCGCTTCGTCCTGATGACAAGTATCCACCTCACCAGAGTGCGGGACTCAAGGGCGACCGTCTTCCGCGGTTGAATGACGGCCTCGTTGCTCGACATTCGGACGATACGGATCGGTGCGTCTGGTACGAACAGGACGGCAGGTTCTTCGTGGACCTCGGCAGCGAAGTCGACCTTCGACGGGTCAATACATTCTCCTGGCACACGAGTAACCGTGCACCTCAGCACTTTTCACTTTGGGGCGCTCGGGGCGACACCATGCCCGACGCCGGGTTTCAGGCCGGACAACACGGAGAATGGACACTGCTCGGCGTTGTTGACTCCGATTTTCTTGGTGAGGGCGGCGTGCACGTGAGTTCGGTCGTCAGTGAACCCCACGGCCTGGGAAAACATCGCTATTTGCTTTGGGTGGTTGAAGACATCGGGCAGGGGACTTTCTTTATGGAGATCGACGTCCATGCTTCCGAATAAGCGCTTACCCTCACCGTGCGTTCCCGCATTTTTCATTGTCATAACGACCTGTTCGTTGGTGGCGTCTGCACATCAGGTCGTCGAGCTGCGGGGTGAAATCAAGTTGACGCCGCGAAAGGTCTCGATGCTACTGGAGCCGGATACGCACACACTCGGTGTTCTCGGGAACGACCGAGAGGAGTTCGGAGTTCGGCAGTGCGCAAAATGGTTGTCGCAAAGCGTCCGCCTGCGCGACCGATACAACGAGCGGCATGCAATCGCATCTGAGGTTGCGGGCAGCAAGATACGGCTGAATTCCGTTGTTGAGCCATCCTCCTGGCCTTTGTCTCTACGTTGGATGCCGCGATCAGCCGGCAGGATCTTGCGTGGGCGAATTTCGCTGTCTTGGGAAATTGGCGATGTTCAGGGCAATGTCCTGCTGACCAGTGGCGGGAACGTCGTATGCCTTGATGCAGCGGAATCGCCGCCCGGACCGCCCCGCGATCCTGCGGTCACCATCGATACGAGAACGAACATTCGCGTGACCGTCCGGCTTCCCCTTGTATCGATGGCGCCCATGTTCGACGATTTGCTATCCGATGAGAATTATTTGTCATCGCTCAATTCCAAGAAACTTGATGACGTCGCTGCGACAAAGATTGAACAAATGCTGAATGTCCGGTCAAACCGGAGATTATCAGTTTCCGAGGAAACAAGAACCGAACTGTCGATCCGCGGCACGACACGCGACCCGACGCGTCCTACGAATATGTGGTTGACCGAGATCGAGTGGAGCAGAACCTGGGGCTGCATGTCAGGCGGACGATTGGAGATCGAAATCTCACCGGACGTTCTTATTCTCTCGCCATTCGAAGCGAAAGTGATTGGTGAGGGGGGGATGATTCGTGAAGGTGTCCTGACATCCACGGATCCGTCCGTGGCGATCATGCTCAGTGCAAAGGGCGAACGAGTGTCGATTGGCCGGCGATCCTGGTTCTCCGAGGAGGATCGGCGATTGAAGCCGATGAAACCCTAATTCATCCATGTTCGGTCTAATCGATTTCATTCGACTTGGTATGGGCCTGTTTCCCGATGTCCGGGTCCCAGATGATTTTTGGTGGAAGCCAGTTCGTCGCATCAGTGAGTTCCTTTTCGGTCAGCCGCTCGACGTGCCAGTCTGCAAACAGCATGTTCAGCGAGGCGTTGTGGCGAAAATCCGCGTCTTTGAATTTTCCTTTGAGTGAGAGTGCCTTTCCGCCGTATTCCGCGTCGAAGAGAATCACCGTCGCATCTCGTTGATCGATGGAATCGAGCGATCGATAGGGTTGCGGAGGAGTCGCTCCAGGGCGAGCCAGTTTGCTGTTCAAGCGATACGCTTCGAGATGGTTCTGAACCGTACGGTCGACGGAGGGGCAGATCCATTGCCCAGGTTCGCGGTAGGGTTCCAAGGCATCGTACCAAGGGATGTGTCCAAGCGATTCGTCGCCGACATTTTCATAAGGCAATACGCCCTGGTGATCGTCCGTGTATCGCGTGAAAACCTTGCCGTAGCGTTGAAGAATGGCCATGCATTGTTTCGCGCGCGCTTCTTCACGAGCTCTTGACCAGAACCAGATGCCGAACGCAATTGAAGAAGCGACAGCGACAACAAGGACCAGAATTTCAATTCGCGAAATCGCCCTGGCGTGATAAGTGTATGACACGGGCTACTCCAACGTCGTGGCGCTAATCGACCGTCGCCCGAGTGTCAGTACGCCGTCAAAAACCTTGCCTCGCAGGTCCCATGAATCCAGTTCACCGTCGGGCCTGATCCTGATGACGCCGCCGTCAAAATCGTATTCATCCCGAAACGTCTCGGCGTGCCCGTCGCCGAAGAGAAGATTGCCGGCAGTGAATCCGTGTTCCTCGTCATTCTGAAATGGACGGCCACGGTGCGCGGGACCAAAGTCGTCCCAATCCTGAATGCCATAGGGTCTGAAGGAGGAATAAGGGGCGAGGGCATAAGAACCGCTGCCTTGATCCTGCCACCAGGGTCCGTCCGTGACGCTCTTGGTTTCGCGAACGGGAGCGCCATAACCTTGGGCGCTGTGATTGAAAACTTCATCCCGTGCCGCTCGCGCATCGCCCAGCAACGGCACTCTCGAGGCGTCCGCGTTGGCCATCATCGCAACCTTCAGCGGTCCCATGGAACCATGCATTAGATCACGGTTAAAGACAAGTGCCGTCGTGCCATCGTATTGTGTGTGTGCCATGTACCAGCTTTGACAATAATTGGAGTTGTACCCGAGATTGTCTCTGAAATTGATGAAGTTGCCCGGCGTGTAGTAGGACGACCCACCGGGGACGGTGAGTGCGCGTCCCCAACTCTGAGTTTGTTGGCCGAGATTGCCGGGGCACAGCAGCTTGCCGGGAAGGCAAAGCTGGCTGTTTGCGAGATCTGCGATCCAACCGACCCGGTCGATACCGGTTTGAGCCAAGTTCGTGATCGAGGCGTCCAGATTCATGCCCGGGCGCGCGTCGGCCTGCCCGCTGCAAAGATAGCCGTCTGATGATACGGAGTACGATATGGAACCGGTTCCCAGGCTTCGCAGATTACTTAGACACTTGGCGGTCTTGGCTCGATCTCGTGCTGCGGAGAGTGCAGGAGTAAGAATTCCGATGAGGAGTGCAATGATCGCAATCACGACCAATATTTCGAGGAGTGTAAATGCTCTCTGACGCATGTCGCATACGCCTTTTTTTGGGCTTGATGCTAATCATAGCCCGGGGCCGAAGCATTCTATCACGAGCAAGGTGAGATAATCGTCTATTTCCTTTCAGAACAACGATGGTTTTCGATGACCTTCACCCAATCTTCTAACGAAAGACCGGCGTTTGCGTCGGACCGGCCCTTGCAAAGATGGACTCAACTGTGATAATTGAGTTTGTCTTACGCTCCAACCGGTGTTCGGTGTTTCGCATCTACTCTGGTCTTTGTGAATCTTGTCGGACTCCAGGCTCAGGCAAGCCTGGATTATTCTATACGATCGTGAGAGAGACGGCAATATGAACGCTCCGTTTCGCTTCGTGATCCAGCGACGGGAAATGAAGTTTCCGCTTTTAAATCATCAGTGGGACAGGGTCGTCTCATGCGCAAGAGAATATCTGCCGGTCGAGAGGTTTGACGGTGCCCATGATGTGTCCAACGTCTCCAGCGTTTACCTGGATACGCCTGCGCTGGATTGTTATCGCGAATATCAGGAAGCTCAGCCGATCCGAACGAAGGTTCGCGTTCGACGATATGGATACGAGGGCGCGTTTGAGCGCGCGTGCTGGGTTGAAGTAAAGATCAAGCACAATGGAAACAGCCTCAAACGACGTTTTTGCTCCAGCGCCGACCGGCTTACCGATTTCATGGCCGGAAATGATATTTGCGATCGGCTTCGAGATTTGAATGCGGACTGCCGGGAACTTCCCAGAATCTATCGTGTTGCGAGCAATCTTGTCACCAGGCATGCGCTCCGCCCTGTCGTTCGCGTCGATTATGAACGCATGGCGTTTCAGCAAGCGTCTTCGAGAGAGGTTCGAATCACCGTGGATCGAAATCTGACGTTCTATTCAACTCGGCCCAAGCGTATCGTCAAATTGGATGGAATCATCCTCGAAGTGAAGTATGCCGGCGGCAGGCCGCCGTGGTTCTTTGATTTTCTCGGTGCTTTGGGAATAACGCGTTCGGGACGCTTTTCCAAATATGCGCGAGCCGTTGAAAAGGTTATTCTGAACGGAGAGCCTGAGGGAGGGGATGTATGAAGGAGTTTTTGGATGAACTGATGAACGCGGCGAGCGGCCCACCCGTTGCCCTTCCGCCAGTTCAAATTATCGTACGGCTGGCGGTGGCTTGCCTGGTTGGTTTCGGACTATCGTTCATTTACAAACGAACTTTTACGGGGGTGACGCTTTCAAAATCAATTCTTCACTCTCATGTGTTGCTGGCCATCGGCGGTGCCATGATCTGGCTCGTCGTTGGAAACAATCTGGTCCGTGCTTTTGGTCTTGCCGGCACGATCGGCTTGATCCACTATCGCACTCGGATCAGTGATCCCAAGGACACGACAATCCTCTTGTTCTCGATGGTTCTGGGGATGGCCTGCGGGCTGGGGCAATATTGGGTCGCCGTGATCGGTTTTGTTTTTGTCGCGGCAGCACTGTACGGCTTGTCTTTCTCGCATGGGCGTCATCGCCGGGATTGGCCCGTCGGTTCAGATGAAATAAGAGACCTCATGGAGCTGGACGATGACGACCGCGGATGATCAATCGAACAGCACCGTCATCGCGCGATTGGATTCTCTCCTTGGGGTCGTTGGAGGATGAGCATGGACAAGTCGTCATCGAGGGACTTGGACTCGGCCCAGTTTTGCACCTCCGCCAGCACACGGTCGCAGACCTCGTCTGGAGAATCAGACGACGCGCTGGCAAGCTTGCTCACTCGATCTCTTCCAAAATCCTCGTTGCCGGGACTCCTTTGCTCGTGTATCCCGTCTGAGTGAACGATGAGTCGCGCGCCCGGCTCTACGGTGATTGCGACCTCTTCATACTCCGCCTCCGGGATCATGCCGATCGGAAATGAGTTCTGATCTGTGAACTCACGCACGTCTTCACCGGCAATGAGCATCGGTGACGGGTGGCCGGCCGATACGAAGCGCAGCAGGCCGCTCTGAAGATGCAGTATTCCGTAGAACATCGTAAAGTAGTGTGGATTCTTTTCATCCTGGGGATAGAGAACATTCAGACGCCGGGCAACTTCCTTCGGAGGGACGATCTGAAACGTGCCCTGATCCCATCCCGGCTCCACGACCAGCGACGCTCGATCCGCGCGAGGCGCGAGGCTGCGTGCCACGGTCACGGCCAACAGTGAGGACGGAACGCCGTGTCCGCTGACATCGAGCAAATACATGCCGATGTGTTCATCATCGATTCGAAAGATATCGAGCGCATCTCCGCCGAGTTCCACGCACGGTCTGTATCTCCAGGCGAATTCGAAACCCTCCGCAGTCGGTAGTGTCGTCGGTAGCAGAGACCGTTGCACCTTGGCCGCGGCCTCCAAGTCGGTGCACATTCTTCGATTCAATTCCTCAAGCTCGGCGTTGCGTCGGGCAAGGTTGGCGCGAAGCTGAATAATTGTCAGATGAGTGTTGACGCGTGCGACGACTTCTTCCGCTTGGAAGGGCTTGGAGATGTAGTCTACAGCGCCGGCCTCGAATCCCTGCACTTTCCGATCAGTCTCGTTTAGTGAGGATAGAAAAATGACCGCGCTACCCGAGGTCTCGGGGTTCGCTTTGAGACGCCTGAGCGTCTCGTACCCGTCGATGCCGGGTGGCATCATGATGTCGAGCAGGATCAAATCGGGTCCTGCTTTCATCGCGATCTCCACCGCTTCCTCGCCGCTCTTGGCTGCGAGTAGTCGGTGCCCCGTGCTTTGCAATGTCTTGAAAAGTACTTGCAGGTTCGTCGGATTGTCATCAACCATGAGGATTGTGGGACGGAGGTCGTCCAAGTTGTTTGCATTCGCGTTTGTCGTCATGTGTCCAGCCCTGCAGTTATCTTTTCAGCCAATGCCTTTATGGCGGAGAGGTCAAAGTCGCGCACATGTTGGGACAACTCCGTTCCCAAAATCTGCCTGCTGTCGTTGCGAGTAAGTAGCTCGTCTGCCATGTCTTGGAGGGCACCGAAGTCGCCGACGGAAACGAAATCTTGCAGCCGTCTTGCGATGTCTTCAAGCGCGTCTGGCGGCGCAGGGGGCAGCGCGTCGGATGCACGAGTCGCCGAATTGTCCCCGGCATCGGCGTCCCATGTGATGTCGAGATGCTGCTGCAATTTGGCAAACAGCTCATCAGATCGAAGCGGCTTACCGAGGAAGTCGTCGCAGCCGGCTTCGATGATTCGCTGTCGCTGATTTGGGAAGACACTCGCGGTCACCGCGATCACGGGCAAGTTGCTTAGACGCGGTTCTCGGCGCATTCGGCGCGTCGCTTCAATGCCGTTGAGGCGAGGCATCCGCACGTCCATCAGCACAAGGTCGATGGATTCCCGCGTGAGGACATCGAGCGCCGCCTGACCGTCGTTGACGACAATGGTGTCAAACCCAGCTCCTCGCAACAGGCGATCCAGGACGTCTCGGTTTTCCTCACGGTCATCGGCAATGAGGATACGTTTCCGGATACCCCCGGGCAGATGCGGAGCACTGTTTCCGAGCGTCTGCGTAACCACCGCGGCCAGCGCTTCCTCGCGTTCCTCGATGAGTGGAATCCTTAGCGTAAACACGCTGCCCTTGCCGAGGCGGCTCTCGGCGGTCAGGTTTCCCTCCATCGCTTCAATGATGCGGCGACTGATCGCCAGTCCCAGCCCCGTTCCTCCGGCCTGCTTGCCTGCCGTGGCCTGCTTGAACGGGTCGAATGCGTCCTCGACGTCCTCAGGCGCCATACCGACACCGGTATCGGAAACGGCGATCTGAAGCTGTTGACTCGTCGTTTCGGAGACCGACAACCGCACGTGTCCTCGTTCCGTAAACTTGACCGCGTTTCCAACGAGATTGACCAGGACCTGCTTGAGTTTGGTCGAGTCCGTTCTGATTGCGCGAGCGACTTCGGGGGCCACGTCGATTTCCAATTGCAATCCTTTGTCGGCGGCGCGCTGCGCGAAAACGTCGTGCACGCTCTGAAGCAATGCATGCAGGTCACAGGCGTTCGATTCGAGTTCGAGTCGCCCCGCTTCGATTTTCGAGAGATCCAGGACGTCATTGATGAGCGTCAAAAGGTGTTCGCCGCAATTTCGGATCGCGCTCAAGCCATGCTGTTGGTCTTTGTTCAGACTGGAGTCGTTGAGAAGAATCTGTGTATAGCCAAGAACACCGTTAAGCGGCGTGCGCAGCTCGTGACTCATGTTGGACAGAAATTCGCTCTTGGCCTTGTCCGCCGCCTCCGCCTGTTCGCGAGCTTCGCGCAGATCCGTGACGTCGATGTGAACCCCCAACATACGGGTCGGAGAGCCGTCCTGATCACGTTGGGTCACCTCGCCGACGTCAAGGATCCATTTCCAGCGTCCGTCCTTCGCACGGACGCGCACTTCGCACCGGTAAACCGGGATTTCCCCCTTCAAGTGGCGTTCGGTCTCGGCGAGCGCGCGTTGAAGGTCGTCGGGATGCATGAGTTGTTTCCATACTTCGAGTGTCTTCGGGACTTCGCCGACTTCGTAGCCAAGCATGGTAAAGACGGTGTCGTTGAAGTAGATTTCGTCCGTCTCGAGATTCCAATCCCACAGGCCTTCGTTGGCTGCGCGGATCGCCATGTCCAGCCGTTCCCGAACTTCTCGAAGTTCCTCCTCGGCTTCCCTGCGGTCGGTTACGTCAAGGATGACGCCGTCCACGTGCATGATGCTTCCGTCCCGAACGACAGCCCGGGCTTCGTCATGGATCCAACGCGTCTGGCCATCCGTGCGAGCGATGCGGTATTCCCCTGAAAAGCGGCCCTCCTGTTCAATCGCTTGAGGGAATGCCTCCACGACCCATCGATCTTCTTCGTGTGCAAGGCGGGACAGGATTTCGTCAGGGTCCAGGTCGCTCAATGATTCACTGTCGAGGCCGGTCAGGGCTTCGACGTTGCCGCCGGCAAACTCAACCCGGGCGTCGGGCCCCCACGTAATACGGTAGGTCACGCCGGGAACGTTATTGACAAATGAGCGGAACTTCTCCTCGCTCTGTCGCAGTGACTTTGTCCGCTCCTGAACGGTTTCCTCAACCGTACGATTGACATGTTCCAGTTGCGCTTGGCGCTGCGCCAGATCGCGCATCTCGCGTACCTGGGTCTGGCAGGACCAGACGAGGAACGCATCCTCGAAGATCACCCAGCCGACGTGCTCGAGCCAGCGCCATTGACTGGTGGCGAAGACACCGAATACGGACTGCGGCCAGAATACGCCGCGCAGAAAGTGGTCAACGGCAACCACGATCGTGCCGGTCGCAAGAACGCGCCAATCGCGATAAAAAGCGAGAAATGCCAGCGACCCGAACACATGAAAATGCGTTTCAATGCGCCCCCCGGTCACGTGTATGAGCAGGGCCGACATCAACATTTGACCTGCCGCGATGATATGCCGCGTCGGGCGGGCACCAGGCTTTATCACGGCTGCGCCAATCGGCAGACTGGCGATGCCGATGCCCAACAGCACGGCGGCCCACACGTGGATGTGCACATGGCTGGTATCGCCGATCCATGTGCGCGGCGAAAGCCAGAAGGCCGCCGCGATACCGGCCACGACCTGCAGGACCATCAGCCCGGCGAACAGGCGGTCGGTACGGTGATGAAGATTGCGAGTTTGTTCGAGCAACAATTGAGAGGTCCGCTCCCGGACGTGAAGCGGTTCGTCTTTAACGTTTGTAACGGCATCCATTGGCTTGATCACCGATTATCGTCTTTCACATCTTTGAAGAAGCAACCGTACGTCGGCGTCAGCACGGGTCCGTTTCTTGTTTTTTGAACTTGCGACCGAGTAAGCACGGAAATGATCGCATGGCGTCCGTCATTGGCGCCCTCGTGTCCTCGTGACTGCGTAATCCCGCCGCTGAACACCAGATTGCCGTCCGCCGCATACATGACCACATGTCCCGAAGCCGTCGCGCCGAAGTTTGCGGCCTCGATTCCCTGATGGTCGGTTGTCACACGCACACTCGGAATCGCCGCCGCCTGTCGCCAAAGGGCGCTCCTGGTCCAGGCGTCGTTGGCCGTTTCCGGTTGGACAAAGAGAATATCCACCGTTGCTTTTCCACATGCCCTTGTGAGAATACGCTTCATTTCGGACAGGCTGGCACGCGAGCAGGGACACTTCGGATGGAGAAACATGATGAGATGGTACTTGCCTTCGTCCCGGTTGATCGAAGTTTGCGCGGGCCAAGTTGACACGCTGCTTTCGTAGGATGAAGGTCGCGTTTCATAGGTGTATAAGAATGCCAGGCCCGTTCCCACGGCGCAGAACCAGATGATCGTGACGAGCGCCCAACCCAGGTGCGAGGCTTTCTTTCTTTGCGTGACTCCGCTTCTCATTCGGACGGTCCCTCGTCAATCGGCAACACGGCGAGATTACGGCAGGACGACCGTAGATAATCGGCGTCTCCGAAGCGCAATTCTATCCAATCGATAGGCTGATTCCAAACGTAAGAAAAGATGTCATGAGATGCTCCTCTCACACTGGATTCGATCCATGGCTTACGACGGCCCGGTCAGCAACGCCGCAAAGCCGCCGTCGCATTCCTCGTTTGGTAGAACGAACTTTTGGTGCTGGACTTGCCATCGGGGAAAAGCTTCACAGAACCACTTCACTTGCTCTTCGTTCTCCTCCATTTCAAGAGAGCACGTGCTGTAGATAATTCGCGTGGTGGAGCTTGCCAGTTCCTGGGCACATCGCAATATCTCTCGCTGAATTTCGATCAGGCCTTGCAGGCTTTTTTGTCCGGCTCGATAGCGGGCTTCCGGACGCCGTGCCAAAACGCCGGTGTTCGAACATGGCGCGTCGACCAGGATGAGATCAGGGGGGGATCGCAAATCCGCAATGCAGTCTGAGAGTTTTTCGATGGACGTCGGACGGGTGATCGTCAAACCGAGTCTCTCGGCGTTGGCCGAAATCAAGGCCAGCTTGTCCGTGTTTGTGTCCGTCGCGATGACGATGCCGGAGTCGTTCATCATTTCCGCCGCCTGTGTGGACTTGGTGCCGACGCCTGCGCAAAGATCGATCACGACGTTCCCCGGTTGTGGGGGACTGAGGCGAAGCGCAGCTTGAGCGGTGGTGTCCTGTGGCTGGCACAGGCCCTCCTTAAAAGCCGCCAAAGATGACACAGACGGGTCGCCGGCCAAGGCCACCGATGCATCTTCACCGGTCAACGTTGCTTGATGGCCTTCGGATAGAAGTCTGTCACGAAGTTCAATTGCGGTCGTTCGTATCGAGTTGGGGCGGAGTACCAGTGGCGGTCGCCGCAAACCCGCGTCGCAGATTTGGCGGCATAGCTTGGGTTTGAACCGTCGGTGCCAGCGCTCGATCAGCCAGGGTGGATGACTCGTCACCGCGATCAGATAGTCCAATGGGCGCCTCGTCGGATCGGGGAAAACATTTTGGCCGAACAGGCGACCACGATCACGATCCAGCGGCAGATAGCTGCGCGGATCAGGATCATCCGGGGGCTCAACGACATCACCGCGGCATTCGATTACTTTTCGGAGGATCGCGTTTGCCGCCGCGCCTGCACCACGCCCGTAACGTTTGGCTTGCCGCACGGCTTGATCGACGACGGCGTGATCGGGAATTCGGTCCAGCCAGCAAAGTTGATACACACCCAGGGCGAGAATAACGCGTACAGGGACGGGGAGTCCCAGCCAGCGTCGACGATAGAATCGTGCGGCAATATGTTCGCAGGTGAGACGGTGACGGGAAACGCCGATCGTCAGTTCGGCGGCAAGCGCGGCATCGGCAGACGACAGAGGATCGACCCTTTGCCATTCTTCGAGCAGATCATGACAGATGGCTTCACCTTCGTAGGAGTGAACAAGAGCTTTCAGAGCACGGTCACGAGAACTTCGGCGAATGGATTGATCGGTGGACACTTAGCGCCTCATGGTGACGGTTAACGTATGCATTCCGGGTATCAGCCGTCCAAGATTGGGCACTATAGCGGAACGAAGCGATCGCCGGGCTGGACGTGACGGCCATTGACGTAATCTCGCCATGACATGAGCTTGCCGCCCGCCGGCTTGATTTCGAGGATGGCCAGTTCACTGTCGAGGGTCTGAACGCTCATGACGTTGGAAATACGGCCGACGTCATGGCGGGACGCGGGTTTAGAGGTCTTTCCTTCATAGGGTACCGCACGGGCCAGCGTCACGGATTCGTCTCGTTTACCATCGGCGGACTGAAATCGGCACGTGGCGCCGGGCCACGACCAGAGACCGCAGATACGATGTGCAAGCGATTGGACTGGTTGATCGAAGGCAATTTGACCGTCGGTCTTTTTCAGCTTGGGAGCAAATGTGATCTTGGACGCATCCTGTTGTGTGCCAGGCAGGTTGGGATTCGCGTCCAAGAGTTTCAGCGCGTCGCGCACTGCGTCGCAACCAATCCGGGCGAGCCGGTCGTGCAATTCGTCGGCCGTCTCGTCGGATCCGATGGCCGTGCTTCGCTGGGTGATGATCGGCCCGGCGTCCATCTTTTCGACAAGTCGAAACACGGTCACGCCGGCTTCTGTATCGCCGTTGATCACCGACCATTGTATCGGAGCGGCGCCGCGGAGCGCAGGCAACAGGGAACCGTGCAGGTTGATCATTCCGGCCGGAAAAGCATCCAGTAATTCCCCGCCGATTTTTTGCCCGAACGCGGCGACATAAGCGAGATCCGCTTTCAGTGATTTGAGATGTTCGACGACGTCGGGGACGTTGACATCTTCCGGGCTCACCACCGGCACGTTTGCTTCGAGGGCCGCAGCCTTGATCGGCGTGGGCTTAGGCGTTTTGCCGCGGCCTCGTGCCTTGTCAGGTTGTGTAACGACAGTGACGATGTCATGACCGTCGGAACGGATTGAGTCAAAGGTCGGAATGGCAAACTCACCCGAGCCGAAAAAAAGAATACGCATTAAATTCCTCGTGAAATTGGAATCAGCGGCCGACGTGCCTCCGGCTAACGCCGGTACTCCGATTCCAATCGTTTCAGAGAGCGGCGATTGGCAATCTTGTCAGCTTCTGACATTCGGTCTGTGATAAGACGACCGTTGAGGTGGTCGCACTCGTGCTGCCAGCAGCGGGCGGCGAGTTCAGTGCCCGATTTCTCGATGGCCTGACCTTTCAGATCGCGAGCCGTCAGCGTGCAACTCAGGGCCCGGCGAACGTTCACCGTGACATCGGGAATCGAGAGACAGCCTTCCTCTCCCTCAGCCTCGCCTTCAAGGTCCGTTAACTCAGGATTGATGAAAACAAGATCGTCCTGTGGATCACCGGTGATGTTGCAGACGAAAATCCGTCGCAAGACGCCGACCTGCGGGCCGGCGAGTCCGATACCGTTGGCCTCATGCATCATTTTGAGCATACGTTCGGCCAGAGAGGCCAGGGCCTGGTCAAAAACCTCGACCGGCTTGCAAACTTTTCGCAGGAGCGGGTCTGGATAATGGATAATCTTCAAGGTTGCAGTATCGATCGCGCACACATTGGTCTCCTCAAAGCCTTGGTGCTGTGATACAATCATTTTAGCTATCTTATGGATATGTGAAAACCTCGGACCCCCAGCCACGTTCGGGTGTCTGATTCGCTTATGATTCACGAAGAAGAACAAACCGGAGCACCGGCCGGAGATGGTGCCGATCACAAACGCCTCGCCGGAACCGACTCAGGCAAGTCCAAAGCCCGAAAACTCTTTGCCCATGCCAAAAAGGCGGAGGATTTGCGCAATTATGAATACGCCGTCGAACTTTACGTCCAGGGTCTGGCTCACTGGCCGGACGCGATCGACGAAGGACTAAAAAAACTCCGCGTGGTCGCCACCGCGCGAAAGCAACAGGGCGGCAAGCCACCGAACTTCATGACCAGGCGCAAGTATTCGACGAGCGGCAAAGACGTCGAACAGTCATTGAACAATGCGCTTCATCTGCACGGCCTCGATCCTACGGATATCAGCTACATGGAGCAGATCCTGCAATTGGCCACGAAGACTCATTGTGATGTCGTTGCACAATGGATTGCGCCTGTGATGGCGGACACTTACAGTTCGGCCAAGAAATTGTCTGCCGGCCACTATAAGACGGCTTGCGAAGCCATGGACATGATCGCCAAGGCAGCCCGGGAGTTCGGCAATGACCAGGGGGCCATGGATATCCTGCGTGCCAATGTCGCCATCGCTCAGACCTGGGCACGGCATTATCCCGACTCATCCGAGCCGTTACGGGCCCAAAGCAATGCGTCCGGAGAACTCGCCATCGTAAAGGGCAAGTTTGACAGGGCGGATGATTTCACCGATTCGCTCAAAGATGCCGACGGACAGCAGGATCTTCGTGATCGCGAGCGGTTGGTTCACACGGAAGATCGGACAAAACAGCTTATTGCAAGGGCGCGTCAGGATTGGCAGGCGAATCGGGACAATCCCAACAAGCTTCTCGCTTTGGCCACGTTGATGACCAAAATCGAATCGGATGAGAATGAGAACGACGCGATCCAGTTGCTGGAAAGCGAATACGACTCGGCTGGAAACTATGTCTTCAGGCAGAAAGCGGACGAGCTGCGAATCCGTCAATTGAATCGTCACCGTCGCGAACTGGAAACCAAAGCCAAGGCGAAACCGGACAGCGCGGAACTCAAGGAACAGATCGAGGCGCACACACGCCGCCAACTTGAAGCCGAGACGGAGATTTTCGAGCATCGCCTGAAGCAGTATCCGACGGATTTGAAAATCAAATTTCAGCTCGCGCTTCGTTACTTCTACGCGAAGCGCTACGATGAGGCGATTCCGATGTTTCAGCAAACCGTCGCCGACGGTCGAGTCCGAGCTGAGAGCCGTCTCTACATGGGGTGCTGCTTCTATGACAAGCAGTTTTATCCTCAGGCGGTAGAGACGCTTCGTCTGGCGGTGAATGAGCTGGAGAGCCGGACCAGTTCCGTCGCTTTCGCGCTTAACTATTGGCTGGCCAGGGCTTTAGAGCGATCAGGCGAGGTCGGAGAGGCCAAGAAGGTGTACGGCCACCTGATCCAGCTCGACTACAATTATCGCGACGCAAGACAGCGGTTGGAGAAGCTTGTCGCGGCGGACAAAAGTTAGTTTAATATAGCGTTTCGCGCACGATCAACGCGATGGGACGATTCAGGAAACGCAAGGAGATCTCAGTTGGCACGATCACTGTCGTCACAAAAACGGCTACGCCAGAGTAAGGTTCGCGCCGAAAGAAATAAAGCGCACAAGTCTCAGGTCAAAACGGCGGTTCGAAAGGTTCGCGATGCGATACAGCACCGGGACGTCGAGACGGCGGAGAAGGCCTTACGCGAGGCGTCTAAACTTCTTGACCGGAACGGCAATCGAAAAACGATTCATCCGAATGTCGCGGCTCGCCGCAAGAGTAGGCTGGCCAAGCGCATCAACGAGTTGAAAGCTGCGGCGAAGTAGACCAAGTCATTGAGATCATTCGCCGGTCTCTTGCAAACCCTTCTTGAACTCGATAAAGCTCTTGCCGAGCGACCTGCCGATTTCCGGTAGACGTTTTCCGAAGATGAGCAGTGCGACCACGCCGATGGCCAGCATTTCGGGCCAGCCCAGGCTTTGGATCATGGCTGTGACGTGATTCTCATTCATGAGCGGCGCGCCTCCACCTACGGTTGGGCCATGCTGCGGAACATATCAGCCAAGTCCTGTTCGGAGGGTGCATATTTCTCGATCAGCGATGCTGACTCGCTAAACAACTCCACTTTGTCGTAAAGATGCAGCGGACCGCCGGCTTGCGTCAGCACACGTGTTCTTTCTTCCGTCGTGATTGTCGAACCAAGGTCGGCGGTGTTTGCCAGGTCAAGCTCGGCTGCGATCTTGTCGGCGCCGACTCGTTCCGGGAGGTCAGGCGTACCGAACCAGATGAGGGCCGTGTTCAAATCGACTTTGTCCGACACGACGGCAATGACGTGGCCATCGAGATAGCCGACATTGATCCGTTCGGCGGTTTCATTCCCAACATATAGTACAGGCGTGGCCGCCTCATGGGGATACACGAGGTCCGGGGCGACTTTCAGCACGATGAGATACCCTGCCTCGATGAACGGCTTTTCCCTGGACCAGTAGGACTGGTAGCCTTTTTTCAAAACAAAAGGTTGCGCGTAGATCAATGCGTCCACCCGGGCAGGAAGGGCCGGCAGAGTGGGAGCGCCTTGCGTGGTTTTCGCGTGTGGCTGGATTGTCCTGGTGCCGTGGGCCTCCTCTTCAAGGCGGAAGGATTGAGCGAGGACGACCGTCGTGATCATGACTGCGGTGGTCAGCAACATCAGGCTGGCGGGGATTATCTTTTTCATCGTCAATGTCCTTCGTTTATCAAAGATCTGTTCTTGATTACTCATTTGTGACTTCCACGCTGTCCAGTCCCAAACGTCCGCGCGAGGAACCGAAAGAGCTTCCAAATTCGAGTCGTACCGTCACGACGTCGGTCAGGTCGAGCCCCGAACCGTTGGTCAGGAAATCGGTCAGGCGAATCCGGACGGTTTCAAATTCGTTGGCCCACCCGGGGTTGGGGCCGCATGCCGCAAACCCGGTGCCGACTCGGGCGTAGGGTTCCTCGATGCCGCCCCCGTATTCGCCGATGTTGATCGAGCTGCTGCCACCGCTGCCGTCGAGGAGGGTCACGGTGAAGGTTAGGTCGCCGATCTCGGCGATGGTTTCAGGATGTTGCGTACCCTGACAGGCGCGGAGACTCAAATAGGCGTTGTCGGAGAAGTCTCGCTCGCTCGCGATGATTTCGAACTCATAAAAATGATCCATGCCGACGGTCCAGTCGAAGACGACGCCGGCGCTGTCGTCCTCATCGCCGCACATGACCATGCCGTTTTGGGGATCACTGGAAAGCCAGGTGAAACCGGAGACTTCGTCGTTGAGAAGTGTTTCCAGGACGTTTCCCAGACCGGCATCGAAGTTGACCAAGCCGCCGGAACTGCTCACGTTCGGATCAAAGTTGAGGTCCTGGTAATCGTCGATCACGAAGTTGCCTGACGAGGTCGCATCGTGATAGAGACGATCGACGACGGCCGTCGGGTCGCCGACCACAGGCAGGGATTCGTGTTGACGCCACAGATAGTCTTTGGCCGGAACGTTGCCTTCCAGATAGCGCTGAATGAGCGCGAGATACACACCCTTGGCAATGGTCTGGACGTCGGCACGGTCGAGTTCGCCTCCACCTGGGCCGTCGTAGTCGAAAAAGCCACAGCAGTTGAAGGCGTTGTGCCAGGCGGCATGGACGTAAGTCGCCTGACGGAATCCGGTGGCGCGATCGAAAATGTTGAACGGCATCAATTCGTCGTGATCGGCACACCCGTCAACGATGCCGTCCGCAGCGCCGTAGATCAGGTGATAGGCGACGGCGGATGGATTCGCAAGGTCCGGCATGCCCATGGTGCCGAGGTCATTGTCTGTCGGCGCAATCGTGCTGATCAGCGCGATGTCGTTCTGGTCGTAATGTTGCGGTGTGAATCCGCCGGTCACAAGTTCGTCATAGGCACGAACGACGCCTTCGCCGCCACGGCCCTGGCCGATCCAGACGATGCGAGTCTCATCGATGTGACCGTTCAGGTCGCCGTTGAGGATCATCGCCTGCTGGTCGATGATGGCGTCGGTGTGTTCGAGCGTCGTTTCCGCTGCCGAATCGGGGCCGGCCACGGAGTTTGTTCGGTGGGCCATGACGATGTAGCCGTAAGAGGCGAGGTGCTCCTGCAAATAGTCGTAGAAGGTGTACTGCTGGCCGTTGCCATGGCTGATCACGATCAGCGGCAACTGGCCCATCGTGGCGATATCCGCCGGATACCAGGTTCGCTCGAAGTTCTGGCCCGGAGCGGTGATGTTGTCGACCATGTAGTTATCCGAGACGACGGGCAAAGGCCCGAGTTGCGTGAGATCGTGCACGATGTGGAAACCCGGTTCATCCGAGAAGCCGTCGGCGAAATCTCCGCTGTCAAGGAATCCGTCCTGATTGCAATCGCACACGACGTCATAGCCGACTCCCAGTCCCGTGCCGGCGTCGCCGTTGAATTCGCTCGGAGCCGTCAACATGAGTGTATTGCTCTGAATGTCCGAGCCATTAAACGTCACGGTTTGCGGGCCACCGACGCGGACGTCCGTAAGGCTTCGGTCCGCTTCCCATTGGGCGTCGTCCTTGGCCGCGACCATATAGACATCACAGGTCATGCCGACGATGGCAGGGAAGCGCGTCGGGTCGATGGCGACATGAACCGGTCCGTCGAAATTGAAGG
This sequence comes from Phycisphaerales bacterium, assembly GCA_022360095.1. Classification (GTDB taxonomy): domain Bacteria; phylum Planctomycetota; class Phycisphaerae; order UBA1845; family UTPLA1; genus JAKSDK01. Next base: position 108,045 of record JAKSDK010001896.1, read on the forward strand.
CGCTGACGTATTCGAAATGGGGATAGCCCGTGAGCACGTTGCCGGCGAGTTGCAGCGATGTCGGCTGCGGCACACATGGATTGGGTAAGCAGTCCGTGCCGTCACCTTGATATTCTCCGCTGAGCAGGACTTCGCATGCGCACTCGGAGTTTACCGTGCAGGTCGAGCCGACACAGCAGGCGCCGGTGACCGGCGTGCAATCCACCTCGTCGCATCGGTTGAGCGCGCCCTGGAACACGTCACACGGCCCTTGGCAGTCTTCTTCCGTCGTGTTGAAGCACATGCCGTCGGGTTGGCAGCAGGCGCCTCGTTGACAGAGTTGCGGATCATCGCAGAGGCTTTCATCGCCGAAATAGAAGCCGCCAAGTGAATCACATTCGCATTGGGTCAGGATTTCGCAGAAGTTTGGCGCGCCGGAGATACAGCAGGCACCGGTCGCGAACTCCACCGTTTCGCAGGGTGGCGTCAAAGGAATGATCTGTCCGCGTATCTCACCGACGGGATGGTTCACCGTGTGAATGTTGACATACCAAAGCTCGTTGACCAGATCATCAATCTGTTGTGCAACCGGATAGCCGCCGGGGTCCACGAGAGGAATCGTCGTCGCAATCGGACTGTCCGGCGGGACGATGTTGTAAACAATCGGCGCGTCCATTCCCGGTTCGGCGGGCCCATGAATGTGCGCTACGGTGACGGGACCACTCAGGCCCGTGAACTGGATGTTTATTCGCAATTCATTGTTGATCGTATCGAGTCTGAATGAACCCGTGCCGGTGCCGGACGGAGGGGGCGCGGGCGGTGGCGCGTGAGTGGAAGCCGCTTGCATGCTGTTCATGAGCATCCCCAGCACGACCTCATTGTCTTCACAGGACGTGCCGGGCCACTGGAAGAAACCGCACACCTCGGCGCACGAGCCGCTCGTGGCATTGACGCAATCTCCGTTCGGCAGGCAACATCGGCCGAGGTTGCAGTCGACGTCTCCGCAAGTCGTGCCGTCGCCTTGATAAGTGCCTCCGACGGCCGCCACGAAACCGAAAGGCGTGCATTCGCAGAATTCCCTGGTGACCCCGTCGAAGCACGGAATACCCGGAAGAAGAAAACAACAGGCACCCGTAGGAACGACAGGGCATTCGCCGCAAGTCGCGCCGGGGCCCAGCCATGTTCCACAAAGAGACTGACAAGCCGCCTCAGTCGTCACAGGATTGCAAGGATCGCCAAAGCAACAGGGGCCCGTCGGCAACGGACAGCCCGTGGTGCAATCGGTGTTGTCACCTTGGTAGGTTCCGCTGAGGAGAAGCTCGCATTCGCACTGTGTGTTTTCGACGCAGAGCGGTTCTTGTCCGGGTTGCTCGATGCAGCAGGCGCCCGTTGCAGGCGAGACGCAGGTGGTTTCAGCGCACGTGACCAAAACGCCCTGGAACGAGCCGCATTGACTGAGGCAATCGGATTCAAGAAGAAGCGCGCACGACCCGTCCGGCAGGCAGCAAGCGCCGCTGTCACATGTTTCGTTCGTACAAGTCGTGCCGTCCCCGAAATAAACGCTGCTGAGCTCGAGGGCGCATTCGCATTCTGTGTTTTCAACACACATCTGGCCGACGCCGGGTTCTTCAAAGCAGCAGGCCCCGGTCGGAAGCGGTTCGCATGGGAGGATGAATGGGAGGATCTGGCCGCGGATCTCGCCCGTGGGGTGGTTCTCCGAGTGGATGTTGACGTACCAAAGACCGTTGAACAAGTCGTTGATCTGATCGGGCACGGGATAAGAACCGGGATCGGTGAGGGTGATGACACCGTCTTTTATCTTTCCGAGTGGCAGCGTGTAAACAATAGGAGCTCCAATTCCCGGCGGCGCCGGCCCATGAATGTGTGCAACGGTCTCCGCGCTGATCAGTCCGTTATGCTGAATGTGGAAGGCCAGTTCGTTCGTGGTGGTGTTGAAGCGGAACGCCCCGTTGCCGTTGCCCGACGGAGGCGGAGCGGGCGGGACCGGGTTATGCGAATCCGTGGCCTGCGCCGCGTCCATGAACATCGTGAAGCGCGTGATGTCATTGCAAAACGCGCCCGGTTGCTGAAAAACGCCGCACTGATTGAAGCAGTCGTTGAATTCAAGTTCGACACAGGTTCCATCCGGCAGGCAGCACCTTCCGACGAAACAATTGACGTCGTTTACACCGTCACCGCAGGCAGAGCCGGCTCCGTGCCAAGTGCCGCCGATGCTGCATTCACAGGCGGCTTGCGTGAAATCGTCGACACACTGCCCGCCGAAACAACAGGCGCCTTCCGGCGTGGCGGGACAAACATCAGCGCCGCCACAGACCGTACCTGCTCCCAGCCACTCGCCACAGGCGGACAGGCAGTTGACTTCCGTGGACTCGGTGCAACCGTTGCTGAGGCCGAAGCAGCAGGCGCCGATCGGCGCGCAGACTAAGCTGAAACAATTGGTGCCGGGGCCTTGATAGTCGCCGCCGATACACTCGCAGAACGATTGTTCCAGGTTGGCGAAGCACTCCTCGTTCAAGCAGCAGGCTCCGGTTTCGGTGGTGGGCGTACAGAGTGGAATCGGGCTTATGCACGTTGTGTCCATGCCTTGCCAAACTCCGCAAATGGCCTGACATTCCGTCTCCGTGAAGCCGTCGAGGCACGTGTTTCCGAAACAGCAGACGCCGACGTCCGGCGGGCAGATCGCGCCGAGACAGTTTTGACCCGGCATGAAAACGCCGCTCAACTGATTCGCGCAGTAACAGGCAATCGTGTTCACGCAACTGCCGTCTCCGAGGCAGCAGGCCGCGACGATCTCCGAGCAATTCGCCTGGCCTGTGAGGAGGCTGTCCACAAACATGGGGATGTCGTCGGTATCCACATCACAATCGCCGTCGATGTCATTGCAGGCGCATCGGCCCGTGGGCACGCCGGGCCCAAGGACGCAGTTGATGAATCCCTGAATATCGTCGCCGTCGACGTTGCCATCCGCGTTGGAATCCCCCTTGCATGAACAAACCCCGGGAGCCAGCGGTGTGAAGTCGATCGTCAGCCGGGGCCGGACCGTGACGGAGGGGTTCTCTTTCGTATCGAAGCGTTTGGCCGTCGGCGCGTTGATTTCATTGCCGATGAGCATCCAGCCGAAATTGTTCGCGGGATCGTCGAGCCAGGATTGAACGTCAGCGACCATTTGAGGTGTGGAGGTCCACGTATAGAAGCCCACGTTTCCGACATCGACGGTCGCGCTGGGCGTCGGTTCAAAGTCGCCGCCGGGATTCGCCCAAAAATCCGTATCAAAAAAGGTATGCAGCCACGTGGCGTCTCCAACGGTGGCGGCGCCGCCCGCGCCTCCACCGCCTGAAGCGACCGACGTGCCTTCCCCCCAGTCGGCGAGGGCACGGTGTAGCGATACCAGCTCTGACCCCGCGATCGTTTTCGACATATGAAGCGTCAGGGTCACGTTATTGATGACGGAACCGGGCGGCACGGCCACGGCGACGTCAAAGGCGATCAGGCCGCGTTTGACGTCGGCGCTGGGATCTTGGAACGTCTTGCCCGCGAAGAAACCGAAGCCCGAGCCGTTGCTGAGCCCACCGGCCGGATCCTCATAGAGTGTATTGTCCTTGCTCGGGCCGATGTCGGCGACATCGGCCGAGGCGGCCTGAGAAATCGTTATCGCGACGGCCAAGGTGATTGTAGACAGCCTCATCTTGCATTCCTCCTGTGGAAACAGACTGCGGCATCATGACAAGTGAGATGGATCGCTGAAACGTGCTCGCTCATTCGTCATCGGCGCGTAATTCTTTCGTATGCGCTCGCGCGAGGTCGTTTGTCCTTCACGTTCTGATTCGATGTAACGCTTTCTTCCCCGACGCTCGATCGTCAGCAGACCACTCCGTGGTACTCCGCCGGCGATGGAACGTTGTATTCCGGAAACAGGAACGGCAGATCTTGATGGTTTACGCCCATCAGCCGGTCCATGATTTCCACGAGGTAAATCCTGGAGTCCGTGTTGGCGCAGACGTCGTTGTTTCCGCCGCAGAAATAGGCGCTGTGCAGGCTGCCAAGACCCGGCCAGAGGCCCAGATTGACCACCTGTCCGCCACAGATTCTCGGGCCGATCATGAAGATGTTTGTTCCGTAGCCATGGTCCGTGCCTGCCGTGTCCGGTGTGACCTGTCCGCCCATGCCGTCGCTAAATTCCGGATCGGCTTCACGGCCGAACTCGCCGGTCATGTAAATGGTCCATGCTTTGTTCGGGCATTCAGTGGTCATGTATCGCCAGAACTCGTGGATGTTCAACGCGAGGCTTTCCATGAGAAGCCACATGGCCCCGGTCAATCTGTTGTTGCCTTGGTTGTTGTGTGTATCCCACCCGCCGGGTCGGACTGTGACAGTCTCCAGGGACACGCCTTCGTTGAGCATCACGGCGATCCGCCGCAAGGCACTTCCGACGTACGTGCCGTCAAAGTTATAACCCGCTGGATTCCAATTCGGGACCATGTCGAGCAGGTTAATCGCGTCTTGCGTGACGGCGGAAAGTTCTTCCCATTCCGATGCGATATTCTGATTGCCGTACATGTTGACCAGGGTATTCACCCAGTCACTTTCCGAGACCCCACCCGGTAGACCGTCTACACCGAAGTTCTCAGCATTGGAGATCGGCAGCGCTTGAAATGGAAGTCCGCCGAGCAGGTGATCGTGAAGATTCGACGCGACACTCATGGCTCGGATCGGGCCGCCGCTACTGGGTGTGCGCTCGAGGTAACGCGCGAGCATGCTTTCACCGACGACGCCGGGACCCGGCCTGGGGGTCGATTGTCCGACCCAGAACTCTGCGGAAAAATGCGAATAGGATTGGAGGGGGAGTGTGCAGCCCATGGCAATACACAGGTCGCCGGCGTCCCAGATATTTTTGAGTCCGCCTAATTGGCTGCTGCCTCTTGCCAGTGCCCCGGACATGCCACTGAAGCCGTCCAGATCGACCAGGGCCAGAGGATCGGGCGAGCCTGGAAGCGGAACACTAAGCAACTGCTGGCGCGCCGTCAGGCTGAACCAGTCCGGATCGTTGTATGGCGATATCATGGCCAGACCGTCGGGACCGCCGAAAAGGTGGATGAAAATGAATGTGTGATTCGAAGGGCCGCCGTTGTCGGCGAACGTGCATTCCGGAAACCAGGACGGCAGTCCCGACGCCATCGCCGCGGCGCCGACCGTCGCGGCGGACCGTCCCATGAACTGTCGACGGTTCATGCCGCCCCAGAACTGGAGTTGCTGCTTTTTGCGAGCCCGTCGGGCACGCCGCGCCACCGTGTTGTAATCACGACAGGCGTTTCGATCGAATTCAAATTCAGACATGATTGTGACCTCGTGATTATGTATTACGTTCGTAAGTCCGCTCCTCGATGGCGGGACGCGTTCATCGCCTGTTCAGTGAGTTTGAAACGAAGGCGACGCCAGAGCCAAAGCGATCAATTCCCGTTTCTTGGTGTCAAGAAGGGGTTCCGCGACGCCTGCAAAATGAGTGAGGATTGCATTGCGGTCGTTGTTGCTCATGAAGCCGTCGAACAGACAGGTGTCAACGGTATTCAGGGCGTCCAAAACCGTAGTATCGGGGACACTTGCGATGAATGATTCGGCGTTTGCGCTGCTGGGATAGTCGTTAAACGAGATTCTTGCCGCCAATTCCCAAATGGATTTGAGAAGTTCCAGCCACTCTGTCTTGCCGTGGGGCTGGCCGTCCGGTGAAGGGAAATTGCCGGGCACTTGTCCCGCGCGTTGAAGGTATCCGCCGATCAGGAAGCCTGATTGATTCTCGGTGCCGGGGTCCGTCACCGCACCATCGGTTGCGCGAATGATCGAGGCCAGTCTTTGCATCGGTCGTTTGATCAGGACTCCGGCACACTGAATCCTGGATTTGTCCAGAATGGTCTTGACCATTTCGGCAATTTGAGTGGGACTGCCCCAATTGTTCACATAGGCGTCGACGGCCGCATCGATAACACTTTGTGGTGGTTTGTAACTGAAGAGCCACTGGGTCAGCTTGGTGGCCAGGAACTCGGCGGTGAATTGTCCGAGCTTCATCGGATCCGGATTGGTCAGGAAGTCAACGACGATGTCGATCTCGTTGATGCCCTGCCCGGATGGAATATTGAGCGTTCGAGTGACATTGTCCGGGCATTGGGGAAAGATCACGGTTTTTTGGCTGGTGTCGTGCAAAGCGGGATCGAAATAAACGACGCCGCAGTTGGGCCCGCTTCCATGCGTTGTTGGAACAGTGACCTGCCAGCCGGTGAGTGCGGGGGAAAGGTCCTTGATTGTCTGTTCGTCGTAGCAGTTGCCCGTCCCTTCACCGACGCCGAGTGTGTGTAATTCCATGAGTTCCCGGCAGAAGTTCTCATTGACGGAGCCGACGACGTTTTCGAAGCCATTCAGGTATCGAAGCATGGCAGGCCCCGTCGCGACGGACAGAACGAGGTCCTTGAACCACCCGAAAGCGAGGGGGCGGACGTTGTTCCATCGTTCCATGGGCAGGTATCGAAGGTCGGTCGTGGGTTCGTTGATGTTCTCATTAAAGTGGTCGCCCCAGAAGATCATCATGAGTTCGAGGAGCGGAGCCGGGCTGAGGCACGCGCGAACGACCTGCGCTTTTCTCCATTGGTTGGCTCTCTCGATGGAGTCCGCAAGCGTCGTATCACCGCCGCAGATGTTGGGGCCTCCGGGCGGATCGTGAATGGCGTCGTATCCGTAAACATTTTCGAGATCATCCTCGAAGTCCAGATAGGGTTGCCAGTTGTACGGATCGACCTGTTGATTGAGCCAGGCATCGTAGCCGCCCATGGCCGTGACGTTTGCTTCTTCCGTTTTGCTCCATCCGAATGCAGCCTTTTGGAGCAGCTTGTGAACATTCGACGGAGTCCCGACTTGCGAGAGACAGGTGGAGGGGCCCGGCAGCACATCGGCATCGACCCTTGTGAGCGTTGCCCGGTTGGATGAAAGAAACTCTTGAACGCTCGCATTGTTGACAGAGGCCTGGCTCGCCGTTCGTATTTGGCCGTAAGCCTCTGAGCCGAATACGGCGGCCGCTACGGCCCCGCCGCTCAGTATCTTTCGCCGAGTGGTCGGTTTGTCCGAGAGAATCTCCTTTGCATCTTCCTTGAGATTCTGGACGAATTCGGAAACGCTCTTGTTCTCTTCAGGCAGTTTCGTTTCTTTCATGCCGTTCACCTCTTTCGAGATTTTTAAATCTCTGAAGCGCGCTAAGCGCGTTGCACTTTGATCGTGTGCACATCGCGCATGGAACACATTTCAAGATATGCACTTCTTCGCCCGCTCGACGATCGTGATCACTCACGAATGACAAGCGCTTCTTAACGCCGACGCGCAGCGTTTGTGCAAGTTGCGCTCCAAAAGAAACCGTTTTCTCCTTTTATTTCTGGACGGATTCGACCTGACTGTGTAATCATTTGATCTTTTGATAGTTATGGATGTGAAAAAGATAGGCTTGTCGTGTTCGCGCATTGATATCTCCTGCGCGGAGCCGTTTTGTTTCGGAAGGGATTTGGCTGAATGTGATGATTTGGCTAAATGGAGCCACCGGCCGTGACGAACTTCGACTGATCCACCTCATAGCAGTCGCAAAGCTTGCCGACGACACTGAGTAAATTCTTGAATTGCGTGTCGGTGAGAATGCCGGTTTTCAAATATTGCTCACCAAACCAGGTGCTGCCGAGAAAGTAGGCGAGCGGATCGTCAATCCGGCTGAATCGCAAATACTGATACTCGTATACGTGACGCGCCAGACGTTGAAACAGCTCGGTGCCCGCTGATTCGAGAATCAGGGCGTAGACGTTATTCCGAATATAGGTTTCACGCTCAGCAAGCGTCAGATAGTTCTGAGAAAGCAAGTTGGCCTGAAAGTCGCATACGCGGTTCGTCGCGACTCGAGCCAATGCGTGGCCGGGACTCTCGTCCCGGTCGGCGAGGCGGGCCATGGAAGCAGCGGTGATCGATCGGGCACCTGCCGGTGCGTTGCGATAGATCTCATCCAATAAATCGGCAAGCTGTTCGTAGTATTGCTCATGGTCGGCCTGCCTGGACGTTGCAATGGGAACAAGGCCCGCGTCGACGGCTTGGTGCCCCCATTCATGGATTGTGCGCGCGGCAAGCATATCGCGCTCGTAGGGCGGCGAAGGAAGATTGAGCCGATCCGTGACCTTGTCGAGCAGGTTGTAGGCGATCATCCGGCGCCCCACGTGGAGGTAACTGAGCCCGCTTTCCTCCATCTCCGTGTGCGGCATGGGCAGGTCTTCCGGCCGGCGTAGTGACATGAAAAAACCGCGCGAACGTTCGTCAATCACTTGCAAGTCCGCCTCGATGCTTTTGGCGATCTCATCAGCCGTGTCGCCAAGGGCGCTCCGCACAGCCTCGATCTCTCGGGGTTTGTCAGGATCCCAAAGGACACGCTCCGGGGGTCCCGTGATGAGTACGCACGGTTGTGTTGCTTCGAGCCATCCACACAGCTTTTCGGTATGGAGACCTTTCCTCGGCTGGTGGGCCGTTTGAAATTCAGCCATCGCATCTTGGGCCGTCTTTGTCCACGTTCCGATCAGCTCGTCAAGATTTGCTTGGAGCGAACGGGGTATCAGAAGACCGGTCTGAGGTATTTTGATGAGCGGCTCGATCGTGGCCAGCACGGGTTTCTTCAGCGACTCATGATACAACCGTCGAATCCATGGCATGGCCTCTGCAACGGCACGATACGCGACGGCGTCCGGACGATTTGATCGGCGACAACCTTCGCAAAACCGCTCGATTTCTTCATCCGTGCAAATCAGGTAGTAGCTCAGGTTTCTCAGCGACGCAGAGATGACTTCGCGCACCAGGCCGAGACGCTCGGCCTGAAAGAACTGGAATGCCGCGAACTCACGGTTGGACGTCGCGGGGTCAAAGTCCGTTTCATACAGTAACCATGAGCACTTGTTGAAGGGCTGAGAGTAAGGACGAACGCGAGCGGGTTCGGTCACGATGCAGGCATGTTGTAGGCGCGATGGAAACCAATGTCTCGGCGCTTGGGCGGCCAGGTCGGACGCTCGTTGGTCGTAATGGCGAAAGGCTTCGTTGAACAGTTCGATCCACCCTTCCGAGACCAACGACCTTTCAAGCAACAGGTCTTGAAAAGTTGCACTCATCCCGTTGGCCGACAGGTGCTCGATCGGAATGAGAAACATCCGTTTGTCGGAAAGGTAGTAGTCGTACAGATCCTTCATCGGCTTATGTTGATATTCACCCGTGACTGTTTGTTCATGACCACGCCTTGATGACGGGCGTCAGCGCAAGAATCGGGGCCGGACGCTCCATGGTATGTGCGTCCGGCCCCGAAGTGGTTTCGTAGATCGCCGTGGCTTAGGGACTAAGGACAGACCGTGCCGTTCACCAACAGCGAGACGAACGCATCGAGATCGTCCGAGTCGAGCGGCACACCCGTCGGGCCGTCCAACTCTGCACAAATCCCGACCGGCGAGTTGCCGATGTACATGTCGACAAAGTTCTGAATATCTGCACCGTCGACCGTCGTGCTGTCATCCAGATCGCCGGGGCAATCGCAGATTTCCGGGGCGGCCGGAGCGAGAACGAGCGAAGTCAATGACGAGGGCGCGATCGGTCGGAAAAGTCCGAGTGTCGCGACTGCGCCTGGTACCGGCGGAGTGTTTGCATCAAAGCGGAAGTTGTAAAGCGTACCCCATCGGAGGGCGTTGGTCGTGAGATCGTTGCCGGCGGTCCATGTGTTGGTCGCCCAGGTGATGCTGCTGCCGCCGACCGTCACGCCCCAGTCGGTGCCGCTGTGAATTTCGCCACTGTGATAATCGCAGTCATGGAAGCCGATGTTGGAGACGCTCACGCCGGCGGGGACCGGAATCGAGAAAGACTGTCCGGAAGCGTGAGAGTTCAGGTTTTGAACGGCGTATTCGTAGTGCCACATTCCACCGCCAAGATCCGTTACTCGATAGCCCAACCAAAAGCGACCGCCGTCGGCATCGTTCATGGGAAGCAGCTTGACGAACGGGTCGGCATCCTGCCAGGCGAAAATGGCCGGTTCTTCCGTCACGGTCGGGCCCAGAGGCAGCGCGGTGTAGTTCGGCGCGCCGGCCACCGAGACTTCTCGCCAGGAAACGCTGTTGTAGCCGTTCCCGGATTGGGCGTCGTCCTGAGTGACGTACTGTCCTTCAAAGTAGTACTGCGCGCCTGCGATCGCCAAGTCCGTGGTATGAACCTGCAACCGTCCGATAGTCGGAGCCGATCCGACGGCGTCTCTGCTGAACGGGCAGGAAAAGACGCCGGTTGTTGCGTTGACGTCCGATTTCGGCCCGAGGAAGCCGTCACAGCCGCTACCGCCTGAACCGTTTCGGGCGCCCGTGTACGGGTCCGAACACCCCACGCCGAGCACGTTGCAGGTGCCGGTGTTTGCGCAGTTGTCGCACAGGTCTTGATCCAGGGCGCAAAAGCCATGCTTGAGCCAGCTCTGACCGATGTGCTCGAACTTGCCGTCCATCAAGCGAAACATGTTCTGGGCAATCACCGGGTGTCGAAGGTCAAAACCTTCGTCAATCCAAAGCAACGAACTCGTTCCGACATTGCACGAAGTGGTCGCGACGGAATAGGCCATGATTCCCCCTAACGTGCCCCATTCCACGATATCATTCTGATTTGAGCCATTATTGCCCGAGACACCAAGTCCCCCGACGATCACGTCGGGCACTGCCAGAGCCGTCGGCGCAGCCAGACACAGGCTCAACAAGGCCACAATCACAGCATTTTGGCGATACGACATAAATCAACCCTCGTAAAAAGAAAGAAAGTGTTGGTAGAAGCTCTACCGCGATGTAAAAGTGATCATTCCCTACGCAAGCGGATGATGTTGGCTGCTCGCCGGGGCCCCTTGTTTCACCCGCCCCCTCATCAAACCAGATCCAACCCATTATTATGCCCAGGCGTGCCATGGTTTGCAAGCCCGCTATTATCAGCGTTAGAGACCCAAAGGCTGATATGGACTATGATCGGTGAGCCGATGGTCTGGGTTCATGATTGAAAAAAGATCGCGGTTTCAAGCCGTATGAGATACGTCCAGGTCCCCACAACCCGTCCCGGAGGCCATGACCTCCGCACCCTTTTTCATTCGATAATCGGGGCAGGCCTCATTCTAGGTCTTCTCCCGCCGCGGCAGGCACAGCCTCAGCCGAAACAACTCCAAGATTCTTTGGCACATAAGATTACGGTTGAACAGGAAGTCTTGGAGAACATTCAGGCACAGCCTATTGGAAATCACACGCTGAAGGTGCTTCATCTCCCGCAGCCATTTCTTCGACGAGCTGCGGATCGCATCATTCGTTCGACATACCAGGAACGGCATCACAAAGTCGTCTGGGACAGGGTCGGCGAAGATCAAGAAGAGGCGCCGGATACCAGGGAGCCCCAAGGGCTCGGGAAGACTCAGAACCGAAATATCAAGGTTTGGCCCCGCCGCCCTTCCTCAAAAGACCTCGAAAACGGACGTCCGTTCGCTGAATCGCGCCCGCCGCTTCGTGGTTTCAGGGTTACATTCGCAAAAGACGGGTCAACGACTTCGCCGTTTTGCTGGCCGGACAAGTCTGCGCCGGCCATGATCCGTCGTGCCGCCGACATGGTGGCCGAACGACTTGCGAAGGATGGACTGCTTCTCACTACGGCTGCGGCTATTGAAACACTCGGGGCCGTTGAAATGGAGCGAGACCCGGCATTGGCGATTCAACGTCTGGCGGCTGTAGGCTTGCCCTTGGACTTGCTTCCGTATTTTGGATTTTCGAAAGACGGCAAAGACAACGATGTGCGAGCAGTTGTTGGGTTCATCGCCGGACGTTTGGCGAAGGGGGCGACCGTTTCGACGTTACGGTCCGAAATGCTTTCCGTGCCTTTTCATTTTGTTCCGAGTCATCCTGGTTTTCGCGTTGTTTCGGAGAGCGGTGAGCACGAGATCGGGACCGTACGCTTGCAGTTGACGCGAGGCACGTATTGGCGCGGCCCCGGCGCCGGAGGAAATCTCGATCTTGCTCGACAACTGATCGAGAAATTGCCGAAGGCTTCCTTTTTGGCGAGCATCGAGGAAAAGCATCTTGAACCTTTCCTGTCATTGTCGGCCCATTGGCCCATCCAGAGAATGGGCCAGCTTATGATTCTGCCCGAGCCGATGGCCGTGTCTCAATGGACGCAGGATAACGGCAAGGCCGGCGTGATTCGCACAAAAAAGCACTTAAAAATCGCCACGATGTTGCCTCGATACGCGAGTCGGCGCGAGGACGGCTCCGTCTTCGTCCCCGGCGAATCATTCCTGATCGAGAGCCTGGAGTCGACAGGACACACGGTTGTTCAATCGCCCCTGCTGTTTCAAGGCGGGAACCTTCTGGCGGTCCGAGAACCGGTGAGCGGCGACCGAATCCTTTTGATCGGTGAAGCGGAGATCTATCGGAATACGGCGCTCGGTTTGAATCGACGGCAGGTGCTCGAGGCGTTTCGTATCGAGTTTGCAGTCGATCGTTGCGTCGTTCTGCCTGCGGTTTCATTTCACCTAGACTTTGATCTTTGTGTGCGCGCCTTGGGGGAACACGGTTCTCCGTCTGGCTTGGTTGCTTTCGTCAACGACGGACCGGCCGCAGCAGGCATTATTTTGTCGCTGGGCGTCGATGCACTTGAACGGCACGCCAAGCTGGATGCAACTTCAGCGAAGAAGGCACGGAAGCACTTGAAAGAAGGTCAAGCGGTCAAGTTTCTTGAGATCATCGGCGGCGTTCTTGGTCGGCATCTCAACCGGCATGGGCACTTTCCGTACTCGTTTGCGAAGTGCTTCGCGGTCGACGCAGTTGATTCCCCAGTCGGCAATTTTCAGCGGTTTCTATTGGCGATGGACACGTTGGTTTGCGATTCGATCCGACCGCATGATCGTCATGCTGCAGCATACTTGCGGTCATTTGGTCGGCGAGAGAAGGATCGAAGAGATCTCCATCGTTTGCTGGCCGAACTTGGTTGGCGGGTCGTGAAAGTCCCCAGCCTGGCGGATGGAAATCGCAGCATTAATTATGTTAACGGTATCCATGATCGGGGTTCATACCTAATGCCAGTGTATGGAGGACTTTACGCGCCGTTGGATGAGGCTGCGGCGTCGGTTTTCCGCCGTGAATTCGGTGCCACCGTTTCGGTGATCCCGGTGTTTAGCGGCGAGAGCCAACGCCGTGTTGGTGCCGTGCACTGTTCCGCTGCCGTCTACCCTGCCCTAAGCTCATTTTCAAATTAATGTTGGCGATCCTGCTCTGCCGGAAGGGTTTTCGGTCGATAAGGCGTCCAATAATATCGGGCATATAGCTGTCTGCATGCGGATATGTTTGCGAAAGCGGGTCTGCCATGGTTTTTGGGGGCACCCGTTTTTTTAGAAATCGGCATCATGAAAGTCTTGCATTGCGGACTTCGAATGTGCATAATCGGACTCTAGGAAATGAGGAGCAGCCCGTAAATATCTTTATTCAGTCGTACAGGCTGCCAGTGCCTTTGGGAAGTCATTCTTAATTCCCAGCACTGGGCGGGTTCATAATCAAGAAGGGGCGAGGCGATCATCACAACACATTTATTTTTTGGAGAACTCATAGTTAACCATTTATCGGGACATGGGACAGCTTGCTTCTGCGCCGTGGGAGCAGGCTGAAGAGGGTTTGTTTACAAAGCGCAAACAAAGCATTTTTCTTACGAAAAGGGGATGAAATGATGAAGAATGGAAGCGCGAACAGACGGAAGTTTTATTGGTGTATGTGTACGCTCGTTTGTGCGAGCGTCCTCGGCATGGTTATCGCAACCACGGCCGATGCAAGACCGGAGGAGGCAGGCAATGTTGCTTGCTTTTGCTCGATCCAAGACGTGGACGGCAATGTCGTCTCGGATGCGATCGTCTCCTACCGCGGCAGCAAGGGAGAAACCTTCAGGGCGATTCCCAAAGCCGACGGGAGTTGCTATTTCAAAGATGTTAGCGGCAAAGTCGCCTTTGACATCGAGACCTCTGTCAAGGGGTTCACGAGCCTGACCGTTCATGCGGACCTGCCCGCAGGCGATCCGGGGAACACGCTTTCCATTCGGTTCAACCAGGACGGAACCGTCTCGGTTGACACGACTCCCCTCCCGGATTTTGCCCGGACATCTCCCGCTTCCGAACGATTCAGTGGTGTGAGTTCCGCGCCGCCCAGCGGCAAGGGTCCCACCCCGGTCGGCCCGGCTTGTGCGGCCGGCGGCACCGGCGATGAGTGCACGGACCCGCTCGTGGCGACGGACGGTTCCCAGCTCGGCTCAACGCTCGACAACACCGGTGGTGCTGATGACTCATCCTGCTCCTTGGGCGACACCGTGGACGAGTGGTGGTGCTACACCGCGACGTGCGACGGCACGGCAACGGCCAGCACCTGCAACGCCGGGACGGATGCTCTCTTCGATACTTCACTCACCGTCTATTCCGCTTGTCCGACAATGCAGGGCGAGTTCGAACTTGCTTGTAGCGATGATGACCCCAGCTGCGGCGTCGCGACCCAATCGACCGCGATGTGGCCGGTGGCAACGGGCGTCACGTATTTCATTCGCGTGGCCGGTTTCAGCGGCGGCCAGGGTGACTATGAGCTTACCCTGAGTTGTCAGGCTGGCCCGGGCGGCGCTTGTCCGGGAGCCGGAGACGGCGATGAATGCACCGCTCCGATCGTCGTTGGCGACGGCACGGTCGCGGGCGACCTGGGTGACAACACCGGTTCGACCGGTGACGACTCCTCTTGTGCCGCCGGCGACGGTGACACCATCGACGAATGGTATTGCTACACCGCGCCTTGCGACGGCGTAGTCACGATCACGACCTGCTCGGCCGCGACCATCTTTGATACCGTCCTTTCGGTCTTTGATGCGTGCGGTGGCATGGAAATCGCCTGTAACGATGACACGGCCGGCGTCAATGTGGATTGTGAATTGGGCGGTGTGAACCGCAAGTCAACAGTTCAGTTCGCAGGTACGGCGGGCATGACTTATTTTGCTCGCGTGTCCGTCTTCGGCGACGACTTCATGGGCTTCGGCGGTACCGGCACGACGTATGAAATCAGCTTTGATTGCAACGATGCCGGAAATCCGGCTTGTACCGCGACGGCCGGCGATTGCTGTGCCGGCAACGGGACCCCGGGTTGTGATGACGTCGATTGCTGTAACACAATTTGTCTCTGCGACCCGTTCTGCTGCGACACGGAATGGGACGACCTGTGTGCGGGTCAGGGCAACATGGGCAACGGTTGTGGTGCCCAGGTGCTTTGTCCGGCATGTGCACCGGAGCCGCCGCCGAACGACAACTGCGCGGACGCGGAAGTCATCGCATGCAACGGCAGCGCGACGGTGGATAACACCGGAGCGACCTCGGAAGTCGGTGATCCGGACTACAGCTGTATCTTCATGGGCCCCGGCCCGGGTACCGGCTCGGTTTGGTATCAGTTCGTGGCGACTGACACCGAGGCTGAGATCACCACGGAAAACAGCACCGGTGCTGGCGACACGGTCATCGCGGTTTACTCCGTCGATCCGCTCGATCCTTGCAACACGCTGGTCGAGATTTGCTGCAACGATGATATCAGCGGCACCAACCTTCTTTCGAAGGTTTGCTGCACGGGTCTGACCATTGGAAACACTTATTACATCCAGGTGGCTTCGTTCAACCTTGCCGGCACCGGCGAGATTACGTTGAACGTGAATTGTCCTTGCCCCGTCGGTTGTGTACTCCCGTGCCCCCCTGGCGGCACGACTGAGCCAGAGCCTTGCGGCGATTCGGTCAATGACGGTTGCAACGGCACTCCGGTTGTCGCCAGCGATTGCTGTGTCGCCAACGGTACGCCGGGTTGTGACGATCTTGACTGTGAAACGATCGTCTGTGGTTTGGATCCCTTCTGCTGCGACACGTCGTGGGATGGGACCTGTGCGGGGATCGCCGCGGATAACTGCGCCGCTCTGTGTGGCGACATCTCGTTCCCGACCACGCCGATCGCTTGCGGCGAAACGGTTTGCGGAACCTCGTGGGCCGATGGAGGCACGCGTGACACCGACTGGTACTTGCTCACTCTCACGGAGCAGTCCATTGTCACTTGGACGTTGTCGGCTCAGTTCCCCGGCTTCATTGCCATTCTGACCGACAATTGCCCCGTCACCGCGGCGGACATTCTGGTTCAAGGGAACACGCCTGACGATTGTTCGGAAAACGCAGTGGTTTCTCTCTGCCTCGAGGCCGGTAGTTATCACCTCTTCGTCGGTATCGGCGATGCTGGTGGCGCGATCTTCGAAGGCTTCCCCTGCGACAGCAACTTCAATGACTATGTGGCCACAGTGACTTGCGAGCCTTGCACGATTCCGACAGGAGCTTGTTGTCAGCCCGCCAGTGTCTGTGTGCCTGATCTGACGGAAGACGCTTGTTTCGCCGCTGGTGGTCTCCAGTGGTCCGAAGGTGTCGCATGTGCTCCGGGTCTCTGCGAGTCTCCTGCGAACGACCTTTGTGATGACGCGATCCCGGTGGGAGCGCTTCCGGCAACCGTGATGGGGAACACCGAGTTGGCGAGCGTTGACACGAATGCTCCGAGCCCGTGTGGCGCCTTCACTGACGTCGAGGTTGGTGGTGTCTGGTACTCGGTCACAGGAAACGGCAACAACCTCACGGCCACGACCTGTAACCCCGGCACGAACTACGACACGAAGATCAGTGTCTATTGTTCAAGCTGCGACAACCTCACTTGTGTTGACGGAAACGACGATCAGGCGGGTGCTACGGACCCGGCCTGTGTCGTGCCTGAAACCGGCAGCACCGCAAACCGAGCCTCCACGATCACGTGGTGCTCGCAGTCGGGTGCCGAATACCTGATTCTGGTCCATGGTTTCGACGGCCCCGCTCCGACGGGTGACTTCGAAATGACCATCACCGATGAAGGCACTTCCTGTAAGGCCGACGTCGGTTGTCTGCCGGTGGGTGCCTGTTGTCGGGCGACCGGCGGTTGCGTCATCGACACGGAAATCGGTTGTACCTCTGCCGGCGGTGAATACCTCGGCAACGGGACCAACTGCGAGGCCGTCGGTGGCGTCGCGACCGTGCTTGACTCCGGTCCGCTAAACGTGGCGATGGGTGACCTGGATGACGATCCTCTCGGTCCTTTCCTCGTGACCGACACGATCACCGTGCCGGACGTCGGCAATGTCGGTGATGTGAACATTGGTGTCGTCATGACTCACACCTTCGTCGGTGACCTCAAGATCTCGATCGAGCACCTTGGTACGACCGTTGTCCTGATCGAACAGCCGGGCGATCCCACCGATCAAACCGGTCCGTTCACGGACTTCGGCTGTGGTGAGGATGACTATGACGTCGTGCTCGACGATGAAGGAGCAGGCGGGACCATCGAGGATCTCTGCCAGGTCGGAATGACTTCACCGCCGAATTACACGCCCAACGGTTCGTTGAGCGACTTCGACGGAATGCCGACGGCGGGCGACTGGACGATTACGGTGGAAGACGTCGAAGGCGTCGGCACCGACGTCGGAACGTTCGTCAGCTGGTCCATCGAGATTTCCGAGCCGGGCGAGGCTCCGTGTCCCGCGGGCGGTGCCTGCTGCTTGCCGAATGGCGATTGTGTCATTGACACCCAGGCGAACTGTAACGCCAACGGTGGCGAATACCTCGGTGACGACAGCCCGTGCGAGCTGTCCGGTGGAAGCGCGACGGTGCTCGATTCCGGCGCGTTGGATCTGCCGCTGGGTGACTCGGACAACATCCCGCCGGACAGTGGCATGCCTGTTCTCACGAACACGATCACGTCGCCGGATCTCGGTCCTGTGGGTGATGTGAACGTGGGTGTTGAGCTTCTGCACACGTTCGTGGGTGACGTGATCATCAGCATCGAGCACCTTGGTACGAGTGTGGATCTCGTCGTGCATCCGGGTGATGCGGCTGACCTGCCGGGTTCGCCTTTCGGTTGCGGCGAAGATAACTACGACATCGTTCTGGATGATCAGGGCGCTGGTGGAGCGATTGAGGACTTGTGCCAGGTCGGCATGACCTCACCGCCGAACTTTGTGCCGAACAATCCTCTGAGCGTGTTCAACGGAATGCCTTCAGCGGGTGATTGGACCATCACCGTGACGGATGATGAGCCTGCCGGCGGCGATGTCGGAACGTTCGTGAGCTGGTCGCTCGAAATCTCGCAGCCGGGTGAGAGCCCGTGCGAGCCTGTGATTCCGTGCGAGGTGACCAACTGCCCGCCGGGTTCGATTCCGATCGTCGATGATCAGGGTACGTTCTCCGGCTGGTGCGTGTCGTCGTCCGCGCCGGGTAACAATGTTTCCATCGTGGTCGACCTGGTCGATCTCGACAACAGCGTGGCCGTGATTGAGATCAGCAAGGAATTCGTGGATGGACCGTCGTTTGGCGTCCTGCCTCCGGTCCTGCTCGACTTCAATCAGGTTTGTAGCGACGGTGACACCGTCAGCATGATCGTTATCGCTGATGAGGTTATTAACAACTTCACCGGTGAAGACTGGACCGACTTCAAGTTCATCGTGCTTGACGACATCTGTGCATGGTTTGTCGTGGATCAGTCGGGCGGCTTCGACGTATCGCCGTTTGGCCAGAAGACGTTCAGCGACTTTATCGATGCACCGACCAACAATCGGTCACAGTTGCTCACGGCAGACTTTGGCCTTATTCCGAACGGCGGAACCTGGTTCCCGGGTGCCGGCGCCGGCGATCTGAAGATCGGCGTCAACCTGGATGATACGGATCCGCTTTCGTTCACCCTCAAGGAACAGCCGTCGTTCGGTAATCTCATCGGTGGTTGCTGGCTCTGTGATGGCACTTGCGAGATCCTCTCGCAGGGCGATTGCGATGCAGCCGGTGGCTTCTACCTCGGCGACTTCGAGGAATGCCCGCCGGACGGCTGTGCCCGGTACGTGATGGATAACCATCCGGACGGCAACCAGGCTCCGCCGCTCTACGGCCTGCGACTTGACGGCCTGGACGGCAACGGCGTGGTGACCTTCAGTCTCGCCGAAGCGGACGGTGCGTTGATGATGATGGATATCTGCAACGACGGAACGATCCACATCTTCGGTGACGCCGTTGGTGTCAGTGGTGTCGGCGGCACATGGGCCGTGGACTTCACGTACACGACGCCGTATGGCTTGGCCCCGTCACCTGACGAAGCTGGCTACCCCGATATCCAGGTCACGGAATGTCCGATTACTGGTTCGGGTACGATCACCAGTCCGTTGAACGAAGTCTTCGCGCTGGAAGGCTACTGCGGATCACATCCGTTCGCGTTCCAGTTTGGTGATGAAGACGGCTCGGGTCACCGTGGCTTTGACGGTCTCTCCGGTTGGGGATGGCTGAATCACAGCGGTGAGCCGCACGTCAATTCGAGTGACTGGATCTTCACGGCTGTTCTGAAGCATCCGCCGGAATTGTGTCCGACGGGCGCTTGCTGCTTCGCCGATGCGAACTTCACCTGTGCCGTGACCGGCGAGGCCGAATGTGATGCCCTCGGTGGTACGTATCAGGGTGATGGCGCGGGATGTGATCCGAATCCGTGCATCCCGACCGGTGCCTGCTGCTTCAGTGATGGCAGCTGCTCGGTTGAGAGTGAAGCGGACTGCAACACCGCGGGTGGTGCATACCAGGGCAACGACACGTCCTGTGATCCCAACCCGTGCCCGCAGCCCGGTGACGTGTGTGCCGATCCCATCACGGCCGTGAACGGCGTGAACATGGGGAACAACAGCGATTCGGAGATGGATGATCCTGATCCGTCCTGTACGGGCTCGGGCTCAGACGATATCTGGTGGGTCTACACGGCCACCGATACCGGCTCGCTCTTGATCGATACGTGCGGCACGTTCCTCGATGTTGACGGCGTCGATACGATCCTGGCGGTCTATGACGCTTGCGGCGGCAACGAGCTTGATTGCGACGATGACTGCAGGTCGGCCAGCGCTGACCCGCAGGCAGCGTGTCGTGACGAAGCTCAGTCCGGTACCGCGACCCGAGACTCCTGTGTGTGTATCGATGTCACGGCCGGTGAGCAGGTCTGGATCCAGGTCCAGGGCTTCCTCGGCGATGTGGGTGCGATCACCTTGAACATCACCCCGCTCGGTTGTCCGCCTGAGACTGAGGCCTGCTGCTTCAATGACGGCAGTTGTCAGGACCTCACGGAAGACGACTGCATCGCAGCCGGTGGTAACGCTCAGGGTCTTGGCACGGATTGTGGGACGCTCGATCCGCCATGCCCGGTCGTGCCGGACAACGATACCTGTGCGACGGCGACCGAGGTCTTCAATGGTACGAACATGAGCAGCAACTTCGGTTCGGCCAATGATGATCCCGACCCGTCCTGTACGTCCGCCGGTGAGAATGACGTCTGGTTCTTCTACACCGCGACGGATACCGGTGGGTTGCTGATCGACACCTGTGGTACTGCCCTCGGTGCCGACTCGGTCGATACGATCATGGCCGCGTACGCCTCGTGCGGTGGCGAAGAGCTCGACTGTGACGACGACTGCACGTCTGCTGGCGATGATCCGCCGGCGGTCTGCTTGGATGAAGATCAGGATCCGGGCTTCCTCACGACGCTCGACTCCTGTCTGTGCATCGATGTCACGGCCGGCGAGACGGTCTGGATCCAGGTCCAGAGCTTCAGCGGTGACGGCGGCGCCATCACCCTGAACATCACGCCGCTCGGCTGCGTGGCTCCGGTCGCACCGCTCAATGACGTCTGCACCACGTGCACCGTGATCGGTGACGGCGACCTGCCGTTCAGCGACGCGCTATCGACGGTGTTGGCAGACGGCAGTGCACCGGAAGGCGACTGCAACAGCTCGTTCGCCACTGAAATGGCGAAGGATATCTGGTACTGCTACACGCCATCGGCGGACTGCACCGTGACCATGACCTCGACCTACAGTTACGACGGTCTCACGGCAATCTACTCCGGTCCTGATTGTGACAACCTGACCGAGCTCGATTGTCTGGACACGGCACTGGATACGACGTCGTTCGCGGCCACCGCGGGCACGACGTACTGGTTCCAGGTCGGTGACTGGGGTTCCGATTCCGGTGTCGGTGGAGCGACCACCTTCGAACTGGATTGTGGTGCTCCGTCAGCTCAGTCGTCGCCGGATACGGCAAGGCCTGAGATCGACCTGCGACCTGGCCTCTCGCCGAACCTGGTCTTCGCGACCTCCAACGGCGTGGTGCCTCTGGCCATCATGGGAGGTGAGAACTTCATTACGGAGAACGTGGACATCTCCACGATCCAGCTCTCGCGAGTGGACGGTCAGGGCAGGCCTGTGACGGCGTACGCCGGCACGGCAGGTCCGCAGTCCTATCTGACCTTCGGTCAGTCGGGTTACCAGGATCTGATGGTGTACTTCGCCACCAGAGACTTGGTGGACGCCCTGAAGCTCGAAGGGCTTCCGGTCGGTACGACGATCGACGTTGTTGTCACGGGTGACCGAGTCCTGAACCCGCCGGGTCAGACGATTCACATCCCGTTCAAGGCCGTCGATACGATCGAGATCGCGTTCGTGCCCGACAAGACGCATCGGTTCATCAACATCACGTCGAATCAGACCGGCGAGGTCTGGGTCGATAGTGATACGATCGATGCACACGGTGATACCGGTGGTTTCGTGGACTTCCTGCGATGCTTCACCCATGAGACCGATATCGTGAGGTTGACCGCGCCTGAGCCGCCTTCCAGCGGACCGGCGACCTTCTTGGGCACTGGCTTGAATCCGGCTGGCACTCAGAATCAGGTTCAGCTTCCGTTCAACTCGGTACGATGGGTCGTCAACGGCGTGCAGCAGCCTGCAGGCCAGCGGACGATCGAGGTATCGCTGAATGACGGCGGCGGAATGGTTGAACTTGAAGTTCAGTACTTCCATTCTTCGCAGCCGCAGGAACCGCCTGCTCAGCCGGGATCGAATGGCAAGTTGCCGTTGACCCCGTCAACGAGCACCGGTTCGATCGGTGCGGCTTCCAGTGCGACGGTGGCTCCGATGCAGGAACTGCCATCGCAGGCGGGAGCGGTGCTCGAAGAATAAGAACATTGGGATTAGGCCCGGGGCCCCAATCGGGGGCCCCGGGTCCTTTTTTCTTTAAAGACAACGAGTTAGGGTTATCGGACTAAAAGAATGATTTATATTCGACAAGAGCTAGCCCTTGACTTGGAAGAAGCGAATGATTAATATGGGCTCAACAGCTGGAAAGGACGCGGTTTATTTACGCAGAAGCTACCAGTTGTTGGATCGCAGGAAGGGAAAAAGGGAGCACCTTCGGAAGGTGGAAGAAGCTAGAGGAGAAGGAAGATGATTAATCGCAGAAGCAAATTACTGGTCACCGCCTTTTGTGGCGTGGCCCTTCTGCTTTCGACAGCATCGGCGCGGGCTGGCTTAATTACACAGCCCCTGGCCGGTGGTTGGGAAGTCACGTATGAAGACGGGAACAACACAGATTTCCAAGTAGATCTGGACGGGAACGGCTTCATCGTCATTCAAATCTTCAAAGACTTCCTTTCGTTCGACCCGATTGACATTACTTTCACTCAAACGGGTTCGGATGCAGCCACGGATGCACAGATCGTCATTAATGATGAGAGCGCGACGAATCAAACCGGAATCGACTGGACCGATTACCATTGGGCGATCCTGGGCGATGACGCTGAGTTTGACGTCAACCTCACGGAAAACGGTGGCCCCCAGAATGGCTTCCAGCCTTGGGGAGTTCTTCCGTTTACCAACCTGATGGTGATGGAGACTGAAGTTTGGGCCGATGGCGGAGTTGTCTTTAACAACTCCTCGTTCCAGCCTGGAACCCCGATTGCCGGTGGCGGCGATATGGTCATCAACGCTGACCTCAGCGGTGGTGATCCGGCTGAGTTTACCTTCCGCCAGTTTCCGACTCCGGAGCCTGGCACGTTGGTCCTGCTGGCTTCAGGGGCGATTGGCCTGATGCACTATCGCCGGCGTCGAGTGTGACGGAAGCGTTTTAAAACAGATTTCTCGAAAACGGGCGATCCTGCTGGATCGCCCGTTTTTTTTATGAGAGTTCCAGGGTCGATTTGTCGTGGGGCCGGGCCAGCGAGGCTGCCGTCTCGCGGAAGATGGGCCGCTGTGAGTTTCTGCAAGACCTTTCCTCGCGCAGGCCCGATTTGCTATTTAGTCCTCTTCGGGTTTCATGCCTGTCAGGTAGCTATTCGTCAAGACGACAAATCGGCCAACCGTACGATTGGGGAGGAGGAACGTCCACTGGTCGCCTCGTTCATCGTAGACCGACTTGTGTACAAGGGCATAGTCTTCTTCCCCGGAAAAAGTCAGTTCATAGTCCTGCTGCGGTTTCAGGTTGACGTTATTGAGAGGGCGGCGTGAAAGATAGGCGCTGCCCATCAGCAGCAGGCTATCGTTATGGCCTTTGGGCGTTACGCCGATCCATTTGGCGCCATCCGGCGCGTTGGACGCGTGCCATTCGGCCATGTTGATCATTTCTGCCACGCGCTTCATCGCCTTGTCTCGATAGACAGGAAGCCGACTCTGCACTCGGGTTATCCCGGCCCCTTGGCAAACGAGTATGAGCACAAGCGTCGCAGCCAATGCGAACCGTCGCCTCGGCTGCCTTATCTGATGCCACCAGGCCTTGCCGAGCCAAAGTGGATAAGCGACCAATACCGGGAGTAGTGGTGCAACCAACCGTACGCCTTCGTCCCAGGGCCAGAGGGACAACATCAACAGCGTCGCCAGAACAAAGGCATCTGTTGGTGTCCGGAATCGGAGAAAACGGCCGAGCGCGATGACGACAAAGAACCCGCCGACCACCCAAGTGCTCGGGGTATCGAGGGGCGAGCGAAAGAGTCGCCAAGCCACATCCTTCTGCAGTACCGCTTCTTTGATGGATTGGAGCCGCATCGGTCCGAAAGTGATGAACCTTTGAAATTGGAGCGCCCAGCCCGTTGCCTCGGTGTTTTCGATGCCCCGTGCGGTCACCCAGATGCTGGCATAGTTGTGGCCTGCCGGATACGCGCTTTGACGCAGGTTCCAGGCCAAGATGGGCCCAAGCGTACACAATGCGAAGAGCGCAGCCCATTGCGCCCTTTGGCCGAGCGCTTGCTTTCGATGACGGAGTAGACAGTAGCCCATGAGCGGCAACATCACGATGCCCATAGACCGGATCATCAGGGTGATTGTTGTAAGTAAGCCTCCCAAAACGACTTCAGATCGACGGCAGACCGGCCTTTGCCACCAGGTGTGCATGAGAACCAAGTTTGCGGACAGGGCGGCGATAAAAACAGATTCCGATAAAGGCGTGGTTGTCAGCATCAGCAAAACGGGATTTGAGGCGACCAGCAGCCCGGCGACCCAGCCGAGCCCATCGCCAAGTTCGCGACGGTGGAGCAAGTAGGTCATCACCGCCGTCATCATCCAACAGACCAGGAACAAGATCCGGAGGCCCAACAAGGGAAGATCGCCCAACAAAAGCAGTGGGGCAATGATCACCGGATAGGCGGGCGGCGGCACGAGGCGTTCCTGAGGAAGATGCCCGTTTTCAGCGAGAGTTCGCGCGATGGTCAAGTAGGTGATGCCGTCTGGTGAAAAGGAACACCAGTCTCCCAGGCCGCGATAGGACAAAGCCACCGTCACCAGAATCAAGCCGACGGATCCGAAAAGGACCGGTCGGCGACCAAGTGGCGTCCATCGTTGCGCACCGTCGGCGTAATCTGCGTCGAGCACGGCAATTGCATTTCCATCATTCTTTTTGGATTGGCGTTGCATCAGTGTTGGGAGCCGCATGAATAGCGGTCTTGGACTTGAGGCGAATGGGGTCGAAAACTCATTGTCCCAGGACGCTTGATTTCTGCTGAATTCATCGACGGATGAGTCGATATCCTGAAATGAGGCGAAGTTCGCTCAATCGGGCGGGGCCTTGATACATCACTGGCTGGAGTAGGCGTATGTCGGACTGCGAAACCGTTGGTCTTTCGATATTGATTCCGGTTTATAACGAGCGAAAAACCGTGCGGCTTGTGTTGGAGAGGGTGCGGGCCGTTGATTTCAAGGTGAGCACGGAGATCATCGTCGTGGACGACGGTTCTTCGGACGGTACCACGCAACTTCTGCAGTCATTGCCCGCTTGGGACAACGTCTCCGTGTTTCACCACGAGGTTAATCAAGGCAAGGGCAGTGCCATTCAGACTGCTTTGCAACACGCCAACGGACGCATCGTCGTCATTCAGGATGCGGACGAAGAGCTTTTTCCCGAGGACCTGTTGCCCATGTTCGAGGTGGTGGCTCGCGGCGAGTCGGCGGTCTGCTTTGGTTCCCGTTTCGCTCGAGATGTCGGGCGATTGCGTTGGCGGCCGGTCTATTGGGCCAATCGTTTTTTGAACGGGGTTTGTAACCTTCTGAACGGTCTGCGCCTGACGGATATGAATACCTGCTACAAGATGATGCGGGCCGACGTGGCGCGTCGGTTGAATCTAACGAGTCGCGGGTTTGCGATGGAACCGGAGATCACAACCAAGTTGGCTCGCATGAACATCCGAGTTGTTGAGCGTCCCATTCGCTACCGTCCTCGCAGCAAGGCGGAGGGCAAGAAAATCCGTCCGATGGATTTTTTCAGGTATTTGATCGCGATGGTTCGCTTTCGTTTCGCCTGGCGAAAAGATCGGGTGCCTGCGGTCTCGTCGCGTCCTGCTGAAACGGCCATCCGGTAGTCCATCCGGCGTGATGTTTTCGATCCCTGTACGTTTAATCAAACGTCAAGGGGTGTCTTGACCTGTCTTACGAGAAGTAGCACGATGTCGTCTATGTCCGCTGTGGGCATGCAAGATGGTTCTTACAGATCCGGTAGTGATTTTCCATGATTGTTGTGAACACTGAGACCGTTGCAGGTCATACCGTGCGTGAGGTCAAGGGCTTGGTTCAGGGGAATACCATTCGGGCCAAGCATGTCGGCCGTGACATCATGGCCGGTTTGAAAAACCTGGTCGGGGGCGAATTAAAAGGATATACGGAATTGATGACCGAGGCCCGTCGTGAGGCGATGGAGCGCATGATCGCGCAAGCGCAGCAGCTCGGTGCCAACGCCGTGGTCAATGCCCGTTTCACGACGAGCGCCGTGAGTCAGGGAGCGGCGGAATTGTATGCCTACGGCACTGCCGTCGTCGTCGAATAGGCAGCGCCGCCGTTCGCGTCTTTTAGAAAGAGGCGTCCATCATGACTCTTACTGAAGTGTTGCTCACGATCGCCCCGTTCCTGAGCTTCGTTATTCTGGGCTTCTTGGTCGGTAGTTTCGTCGAGCGACGCCACTTAAGACAATTAGCGGCAAGAGAGGCTGCGGCCAGCGATATTCTGGTCACCAACCTCAAGCGTGTGCCGAATCCTGAAAACATTCGACAGGCCGGTTTGGTTGGCGGCCAGGTCGTGATTGCCACGGACTACTTCAAGTCGATCGCCACTGCTCTGAGGAATTTGATCGGAGGCGAAATGCAGGCGGTACAATCGATGTTAATCCGGGCACGGCGAGAGGCGATCTTGCGAATGATCGATGAAGCCCGGCAAATGGGGGCAAAAGAAGTCTGGAACGTACGCTTCTCGTTTTGCAATATTTCACAGATGTCTGGAAACAAAGGAGCGATGTCGGTGGAAATCTATGCCTATGGGACGGCGGTTCTGCGGGAATCGTAGCCTGGCCTCAAGAATGGCAGGTACTCATGCCCAAGCCCGATCACGATCCTTCGATCGAACACGAACCGCATCTGAGGGGGGGACCTGCCGAACCGGACCCTTCGGAAGAAGCCGCGGATCGGATTCTCGATCCTCAACAGAAGAGCCCTGATTCATGTGCAGAGGATTCAGCGAAGCATTCCGTCTTTGATGAGCCGAACATCTTTCCTGGACGCAAGACCGAGGTCATTGCCCAGGATTGGAGTTGCAGCAAATGCGGTTACAACCTCCGCGGTTTGCCGACCGGCCGCCGATGTCCGGAGTGCGGTCATATCGAATTGTATCAACCTCCGCCTCCCGGCAAGCTGAGCTTTGGGGAATGGTATCGAGAACGAAAGTCTAAGGTTTCCGTCGGTAAAAGTTGGATGATCCTCGGGTTCGCGGCCATGCTGAGTTGGCCATGGGCCGTCATCGGCGTGCTGTTCAATCGAATTCCCAATGCGATGTACGTGATCGCCATGGGGCCGGCGGTGGACGAGGTTCTAAAGCTTGCTGCGACGGCGTTGATTGTGGAAGTCCGTCCTTATTGGATCAAACGGACTGAACAGATTTGGGTCGCTGCGCTCGTCAGCTCGATCGGATTTGCTTCGGTTGAAAACGCCTTGTCCTTCGCGTTGTTTGTCACGGCGCCGTCATTCGATCTAATCCTCTGGCGTTGGCTAGTCTGCACTGGTCTTCATCTAACGTGCACCGCCATCGCCGTATCGGGCTTGACTCGGGCATGGCAACTGGCAGACCAAGAGTCGCGGGCTCCACAAGTCAGTCATGCTCTGACGCCATTGGTTTTCGCGATCATTTTTCATGGCCTTCTTAATGGTCTCGTCGCTTTTCTTAATCTGGCAGACTACGGCTTCTGATGGGAGGCGGGGGGTTTGTCGCAGAGGAGAGAGCGACGGCCCGATGAAAAAACAGCAAAGAAAAAGCGACGGGCATGTCTGCTCGACCACGAGTGTTCGGGCCGGAGAGAGGAAGGATCGTGGTCAAACGTGGGTCGACATGCCCGCCGCTTAATCTTCACATTGAATTATAGCAAACTGAATGCCGATTTCAGCGGTCTGTTTTTCATATAAAAGGCAGCCCGCGAATCAAGGAAGGGAATCATCGCATCAAGTCTAATCCGAGTCAATGCCTACTTCCGAAAAAAAGCCATTCAAGGAATGGAGGGCTGTGAAATGGGCCCTATTTTCCGGTAGGTTATAGGCTGACTCGTTTCTGGGACACATCCGAAATAAGCCCTGAAAGTCGTCCGAATTGGCTCAACATGGCCTTCGGATGCCTTCTGGATGGCATTCCGGACATGAAGTTGCAGTGTAAGTAAAGGTCTGACTTGACCTTCCGTCACGGAAGACTAAGCTCTGCGGGTATGCACAAGCACCTCCAAGAAGACATCGACGCGGTCGAAACGCAGGAATGGGTCGAATCATTACAGGCCGTTGTTCGAGACCAGGGGCCAAGCAGGGCACGCTATCTGCTGAAAAAACTCCGCGACTACAGCCGCCAAGTCGGGGTCCCGGTTCCATTTAATGCGAACACACCTTTCGTCAACAGTATTCCGCGGGAGGAGCAACCACCTTACCCCGGAGACCGTGAGGTCGAGCGACGGCTAAAAAGCATTATCCGGTGGAATGCGATGTCACTCGTGGTTCGGGCCAATCGACGGTCATCCGGAATCGGGGGACATATTTCGACGTTCGCAAGTTCGGCAACTCTGCTTCAGGTGGGTTTGAATCACTTTTTCCGTGCAAACACACAAGATCGAAGTGGCGATCAAATCTACTTTCAAGGCCACGCGTCCCCCGGCATCTACGCCAGGGCTTACCTTGAAGGTCGAATCAATGCCACTCAAATGCATAATTTCCGCCGCGAATTGGCCGAAGGCGGCGGGCTTTCGAGTTATCCGCACCCTTGGTTGATGCCGGACTTTTGGGAGTACCCCACGGTCTCGATGGGGTTGGCGTCGATCTCCGCGATCTATCAGGCTCGCTTCAACCGCTATTTGCAAAACCGAGGGCTTGCGGATACGGAGCATTGCCGAGTCTGGGCCTTCCTGGGCGACGGCGAAATGGACGAACCGGAAAGTCTTGGTGCGATCACACTGGCCTCTCGCGAAAACCTGGACAATCTGATTTTCGTCGTCAATTGCAATCTTCAGCGTCTGGATGGTCCCGTCCGTGGCAATGGCAGCATTATTCAGGAATTGGAAGCCGCATTTTCCGGCGCGGGCTGGAATGTGATCAAGGTTCTCTGGGGTGAGGATTGGGACCCGCTCTTCGCCGCCGATCAGGAGAATCTGTTGCCGGCAAGAATGTCGGAGGTCGTCGACGGGCAATGGCAAAAATACACGGTCGAATCCGGCCAGTACATACGCGACCATTTTTTCGGGACGGACCCCAAGCTCTTGAAGCTGGTCGAACATCTTACTGACAAGCAGTTGGAGAAGCTTCGGCTTGGTGGGCATGACCCCGAAAAAGTTTACGCGGCGTATCAAAGAGCCGTTGCGCACAAAGGGCAGCCGACGGTCATTCTTGCTCGAACGATCAAAGGCTATGGTCTGGGTGAGGCCGGTGAAGGCCGGAACATCACGCACCAGCAAAAGAAACTGAACGAAGAGGAACTGCGTGAATTTCGCGATCGTTTTGATATTCCGATTTCGGATCGCGAGATTTCAGATGCGCCGTTCTATCGACCGCCGGACGGGAGCCCGGAACACCGATACCTAATGGAACGCCAGGCCGCGTTGGGTGGTTTCGTCCCTCACCGATTCGTACGCGCTCAGCCGATGGACGATTTACCCGCCAAGCTGTTTGACGAGTTCAACAAAGGCAGCAGTGGCCGCGCCGTGTCCACGACCATGGTCTTTGTGCGAATTCTGTCCCGTCTGCTGCAGAACAAAGATGTCGGGCGCTATGTCGTACCGATCATTCCGGACGAAGCTCGAACCTTCGGCATGGAAACTCTCTTTCAAAAGTATGGTATTTACGCGCATTCCGGGCAAAAGTACGAGCCGGTGGATTCCCACACCTTGCTTTATTACCGCGAAGAATCAAACGGCCAGATTCTGGAGGAAGGCATCACCGAGGCCGGGTCGATGGCCTCGTTCACCGCTGCGGGAAGCGCGTATGCCACTCACGGCGTCAACATGATTCCGTTCTACACGTTTTATTCCATGTTCGGCTTTCAACGCGTCGGCGACAGCATTTGGGCCTGTGGCGACATGCGTTGTCGCGGTTTTCTGTTGGGTGGGACGGCAGGGCGGACGACGCTGGCCGGCGAAGGATTGCAGCATCAGGACGGCAACAGCCAGTTGATGGCCACCCTTGTTCCGAATTTGCTCGCGTATGACCCCGCCTTCGCCTACGAGTTGGCGGTCATCATTCGCGAGGGCATACGTCGCATGTATCATCGTCATGACGACGTTTTCTATTACATTACGATCGGAAACGAGCCCTACGCAATGCCCGCAATGCCGGAGGGCGTTGAGGAAGGCATCCTCAAAGGAATGTATCGGTTCAAGCGTGGGCAGCGCAAGCGGAACAGACCGAAGATTCATCTTTTCGGCAGCGGCGCCATCCTGAACGAGGCGCTTCGCGCACAGCAGATTCTCGAAGAAAGATTCAGAGTTTGTGCGGATGTGTGGAGCGTCACCAGTTATCAGCAGCTTCGCCGCGATGCAGCGATCGTCGAGCGATGGAACCGGCTGCATCCGACCAAGAAGCGACGCAAGTCTTTCTTCGAAGCTCAACTCGATAGCGATCGATTTCCGATCGTGGCGGCGTCGGATTACGTCAAGCTCGTTCCGGAACAGGTGGCCCGCTGGGCTCCGGCGGGAATGGTCTCCCTGGGCACGGACGGTTATGGCCGGAGCGAGGCTCGGGAGGAGTTGCGACGTTTCTTTGAAGTGGATGCCGAGTCCATCGTCCTCGCGGCCTTGGAGACTTTAGTCCGACGGGACGAAGTCAACGCGAAGGTCTTGGCGGAGGCCATCGAGGAGTTCGGCATTGACCCGGATCGTCCGGACCCGTCTCGCCAATGACAAAGTGACTGCACAAATGTGGGTGGAACCATCGTCTCTATCTTCGGCGCATAATCGCGTCTAAACCACCTTCCGCATCGCCATCGACCATGCTGAAACGGAGGAAGATGCGAATGGAACCGTCTTCCTGCACGGGGCCCTCACCGGTCACGACGAACTCGGCCGGTCGGCTGTCATTGAGATCGACGAAAGTCTGGAGTGCCTGGACGCGGAACGAGACGATACCCCCGCTTTGCGAAATGGATCCTTGCGACTGAAGCTCATCAAACTCACCGGTTCCCTGGTCGTATTGTGTGATGACTCCGTTTTCCACGAGGATGGCGATCCCGTTGCCGTTTTCGTCAAGCGGGATGTCCCAAATACCGTCGAGCGTCGGCAGAACGAAGCCCAGATTATTGCACCCGGCCATGAGCAGCAGGCTTGTTAAAACCACGCGCTTCATCGTTGAGTCCCTACGGATCGGCGAGAAAAGCCATTATAAAATCAATTTAGACTATTATACACCCCGGGTGAAAAGGACTTGAATAACAGGTGTATTTTTATCGGGCTCCGGTGAAAGAAACTGGAAATTGCCGCACCGTAATTACCCGTGCGAAAGAACGCGTTCAAAACACGTATCATGAAGATCGAGGGGGCAATCTTTGTTCTGTTGCTCATTCTTCAAAACTCGGCCGGTTGCGCGCGCTCTCGGAAACCGACGAACGATCCGGCGGAGAAGCTGAGAGAGGCGGCGTATGCGAGAGTGGATGAGGCGTTTCGGAAGGCCGTCTTCTATAAGCCTGATGAGAATGCCGCCACACGGAGATTTTTGATTCTGGCGCCGTTGATTGTCCAGGCCGTCGCCGATGCCGGTGAAGACAAAGCGTCACCGAGTCGAATTGCAGCCGTCGAAGCGAATTCCTCAGGCGAACTGTCCTTCAATGTATCTCGGCCGACAATCTACGCCGACGTCTCAACCACGGCCATCGGGGGACGCGACTACGAACAGGTTGTCTACGTTTGGTGGTATCCTCCGGCAAAAACGGAGGCATCATCGGCCGTGCCGGATAACGGTAGCTCGCTGTGGCGAGGCTACCGACTGACCCTCGATCGGGAGGGTTTTCCGATGGTCTGGGAAGTTCTCGGAGACCAATCAGGGCTTGCGGTCATCTTCGTTTCCAAAGTCTTGGAGGAGGCAGCCGCGAAGGCCTTCGGACCTCCGCTCGCCGGAAGACGATTCTCGATCGAACGGAGTATCGAGTCTCGACCGAACGTCGTCGTGGCCAGAGTTCTCGATGATGGTCCCCAGCCCATGGGGCCTTTCGTCTATTTAAACGCGGAACATCAGGCGGTTACGACACTCATTTGCCGTTGTATGCCGTCCCAGGTTCATGATTTTGTGGACAACCTGTCTTACGAATTGCAGCCCTTGACAAAAATCGGTGCACGCGCGCCCGATGGCGGGGCGTGGCCGGATTCGGCATCGGATCTGCCTCATCCTCATCGCGAAATGAGTGATCCGATCTGGCTTGAGCGGGCCTTGCGATGGCCGGAGGGTCTTTGACGCTCGAAGTGAAACGGCCTTATCGATGCAATCTGAAAAAAAAGAGGCCGACGAAACGAATGTCGCCGGCCTTCTATGATATCAAGCGAAACGAGATGAAGCGTTCGAAGATGCGGATCAGACGTCAGTCCTCCTCATCCTCTTCATGTTCTTCGTCTTCGTCATCTTCCTCGTCGTCATCATCGATTTCAACCCCGAGCGCCTCGAGGTCCTCACGAGCAAGTCTGGCCTGAGGCACATTGGGATGCTTGGTGATGATGCGTTTGTAATACTTGACAGCATCTTTCTGGTCGCCATATTCGGCAAGAACACGAGCCGCGCTGAGCCAGCCCTCGCTTTTTCGCTCGGCTTTGGCCTGCTTGATCATGTTCATGATCTTGCTGTTGCGCTTCATCTTCTTGATTTTCTTTTTGGCCTTGCTGCTCTCCTTGGTGTTTGGAAAGCTTTTCTGGATGTTCTTGAACGCTTCCATCGCCTCTTCATATTTCTTCTTCTTATAGAGCTTGGATGCATTGTTGTAGGCTGAGGAAGCGGACTTCAGCGCCAGGAAACCCTTGGATTTCGGCGGGCTCTCTTTGAGCAGCTTTTCGATTTCATTGTCCACAACGGCGGGATGGCCTTTCCAGGCGATCTTGCCATCAGGATCAATCAGGAATGCCGTTGGGAAGCCGTTGATCCCGTATTCGCTGCGGGTCGAACCGGCATCGCCGCCGACAATGTAAGGAACTTTTTCCTGCTTGACGTATTTCTTGACTTTTGATTCGTCTTCGTAGGAAACGGCGAGAAGGATAACGCCTTTGTTTTTATATTTCTTTTGCACCTCGACCAGGTGCGGAATGCCGGATCGGCAAGGCCCTCACCACGTCGCCCAGAATTCGAGCAGGACAATCTGTCCTTTGAGGTGTTTCGGATTGATCGATTTCATGCCTTTGGGCAAGTTGAACCAGGCCCCGGCATCGATTTTGGGCGCCTTGTCACCGACGTTGGCCGCGGCGAAAACCGGAGAGGCTGTCAACGCCAGAATGCCCGACAACAGCAACGCACGCGATGTGTTCATGGCGATTTGATCTCCTTGAGAATGAAAAAATGCACTTCAATTAGACCCGTTCATATGATCAAACGGAAAAGGCAGCATGCTCTTACACATGACCTCCCATGCGGGGATGGACCGTTGTTATCAGAGAACATCGTCTGTTCGGCTCCCGAATTACCACCAGTATAAGACAAAGACGGCCGAC
This sequence comes from Phycisphaerales bacterium, assembly GCA_022360095.1. Taxonomy (GTDB): domain Bacteria; phylum Planctomycetota; class Phycisphaerae; order UBA1845; family UTPLA1; genus JAKSDK01. Next base: position 141,676 of record JAKSDK010001896.1, read on the forward strand.
CCCGCAAGAGCCGAGAATTTAACTTCATTTGCCAAGGCTACTTAGGGCTTGCACATGAAAGGTTTTTCATTGGGCAGCCACGCTCCAGTTGTTATCCAATTTGACCACATGCCCTGAGATTTGAAGCAAGTCTTCCTTGATCCCGGCCCGAACTTGCAGATTGGGTAGCGTGTTTGCCACATAGGCTTTGTGAGCAGTCTCGTTTCGCCAGAGCGTGGTCACCAGATAACGATCGGCTTGGTTCTCGACGGCGCTAAAAGCGCCGGCGAGCATATCGCCCGTGGCCGTCATGGCCGGGTTCCAAACGGTCTCTTGCATCTCGATGAAATGCTCATTTCGTCTCGGCTTTAAAAGACAGTCCGCGACACGCAACAGCTTCGCATCCGAAACGGCCGAGTCCATTTTCGGATGGGTGCCGGTGATGTCGAGGAGCACGTTTGCCCGGGTGATACGGCTATCGACATAGGTTTCTTTTTGGTGGCTTTGTTCGAAGATTGGATCATGCACATGTTCCATGAATTGGACGTAAGCCTCTGCGTTGGCCCAGAGTCCGAGGATGCACGCTCGATTTGGTTCCATGGAATCCCATCCGCCGACCTGACCCCGGAAACCTGCAACTCTCTCCAATGCTCGCCAGTGTTGCTGGGCTTTGGAGAACGCGTCCTGCTTATCCTGCGGCACCTCACAGATGATCCATTTGAGCAGCATGCCGGACCTCAACGCTCTCAGGTGCACACCATTGCATCCGCTTCCACCTCGATCAACATCGCCGGATCAATCAGGGATTTGACCTCGACCATGCTTGTCGCCGGGGGATGCTCGGCGAAGAATTCGTAATGGGCCTTTCCAAATTCCTCCCAGCGGGCGATGTCCGTCACGAACATTCGCGTTCGCACGACGTCTTTGAGGTCGGCATCGAGTTCTTGCAATGTTTTTTGAATGATCTCGAAACATCGCCGTGCCTGAGCGTAGCCGTCGCCCGGCGCGTGGACCCTGCCGCCTTCTCCGACCGGGGCGGTTCCGGTCACGCAAATATGATTCCCGGTCCGAATGGCTCGGCAGTAGCCGACCTGTTTTTCCCAAGGTGCGTCGGTGAATGTCCGTTGTCGTGAACTCATGCCGTCAGCTCCGTCGCGTCATAGCGCCTCGCCGTCTCCCGCGCACTTCCAGCATTCGCTGAATTGTCCCTCGTTTTTCTCTCCGCATGTGGGACAAACCCAAGGTTCTGGTTTGGAAAAGGCCCAGCCGCACTCTGGGCAAACCGGTCCCCGTAAACCGCTCAAGTCGTAGCCGCAACCCCCACAGGCCGCAGGGTTCTTGGTCTGCTGATGCTCGTCGATTAGCTCGCGGGCTCGTTCGGCGTTCTCTTCGCGCACCCACACGGACGGGGAAGTCTCGGTCGTAAAGGGCAATTCACCTCGCACGGTCCAGAGCGATTCGCCTTGGACGACCGCTTCGATGCCTTCGTGATTTAGAAGCCCGCGGATCAGTTGGGCATCCAGCGGTGTTTCAGCGCTATAGATCTTGATCATGCTTGTTCCATTTCGGGGCCCGTTATTTTGTGATGGTCGTCTCAGACATCGCGAACTATTATGTACATTGTAATCCAAAACGCTTGCCATCCGTCGAAAAGGAGAGTGTTATGGCGAATGCGCTGTTACAGGCCGGTTTGGACACCCTGACATTTTCTCGGAAGGCGTTCATGGGATTGATCGACTCCATTCCGGAGGACAAGCTACTTCATCAACCCAGCGAAGGCGCCAACCACGCGATGTGGATCATGGGGCATCTCGCCTGCACCGACGAGTTTTTCATGAACAAGCTCGGCGATCGGCCGTTCAACAGGTTCGGCGACTGGGAAAAGATATTCTTTATGGGTTCCAAGCCCTCGCCGAATGCTTCGGATTATCCTTCAGCCAATGAAGTCAGGGAGACTATGGCGAACAATCGCGAACAACTGGTCTCCTGGGTCAAGCCCTGGGATGAGTCAAAGCTGCTCTCACCGTTGCCCGGCGATCTCAGGAATTTTGCCACGTCGCACGCCTCTTGGATTTCGACCCTCGCCTGGCATGAAGGCATGCACACGGGCCAGCTGGCGGCCATTCGAAAAAGCCTGGGTCTTACGCCGGTTTTGGGCTGATCATGGGGACCGCCGTCACCGTTACGACCGACTTGATCTTCTCGACGAAGATTTCGAGCACGGCCAAGGCGTTGCAAATGGATGCACGTGCCGTGTCCAACGCGGACGCGTTGGCTGCCGTGCTTGAAGAATCCGACGTCAGCGTTGTGATGGTAGACATGTCTTTGGGCGAGAAGGCGGGTGAAGCGCTGCGCTGTGCCGCCGGTCATGCGAGAAGCCCTGCAACGGTCGCCTTCTATTCGCACGTTCAGGCTGAACTGCGTGAGGCTGCCGAAGTCGCCGGCGCACAGCATGTCATGCCCAGATCCCAATTCAGTGAACAGTTGCCTGTTCTTTTGGCAAAGTACGGCGACAGAGACGACGGCTCAGCTTGAGTGAATCACTTGCGTGTCGTACGCCAGCGCCATGCCGTCCGGTAGCTCACGGTTCGTGGCGTCGTGGCCGAGTTCGTGTGCGATGTGGGTGAAGTAAGTCTGTTTCGCCCCGATTTTCTTCGCGTGGGCGACGGCCTGATCGAGGTTGAAATGCGTCGGATGCGGCCTTTTGCGCAGCGCATCCAGAATCAAGACATCCAGCCCCTCGAGCAACGGCCAGGAATCCGCCGGGATCTCGTTGACGTCCGTGCAATACGCGAAGTTGCCGACACGGAAGCCGAGCACCGGCATCGTGCCATGCAGCAACGGGATGGGTGTGATGGTGCGCCCGCCGATCTGGAATGGTTCGTCGATCACGTGGAGTGTCAGCCGCGGCACCGCTGAGGGGTATTTTTCCTCCTGCTCGAAGACGTAAGGAAACATCATTCGGAGACGGTCGAGTGTCGCGGTTTGGCCGTAGCAGGGGATGGGCTGCTCCTGCAGCCAATTGAATCGGCGCAGGTCGTCCAGTCCGGTGACATGGTCGACGTGATAGTGTGTGTAAAGGACCGCATGGACTCTGGTCACGTCGTTGGCCAGGCATTGCAGACGCAGTTCCGGCGTCGTATCGACGAGCAAGGTTGTCTGCTCATATTGGATGGTGATGCTGGGCCGGGTCCGTTTGTCGTGAGGGTCGGACGATAGGCAGACGGGGCAGTCACACGCGATCATGGGGACGCCGTGGGACGTGCCTGAGCCCAATACGATGATCTTCAGCGCTTTTTCGAGCATGATATCGCGCGATTATAAGCGCCCGGATGCTTTTTTTGCCCACCTTCCCGAACGAGGGGGAAGCCAGACCCATGAACTGGAGTTGCCCGCCAGGCTCTTAGTCATTCGTTTCGGCTCAATTTGCCGATGATATGGGTGGAAATTGCCTGTCCTCGTGTGTCGGAGGCCCAGTGAAATGGCAAAGATGATCTCAAAGACCCTATTGGTTGTATTCGTCGTACCATGCCTCGGTTTTTTTTCGGAGACTGCGAGCGGTCAAGCGATGCTCGGAGCATCTCGGCCTGCGTTCGAAACGAAGCGCAGTGAGACCAAAAGGGCTCCTGCGAAGAAAACGGCGAGTCCGTCCGCCGTCCGTCATTCGCCGACTCCGGTTTCCCCAGTGACGAGCATTTCGGAAATAGCAGCATGGCAGGCGGCACTGGAACGGGCGGGGTATTCGCCCGGGATCATTGACGGCATTGCCGGGCCGAAGACGGAGATTGCACTTCGCACGTTTCAGGTCGTGTCCGAAATCCCGGTGACGGGACGTTTTGATCCGGTGACGCGCCAGGCGCTGGCAATCGATTTGGTTCCCAGCACGCGCCGACATGTCCTGACTCAGGCAGAGCAGGCGCTGATCGGAGAGTGTCCGGAGGATTGGATCGCCAAGTCCAAGGCGAAGTGGTTGGGTTTCAAATCGCTCGCGTCGTTCGCAGCAAATCTCGGCCATTGCAGCCTCAAGTTGCTGGCCGTGCTGAATCCCGACGTGGATCTTGAGTCACTCAAGCCGGGAGATGCCGTCGTATTACCCAACGTCGTGCGAACGAAAAAATGGCCGAAGACCGCTACGGTCGAGGTCGACTTCGGCACCAAGCTGGTTTGGGCGTTTGATCGCTCGGACAAGCTGGTCGGACTGTTTCATTGCTCAATCGCCCAGGAAGAGCAACAACGGCCCGGCGGTGTTTGCAAAGTCGCAAACATCACGGTCAAGCCGAAATATTTGTTCAAGCCCGAAAGCTGGCCGGAGGTCAAAGGCGTCAATCAACGGTTGATCATTCCACCGGGCCCGCGTAATCCGGTTGGCCTATGTTGGATCGGGCTGAGTCTAAAAGGCTACGGGATCCATGGGACGCCGGAGCCCGAATTGATCGGCAAGACCGGCTCCCACGGCTGCATTCGACTGACCAACTGGCACGTCCTGCGACTGGCGGAAATGCTCGACGTCGGGGCGGAAGTACGGTTTGTCGACAGCTCGACCAACCTGGCCCATCGCGGCTGAGACCGACCTCAAGACTTCGTGTGCCTAATCACCATTGGCCCAAGCCGAACAGCCGTGTTATGAACCGGAGATCGGCTGTAAAATGGGCCACGTGGGAGATACGACACATGCGGGCAAGCTGATCGACCGTTGGACGCTCCTGACCTGGCTTGGGGTCGGCGCGTTCATGTTCTGGGGGGCGGGACACTACACCGTTTTTGATGATGAGGCGAACAGTTGCCCTTTGTACGTGTTGTCGATGGGTGAGATGTTCCGCGCACTGTGGGACGGGATCGACCCGGATCCGCCGCTGTACTACGTCCTGCAGAACCTTTGGGTGCGTGTCTTCGGCGTAGGGCCGTTGGGATTGCGCAGTTTGTCGATTCTTTTTTTTCTTGCCGGCCTCGTGGCGATGCGAGCCGCCGCGGCGGCTTGGTTTGACCGACAAACGGGGCTCGTGACGTTGCTGATCTGTGCCCTTCATCCGGCCCACTTGTTCTTCGGCTTCGCCGGGCGGTGGTACAGCCTGATGTTTCTTATGGTCGGGCTCTTGTTGTGGCTCTCATCGCGATTGAGCGACAGAGGATTTCCCCGCAGAATCGTCGCATGGGCGCTCTGCGCGGCGGGGGTGTGTTACACCAATTATCTGGGACCGGTCGTCGTGGGTATGGTCTGGTTTGTGTCAATGGCACGAGACCGTCATCGGCCGGGCGGACGAAAGCGCTGGGCTTTGGCGGCCTTGGGCACGGCGCTTTTGTATGTGATCTGGTTCGTCCCATTTTGGGAGCAGGTGGCGAGTTTCGACAGGCCGGAAGCCGCATGGTTATCCTATGTGGCCACCGCGGCACGCACGCTCGTGGCACTGCTCACGGGAAATCTCGCGTCGATCGGCGCTTGGTGGGTTTGGGTGCCGATGTCCGTCTTCAGCGTTGCATTTCTCGCTTTGCTGATCACCCGGTGGTCCTCTGTCTGGCCGATCGCCGTCATGGTCTTGGGGTGCTTTTCGGTCGGCGTTGCCTCTCGGACGATGATCGACAAGTACATCATGACCTTCAGCGGACCGGCATGTCTGCTCGTGGCGGCATTGTTGATTCGTGCGGAGGCGCCTACGACAGGCAAAGCCCCGGCCTCCCTTGGGCGGCGTCTTTCCGCATTCTGGCCGCGGCTTATGATCGTCGGCCTGGCATTCGGATGGTTTGGCTGCGGTGTCAACCTCGTGTCACAACGCCAATGGTCGAGTCTGCGTTGGCTGGACCCGTTTGAAGAGGTGACGCGATCGCTCTACGAACAGAACTGGCATCGCACCTACCCGGATGCCGTGGCCTCCCATCCTTCGGCCCGCTACTACTTCGCTCGATTGCGGGCGAATGACAGACTGCTCAGTCCGTTACAGAAAACGATCGCTCCCATGACCATTCCGAACCTCAGGACCGATCGGACCGATTGGAGGCTGGCGCATGAGGCGCAGGAGAGCATCGATGATACGTCGCCTTATTATGCGGTGACGCCGGCCGCGGTGACGCCGCGACTGGTCAGTCACGCAGCGGAAGAGGCTGTTGAGGTGTTACCCGTTATTATCACGTTGGAGACGCCGGGTTTCGTGTCGCTACCCGAATGGGACGCCTTGAACGCTGTCCTTTTGGAGCAATATGAACCGGCCGGCGAACCCGTTTGCCGCATGGAGGATGACGCCGCCGCCTGGAAGGATCGCCTCGATCCGCGCTTCAGGCATCCCCGATGCCGGATTGTTTTGCGCTATTGGCGGCTTCGATCTTATGAAGACTAGCTTACCGAATCCGAAGATCCCTCGATCCACCTGATGACCGGGTGAGGGTGTGAGGTTCCAAGCATGATGCCGTTATTGTTGGAAAAGCGGCGACGTTGCGCTCCGATCAAGACCCCGAGATGATCACGATAAATGCGGTATTAACGAGCGCTGGTTTGCGTTAGAATGACGAATAACGCCGTAGATCGGCGGTTCGAGCGAGCACTGAAAACAGCATTTCGTTGAAAGGAATGATCATGGCCAAATACCGATGGGCGATCGCTGCAGCCCTGGTAAGCAGCATGGTGTGTATGCCCGTGATGGCGACGGAAGTGGGAGACGAGGCACCGCCGCTGAAGATCAAGGAATGGGTCAAAGGCGGGCCCGTTGAGTTGAAGAAAGGCGACCATATTTATGTTGTCGAGTTTTGGGCGACATGGTGCGGGCCGTGTCTAAAGAGTATTCCGCATCTGACGGAGTTGCAGAAGAAATATAAGGACAAGGGCGTTATCGTCATCGGCGTCAGCGACGAGAAAGTGAGCAAGGTTCGTCCGTTCGTGGAGAAGAAGGGGTCACAAATGGACTATGTCGTCGCTGTAGACGACGGCCGGCAGACCGCTAGGGCTTACTTGCAGGCTTTCGGCGTTCGAGGAATTCCGCATGCCTTCATTGTCGGTAAGTCCGGCAAGATTCTTTGGCACGGGAATCCTGCCGATCCGAATGACAAGATAGATCAGATCGTCGAGGAGGTGGTCGCCGGAAAGTTCGACCTTGCACGGGCCAAAGAAACTGAGAAGGCCCGAAAGCGAGTCGAAAAGGCGATGAAGCTTTTTCCTCAGTATTTCACGTTAGCGTCTCAGGACGAAAAATCCGATGAGATGAAGAAGCTCGGAAAGAAGATTTTCAAGAACGGCCGCTCCAACGCCATGTTGATGACTCAGTTTGCCTGGATCATTATGGATGACAAGCGAATCAAACATCGCGATCTGAAACTTGCGAAGAAAGCGGCGAAGGCGGCGTTCGAAGTCGACGACGGCAAAAATGCCATGATATTAAATACGTATGCGCGTGCCCTGTTTGAAACAGGCGACGTGAAAGAGGCGCTCGAGCATCAGAAGAAGGCGGTTGAACTATGCGATAATCCCCGCTTGATGACCAAGCTGAAGGAATCACTCGAAAAGTATCAAAAGGCCTTGGCCGACAAAGAGGCTTGATCGGCCTCCATCTTAAGAATCTGCCTCATTAAAGCCCTCCTTCAATGGAGGGCTTTTTTTGTGCGCGACATCATTTGCCCCTGGTCTTGATGTTCACCTGATGCACATGATTCGGTCGGAGCAGCGATTTCAGCAGGATACGCATCGTGTGGTATGACTTCATGTCGATCGTGTGGCCGGTGATGTCGGCGGGTCCGAAGGAAAACCAACGTTCAACGGCATGGTCCTTGGTGTGGAGGAACAGGCAGACCTTGCCGTCTTCAAAACGATAACCGTTCCATGCCGGTTCCGTGTCGAGAAGGTACGTCTTGCCGCGGATACGCCCGTGGATGCGGTCGTGTGCAAGAGACAGATCGACAAAAAAACCGTCCCGTTGGGAAAACGCCTGCCAGGCGTGAAAGCTTCCGAAGAAGTTCGGCTTTTTGATGAACGGGCCGTCATACTCGGGGCAGAAGGTGTCGCAATTTCCGCAGTCGTTGCAAAAGTCGGCGAAGTTTGCGATTTGCTCTGCGCGTTCGACGACGACTTTTTGTTTTTGACCTTTTGTCAGATCATCTCCGTTCACGATGTAGTCGTGAAACTCGACGGTTTCCGGCTCGGTCGCATACAAGAAATTTGCGGCATTCGGACAAACGGGAATGCATTTGTCGCAGGTGATGCAGTCGAAGGTCTCAAGATGAGAATTGATGCGTTTGGGGACTTTGCGATTGTTTTCTGCGTGATATCGCGGGTCCGCCTGGGTTTGTTTGGCGATCCTCGAAAGATTCTGCGCAGCCGCGGCCCAGACTTCACTCGCTGTCCCCGCCGTTTCGTTGTCTTGATTTTTTGACGTTTCGCCGCTTCGACTTTTTTCCGTTTCGACTTTTTGACTTTTTGACCTTTCGACTTTTTGACTTTTTGACTTTTTGCCGTTTTGACTTTTCAACGTTTCCAGAATGTATTCGTCAATGGTCTTGACGTTGAGGCGACGCATTTCGGCGCTGAGCGCGGTCAGATAGGGCGGCAATCGGCCATAGCCGCCGGGGCGGAGCAGATCCGTGCAGGTGGTGATCGGGCGGAAGCCACAGGCGACCATATTGGAGAAATTGAAACGGTCCACGCCGGCGCTGAATGTTAAAGGCATCTCCGGGCCCACTGCTTTTCGAAATTCGGCAGCGAGTGCCAACGTGATGACATGAAGCGGCTGGCCTGAGAGATACTGGATCTCGCTCTCGGGTGAGAAGAAATCTCTGTGGTTCTTCACTTCGAGTGTGTTGGAGAACTTGGCGCCGAGCTTGCGACCGTGCGAAGAGGCAAGCGACGTCAAACGGGAACAGATCTGGAGCGATTCGTCAAATTGCAGACCGTTGGTGTAGGCGTGGTCGGGCACGGTGATTTCCGTGTAACCGAGGACGTCGTAGAGCAGATGTTCCAACTTCTCCTTGCCCAACATCGGAGGGTTCATCTTGATGATGACGTCGCAATCCATCTCGGTGAGCAGAAACTCACAGATGCGCTCGATCTCATCGGCAGGGCAACCGTGGAACGTGGAGAGCGTAATGCTCGTCGAGAGGCGCGTGGGATAGTCCAGCTCGCGCAGGGTTGTCAGCTCGCGGGGAATTTCATCGCGTAGCTGTTCCACGATGGCCGAGGCATCTCGCATTTGCTCGATGAATTTTCGCACCGGATCCGACCGGATGCCGTCGAGGTCGTAGCCGACGCTGAGGTCGTAGATCGTGTCGGTGGCGATCTGTGTGATGGGCGAATCATCAAGCAGGCCGCCGTGGATGAGCATGTGGATCAACATGGCCCCGGCCACGTATTCGCGCAGGGCTTCCGGGATGCGAAGCTCCTGGGACCATTCGATGTTGTAGCCGACGTTGGTCGCGTCGATACAAGGACGGGCGATCTTGAGCCGGTCGTTGATCTGAACGGTCTTGAGTTCCATGATCCGAGACCCGGCCAGCCAGCTCAGGACCAGGTTCTGAGCCATTTGCGTTTGCGGCCCCGCAGCGGGACCGACGGGATTCCCGGCCGGTTGGTCGTGAAAAGAGACGGAGAGATCGCGTCCGTTCGGATCGGGCATCCACCACTTTCGTCGCGGCAGGTGGAAGATCGCATCCTCGCGCGCAAGTTCGTAGCGCATGCGCTGCACGAGGTCTGCAAATGGAGCGGGCACGAGTTCGGCCATAGTCGGATTGTAAAGGACAAATCAGGGAATTGCATCCTGGGATGATGATCGGCGCAGGTTGTTGTTACCAGCCCATCACAGCGAAACGAAGCACGAGCGGACTCGCTATGCATGCGAAACTAAGGACAGTGCAGATCGCGATCAGACTTACTGTGCGTGAGGCACGCTTCAAAACAAGTGCGGAAAAAATTAGCATCGCGAGGTTCAAGAAGGATGAAGAAATTGTCACGCGCCGGAGCAGTGAGGCTGCCCAACCAATTGCAGTGCCGCAACTCGAACCAACTTCGTTGACATAAATGACGCCATAATCGATCACGACGAATACAGCGAGACCTGTGCTGAGGACGCATAGTCCGGTCAATACCTTTTTTACACCGATATCGAAGGCTTGTTCGCGCGTTTTCTGCGCGTACGGGAGGACGGGGATTTCATCGGGGTCGAGTGTGGTCATTCGAGCACCTTCGATTCATCGCAAAATCTTAAGGTGCTACCAGGTGTCGGAAAAGAAAACCGCTAGAGATTGCACCCGAAGATCGAGCCGACGCCGGAGGTCAGATCGGGAGCGGTCAGGCCGAAGATCCCAAAGACGAAATCGAAAATGGCCTGGGGAATGTCGAACAGCAGGTTGATTCCGAAACAGAGAAATGTGCCCATCTTGTATGACTCCAAAGTGCTTAGGCGTTCTTCGACATTATCGGCGTCTTCGGCTCACCGGCCGCACACTAGACACGCGGGAATAGTTTCCCGAACATGAAGGGCGTTGATTTAGAACGATTGTATTCAATCCAGGAGGTTTCCTGTGCCTGTCGATACGATTCCCTATTCACTGCCGCAACGGGAGCCTTCCTGGCAAATCGAGCGGGGCCGTGATTTGCTTGCGGAAATGAGAACCCGTCGAAGCTGCCGTTTTTTTTCGGACCGGCCGGTCGGTCGCGACGTTCTGGAACTGGCCTTGGAGGTTGCGCATGCCGCGCCTAGCGGGGCGAACCGTAAGCCCTGGCGGTTTGTGGTCGTGGATGACCCGGCCCTTAAGAAAGAAATTCGAGTCGCCGCCGAGGCGGAGGAACGCGAGAGTTACGATCATCGCATGCCGCAGGAATGGCTCGACGCTCTGGAGCCGATTGGAACAAACTGGGAAAAGCCGTTCTTGGAGGTCGCGCCGTATCTGGTCGTCATCTTTCGGATCGACTGGGAGGATTTCGGTGAAAAGCGAATCAAGAATTATTATCCGGCGGAGAGCGCCGGGCTGGCGAGCGGCTTCTTCCTGACGGCGTGTCACATGCTTGGCCTTGCCACGCTCACGCACACCCCGAGTCCAATGAACTTTCTGCGTGAGATTCTCCAGCGACCGCCGGGTGAGAAGCCGTATCTGCTGATCCCGGTCGGCTATCCTGCGGACGATTGCACCGTTCCCGACTTGAAAAAAAAGCCCTTGGCAGAGGCTTTGCAGTGGAATTGTGAGGCCGGGTGAGTCGTCACTTACGGATCAATATTGAAAGTGGCGGATGGGTTCACCCTGCTCGCCGATGTGCGTCATCGCCTCCACACCGAGTTGGAGATGGATGTCCGCCCAGTCCTTGGTGACCTGAGCGTCGCTCTCCTCCGTCTTGATTCCGTCCGGTGTGACGGGCACGTCCGATACCAGCAGCAACGCGCCGCGGGAGATCTCGTTGCGGTGCCCCACGATGAAGATTGTGGCGGTCTCCATGTCGATGGCGATCGCCGTGACCGTTTGTAATCGTCGTTGAAAATCTTGATCGTGCTCCCAGACCCGACGGTTCGTGGTATAGACGACACCGGTACGATATTCGAGATCGCGCTCGACAATCTTGTCTGAGACGAACTTGTGGAGTTTGAAAGAAGGCAGGGCCGGCACTTCGGGAGGAAAATAATCGTCCGATGTTCCTTCGCCACGAATGGCCGCGATCGGCAAAATCAGGTGGCCGATCTCCGTTGTCTGCTTAAGGCCGCCACATTTCCCAAGGAACAGCACACCTTTCGGTCGTCGAGCAGTGAGCAGATCCATGATGATGGCTGCGTTGGGTGAGCCGATGCCGAAATTGACCATGCTGAGGCCTTTGCTGTTCGTCGCTGCCTGCATGGGCCGATCTTCACCGTGAATGTCACATTTAAACGTCTCAGCGAATCTTTCCACGTAATAAGAGAAATTCGTCAGCAGGACGTAGTCTCCGAAGTCGTCAAGCGCCATCCCGGTGTATCGGGGCAACCAGTTCTTGGCCAATTCGAATTTTGTGGGCACGTCACTCCCTCTTCGACAATCGTCACGGATGATCCTCTATTTAACCCGCTCGCTGAGAACGGGCAATAGACCGGCCTGTCTCCCGTGTTGGATCCTTGATCCGGTCATGATTCGGAGCCGGCGAAGGAATTTTTCCCTGTCGGGCGAAGTTATGAATGCATGGGAAAGTTGCAGTTTTCACTCCGCGCCCCCGGGATGTGCCGAGTGGGCGGTTTTTTTGCGAGCACGAGCAATAACAAGCGACTTGGCGTCGTTATGACCTGATTAGGACCTTATCAATTCTGGCCATATCCATCGTGATAGGTTAGGATCGTGTTAGACGTCCCACCGGGGGGCTAGCCAGCGGGGGGACGCAAACACCCGAACTTACCACAGACTTGGGAGCAGTAGCATGAAGCGTGCGTGTGGTTTCATCGTAGCAATTCTACTTGTAACAACTGTTTCGACGATTCGGGTCGGGGCGGAAGAGCAAACCCCCCAGAATATCCGGGTCAGCCAGACGGCTGCATTCGAAGCCGTCCGACAGGAAGCGAGGCTTAAGCGTGAGTTTGCGGAGAGCGCCTTCTTATACGAGCACCCCGAGGCAAAGCTTTACAAGCTCAGCGAGCGCACGACCCGCATCTACGGCAAGGCGTTTTCCTACGGTGAATCGGCTGTCGCCGCGGCGGAGCGGTTCTGCCATGTGCATTCGGATGTCTTCGGCGTCGGGCCGGACGAGCTGCGGCCGGCAAGCCGTTTGATGGACGGCCGCCATACTCAGCCCGTGATGTATCAGCCTGAAACCGGAACCTACAAATTTACGCTCGTCTGCTACACCCAACACAAGGAGGACATTCCGGTTTTTCGAGCGGACCTTCGGCTGTTGGCCCGTAACGAAGCGGGGTCCCCGGTCGTGTTGGCGTCATCGGCCTTGCGCGACCTCGCGGGTCTGGAAATCGGCGCGGCCATGCAAAATGAACTTGCCAAGCCTGAGTTCATTCGAACCTGCTTCGCCGCCTGTAAGGAGGCGCCGTTGAACGCATCTCCTGATCTTTTGAACTTTACGGAGCCGAGAGTCGTGATCTGGGCCGGAGTCGATGATATGGTTGTCGAGCCGAAGCTCGCGCTCGAGTTTATCGCCGACAATTTCGGTCCCAACAGTGCTTCGAACAACAAGCAGCTTTACGTGACGGATCTGCAAACCGGCGAGATTCTTTATCAGGAAAGCAGAGTTTTCCACGTCGATGGCAACGTGAGCGGAGTGGCCACCGAGGGCATCGGCACCGACGAATGCGAGCCGGAATCGTCGATGGCGCTTCCGTACATTGAGGTGACCTCCGGTGCAAACTCGACGTTTGCCGATGAAAACGGGAATTTTTCGATCGTCGCGGACGGTCCCACCGTGGACGCCTCGCTCAACGGACAGTGGTTCGACGCCCTCAATTTTCTCGGCGCCGAGGTGACCGCGTCCGAGTCTGCGGCAACGCCCGTCAATTTTCTCTTCAACGCCGCCAACACCGACGAACAGGTTCGTGCCCAGGTCAACGGGTATCTCGAAGCCAACCGGGTCCGCGACTTCGTCGCGCAGTTCAACCCGTCCTATCCGACCTTTACCGACACCGACATTCCCGTCACCGTCAATCGGACCGACGGCTTCTGCCCGGCCAACGCCTGGTACAGTCCCAACGATTTCGATTCTCCAACGGGCTATTCAATTAACTTCTGTGTTTCGAACGGTGGCGACCCCAACACAGCATGGTCTTCCGTCGTCCATCACGAATTCGGCCACCACATCGTTGAGGCCGGAGGCAGCGGCCAGGGTCAGTACGGTGAAGGAATGGGCGACGTGATGTCGACGCTTATCTTGGATAGCAATTTGTTGGGTTTGGGCTTCTTTGGAGACTGCGGTTCATCCCTAAGAAATGCTGACAATAGTCTTGAATATCCTTGCAGCGGGAGCATCCATTTTTGCGGCCAGGTCATTTCCGGCTGCGTGTGGGACACTCGAAACGAGCTGGTCATCACGAATCCCGGTAACTACATCGAGATTCTCGGGAACCTGATGGTCAACAGCGTCCTGTTGCACACGGGTACGCTGATCACGCCGCAGATTACGATCGACGTGTTGACGCTCGACGATGACAACGCCGATCTTACCGACGGCACGCCGCATTGCATGGAAATCTGCACCGGTTTCGCCGCTCACAACATGGACTGTCCGGCGTTCGGTGTTTTTGATTATCCGTCAGGACGGCCTGACCTGGTGGTTCCGGAACAAACGACGGTCATCCCGGTGAGCGTCGCGACGGGCCCCGCGAATGTTCCGACCGTCAGCCACCGCATTGGCACGAGCGGGCCTTTCACCACTGAACCCATGGTTCTGGTTTCGCCCGGCGAGTATGAAGCCACGTTACCGGCGGCGGATTGTCTGGAGACCATTGAATACTTCGTGAGCGCCGATGGTGCCTGTATTCCATCGAATGATCCGTTGAATGCGCCGTCGGCGTTGTTCAGCGCGATCGTGGCGACGAGCAGCGTGACCGCTGCCGCTGACGATTTCGAGACGGATCAGGGCTGGACGGTCACGGATGGCGCCGGTTTGGGCGATGGCACCTGGCAGCGCGGCGCGCCGGTCGGAGGCGGGGACCGTGGCGATCCGCCCACGGACTTCGACGGGTCCGGTCAATGCTGGTTGACCAATAACGGCGACGGCAACACGGATGTGGATAATGGCACGACCACGCTGACATCCCCTGTTTTTGACCTTTCGGGTCTTCAGAGCCCCCAGTTATCGTATGCACGGTGGTTCTCCAATAACACGGGCGGCGGCCCCGAGACCGACACGTTTGTCGTTGAAATTTCAGACAACGGCGGCGGAAGCTGGACGAATTTGGAAACGGTCGGTCCCACGACCAGTGACCCGAATCCTGAAGTCACCGGCGGGTGGTTTATGAAGACGTTTACCATCACGCCATCGTCCCAGTTCCGCATTCGATTTACTGCACAGGATGTTGACCCACAATCGGTGGTCGAGGCCGGTGTCGATGCATTCTCGATTGTCGACTTCGAGTGCGTCGTCGCACCTTGCGCAGGGGCCGACGGTGACCTGAACGACGATGGCGACGTGAACGGTGAGGATATCCAGTCGTTCGTGAATGCCCTGTTGGGCTCGCCTACGCCGGACGAGGTCTGCCATGCCGACTTCAACGACAGCAACGGCCTCGATGCCGGCGACGTGGACGGGATGGTGAATGCCCTGTTGGCGCCGTAGGGAACTCCAATTCGAAAAAATGTCAGTTATTGGTTTGTCCTTGCGGCAAGCCCGGATGCTGAGCGCGGCTACGATTAACCCTTGGTGGCCCGGACGACTTCGCTCAGCGTGGTGATGCCTTTGCGGACCTTGTTCCAGCCGTCGTCGCGAAGAAGGACGAGCCCGTCCTTAACCGCTTTGCTCTTGATCTTGCCGGCGGAGGAGCGCTGGAGGACCAATTCTCTAAGTTCGTCGTTTAAGACCATTAGCTCAAAGATACCTTTACGACCGGAATACCCCGTGTTTCGGCATTCACGGCAGCCGCGGCCGCGATACACCGGCTCATTCGGATAGGCATAATCCGGCGGCATCTCCAACTTGTCGGGTTTGTATTCCTCTTTGCAGTGACGGCAGATGCTCCGAACAAGGCGCTGGGCCAGCACGGCCTCAACGCTACTGGCCACCAGGAAGGGCTCGACGCCCATGTCAAGCAAGCGCGTCGTTGCGCTGGCGGCATCGTTGGTGTGCAGCGTGCTGAAGACCAGGTGACCAGTGAGTGATGCCTGCACCGCCGTTTCGGCGGTTTCAAGGTCACGAATCTCGCCGACCATGATGACGTCCGGGTCGTGTCGCAGAAAGGCCCGCATGCCTTTGGAGAAAGTGAGCCCCGCCTTCATGTTGACATTGACCTGGTTGATGCCTCCGAGGTTGTATTCGACGGGATCTTCGACCGTGAGGACCTTGATTTTGTCTGAGACGATTCCGTTGAGTGAAGCGTAAAGCGTGGTCGTCTTACCGGAGCCGGTGGGGCCGGTGACCAGGAGGATTCCGTGGGGCTGGCTGATAATATGCTCATACGTCTTGAGCATGACCTCATCGAAACCGAGATCCTCGAGGGTCAGAAGAATCGCCTGCTTGTCGAGGATACGCATGACCACGCCCTCGCCGTGGATCATGGGAATAATGCTGACACGCAAATCGATTTCGCGGCCGTGGACCTTGATCTTGAAGCTGCCGTCCTGAGGCAGGCGTCGCTCGGCGATGTTAAGGTTTGAGAGAATCTTGATGCGGCTGATGATCGCGGCCTGCAGTTGACGAATCTGGGGCGGCACGTTGGTGTTTCGAAGGACGCCGTCGGTGCGATAGCGAATGTGGAGATCGTCTTCGTACGGCTCAATGTGAACGTCGCTGGCTCTTTCGTTGATGGCCTCCAACAGAATCTCGTTGACCAGCTTGACGACGCTGGCATCCTGGGCCATTTCCGCCAGATCGCCGGCTGACTCCCGAACGTCACTGACGACTTGAAGATCCTCATCCTCATCAACGAGCTTGCTGACGGTATCCCCGCCGACGCCGAAGTATTTTTTGATGATCTCATTGATCTCGCTTTCCTTCGCGAGGACCGGCTTGACGTCCAGGCCGGTGATCATCCGCAATTCGTCGAAGGCGTAGATTTGAAACGGGTCTCGCGTCGCGACGCGAATTGAGCCGTTGTCACGATTCAGCGGGATCAGCTTGGCGCGGTGGACAAGCTTCGATGGCATTTTCTTGATGGTATCGACGTCGACCTGGAGGTTCGGATCCGTGAGATCAACGACATCGAAGTGATAGAGCTTGCCCAATCCTTTTAGGACCGTGGTTTCACTGCAATAGCCCAACCGAACGAGGACTTGGTCAAGCCGGTCACTGGCGCCGCATTGTTGATTTGCAGCGTCAAGCTGCTCCTGGGTGACAACCTCGTCTTCGAGCAGGATGTTTCCTAGATTCACGACCACCTATCCTCGTTTCATAAGGGCGTTTGGCGATGTCATATCGGTCGTTTTACCAGTGGACCCTACTAATCTCTAATGAACGTGCCAATCCCTATCCGGGCGCATGGCCAGACCTTCGGCGCCCGGCCCAGGAGCTTATACGTTGAAACACCGACGAGGTTGCACGTCAACTGAGGAGAGGCCTCTTCTTTGCTTGTTGCCGTAATCTCATTAATGGAAGTGAATTATGTTATTGAGGCTCACAAGCTGTCCGCACGGACGGTCACATCCATAATCCCCGGGGCCTCCCAAGTCCATCGGTGATCGGACGCCCAGCGTAATGCCGCAAGCATCCCGGCATATTCGCAAGCTGCCGTAAACAAAGACGCATCGTCGCAGTTGAGGATCTCCACGCCGTAGATCCTCAGCGGATAGCCAAGTGCGATTTCATCTTCACGATGGAATGCAGGGTCCTTTCGGGCTTCCGAGTCGTGCCGTCGCCGTTGCTCGTGACGTATTCGCCATAGATGTTTCTGGATTTCGTCCAGTTTCGTCAGCACCTCGGTCGGGCACCGAATCGACTGGTTTTCGGGAAGGTCATTGAAGTTGATCGGTTTCTGTGGATCGACGAACGGAAACGACCAGCATAACGAGCAAAACTCCCCCCAAATCTGTCGAAGTCGTATCACGATTTCATTGGGTTCGTAGGACTTGATGACGTGCCGATCGACAAGGATTTCCCTCATTTTTCGGACCGGCCCGGGTGCGGGTGTCTTGATCTCGTGGTCTTCCATGGGCTGCCCGGAAAGCCTGCACCAGGCCACTCGAAGAGCGACGACATTGGCCTGGGTGGCGTGGGCGGCGGCGGCGATTTCATCCGGCCCGCGGGGCGTCAAAGCAGCAAGTGATTGAGGGAGTTGCATGATTTTGAATTATAGCCTGGACTTGTAATATAGACGTCGGTCCGAATATGGATAAGGACCGAGAATGTTTCAGGCAACGTTTGTTGTAAAGGATCGTTTCTTCGCATCTGTTTCGGCAAGTCCTCCGTTTATTCTAGAGGTGATTTATCTTGATTATTAAAGATTGAACTTTACCCATTTTGCGTAATCGGCGTAATAGGATGCCAGGGCTCTTGTGAATTCGGAAGAGAACGGGAATATGTGATATTTCTTATCGTTAATAAAAACTGCATTTTAGAAAAACAGTTGATCTGAATTCTTGATCTGAGTTCTCTAGTGCGTTACTATCAGGGCTGCCTCAAAGGCATGAGGTTAACTTAATGGAGAAAAGGAAAGAGGGGGAGTAGCGCGGAAAGGAAACAAATCTCATTCGATTGTGGTTCTATAAGAGGGTGGAACAGGAGCCGCAGTTCAAGCGATAGGCGGGCCGACGTCCTATTCCGCAAGTGTTACTGACTTTCCGAAGAATTTAGTTTTTGGATGGATTTTTGAGCGATCCGGTAGGATCGTCTTGACGTCCAGGAGTTCGAGTATTTCGGAGTTCGAGTATTTCAGTGTTGGTTGGTTGTGCTGTAGGGCTAAACGAAGCAGAGCCATGCATCGAGCGAGGGTCTCGGCATGCTGCTCGCTTCCTTCTTTTGAATCCATGTGCAAGCCAAATATACAAGTGCAAGCCAAGTATAAAGGAGCAGGTTAGATGAAAAAGCGAAGTGTTGCCTTTGCCGGCCTCGGGCTGGCGGTCTGTATGTGTTGGGTGCTCACAAGCACTTTTGCCGAAGATCGGCAAAGCAATCCGACGAGAGTGGCGGACCAGTTGGTCCTGGAGCAGGCGAGCAGTCAAGTACCGACTGAGTCGACTGCCCCGGTCGCGCTTTCCGAAGTGTCTTCCCTCGAAGACATTGACACGACGATGCGGCTCGTCACGTCGGATGGATTTGAGCTGCCGATTTCCGAGCGGTATCAGGCCATCCCCGAGGAAGAGCTGGCTGCCTTCAAGGCTCAGCAAGCAGCCGAAGCTCAGGCCCGTGGCGGCATGGGTGGTTGTGCCACCGCGTATGAAAGCAGCGCGCTTGGAGCGATCTTCGCGATCACGAACATCGGCGAAGAAACCCAGGATGACATCAACCTGGCAGACATGGCTTCCCCGGACCTCTGCGACATCACGATGACGGTTTTCTCGACCGCAGCGGTTCCGACGCCTTTTAACGTAACCTGCAGACTTTACATGGATGTCAGTTGTGGCGGCGGTTCCGGTGGCGTGATTGCAGAACAAACCGAAAGCGTCGATGCGAATGGTCTTCAATCAGTCACTTTCAACTTCATTGGTACGACGGTACCGATCGTAGCCGGCGGTCCCTGGCCCCCCACTTGTGACACCGAACAGGGCACCTGGGGCGGACCCGGTGGCAACACCGACTTCTGGACGGGCGTAAGCTTTAACGTACAGGGCAGCGTTGGACAGGTTGTCCGAGCTGGTGGCCTGGGCTCTCCGGACGAACAGCCTGAGATTGGTTGTTCCGACACGATTTTCGCGGTTTGCCCCACGGGCATTTTCGGCGGCTTCGCACCGCCGGAGGAAGAGCCGGGGACCTTCGTGACGACCATTCGATCCGGTAACCCTGAACCGGGTGCTTGCTGCACCGACTCCGGTCCGATGACCGGTTGTGTTGACCCTGTCGATGCACTCGACTGTCTGGGCGCCAATCAGCGGTTTGCCCCCGGCAAGACCTGTGCAGAGGCCGCCCTTGACGGTGATTTTGATCCTCCTTGCGGTCAGGGTGCCTGCTGTTTCGACGACGGCTCGCCTGACGGCGACTGCATGCTGTTGACGGACGCCGATTGTACGAACATGGGTGGTTTCGTCTTCAAAGGCGGCGTGAATTGCAATGAGACGTCCTGTGCCCCGCCGCCGTCCAACGATGATTGTTTGACCAAGCCTTCGCTCACCATGCAGAGCGTTTGTGTCACGTTCAACAATGCCAATGCCAGTGATTCC
>JAKSDK010000218.1 GCA_022360095.1 Phycisphaerales bacterium
TAATATGTGATACAACAGACTCTTTGACAATTTCTTTTTTCTGAAATTTTCTTTGCTTTCTTCAGCTTAAAGTGACAAGTAATGACAAGTAATACTTGATAAATAAGGCTTAAGCCACGCAATAAGGCCTCCTCTAATTGAAGTACATTAGAAAAAGAGAAGACAACCCCAGAAACTGAGTACTTGCAAGTTTTGAAGCAAAGACGAGGCCATCTTAGAAATGACTTATGAACATGTGGGCGGACTGTGGACTTGCTTTAAGGGCACATTAATAATCAACTTAATTATACAATCAATAAGCTAATAATGGGTGGTAATGCCAGATGTTCGACTGAAGTTGTTGTTCACAACATGAGAAGAGCATTCTGAGTGATTTAAAGTATTAAATAACAATTTTCAATCACAACACCACAGGAACCCAGCAGGTGAAATTTACCATAATTAAATCCTGTTAAGCACGCTTTAGTGGCATATTTGTATCGGGCACCCCCTCTAATATTCATGGAACTGCAATAAGCTATCGCTGTGCAAAGTTTGGTGCTTTTGTCAACTCTGTAACGATCCTGACCTTAAGAGACCTGACTATTAGGGGCTTCCGTAAACATGCTTACCAGTCAGAGATGTTATTTTAAAAGCTTGTACGATCCCAGATAGAATGTATGAATTTGATCAGCTTTGATCGGTACGACGATCTTTGAGATATTTTGTGTTCAGTTTTTCCCCCGGAAAAGGCGTCGGCGAACATGTGCAGTCACTGCCCTTTTTTTTCATGCTTTTTTATTTCAGGCATAGAAATCCTCTTCACCGGCACTCTTGAAAACGGACAGCGACTGCCTTGAAACACCCTGCAGCCATAAAGCAGCCACTTTCTTGGATAGTTGAGGTTAGCTTACAGAACAGGCGTTACTTTTTTTCGGGGATATCAATCGAGAAATGGATTTTCGTAGTCTTTGCCCTCTCTCTTTGAACTAAAATGCTGAGAAGCTAGAATACTGTTCGACAACAAGACAGTCTTAAAATCGTATTGTAAGGTGCAAGGCGTGAGATTTTCGAGCAAAACGCGCGAGCCTCAAGGCCCAGACCTTTTGTTAGACTGCACGCGCGTTCTTGACTACTCAAAACTATATACACACTACTACATACCTAGTGCGTCTTGATCATTGTTGAAACCTCCATAAAGAAACAAATGCCTGTCGCTTGCTGGAGATAGAGAATGCCATGTTCTACCTTGAGGAACATTTCCCGTAGTAGAGATACTAAGGAAAGCACGTAATGAAATCAAGTTAGTAACGAACTTCACCAAATCAAGCATGCATCAAACAGTGTACTACGCAACAAGACTGAGGCACTGAATGTGGAATTTTTCGATATCTAAAAAATCTACTGAATTCACCTGCTACTCCATTCCAAAGTGTCCATGTTGAGAGAATGCAAGTCATTCCGCCGTCTTTCCTACAAACATTGTTTCATATTTTAAGATAAGACTGTAGCACTTGTACTTATTGCAGAATAATTTTCACTATTCTTTTTAGAGCATCCAATCATCAAATTATAGGCAAAGAGAATTAAACTGAATTGGCTTTTTAAGGTTTTATATATGAATTCAAATTTCGCACTAACCCTGGGTTATCTTCATATAGCTTTGAA
>JAKSDK010001493.1 GCA_022360095.1 Phycisphaerales bacterium
AAAGGCACAAGATTCAAGAAAATATCTATCCTTGATGCAAAGACACATTTTAAACAAACGGAAACCTTCTTGCACACACATTTCACCTCGTGTCACCCTCCAAGTGTTAAAAAAGGATTTGTCAAAGGAGAAGCCTTGACAACCCTACGAAAAAACTCCTCAGAAACAACCTTTGAGGAAAATAATTCAAATTTTTTTTTTATAAAAAGCTTGATGGACGGAGGCTACCCACAATCTTTGATAGAAAACCCACTATCAGAAATAAAATTCACAAAAGGGAGCCTAAACTCCTAAAACAAAACAGCAAGGAGGAAAAAGAAATATTGCCATTTGTGACACAATACCAGCCCTCAGTGTCTACAATAAAGGAAGCTTGAATGAAAAAATGGAATCTTATACAACACCAACTATAACTTCAATAAATTTTTAAAGAGCCACCAATCATTTCCTTACAAAAAAGGAAACTCATTAAAGGACATGCTCGTTAGAGCAAAATAGAAAAAAAAACGGTTAACAGAGAGTTCCGCGCCCATATAGATGTGCGGCCTGTCACCCTTTGTATTTTCTCGCACCACAGGTTTGTGAGTATTTTAGCAATAATTCCAGCTGGCTGTGTTTTATATAACAAGTGTAGTCAACTGTCTCGTTAGTAGTTAGTGCCTATCTATTCAATAAAATAGCGTGACCCACCCCCTAAAGGTAGCTGAAATTTGAACGACCCACCCCTTGCACAAGGCTCAAAACCTCATGACCCACCCGCTCTCTGCTGCGGCCCACCCTCCCCGCTATACTTTTTGACCAGTCCCTTAGCTCTTTCGGTTGAGAATATTCAGAGACCTCTTTTGTGACTCTGTTGATGCGTGAGGGCCTATATACGTGGGCACTTTGATGACTCCAAACGTTAGTACTAGCTCATTGCTACTTGATTATATGTTTATTGAGGTTACTGAGTTATTACTAAGTATTAAATATATCATGGAACGACAATCTATGCTGTAAACAGCACTTGTAATAAACGACTGTTCAGGAAATAATGTTTGTTCTTGTCCGGCAGACTTTTCTCCGATATTGGTGGTTATAACTTTTAGAGTCGTCTTCATGAGTACCATTCGACTGTGGTTTTCAATTTTGTTCGGCAGATGAGTGTTCAGTTCAAAGAAAAAAGAGGAGCATTGATGAGGTCTTCATGGAGGACGTCGAAACTGCAGCAAAGATCAGAAAAATAATGCAAGAAGACTTCATGGCTTCTAGATTTACAGGTACGAGCTCATGATATGCACCTGTAATGGGTTAGACCCCTTCTGTTGTCACGTCACAAAGAAAAACCCCAACCTTCCTCTCCCCATCCCCCTCTTTCAGTTTTTGGCTCTCGTTCCATTTTTCGCGTGGCCAAAACCGAAAATCCCGTTCCTCGTCGTTCTACGGTGTTTCTTTGCTCCGAAACCACAAGGAATCGCTTGCTGCGCAGGCTATTGGACAAGAAGCTGTAAGTTTGTCATTTACAAGTAATCTCTTCGCTAACATTAACTGAGTTCCATAGCACAAAAGCAAAAAGTAACTGCCATTATGAAAAAAATGTATTAATCTGCCGGTGACACGGCCCCGTGACTCGTTCTTCTTGTTCCTCTATCGCTGCTTTTTTTTTTCCGGATGATGGTTGCCGAGTTGTGTTCTGGCATTTAAAAACCCACTACAGACATTCCAGCACCTATAAAATCTTAGTTTTATGGCCAATCTTATAATCGTAATATTAATGTTCTTTTTTACCCTGGGCAGTATTTATAGCACTGATGCCGGTAGGGCCAAACAAATGCCTAACACAAATAATTCATTAAGTTCCATCCCATAGTTAAGTAGGCCATGGTGATGGACATGCAGGTCCAAACAGTGTAAGATCAGTTGATTCTTAAAATTTGTAATGACAACATGAAAATTCTTTCGGCTTGTTTAAGGTGTCTCGACCCAGTTTTTTTGGGGGGGTACCATCCTACTTTGAAGCTCTCTGGTATCCCCACCTTTACTTTTATCGTAAGTCTA
>JAKSDK010001941.1 GCA_022360095.1 Phycisphaerales bacterium
ATACGCAAATCAAGTCTTTTAATGTTGGTGCATTATTACGGTAGGCTTTTATTGAGGCACTGTTTTGAGCAGCTTCGCTCGACCCAGGTAGCTGTGGTACACTGTAGTGCCCAGACCACGCCCATGCACGTTCTTCAGAAGCTCCAGCAGTCCTGCATGGTAATCAGTTCAAACACTGGACGAGTGTACCGACCAAAGGATTGCGAAAGACTGGTGCTGTATCTGAAGGACCTTAACCTACCAAAACCTGACAAGTGGGGGACCAGTCAACTGATCGCCTTTCTGCAACAGGTATTTCTAATAGATAACCTAGTGTTAAGATAGCGAGGGGTCAAGCTTACTCTTTCTAATTTGCATGTAAACGCAAATTGAAAGGGATCTTTGACATGAAAAATGGAATCTGACGTTGATTTGACTATTAGTTTCGCTTATAAACAGCTGTCTCTACCGGTACGTAACATTAATATTAGGGAGCTTAAGCAAAGGCGTTTTTGAGCGGCGCACGTCAACCCGGAAGTGAGGTCTTTTTCGTTTTAAAGCACCTTGACGCTACCAAATTTGTATTTCTAAGTGTCCTTACTATAATAGAGACGATTTGTCCAAAAATTTGGGCAAGACCGCCGTCCGAAAATGAAAAAAGACCACTTCCGGTTGACGTCTGTCGCTCAAAAACGCTGTTGCTGAAGCTCCCTATTACCTTGCGTAGCACTCAGCATGCGCATGGGAAATATTGGGAACGAGTATGAGTGATATGCATAAGCGCGTTTCCTCCTTCCTTGCCGGCATCGGAATAAGACGTGAAAAAATAACCAAGGAAAATTTGTCGCATAAACCTAGCTTTACCTTAGAATGCATGTAGCTCAGTGTTAGAGCTTCTGGACTAGTTACTAGGAGAGTGTGAGTAATCGAATTTTTGTCTAAATTGCTTGTGTCAATGACTGATGTAAGGTGCTTTTGTTCTGGCAATCTGTGGCTAAAAACACTCAGTAGCAGTTTTATCAATTGACTTGATTTAGTGGGTTAGACTGCTGTTTACCTTAAGTTTATAACATTTGCACTTTATAATAATAGTGATCAGCGTGAATGACAATTTTACGTGTTGAACGTGTTCGTTGAAATGACTCTCTCTTAACTTTGAAGAAGTGTGAGTCAGGTTGGAAGCCAATTGCTGTAGGCCTATTCCAAGGTACAATCAAATGAACCAGACAGAGTTCAAAGAAAAAGCTACAGGTTACCAGCCTTAACGACATGAATTGGTTCTGGCACATCTCTTGATTCGATGAGAAAATAGCAGGAACAATTCTTACCAGGTACAAATGTTTTGAAGACCACTCTGATAGCGTCTGTGGTGATTGTTTCTCTAGGTGTTGACCTACAAGGGGTTCTATGATTCTAACCTTGAGTGGGTGGGTCTGGAAGGAGTACAGATTGTGGCTTCCATGAGTGCTGGTACCGGGATGGGCAGACATCAACTTACCACAAGATTCACATCCATTGTTGGCGTTTGCTCCATAGGGTAGGTTTGAGTTAATGATAGAGATGAGTTAAACCATTAGCACCGTGTCTGTGTTAAATTAGTAATAATCAGCTGTTAAAAGTCGTATTGACAATCTTTGGTCACGAAAAGTACGAAAGTACGAAATCTAAAACCAGTTGTATATCTCTTTTACGTCACTCGTAGCTTACATCTGGCTACAGCTCAGTTAAACGTTTTGGGTCGATTGTTTAAACGAAGACTAACTTAAGCCGCGGTTTAACAAATCTTTGGCCGTCAAGATCTCTTCCTTAGTGGGTTATTTTAAGAAGATATAAATGGTGTTTAGATAGAACCGTCGGGCAAACTGGAAATGGCTTAGAACGCGGTTTTGTTAAACACTGGCTAAACTACGTCTTTATCCTATTGCCAGATGGTAGCAGTTTCACTTGACATTAGGTTTTAGGTAACTAGTTTCTGGCCTGGTACATAGTCAGAGACGTGCACATTATCAGATAATTAAAAAGTTAAAAGATTGAAATTTTAACATTATCGATTTGTTGAAGTGTTTCTTTGGAGTTTATCGAACGTACGTTTGTAAATGGTTGGAAACAGACGGCTCTATAAGGAAAGATTGGGGGCCACTAATCATGCAAACCATTAAACGTCCATTTTATTAGAGAAATTGAGACGGACATATTAGGGAGGGATTCAAGTCAGGGATTTCAAAAAATGGTTTCGTGCCAACTGTGGGCGAATGTTTTCTTTTTTTTCTGATTTCGTTGTATTTTTTTTTCAATTTGCCGTAGCTATGCGGATCGTGATCAGCTTCAGGCAATTTACAGTGCCTACCTACAGCCTGTCCTTAGTTCCTCTTTGAAGTCCCATCCGGTGTGGGGTGCGGTGAAGAATGTTCACACTCTAGCAGGCTCTATGGTGGCAGTTTATGAACAGGTACCTGGTTTTC
>JAKSDK010000258.1 GCA_022360095.1 Phycisphaerales bacterium
CATTGTTGTTAAAAGAGTAAATGATGATATCTGATAATAAAAAAAACGGGAAGAGAAATGTACAAAAAAGCATGGTGCACGAGCAAAGTTGTTGTTTTGCTAATCAAACCTATTGTTTTTTTTTTTTTTTTTTTACCGTCCGCGTCGTTGGATCTTAAAGGCCCTAATGTGAAGAACGCCAACAAAAATGGAATAAATGCATAAAGAAATTGAGGTAGCAAATTTTTGGTTTTATTTGGTAACCGTTTAGCAACAATGTTATTATTGTTGTTTCCTTGTGAAGCCTGGAGTCCTCCAAAGGTGAACTCTGGAGCACTGCAGCCCATCTAGATTAACCCGGAGCCTTAGAGCACCGCGTTTTTGAAGCCGAAGCCCTGGAGCCCTAAAACCATTTTGCGCCGTGTGAAATGTAGAACAAGGACCGGAAACTAGGGTTTATGTGCACTGGGCGAAACTTATTCTCAGGAAAAGGTTTTTGAGAAATTCCACCAAAATGCAATTACATTTTTTACTTGACATCTACGATCTGACAAAAACGTCATTATCTGGACCCTACTCTTTAACACCGACATGCGAAACATTTTTCTTGTCTCTTTCATTCCCGAGCTCCCAACGGGTAAATTTAAGGTAAAAATAGATGTTTGCGAAAAACAGCATTTACTTAATTACGCATTACAGCTAACTCTCTCCTTGCGGACACACCACCATGACAACGGAAAGACTGTTAGGCTTGGCTATGGTGACCATTCATTTCGAAACGCCCACTGACTACGATGCCGTGGTTCATTTTTTTTGCGGAAAGATACCGAATAGTGCTTCTTGCTGATCCCGTGTTTGAGGAAAACCCAAAATAGATGGTTTTATAAACGCAAATTTGCATTGTTGTTTCACAGCTTTCAGTTATATTTTGATGCAAAAAGTATGGCATTTTCACTTTAAAAAAATAGATATTAAAACAAGCTGACCGCCTCAGAATGGCAGAAATCACATTTCTGAGGACTTGAAATTTCAAACTTTTCGGGGGAGGATGCCCGAAGAACCACCCCCCCTCCCCTAAACAAGGCCGCCGCCTTGTCCTTTCATTGAACCCCCTATGTTAAAAACCTGGATCCACCCCAAAGACTCAAGGTTCAAGTTGGACGATGTTTCATGTAATTTTCCGCCATATTAATGCATATGATCTACCGTAATTATTATATTCTACAGAGCCAAATCTGACAAATTGCAGTGCAGGAATACACTTACCCCTTATGAGCGATACTGGCGCAGAAATGTCTGTGCTTCGCACTCCATCTATAATAGC
>JAKSDK010000901.1 GCA_022360095.1 Phycisphaerales bacterium
AATCCCCCTACATGTATACCGAAATTTGCACTATATATTTCGATATTTCGAGACCTTTTCTTCACGTAGATCACGGAGTAAATTCAGTAAACATAAATTTCACACTCAACCTCAGGCAAGGAGTGTTTATCGATAGAATTTATCGCATTAAGCACACAGAAACTTGAAATTTCAACGCACCAGCATTAGTCACCTCCGTTTCTCATAAAATCACGGCACACTGCGGCATTCTATGTCCAAAGACACTGCTTTTAACGGAGAAACAACTCCACGCCGTACAATTCTTTGTAGCGATCCCAAAATCCTGTGCGCAAAACATGAGTGTCCGATTACTGGAAAATCATTCATTAAATGCGACGCATGACTTGAAATACGATACGCAATTTCCCAGAATCACGCTCGTACTTAAAATGCTTCCCGTTCTTGCGGTATAAAGATGGCGGTGCCTACGAAGGCTCCAGACCTTGGCGGCTATGATTATGAATTCATTACCGGAGCTCCTGAGGACTGGATATGTCTCGTCTGTCATCTCGCAATGAAAGATCCGGTGCAAATTGTGGGATGTGGTCACCGACTTTGTAATATCTGTATGGAGTCCCTTTTCAGGTAATGACTCAGTATTATTCAAACAACGAAAGAACCGTCGAAATAACCGCGTGAATGCGATAAGCCATCGCTGGTGAACGATGTATTTCGTGTGTCTTTACATTTGACGTTCAGGACTGCCATTTTCGATTATTTCTGCTGTAAAAGCGAGGATCAACAAAGTGAATATTTTATAGGATTCTGCACAAGTTAGTCTCGCTTGCGTAAGCAGCGAGACTCATAATCTGCAACGCGTTTTTCGCCCCGGGCGGGGGGTAGTCCCTTATCAACCTCGTCCCAATAGGGTATCAATTTCCACCATTTTGGTCTGAAATAGGGTATGGTTTGTGCACTCTAGTCTTGAATTTGAATTTTTTAAATTTTTTTTGAATTTTTTGAATTTGAATTTTTTGAAAGAATTAACTCCTTCTTCATCATTTGGCGATAAGACCCTTTTCCCTTTAATGTTTACGCCAACTACCGTGTACGTGCCGTAACAGCTTGTCACGCGCTCCGGTCACGCGCCGTGCTCCAGGGCTTCTGGTTTGAAATAGGGTATCAAATTTTTGATCAGGTCTGAAATAGCGTCAGGAAAATCACAGATTTTGGTCTGAAATAGGGTAAGGGTTTCAGGAAGCGTGCTGCACATCGCCACTCAATT
This sequence comes from Phycisphaerales bacterium, assembly GCA_022360095.1. GTDB lineage: Bacteria > Planctomycetota > Phycisphaerae > UBA1845 > UTPLA1 > JAKSDK01. The sequence goes on from JAKSDK010000901.1 coordinate 1,247, forward strand.
TTTCTGGAGGTACCCCCCCCCCCCGACTATTTTGTCGTTTTGGGGTCACAGAT
>JAKSDK010000634.1 GCA_022360095.1 Phycisphaerales bacterium
ATTTAGCTATTTTTAATAACTGCACCATGTGAGAGTTAATAACTGCACCATGTGAGGGTCTTCATTCAAGCAAATTAAACTCACCAAATCATTAGAAAATACAGAAAACTGCTCATAAGGGTTTGTTTTGCTCGCTTCAGTCAAATCCAGCTCCAGCAATTGTTTACGGGCAAAGAAACAATTGTTTTGAAGCCATTGCCGGCAGTTGTCGTTCTCTAACTCACAGTGAGTGCGGAAAAGGAAAATTTGCGTACAGAAAGAAACAAAAATATTCAATTAAATGAAAAAAAAAATGAAACTTCTGACCATTATACTAGAGCAACAGAAAAAGGATCGAAGTACTCTTTTCTTATCGACTAAGCCTGCTGGCCTTCTATTTCCGAGAAAGTTTTAAGGGCACAAGTTTGTTCACTCGCAAGCGTTAGCAGTATGGTTCTTTGACCGAAGACAGGGATAAAGCTGGTTCTGCAACGTGACTGTAAATTAAAAAATCTGGCCATGTAAAAAAAAGTAACCGTAGGTACTAATAACAGAATACAAGCGGGTTTTAATTCAGCCCGACGATGGAAGGTGAAGCACTGGACACAAAATCAACTCACAACTCGCATGCACAATTATCAGAAAAATACTCGCCTCTTCGAAAATGTTCAAAACGTTTATTCCAACTCAGACAGACGGAATCCGTTCGTTCTTTAACATTTGATTGGTTGTTCTGTATCCAAGCAGTTTTTAAGTGACGCAAAAACAACAACAACAACAACAAAACGAATAAAAAGGCTTTACAGACCTCTACAAGGAGCAAACGTTCGCACCTCGTGTATTTCTCAGACAAACACAGTCAACGGTACGAAATATCCCAAAATTTAGGGATAGTTGTGACGTCATGAAGCTATTGTTTTTGAGGAAAATGACAGATAAGACCAGAGTTCACTGTTTCGAGGCTCTCAGGCATATTTCGAAGACTTTTCATGAGACATACACAATTTATTTAGGATTGCTGCGTATCGGAAGCCATATTGGAAGTGCCTCGTGAAATATTCAGCACATTTTGTGGCTTATTTCTCCTTATAAACAACGCGATGCAGGCGAGATTTTGGTCAGTTTTCAAGGTAGGTG
>JAKSDK010001444.1 GCA_022360095.1 Phycisphaerales bacterium
CCAAAGTGAGTATATTAAAGATGAAACAACAACAACATGATATTTTAATTTTCAAAGCGTTCAGTATTATGAATTGGTAATTAATCTTTCAATGGTGAAAGTAGCAGCCTTAGCTTCCAAGTAGTTTGCCTTGCCTCATCACAGATGTAATCTAACCTAGTTAGTAACAATCATCCATGAAGTAGTGCCAATATCCTTTTTCTGGGACCCCATTAGACTCAACAATTGCTCATAGTGGAAATGCATCTCAAATTTCCCTTCAATTTGGTTGGTTAATCAACAATGGCATTTTTAACAAGCCAATCATTATGCATACTCAAATCCTGGTACACAGGTGAGGGCCTGGAACAAGGGTTTTGGCATTATTTCACAGATGTACTAACACCAAAAGTTTGGGTTCGTCTGTGGCACAGGCTATACTTTGCCAAGCTTTTACACATTTCTTTCATTTTTCTGTGGTAAATATAATCGAGCGGCGCCCCATAGCTAAGAATATTTGATTATCCATCCATCCGAGAAATTTTGGTAATCATGTGACCATAGGCCCACCCGTCTGTCCATTCATCTGTCCAGGCTCAACTCCAAGTGAATTTCTTCGCAATGGTTACAACTTAATTGTTTGAGGTAAATTATAAATTTATCAACCCGGGCTTTGCCCTTAGGCTTGGCCAAAATTATATATTAGATACAGCCAATGCACCCTGGTTCCCAGGGTTTCTGTTCCTCCTGAAGAAGAGAGATCTTTGAAACCAGGTTGAGCCTGCATGTAGACTTCTCTTTTTTCCATTGTTGCTCAAAGAAAAGTGGCTTGACCAACAAAGGAAACAAGAGGTGCCTGCATGCAGGCTACAATCCTGGACAGAACTACTTGAGAATGTTTTCTTTGTGTTTGTGCACTACCTTATGCAACAAAACTATTTCCACATCAATGGCTTTACACAAAGAAAACCCCCTCCCCCAGGTCATCATTGCTTCCCTAATGTCCAGGTATGAAGCTTTTTTTTGCACCACTTTAATTCCAGGGGGAAGAGGAGGAAAAAATTGGTATGCCTGCAATGTTTAAGAAAATGCTCTCCAAGTATGCATTAAATTTTTCATGAAGAGTTTTGTCCATTATTTTAGCAGGTTGTGGCCTGGTGACTAATGTGTTGAGGTCAATGTTTTGGAGCCTGTTTGGTTTAGGAAAGATAAAAAAGTAGGTTTCACTGTACAGCTGGAAGTTGGAAGAGTAGTCGCGTAAGGTACAGCCTGACCTACAGTCTATATTCAAGGGATTAATGACCAAGTACAGCGACAGGTATTGGTAATTTTTGGTTGGGCACTTGTAACGGAGTGATAATCTCTTCAGCTGGCCATTAGCTAGTTTTTCTCTTTAAGCCACCAGAGAAAAACCAGAGACATATAAAACAGCTTTAAATATACATAGAACAGCACTGTAAGTCATGAGGTTATGAAATCTTCTCCTGATTCTTTAGTACATTTTTGTGCACTGTTGCAAAACAAGCTTTGTAGTGCCAGTTTTTCTTTTTTTCCTCTTCATCTTCATTTTTAATGGGTATGGTTGACCTTTTGATCCATTTATTTGTACCTGTATCCAACATTTCCACCGACAACTCCCTTGAGTGATTGTTAAATCCACCAATGACATACAATGATCCTTGAAAGCACACCATGCTTGAAGAGTAACGCAGTACATCAAGACTGGGCATCATCTGCCACTCATTGGTTGCTGGATCATACATCTCACAGGTGTTGAGCACTAAAGACCTCTGCTTTCCACCTGCTACATAGATTTTACCATTCATGGATGTTCCAAAAGCGTCACACCTTGCCCCATTCATGGGTGCAACCTCTTCACAGTTGCCTTCTTCTACTTGTATATC
>JAKSDK010000495.1 GCA_022360095.1 Phycisphaerales bacterium
AATCTTGAGCAAATTGTCAGATTATGAGCATATTGTTCTGCTGGGATATGAAGAAACCGGCCGAGTCATAAAACAGGCCAAAGAACTCGGAATAAATGCGCAATTCTTCGGAATAGATGTCATGGCCAGCGAAGCGTTCAGAGACAACACAGGCGGCGAATATGAAGATGTAAAATTCGCTTTTTGGGAAGGTTCAGATGAAAATTCCCGCTATGTAGAGTTAATGTCTAATTACAAAAATGCTTATGGAACAAATCCAGAAAATGTTTTATTCCTTGCCACAGGTTATGACGCAATGCTTGTTTTAGGAAAATCCTTGAAAGCCTGCGGTGACAATGTAGATTGTGTGAAAGTTCAACTTGGCGAAACAAAAGATTTCCCAGGTGCAACTGGATTGATAACAATCGATGAAGATCACATAACCCGGAGCATTCAGGAAACAATTCACATGTATGAAGGCGAAGAAATTATTCCTGTGAACTAAAAATTCATTTTTTCTTTTTATTTCTATTTTAAGCTCAAATCTGCAAAAAATTTAAATAATATGCTCTCTAAATCAAGCTTACGCTTAGGGGGTGTAATCATGGCGAAAAGAAGGAGAAAAGCTAGGGCTAAGTCTTCAGGTGGTGCAAACACTGTAGGCAGCTTGGCATTCATCATCGCGCTTATCATAGCGGTTATTCTAGGTGCTCTAGAAAACATAAACATCGCTATTGCAGGACTTCTAGTTATATTGGGTCTTGTTATTGGACTTCTCAATGTCACTCGAAAAGAGAGCAGGGAGTTCATGATAGCAGGAGCTGTTTTAGTCATTGTAAGCGCGTTAGGAAGCGGGGAAATGAGCATAATTCCAGCTGTTAATGGTATCTTTGACGGATTAATGCTGGTTTTCGTACCAGCTACAGCAGTCGTGGCTTTAAAAGAAATGTTGGGTTTAGCTAGGAGTTAAACCCATTTTTTAATTCTTAAACATAATTTTATTATTAAATATCTTACTTAAATTTAAATAACAGATTTAATTATTTAATTCAGGGTGTTGTTTATTCCACCTGACCAACCAATCGTCTGACGGTTTGTAGTTATAAGGGTACTGTTCTTTGTTAATACCCCGGTGAATTATACTGATCTTGTTTTCATTAACATTAGGATAATTA
>JAKSDK010001578.1 GCA_022360095.1 Phycisphaerales bacterium
TTAGGCTCTAAAACACTGAAAAATGAGAAAAATTAAGTAAGACTACCATAGGAAAGAAGTTCTCAGTATCTTTCATTTAAATGGTCACACTTAAGGATTTCATCCACAGACTCAAAACTTAAAACTACCTTGTACAGCATAATAAATAGTACCACAGGTAAGTACTACTCAGTAGCTTTCATTTGAATGGTTACACTTGAGGATTTCATCCACAGATTCAAAAGTTAAAACTACCTTGTACAGCATAATAAACAGTACTACAGGAAAGAATTACTGTACTCCGTAGCTTTCATTTTTTGTTGTCTTTATTCTAGCTAAGAGCAATGATCCTGTATATTCTTAAACTGCAGAGCCTCCAAGAATATGTCCCTTATGTTGCTTTTCTAGCACTTAATGACATCATTTATGAGCTAAAGTGTTCAGCATCACCCTGAACTGAACAACTTTTATTTCCATCAAATGCAATTTAAACTCACTTGGTTGACTAAGCGAGAAGATCTGTTTTCTTCTTGTGCTGCTAAACTGTGACAAGTGACACAAGTCAAACATAGCAAGATACTGAAAATGAAATACAAAAATTACAGATTCAGTTATTCAGGTTGAAATAAATTAAACCTTTAATGTTAGCACCTCTTTAAGTTCACTGTAAGTATGCTCATATGTGGAGGTATGGCTGCATAGTGGTTAACACCTCAAACTTTGGATCTGTAGGTCAAGTTTCAACCCTTATTGTCAAGTTACTTGTTAGACACCAAGAGACCTTTCTCCGATATGTCTCTCTTCACCAAAGAGTATTAATATGGGTAGGTTAACGCACACACAAGCCAAAGGCCCACACGGCTGGAGCTTATCCCGGTTTCCTTAGCATGGAGCATGCCTACGAGTTTTATAAACTCGTAAAAAGAACCACTCGCATTGTCGACTTAATCGCTTTAATACTGATCGAGACGAACCTAAAGAATGCTCAAAAATTCACTTGTACCCAAAACATATACAGGAAATTTGATAAAGGCAAAAAAGTGTCAATCAAATTGAAATCAATGACGAACTGTACAAACAAAACCTCTTAAAAA
>JAKSDK010000764.1 GCA_022360095.1 Phycisphaerales bacterium
ATCATCTTTCTGTCAGCATCTGTTCGGCCAGTAGGTTGTTCATATATTTCTAATATTTCTCCAGTTAGAGGATCATATTTCAATTGAAACTCGAGTGGGTTACCAGGTCTAGTATACTTATGCCCAGGTAGTACGAAGCCTTTACGTGGAGCTACTTTCAAAATTGCCTCATGTATATCTAAAGCACCTCCAGACTTAACACGTACCCATTCATAAGTAACTGGAGCCGCGGTTCCACTTCCAAAACTTAGTAACGGATTGTTTTCCCAAAAGTGATCATCAATAACAATTCCATAATTAGCACTTATTACCTCTGGCCAGGTATCTGGATTATTTCTAATAATCTCCGCCATTGCTGCTAAAGCTTCCGGGTTTTCATTAAAAAAGGTTGATTTATACTTTCTATACCTCTTACCATCTTTGTTGAACGCAAAGAATAATTCAAGATTACTGCCTTTGCGTATTGTACCCTTTGATTTTTCTTCTTCTGCTGTTAGCCGTCTCCAGAATTTGCTAGTGTAATTCCATGTTCGGAGCCAAAAGCGGATTTGAAAATATCCCCAGATTTATATCTATCGTAAACTGGTTTCAAAGATGGAATTAGTTCTTGCGTTGTTTTCATCGCGATATTCTGGCGCTTTTTTTACAACGGTAATTGGATCAATACCTCGGCCTTGACGACCTTTTCCAGATCTTCCATCTAAATCTTTTCTATCAGTTTTATATTTCTCTTTGGGTCTTACTTTGGTTGACAATTTATCCATCGCTGTTCCAACATAATCTTGGATTAGAGGAGTTAATTTATTAATCCCGTAATTTACAGCTTTCTTTTGTAGTTTTTTATTTCTCATTAATTTACTTGCTCCATATCGCCCCATTTCAACTGCTTTGCGTCCCATCCAAGGCAAAGCATGTTCAACAAATACATCTGTGGCTGTGTCGACAACAGTGTCAAAGACATCACCTCCAGTTTGTTTGCCCGCCCCTTCAGACGGGCTAACTAGTTTTTTGAGGTCTTTCGTTTCTTTGTTTTTTTAGCTCCACTTCGCATCTGTGGCACTGATCCCATTTTTACATATCTAACGTTTTTAGTCCCGCAAACCGCGCATCTACAATAGAATTGAGTTCGTCCTCTTTTGTCTTTCTGGTAACCACTTGGCTCTGTGCAAGGAGTTACTCTTTTATCTACAATACAATATGATTCTTTCATTTAGTATAATGATTA
>JAKSDK010001640.1 GCA_022360095.1 Phycisphaerales bacterium
AGATTGAAAACTCCAAACCATGTAGTCTGGAGCGAATGGTGCATGCGTATCTGATCTCGTGCAAAAACCACACGAGCAAGAAAGCCTTAGGCTGAGCCATTTGATTTTATAATGTGAGAACAGTAAGAACCTCACTCTGGAGCTAAACTCATTCCAGAAGGAAAGTTATTCCTGTATCATGTGAAAAGCCCCTTACCCTTACTGACTGAATGCCTGCAGTATGCTGATAATAAAGACCTGCAGTACACAGTAGAAATGTCACGATCAATAATAAATCGAACTCCAAGTTACATAGTTACCTACCTACAATTTGTACCAAGAGAGTTTTTCCATGTATCTACTACTGAATTAATATTTTCTATCCCTGTATTCAGTGTTGATGTTTCCAGGCAGTTATTGCTGAACCACAACTGTTTAAAGAAATTGAAATAACAGCAAGATATCAACAACCAAATTTTCCACTTGCATGTACATACAAGTACGGTGTACCTAATTAGGCGGTATTCCATAAAAATATATATCAAAAAGTGACAAATGTTTTTAAAAACATACATTTCACGTGTATGACCCTTCTTCAGTGTGAAGAAAACTGGTCATTTTGTAAATGGTTTTCCTTATGCTCAAGAAGGGTCATACACCCCAAATGTCTGTTTTTTAAAAACATTCAACATCTTTTGGTATTTAAATATAGGATCGCTTCATCAGCTATATGGCATTGCTGTCCACTCTCCCGGATAATCCAGAATCTCCAGACAAACTGGAGACTCCAGATTTTTGACCACATCTCCCAGTCTCCAGATCAGAGAAATAAAAATCTTGTGGATAATCGCCAAAGTAACTGGACCTTAAAGCATCGCGCCAAAGAAAATTTCAAAAGGTATCTGGCACTTTAGTCCATGGAAAATCACAGTGGTTCTAAATGTTGGGTTCCTTAAAACTATTTAAAAACAAGTTTTGTTTGATTTTTTCTTTGACCAAACAAATTTAAAGCTTATCTATTGTTCTAGCTCACTGGCACTGCATTAAAGACAGGTAGAAATGTGATGTTTTATGCGGGGGAAGTGTAATTTATTACACAAAATAATCACTAACAGCATAAAGACAAAGACATAATTTCTATGGAAGCCAAATATCATGCCACACAGTAAATATTTACACTGAAAATTTCAGAGATAAAGGGGTAAAATTCAACACATTTTTGGTGTTGTTTTCTAAAGAATAAAAGAAAAGGTGAAGGATCCCAAACACTTTCCAGAGGCACAATTGAGCAGTTGCCCTTTCCTTTCCAGGTTGCACAAAAATAAAAACAGAGCCGTAAACTTGATGTGTGGCTCTCAGCCCAAGTAATAAAGATCAGTCCTTTACCAAGCTGTATTCAGGAAGGGCTATAATAATTTTCTATTGGCACAGCTGTCTTTGAAAAGTTTTATGAAGAAAGACAGCTGATCACTTGTGCACCTTCCAAGGCTGAAGGATTGTTGCCATGTTGTGAATTTCTAGAACACCATACTCGGGACTGTAAATTTCCAAACGTTTCTGTTTGTTCCTTTTTGGGGGTCCATCAAGGTTGATTCACACTGAAGCAGCAATAAACTAATCATAAAATTAATGATAAATTATTTATTAAGGGTGGTTGAGCAACCGCTCCCTAATTATTCTTAACAACAACCCAAATTTTTCTTACTCACAATGTAAAGTTAGTAACAGAGTATACTTCCATGTTTTTAATTCAAACAACGCCTAAGGAAACATCTTAAGGAATTTTTTAGAAGAGGGTTCAAAGTCTTGATACAGAT
>JAKSDK010000122.1 GCA_022360095.1 Phycisphaerales bacterium
ATTCTTTTGTTCTCCGAAGTCACCCTATTTAAGTACAATGTCTCAACAATTTTGTCCCCAATTGTAGCTTTGTTTGATGTGAAAATTTTACTTGAATGACAGGCCGAGCATCAGCCACTCCTTCAATTGATCTGTTTATCACTTTGCTGTCTCTTGGATCAGCTGGATATCAGCAGCTCTTGCAACAAAGAAAGGTAAGACTGCATGGCAAGGACGCCAGAAAGATCAAGTATAGTCAAACCCCACATAACAGACACCCGGTCAATATGGACACCTCATTATTAAGGATAGTTTGCTTTGACCCTGTGGAAAGAAGGCCCTTACATTTCTTTAAATTCAACCTGCTTAATACGGACACCTCATTGATATGGACACCTTCTATGATCCCCTCAGTGTCCACATTAATAAGGTTTGACTCTACTGATATTTGTAGCTCTGTTGTGTTTCACATAATTTGATGCACTATCTGGCATCAGTCAGTGCTGAAGTTAGTTGGTCATCAGTGAGAAGTTAGATGAGGCTCAAATGTAATTTAGGTGAGGTTAAACACAAGACAAATATGCTGGCCAGCTGTCTCCATCACTAATCATGTATGGGGCTATCTTTGGGCATTTGCAAGGCTCTAGTAATTTCACAGCTCTTTTACTGAGGTAAATAATTTCGCTCATGTTGTCTTTGTGTACAGCCTCTAAAGAGAAAGGTAAAGCAACCATCTTTTAAGTGGATAACTCGTAACAGTAATGACTGATAAACTTGAGGTCATAGTGACAGTGCACTCATTTCACCCCCCTCTCTCCAGCACTCCTCCGTTTTAAGGGTATATAAAGCTAGTCAAAGCTACATAGAAAGGAGAGAAGTCATGTATTTGTCAGTCAGTTAGTCAGTCAGTCAATTATCAGTGAGTCAGTAATCACCTTATCAAAATTGAGTTATTCATTTCTCTGGTCAGTTGTCAGTCATTCATCTGTCAGTAAGTCAATTCAGTTGTCACTGTTCATTTGCAGTCAGTCAGACAAACAGAGACAGGTTAATTAACCGTCATTCAGTCAGTGAGCAAATTGGTAGCCCGCGATTCTCCCCACCTCGTGACACTTACGTCTCAATGGAGACTGAGCTTAGGGTGCAATCAGCTGCAA
>JAKSDK010000390.1 GCA_022360095.1 Phycisphaerales bacterium
GTGTTGTTTATGACATGTTAATTAAGATGCACCTTAACTGCTGGACACTTTCGAATACAAGTTTGTTGACTTTCTAATTTCTTAGAGAAAATACCAAGTAAAAGGAAAACGCCAGACATAATAAGGTGAGTGTTATTTGACTTTTGGTAATCTCATTAAAAATAATTTTGCTTAAAATGATTTAGCAAATTTAATTATAGCCATTACATGAGCAAACTTACCTGACCTATACCAAGGGGTATAGGGTTTAGAGTCAGTACTCACAAGTTTTTTTTAAAATCAATCAGACATTGAGTGGTCAAACAACAATCAAAGCAGCTTCAAGTAAAAGTGTTTTGTTAGGGGTTACATGCTAGCCTGATCCCAAAAGTTGGCTCACATGGACAGGCCAAACGCAAAGACTCTTGACGGAAGATTAACAGAACTTTTTGTTTGCTTCTTGAACCATGATTGTACATGTATGTGTGTGGGTTTGTATTTTTTCAGCATGCTTGTGAACGTATATGGCAGTAAAGACTTGTTTGTTTCTGAATATCGCACTCCTTTGGCGGATCGCATACTTTCTTCATTCAATTACGACACAGAGAAAGAGGTAATTGCATGCACTTTTGTGTTTGTTTATCAATTTATAAAGTTATTCTCTGTGTGAGGAATAACCTCTACAGATTTTCATAAATTCAAATTTTCACAATTTTCTCAAAAGGTGTGTGCATTCTGAGCCCCTACATTTTCAAGTTGCCTCATCTGCTCTAAAAGTCTGGCTATGAAAATTTTTGGATTTTGAACTTACTTAAAATTGACACGTAGTGTCAGCAACAATCTAGAGTCAAAGTGTTCTTACAAAATTTACCTTAACCTTGTATATGTGAAGAATTTGATTTATATTGTCTTCAAGAACTGAAATTTTGTGTGTTTATTTGTTTGCTTTTTCCATATGTCATTAATTTTTTTATTTCTTCTCTTCAGCTTCGTTATCTTGAGCTTTTAAAGCTTCGTTTTGGAGAATCCCATTTGCACTTCTGTGAGATAATGCTGAAGGATGTGGCTGACTCCAGGCGAATCAATTCTCACATACAGGCGTCAGCAGCAAAGAATGAAAA
>JAKSDK010000090.1 GCA_022360095.1 Phycisphaerales bacterium
AAATCAATTCTAGCCAAAACGCTTGGTGCCTCTCAGTTAATCTACACTGCTTCACTAATGACTGTCCCTGATGCAGTAGCACGCGCGGCTAAAAGCCTCCTGTTCTCGTTTTTGTGGAAAAAAAAGAAAGATAAAATTAAACGAAATGTTGTATGCCAGCCACTTGAAAATGGTGGCCTTAATTCTATAAATTTTGAAATTGTGGTAAAATCTTTGCGACTAGCCTGGATAGCTAGACTGATCTCAGCAACTCTGACGATAATTGGAAGGCATACCGAATTTCTATTTCGACAAATATGGCGGCCTGACCTTCCTTCTTAAGTGCAACTACAATACTTTGTGCTGTGTATTGATGTTGTTAATTTGTTGTCAATAATAATAATAAAACATCTCCATAATTCTTCATAAGATACTCATCCTCATTCATTAATTGTTAATTTACCACTTACTTAATGCTACACATTCATATTTCAAAAAAAATCTTACGTATTTGTGGCCTTTTTTCCCACAGCTACATGTAGTTTACGCTCAATGAACTATAAATGTGTGCTCATTGAACTACTGGTGTGGTTATTGAACTGTTGTGTGGTTATTGAACTAACGAAAAAAACTGAAAAGCTCATGCCATAATGCCCCATAGCCAGCTATTGATTGACTCAGATATTCAATGGCCAGCGAAGTTGAGTCTAATGTCAAAACACTTATTATATTGAAGAAATTGGGATTTTATCAAGTCGTAACTACACGCATAGAGTAACCATCGGAATTGTTATTTTTAATTGACTCAGTCCTGCAGGTGGTCCATTGAGGAATCCAAACGCAGTGGTGTGTCATCACTACAGAAGTAGTAATCAACTTACCTGCAAAAAGTAAGCAACTACGTTAACTGGCTCCTTCAACCAGTGGTATCATTCGCTTTAGACTCAATTTTCACTTACAGCCATTATTTCTCTTTCACTGTTAACAATGGCAATATCACTACACTGTACTTAACAGCACATTCTTAAGTTCATTGTTTAGCTACATTAAATAACAACAACAACAGCTAGGAACAACAAAACATTGAAAAATTAAAGCACAACCTAATGCATTTTTCAAAACATCACAGACAAAGAGAAATAGTCCTTGACAACATTTACATAGCTGAGTGTGGCAGCAAAACCCACTTTTTCACAATAAATTTTAATTGTGTATGGAAATGCTAAATGAATATATTTTGAACTATATGAAAGTGAACATGATTTTCTCAGTAGAATGAACAGCCTAAGCCATTGAAAAAGAACCTGAAAAAATTCAGGCTTGATCTTTGCGTCCGGTCATCAGGCCAAAGGTCAGGGTTTGATCCCCGGTCAAGCCTGAAGTTTTTCAGCTTCTTTTTCAACCACTCAGTTTGTTCATTTTACTACGACAAGAAAGAATATTTGACAACTACAAAGTAAGTTGGCTGTGATAAAGACGGATTTAAAAACTCGTGTTTTAAACGCTAGCACTTCCAAAAGGGAACGAAGGACCTTAATCCAAGCTCATTTGAAACTAGCCTCCCTGCAGACGTCCTTTGGGGTTCGTTCGTCACGCATTCATTGAATGAATGCGTGACGAACGAACCCCAAAGAACGTCTGCGGCGAGGCTAATTTGAAACCCAACTCGATTGATCACTCACGTTATACCGAGATTGTTTTCATGATTAGTTTATAGCGGAGCTCCATAGCTAAGTAAATCTACCCAACCCAGAAAATTTGGTAATCACGTGATCGTACACCGACCTACCGACCGACCGCCCAAGCGACCGTCCGTCCGCACCACAGGGTAACCAA
>JAKSDK010000860.1 GCA_022360095.1 Phycisphaerales bacterium
CTTTCTCGGATAGAGCTTTGTTTATCGTTTGATCAAGATCACTAACAAAGTGACTATCGTGCGGACGTTTGTGTTATTTCCCAATTAGTATTCTATTGACTTTTTTGTGTCTATTGACTGATTAGTAACTAACACAGTTATTATTATCATTATAGCCACAATCATCATTAAATGACTAAACGAACCCTACACAATAAACTTTCAGTACCCTTATTTTCTCTCAATTCTCTGTGGAGACTCTCCACGAAAATAACCTTAGATCTCCATTCCGTAACCATAGGACGCCGCGTATAGTTCGTAGCAATCCAATACAGAACGTACAGACAAAGCCCAAGCTTTTGACCCTTCTAGCCTGCTCAGTCTTTAAGTTCGGCCTAACGCACACTTCATTTCGCTTCCCACACACATTCGCGTGTTGTTGAAATAAATCTCGGCCAGGAGCTCTCCGCTTCTATCGCCTCGGGCTGAGTCTCTCATATCTAGTCCGATATCGAGACCGATCTTTTATTAGTAGTTGAATGTCCCCGAGCAAGGTGTTTTTGTAGGACCTGACTGTTTAGATGCAAAGGACCCATTGTGTCCATTAAAAAATGATATAATCCAAATGTTTTTTTTAACAAATGTTTAGCCTAATATTTGGGGCTTTCGACCCTTACGTTATTTACTTGGTTATTAGAATCCGTTGAGGCCAAACTCTTACCGTATTTATTCGAATAAGCGCGAAACCTCCAATTAGCGCCCACCCCTACCCAATCCCCTTAAACACAAATAAGCGCCCACCCCCACCTCACTCCTTCCCCCTACCACCCTCCTCCCCCAAGACTTTCCCGAAGTAAAGTTTTCTTCAGAGTATTCTACAGAAACGTTGCTTTGTTACATCTTCGCTTTTTCATTACCATTTATTGTTTTGTTGCAAAATAAACATACTACACTTGCTGAAAATGGTGAAAATTTAATAAGCACCCAACCTCGAATAAGTGCCCACTGTCAAGGTCCAAAAATTTAATAA
>JAKSDK010001697.1 GCA_022360095.1 Phycisphaerales bacterium
GAAATACGTCTGCGCTTCGCAGGCTACCTGCCACGCCGCTTAGAGTTGCCTATTCCCCTAAGCCCCTCTTCTTGATATGACACAGGAAGGGGTTTGTCTTAGGAAGGATGATACCCTTCGCTGTGTTCAATCGTCCTTTGTTTGTTCTGTTCAACCAACCAGTGAAACCCTTAACTCTCTTCCACATAAGCCCAAACATTTCCTTGATTTAAAACGTCCTAAGGCGAACATAAGTGAAAACTTTAACTCTCCCTTGTTTCTCGAACGCGGCAGACGAGTTTGTTCATTATAACTAGCTTTCATAAAAAAGATGGCGAATTCTTACAAGACAGTAAGACTCGAAAGATTTGCGTTGGCCCTCGCTCTCCAAAGCCCCCCTGCCTCCAATAACGCCTGTTGTGCATTAAGGCCTGACATGCCATCCCTTCAAGTTCTTTCCCGTTTAACGCGAAAATACTAAAAAAGAATCAGCTCGGCTATTCTTTAATTGATAGTTCAAACAAATTCGTGTGGGAGCATTACATTCATTTGCGCAACTAATGGCTTTAACTTTCATTCTTGATTAGGGTGACTTTTCGATTAATTTAGTTTTCTGGGAAAGTGCCCAGCTACCCCTCCCCTAAGCCATCATTTTCCACTAAGTGAGAAGTAAGTGTTAATGTTAGCTTAGTGGAGGGGTAGGTGGGCAGTTTCCCCAGAAACTAAAATTGATCCGACTTTTCTATCTCTTGCACAACCTTTTCTTTTGAGATCAAAACAGCTGGTATCATTTCAATTAAGAAAAAACTTATCACGTCAGCTTAAAACCACTAAAATTATTTTGATGCAATGTATAGTGCGTTTTTATTCATATAACTAGCAGGAATTCAGATATCGCCACAGGATTGGTTTGGTGCACTAATCTGGTCGCCGTTGGCATTATTTTCGTGACATCAGGTGAAAAAAGCTTTATAAAGCATAGCAGCGCTAACTAATGGCGCTTACCCTCAACTAATCTACTTGTCTGCTACACAGCCGTTTTTGATATCGTCACGCAGACTACTAATCTACTGACTCTTTACTGGCTATTTACATACGGTGCCAAAGATTGGAACCCAGGACAACTGTGTTAGAAGATTCACGCGGTCAGAGAAAGGACTTGATGAACTCCGCAACCCCCACAACGGAAGATTAAACACGTGATTACATGCATTTCAAGGCTACGCCCTCAAGAGCCTAAAATTAAGTAGTCGTAAGAAGACAAGTAATAAGTAATATAAGAATCAAACTGTCATTTTGTGCATTAAAACTGATATGCACGGATGCACGGGCAGTTTTTGTCATTGGCAAAGACTATCCAATGAATCATAACGACCCTGGCAAA
>JAKSDK010001101.1 GCA_022360095.1 Phycisphaerales bacterium
AATGGCAAAACTGGCGCAAAGATCACGTAAAAACGTGGTAGTAAATCTGGAGCAAAAACGGTAATGCCACATTTGCATACCAATTAACATGGGGTTGGTTGTAAATAAGGGGGTAAATGTGGCATTTACCAGCCAGGTTTGCGCCAGATTTAACCGTCAGTTTTCATATTGCGACATATTTGCCAAGAGCAATTTTGGGCTAATCCATTTTTCGACCAATTCTTATAATACGGTAAGACGGTCTCTCAGGCAGTGCCCAACAATTTGTGCTCTACTCTTAATGAAATGATCATGTATGGTGTTCTTTTGGCATGTTTGTCTTTTTATTGTAAACAGAAATTGACTTCCTGATAGCGGTGAAAGCAAAAATATCTTACTTTAAAAGAGATCTCTACTCAAGAGAATCATACTTCATATACTAGAAAAGAGAGCGTAACCGGCTTCGTAGATTAACTCCAATTCAAACTGAAACTGTAGTAATCACTGCACAGTAATTCGTCGAGTCTTTCGAAAACCTATTTTAGTTTACAAGAGTTTACAAATGTTTGGAGTGTTCCATGTTTTATTTCAGTCTATTATTGTGACGAATATCACAGAAGATAATAAGCATAATTCAAACTTGATTTACATATTGTGACAAATTCTGTGGCGAATTGAGCGAAAGACATTCAAACTGCCAATAATTACTGTATAACTCAAAAAAAGCATTCATTATGCTGTATTCATTTTTTAGCAGGACCATTGACTTGATAAACTGCAATGCGAAATTTGTTCTTGTTCAACTGATTGATACGTCAGCGATCACATTCACTAAAAGATTCTGATGAGTCATCAAACACGAGAATTCTAAAGAGACGCGCATCCTCGAAGAGAAAACATAAAGGCTACATTTTCATTTCATCAAAATACACTTATTTCACTAAATCGAATTTCGTCTTTGTCCTTACCTATTTCATCGTTTCTAGTTGTTTTGCAAAAAACAAACCTCAAACCGACGTTTCCAACTCAGCGATGTACACAAGTGATAAACCACGTCAACAAATGGACCAAACCTTTAACATCAACAACTGGGGCTTTGGAAGCG
>JAKSDK010000483.1 GCA_022360095.1 Phycisphaerales bacterium
AAAGGCAATAGAAATACCCCGCTCAAACCCCACAACGCGCAAGCCGGGCAACAAGTCATCGCGAGCAGCACCGCGAAGGGGAAAGTTTGATAAACCTTCGCAGAATTCGACAATGCGCGTCACATAACCATCGGCTCGGCTTTCATAGCCCGAGCGTTCGGTGATGATCTGGTGCAGTTCATCAATGTGCCGCTCTGCCAATGGTGTGAATTTGACTTGCACCTATTGTTAATCTTTCTGTTTCCGACGTTGTTTAATCCGCGCCAGAATCTCAGTCGAAGAAACGGCCTTGCTTGGATCATCAAGATATTCCTGATGGCCCGCGACAACCTCCTCACGTAGCCACTTATCAAGCGCAGCTTCCCGTTCGATCAATGCGCGGACGCCATCACGCAGAACTTCACTCACTGTCGCATATGCGCCGGAATTGACTTTTTCCTCAACCAATGCCGCCATTTCATGAGGCAGCGTAATGCTGAATTGTTGCGTTGTTCTCATGGCGTAATGCTCCTTTCAACGTCAGTATATCATATCAATAGGATTAAATCCTATTAAATAATATCACTGATGGTTTGCACCATGAAATTCATCGGCCCAGCCTTCATAGCCCATCGGTGGATATGGGTGAGGTGTCGGGAGTCCTTGGCGGAATCGATTGCACTCATCCGTCCAAAGCCAGTACATCAGCAAATGGGAGAGGCAAAACCCTTCAGACGGGTTTGTGTCGCAATGAACCACCCAATCGGCAAAGTCGATTTCGGTGTTCTTTTCCGCCCATTCAACATAATTCCAATAGCCAGTTGGCAGATAAATCAGCTCATCAACACCACTTGCGTTTTTGTAAGAGCGTGCTTCGATCTTATGGCTGGGGCGATTGGGCATTCGGCGGCGAAGATCGGCGAGGTATTTTCGATTGTCCATAAAAGTAGAATAGCAGAGCAAGGACTCGCTCTGCTATTTGAAGATATTCCTATCGTTCCCGGTCGTGATCTTTGTTTGGATC
>JAKSDK010000240.1 GCA_022360095.1 Phycisphaerales bacterium
GGCCCCAGAGAGTAACTTCATACAAACTTAACCTCTCTATTATACGGTGTTCAGGTAAATCTCGAATCCCGATCAGGTAAATCTGCAGAGGGTGAATCCCGTCTAGTCTGGCTGATGAGCTATGCAATGTGATATAAAGCCCAGTCGCTGTATACCAAACAACGATTTGTGAAAGGTGTACAGAGGAACATGATCGACTTTTTGAAGGCTTGAATAACAACAGATAGCATAAAGATCTTTTCCTATTACATTTTGTACTCTAGTTACTGTTTTCAACACGTGCAAAAAAGCGAAAGACGCTTTCAGAACTGTGCTTTAATTTACGTTACAACTTTTAACATGCAGTATTGCACTTTAGCTTGTTTCGTTTTAAAACAGGAATGCGTCTGTTGCCGAGATGTACTATGTTGTATGCTACTGAACGACAGTGTCTTTGTACTGTGAATCAATAACTTTAAATGCAGTTTAAAGACGACTGTAAGCCTGGTTTTAGCTACTAAACAATTAAAACTGTAAGTGGAGTCATAAAGGTGACGTCATCGTAGTGACCTCTTTTATACGGACACCTCTCTATTACGCTCTGTCCCTTCGGTGTCCGTATTAGAGAGGTTTGAGTGTAAGTTCAATTATCCATAATGCATCTTTATCGGGAAGGTCTGCTCAGGTCTGCAAATATACTCCAACTCCGTCGAGTTGTCTTCTTGCTGTTCTTGCGATGTTTTTAGATAATATTTCGCCATGAAAAAGTAAAATGCACGTTCCGCGACAGTTCTGCCATTTTGTTCTAACTACCAAACAACTCAACTTCGTCCCAAAGTTTTTCAGTGAACGGTTCAATAGTGCAATTTTGCTGCACTTTTGACGTCATTTTGACATCATTGATTCACTATGACAAAATTCTTCCCCAATTTGGTCAACAGTAGCTGTTTATGGTGAATTATGCGTGTGGTTTTAACCAATCAGAAACAGGGAAATGTTTTGAATGAATAATAAGTGACAATACATTTACTTTGCAAGCTTTTGATCACTGGAAACGAGAAGCGCCTTATCATTAATCACCCTGCCTTTTTTCATGACACGTTTAACTGCATTGGCTATCAGACCTTCATTCAATCACGATTTCTGCTAAATGGCCTTATTGAGTATATATGAGGAGAAGTGAC
>JAKSDK010000550.1 GCA_022360095.1 Phycisphaerales bacterium
GCAATGCTTGTTAGAGAGGTCAGAGGAAGCCAGAGGCAGAGAAAGTCAATTATCACTGTCAGTTCCCGGCTTAAGTTCATTTTCACAATGTCGCATGAGTGTAGTGAGAGGAATCGAAATAGAGCAAAGAGAGAAAATCCTCCGACAAACATATCAGATACTGTCAGGTTTATAACTAGGTACATGGCACGAGTGCGAAGACTACGGTTTTTTATAAAAAGAATGATTGATATAAGGTTCACTGTTACTATAGGAACAGACATGGTAAGGAATACGGCGAGCCTGGTGATGCACTCGGATGAAGAAGACATCGTGGATCGTTTTCTTTTACTCCTTTTCGCTTCACACTTTTACCCGTTCTCTTCTGTTGTTCTTCTACCTTTAGAAAGAATTTGAATTGAATAAAGTTTGATTACTTAGAAAAGAAAAGTAGGAGGTGAACAAACTAGGTTGACGTCAGTTTTTCAAAGATCAGTAATGAAGATACATGAATAATAATTGGACGAATTAGGAAGCTCACCTTTAACTTACAGTTTTTCAAATTGCTTTCATAAAAGCTGATATGAAAAACCTTGTTTTTACCTGTGGAAAAAATATCAGTGACGTTTTAGGGGAGATTAGCATAAATTGGTTGACTAAAAGCTGAGAGCATTAAATTTCATTTAAGCTGAATATTTTTAAAACTAATTAACGTCAGCGCTCTTTCCCCTGAGTATAATAATAATAATAATTATTATTATTATTATAATGGTGGTGGTTTATTTACGGCATTTCCAAAGAAAATAGCTCTACATCTGCTGATAAAATATATTATAGTATATCTAACAGATTTTTGGAAAAAACCAACCTAACGAAATTTGCAGTCATTTGACTGAAAACTGAGGCGTCAAAAGGCAGGTTTCTTAAGCCCGAGAACGGCTCCAAAATCACAGTGACGAAGGAAAAGGAAAGGAGAAAAAGAAAGAGCGAGGAGAAGAAAAGGGGGAGGAGGGAAAAAAAAACAATGGTTGCACTCTTACTTTTTATAATGAGCTACTTTGGATA
>JAKSDK010000742.1 GCA_022360095.1 Phycisphaerales bacterium
AAAAGGCAATAGAGTACCACAAGCAACACCTGAGCGTTGCAATAGAAGTCGGCGATAGGGCCGGACAAGGACGTGGCTATGGCAATCTCGGCATCGTTTATGACTGCCTTGGCCAAGTCCAACAAGCAATAGAGTACCAGAAGCAATGCCTGAGCATTGCAATAGAAGTCGACGACAGGGCCGGACAAGGAGGTGCCTACGACAGTCTCGGTATTGCTTATTTATCCCTTGAGGACTTCAAGCAATCAGTAGAACACCACCGGAAAAGCCTTGGAATTGCAATAGAAGTCGGAGACAGGGATGGAGAAGGAATGGTCTATGGCAATCTCGGCTCACTTTATAAATCCATGGGCGACTTGCAAGGAGCAATAGCGTATTATAAGAAAAGCCTAAGCATTGCTAAGGAAGTGGGCAACAGGTCCTTACAGGGATATACTTTTGCCAGTCTCGGCAATGCTTATTTATCCCTTGAACAATTCCAACAAGCAATGGAGTACCACAAGCAACAGCTTAAAATTGCTAAGGAAGTGGGTGACATGGTCCTAGAGGCATCGTCCTATCATGACTTGGGTGTAACTCTTATGTTGTCAGGTTCTCCGGATGAGGCTGTAGTTCATTTGAAATTCAGCGTAAAAACGTTTGATACTATTAGGAGTAGTTTCATTTCGGAAGATGCATGGAAAATAAGTTTTCGTGAGCGTTACGTATCTAGCTATCGTTGTTTATGTCGAGTTCTTATAGCGCTTCAAAAGACGGATGAGGCTTTGTACGCGGCCGAACGGGGACGAGCACGGGCTTTGCTAGATGCCTTGAAAGTAAAGTATGGCTGTACATCCCTTTCGCCCATCTCAAATGAAACTGAGGAAGATTTTGCATACATTTCAAGGAACATATCTGTTTTGACAATGTTTATTGCATTGGACGAAGAAACAATAAGCTTGTGGGTAATGGGAAAGAAAACCAACGCCATTTTTAGGGAAACAGTACTAAAAAGTGGAAGTGCACTGGAAGATGGAAGATCTTGGAAGTGCAGTGGACGTGCATGGGAAGATCCCTTTGGTTCACTTTTGAAAGATTCTTTGAACACAATTGGGGCTGGCAGAGGTGTTAGATGCGAGAATCGCTCACTTGATGTTTTAAGCGATAAGTCAACTTCCAGTACTCGGGATGATGATAAAACATCGATTCCATCGCACAAGAATATCGACTGGTTACAGCCATTGCATGATATAGTTTTTGGTCCCATTAAAGACTTACTTGATGGCGATGAACTGGTTGTAGTCCCTGATGGTGCTTTGTGTTTAGCTCCTTGGACAGCCCTAAGTGAAACTTTAAGGATCCGTATTATTCCCTCACTGACAAGTTTGAAAGTAATAAGAGATTCTTCA
>JAKSDK010001665.1 GCA_022360095.1 Phycisphaerales bacterium
CAAACAAATTAAGCTAGGAAGATCCAGATAACAACAACATTTTCCCAGCAAAGGTGAGATCATGCAGCTGTACCTGCCCTGGACTGGAGAAAAGTAGGGCAAAGGGAGGGAAGAGAGGGAAAGATGTTTTCTTACTTCCTTGTCAGCCAAAGGGGAGCGGGGGGGGGGAGGGAGGGTAAAATCCTTTGTACTTCATATGTCAGCCAAAGCGAGGTAGGAGAATAGAAAATTGTTTTCTAACTTCCTTTTCACAGTTACCATGGAGAGGCTTCGTGCCACTCACTGTATATGTAGTTAGCCGGAGATATGCAATATTCCGCTTCTTCCTTAAGCAGAAAACCGGTTATTTCATTTTCTTTGCCCAGTGAAATGTATGAAAAAAAACCTTACCAGATACAAAGACCTTGATATTCTTTCTTCCTGATTGTCTTGTTACGCTAAAACTATTACCTCTGAATTTCTGGTTCTGAAAGAACTGGACTTCTCTGTACTTCGTCGTTAAGGCATACCAATGACTCAATCATGCAATAACTGATGAAGTAATGCAATAAATATATGAATAAATAAATAGATACAAATAAATAAACTTCTTTACGTGAGCAGAATTTCTAAAAACCTATTTGTTTACATTGTGACCCGAAACTTGCCTAAAAGGAATTAAGACAACTATCTAAAACAACAAATTGTTACCAAAGAGAGTAAGATGGATAAAATGGATTGATACAGTGACTATTAAAAAATGTAATGTACGTGTTACAATTCTAACGAGCTACTATTTTAAAATTTCCAGTTCTACCGTGTAGTCTAACATCATATTCTTAAGGAGTTTTCGGCTGGTTTGTTTGTTTGTTTGCAATTTGTCTCACTTGTAATTCCATAAGCAAATTTGGTCAATTATACTCAAAGGTGAGTTCCACTTATGAGAAAAATCGTCGGCGTTGATTTCGAGCGAAATACTACTTGATTTAACACATTCTCGATCGACAAGAGTTATAGCAGTTACAATGGTTTTTTTGTCAAAAATAAATTCCATATTTTCTGGCGATAATGCCATTGAGAGCAAACTACCACCTGCTGCGGCTTTACAACAAAGTAAAAAGGACGAAAGTGAAGCCTTAATATAAAGGTCATCTTGAAATTTCATAATACTATGGGTGGTTTTTAATGCCGTGCCATCAAACATAAAATGAAATCGTACCATTCAAAACACAAAGTCCAGAATCCGGGAAATGAAAGGAGATAAACATGAAAAAAGCCTCTCCAAGAATAAGATCTGTGTGATTTTCCTTATGCG
>JAKSDK010000948.1 GCA_022360095.1 Phycisphaerales bacterium
ATTTGGGTTTTGGTTGAGGAAAGCGTCGCAACGGGGATTTCAGCGATGGCTGTTTTTGTCTGGTTTAACGGCGGGCATAATTATTTTAAGTTTCAGTCATACGGTACGGTGACTCATAAGATAAATGTGCACAAGCTTTTAAACAGTTTTCTCGTTGTAAATGAAAAGGACAAGTTCTAAAGAAAACTTAGTCGTCGTGTTGGTTTTAAAAAGAAGGCTTTAAGCGGGGTATGTTCATCTAGTATTCGCCTTCCAAACGTGAAGCCGGCTAAAATACAAACAAACAGAAAACATTAGGTTTTAAAAAAGATTTTTCGCAACTCCTCAATCACACTACTTTCTTTTGAAAAGTGATTTCGTTTTCAGACATTTTTCCTGTTTTGAGTGTTCTTCAAGAATTTTGCATTTTGCTATTTGGGAGGGAGTAAGGGAGGGTACGAATACCGCAAAACCGCACAGAATAACATAACAAAACCGCAAACCGCTTGGTTATGTAAAACCGCAAAACCGCCCAAAAATCGAGCAAAACCGCATCACCGCAAACTTACGCCCCCCTGATTAATGGCTTTGTTTCTTCTGGTTTCTTTCTTGGAGTGTGGGTCAAAATGCCGCGTAAATGACTGAACTGAAATCAAACTTGCTTTTTAATTATGGTTGCAGGACTTGTGATTTACGTCTGTTTGCATATTCTCCACCCTCACCGAAAAAAATACGTAAAGGAGTTGTCGATTGTTCTACTGACAGACCCTTTACTCACCTGGTGCTGTCGATCAATTGAATTTCAACTTTCTGCAATCAATTTCAAGTTTTTGCTCTCAAAAATTTCAACTTTCTGGACTGTTTGGGATTAATTGACGTGCTCTCAACCAATGAGCGTGCTTAAATTATTGCACGTATATTATTAGTGTACCAATTATTAGGAACCTCTAAGGTCTGAAAAGCTAGAAAGTAAAATAAGACGATTAAAGGGAGCATTACTATATTACAAACGAAACGTTAATCACTGTCACCGGCCGTACGGTCCTACTCGGGACCATAGTTACGTAGATACTCTCGTTTGCAGG
>JAKSDK010000819.1 GCA_022360095.1 Phycisphaerales bacterium
GACCTTGTCATAACAGGAACAATGGAAAGCGCCTCCCGAAAGGTTGTCATTGACTGGGGCGCTTCTGGTCTTTCCAAAGATGCGATGCTCGACGCCGATAGTGGAACTTGGTCAGTGACATTCAGCAAAGCTGAACTGCAACAGGTGGGGGACGGGCAAGCTAGCTTTACTGTGACTGCCACCGACAGAGC
This sequence comes from Phycisphaerales bacterium, assembly GCA_022360095.1. Taxonomy (GTDB): domain Bacteria; phylum Planctomycetota; class Phycisphaerae; order UBA1845; family UTPLA1; genus JAKSDK01. The sequence continues at coordinate 192 of JAKSDK010000819.1, forward strand.
GGGAAATGAGGCGGAGGTTACATCTCCAAACCTTGTTCTAGAACTGGTCAATGAAGCACCTGTTGCCGAAGCGGGGGCCATTGCCGCAGACGTAGTGATCAATGCTGCTGAAAACACACAGATCCTTGATCTGACGGATCTGAATGGTGATGGAGGCAGCACAACGAATGATGTGGCGTTCACTGATGTGGATGGTGGGGCGAATGGGACGCTGACCTACACGGCCACTGCCCAGGGCGGGGGAGCACTGCCTGCTTGGCTTGAGGTGACGTCAGCCGGTATTGTCAAGGTGAAGGCAGGTCAGTCGGCGCCTTCGGCAGCAGGGCCGGTAAACCTGACGATCACAGCTACCGATGGCGGGACTCCATTCAAGGATGCTTCAAAAGATATCACGATCGATGTGGTGGCAGCCCCGACAGTTGTGAGCGTTATCGAAACTGCACCTGAAGACCTTGTTGTGAAGGGAGGTGATGCGGCCCAGCTGTCTGTCACCTTCAGTGACACTCTTGACCTGACTGGATCGACCGACGGTATCAAACTAAAGTACAGGGTTGGTGATGGAGCGGAGCGAGAGGCTACGTTTGTATCGCATGTAACCAATACGATGGTCTTCAACGCTATAGCACCTGTGGGACAGAATGGTAGCTTTGTTGTTACAGCCATAGTGTTTGGAACAGCGACTGTTACCGGACAGGCGACAGGTATTGAACCTCTAGTTGACAATTTATCCATCACGATGCCGGATCTTGTGGTGGACAATATTTTGCCGGTGATTGATACGACGGGTCCCCTCGAGGTGGAAGAGAACGCTGGTGCAGATGCGGTCGTGGCAACCCTTACGGGCACGGACGCGAGTCCTCTGACTTGGTCTTTCGTCGCTGGTGCTAATAAGTACAC
>JAKSDK010001235.1 GCA_022360095.1 Phycisphaerales bacterium
ACCCGACCCGATTAAACTCTGAAACTAAAAGTTTTTGATCTCGTCTAAAACCTATCCAAGCGCATTCCAGCTTCTCCATAAAGGCGGAAGTAGTTATCAAGTACTCATGCAGCTCCTTTTAAAATGTTCTACATAAAAGCTGTCTTTCGCCTACCTCAATCTCGGTTTCTCTTCAGCTAGTCGAAGTTTCAAACGATCGGGCTACAATGAAACGAAGAACGAACCTCTTGCCTCCGTCATCTCTACTCAAAGTGAAACGCTTTCATAGCATTTCGTATTAAATACTGAGGTAATTATATCACGTGGCTGTCTGTACAGCTTATCGTATCCTAATAAAAACATCCTACCAAAAATGTCACGCATTACTCTTACGCGCCACGATCTTTTACTGTATCGTTTTACGAAAAAAATTACAAGACTCTCTAACACTTTAGATACCTTCTTTTAGATGAAAACTCTTTCCTCACCTCCGTCATCTGTCACCAGATCTTAGCCTTGGAAACGTTATGACAAAACAAAGTCACGCAAATCGCGTGGCATATTGCGATTTTGTTTTTGTTTTAAAATTTTTCGGTCCGAGTCAGGGTTAGTCACGCCTAAGTAATCTCATGCTGTCAAAAAACATTTCCTTCGAATCAGAGTTTCTGCACTAAGTTCACGACTGTAAAAGAGAAACGTGTTTTCTTTTCCTTATTCATTATGCCATATGTATTCGACTCCCGTGAACAGTTCCGTTACGTGTAAGAACATCTTTTACTTTCGTTAAACATTGCATTAAATCCATGATAACCGATGCAAAATAAGCTTTTCGCTTAAATGCATATAATCCGAGGCAAAGCCGTGATGAGAAAATCGAGACCGTGTTTAGCCAATTTTTGAAGCCTGTTTTCTTACTATACATATGTCTCACCTGATCTCGAGATGAAAATTTGTTTTATATTTTTACAACTTACACCTTAAACCTGGTTAGCATTTACTGGATCAGACTTTTTATCTTCCTAGAATGCGAATTTTTACGTCGATTAACTGGCGCGAAATTGGAGAAAAAGAGCTATAAAGGCGACTTATTTTCTCAGTATTTTAAGGCAAAGTTTGCCTTACTAAGTTAATCATTATACCTACGAATACCTATAGCTACCGTTTTATGAAGCAAAAAATTTCAGGTTTCATCAAGCGTGCATGTATCTTTCGCAAAGTGATTTAGTAAATAAAGCCTATTCAAAACTACAGAGTCTAATGTCGAATAACTGTGAAACCCTCGTAAAGCCATGAAGCGCCGGATACAGTCGTGAAACTAGTGGTAAAATTCTTAGTTCAAATTGGACGTGTACACGATGTAATGCGAGAGACACCAGACAATCTTTGCTTTAGGGAAAATCGAAGAAAGTGTGCGAGCCTCGAAGGCGACGTTCAGGACCGTCGAGGAAACATATTTAAAGTATTTTATTAAAATCGCGCTAGAGATGGTGTACCGCTCAAGCTGAACCAATCACTTGTGCCTTCCTTTAGTCAGCGACGAATTTTCCACGATTGAACAATAAAACTCAGTTTTTAAACTAGCATAAAACCTATCCTAGCATCAAAAGTTCCCAGTTTCTTCTAAAGGGCGGAAGTAGATACCATGTACTTCTGGACCTCCATAATCAAGTTCTTGAAAAAAAATTCTTCATAAAAACTTTCGTTGTCCTTTCCTAAATCTCTGTTGCTCTTCAGCTGGTCGAAACTTTAAAAGATCGGGCTAAAATAACTCTCCTATCACCTGCATCTTCACTCAAAATAAAACTACCTAATCGCCTTTTGCATTTTAAAAGCCGGCTTAATCATATCACGTGATTGTAGGTACTGAGGCTGATCGCATTCTAATTGGCTCTCACTCTGACGTCTTGTATGTTACTGCATATACAATCATTATAACATGTCACGGCTTTTATGCGTCTGACCTTGAGGTGAATTGCTCCATAATAATCTCTCATTTTACGTGTTAAATACAAGACTCTAATGATTTAGAAATCTTGTTTCCACTTGCTTTTCTTAGATAAAATGCTTGCTTAGTTCAGGCATGTGTCACT
>JAKSDK010001543.1 GCA_022360095.1 Phycisphaerales bacterium
AATGTTCCCAGTCAAAGCCTTTTTGTAAATGACAGTTCTAGGATTTTCCATTGTTTTCATTCTCTTCTGAGTGACCACCATGGGACAATAAAATTTATTGTCCCATGGTGGTCATTTAATGATCTTTGTGCTTGTTGTATGTACTACGCAACTCGGAGTATGAAAGGAAGTTTTAAAAGCAACACGAATTTACATCTATTGAAGGCTAAAAATTGTTTGCACAACACTGTCCAAAAAAAGTCCAAAAAGTAGATATGACCGGACTTCTCCGTGTTAAAGACCTCCTCAGTTTGACTCTCAGAAGCAACCACCTCCCTTAAGCGACCACTAACACTTCACATTTTGGGTGGTCACTTACAAGACATTCAACTACACTTCACCTCCAATGATATTATTTTTTTTTAACTTCTTATAGTAGAACTGGTTCAGGTACAGAAGAGAGAGGTGCAACAGGAGGCCCTCCTCAAAGCGCCTCTGTAGATGTTGTTGCCACGCCAAAATTCTCAGCAGGAGGAGTGAAGCTTGGAAACAGTCAGTCGTTAAGAGTGAGACTGGACAGTTACCCAGCAGGCAGGTTGCATTGCTCTTTCTTTGTAGTGGTTAATAAGGTTTACTCTAGCTGTTGCTAAAAATCAAGCACTTGCATACCAATGCTCTTTAGTGCATTTGGTTAATTGAAGAGGTGCCTGAGATAAAGCTTCAAGTGATATTTGATGAACTGCTAGGTGCTCCTTCCCGGCAGTATGTCTTTTATAAGCGTTTGTGAACGAAAGGGAGAATTGATATTAGATCAGGAGTAAATTTTGACCTACGAGGTCTTTATGCCACCCACCCCCTTCAATCAAAAGATAGTTAGCAGTGATGATCAGATAACTATGTTACAGTGTACCTCAAACTGCCACTTTCATTAGTCTGCCTATAGTTTTGATGCTTCAGGAGATTTTTTAACCCCTGCTTATTATAATATGATATTTAGGTGCACACTGTAAATGTAACATGTGCATAAATTACACTAAAAAAATGTCCATACATAAAGCACACGTAACAGAGCCTCCATAATTACTATAGAAATGGGAAACCCTTCGATGCAAGAAAATTTGGTTAGGATCTGTCAGCATTCGTTCACCCACCTGCTCATACAGACTGTAGGGGAAGGGAGAAGAGACTCAGTAAGGAAGGAGAAGGGAGTCCCAGACATGAACCTTGCCTTC
>JAKSDK010001924.1 GCA_022360095.1 Phycisphaerales bacterium
CCACATTATATGATATAGGCCATCTCTAAAAAAGAACCTTATTATTATTACTATTACTGGTCCTTATATTATCTAACTGTCAATGCCAATGGTATCAGTCACACTCTTTGCGAATAAGAAGGAAGAATCCAGGCCCCGGCCGTCTCACGAACACTTTCAGTGATCAGACTCTCGTGGAGAGTAAAAGAGCCCAAACGTTCTTTTCGAAAAGAGTTGGAGATTATAAAGGCCTACTGCAAAAATAATTGATGACAGGTCAGGCAGGTAAAACCTAGGGTAAGGTATTAAAAGCAAGCTTAAAAAATGTCATGCACCTCAACCTGCCACAGTGAAACAGAAATACATTTTCCAGTAAATAAGCTGCGAATGCCATATTTATAGGAAATCGGTAATAATCTGATCTAAACGCGTGAAGCACCCTTCGCAAATCGCTACTAGCCGTCAGTTTTAGTTATTGCTGAAAACTGAGATCACTTCGATCGGATAAATATCAATAACAAAACTCGAACAGTATAACACGGATTGAGTATTTTCTCATTACGATGGAACCTGTCCAAAAGCTAATAATTTCCTCGCCTAAAGGCTTGGGAAATAATCAGAATTTGGACAAAACGGGCGTGGAATTATTCCCTAATTTCATGGTCACCTTTTGATTAGACATAGAATGGAACCTTTTCTTTTAGACGCCTCTAAACAAGGAACACATCTATTAAGGGGACAGAAAATTTGGTCCCTCAAAAATGTTTTCATAGTCTCTACAGGGAATAAGGAGACTTTTTCTGGGTACCGAAACCCGGGTTTAACCTCATTCAAGCTAAAAGGGACAACGTATTACTCAAAAAGTGACAGACCAAAAAAATCGTTGATAAGTTTAAGTCTTTCACTAGTCACAATGGCAAAAGCTTTCAAAATATGAACTATCTCATTTAAATCGATGTACTACAGTTGTAGGAATTCAACAAACAACATCGCTGAGATAAGTTAATCGTGATTTTTTATACATTATCTAGCTGCTTGAAATTATGACTGCAGCAGAGTCCGAGGCAGAACAAAAGATTTAAATATTTTATTTTTTACTTAATTGTCAACAAACCGCAGCCCAACCTCCATGCAGGGAACACTTGCCTTGGTTCCGGGGGAGTCCCCTGAATTGAGGGTCCATTGTACGTATGATATAGAATAAAAGATAACTACTGTAGTTCTAAAATTTTAATTCAAGAAACCGTGGTTATAAGCTGAGAAATTCAGCCTGATGCAATTTTACGGATTCCAAGAATAAACACTACCACCTATGGGAAACACAGTATTAGATATATTGGCCCTGTAATATGTTCCAAATTATGTATACACATTAAGAGTTTTTTAGCACTTGCTTCTTTTAAGAACAAGGTGAGAAAAGTGGAC
>JAKSDK010001384.1 GCA_022360095.1 Phycisphaerales bacterium
CACTGTTGCCAAGTGTCTTCGCCTTTACTTATGCTAGCCTAACAACCACAGTGTCGACTAGTGCTTAGGCCTTCACTTAAGCTAGCATGTAAGCCAGCGTGTCGAGCAGCACCTTTGTTTTCACTTCACCCGGTGTGCTGTCAACTGTCTTGACCTCTATCTTCTTTTGCGGGTCATCCAGCGCGTCGACAAGGGTCTCTGTCTTCATAGCACTCAGTGTCTCGTACAGTTTTTTCAGCGTTCACGTCACCCAGTGTTTTTTCAACCATGTTAGAAGAGAATTAATTAGTGCCTTGGTAATCACATCAACCAATGTGTTTGTTAGTTTCTCTGAGTCTGCGTCGAACACCGTGTAACGCAGAGCGTGCACAACTATCTTAGTGTGTTACCCAGTGTCTCTGTCATCAAGTGTGCTTGCGTTAGTCACACTGTTGACCGACGTTTCGGTCTTCATATCGCTCAGTGTGTCGGTAGCACTCTTGGCCTGAACTTGTGGAAACGTCTAAGGCTGCGTATAGACCAGTGCCTTAGCTTCAACTTTGTTTAGTGCATGGACAACTGTCTAAGCTTCCACCCTTGCAAGAGGGTCAGTTTCTATTTAAAGCAGTTTTTCTGCTTCGACACAAGTTAGTGGGTTCGCAGTTCTTTTTCGCATCACCTCTGCTAGCGTGTCAGCAAAGGTTTTGACCAGAGCCTGCGACTCCACGTCGCCCGCTGTTTGGCGTCTTGGCTTCCGCCTCTTTTGGCGAAGTGACCAGCGTTTAAACTGGTGATGCGCCCATCACATCTAACAGTGTCTCACCAACTTTGTCGCCCTTACCTCTGCTATGCTGTTTGCCAGCGTCTTAACTGATGCCTCATCTCGCAGAGTTTTTACAGGTGTTTGAGCCTTTACTTCTGGTACGAAGTATTGCATCGTGTTGACAAGTGTGTTGGTCTGCACATCACCTACTGTCTCGCAAAAAGTTCTCGGCCTCAATCTCGGCAAGGGTGTTGACCAGCCTATTCAGCAGGCCTTCTTCCACCAATTCAACTTGTGTGTTGCAAAGTGTCTCGGCCTCTATTTTTTGCTAGCGTGTCTGTTAACGTTTCAACCACTGGCTTGGCCTGCAGCTCGTATAGTGTCTATTTTCGTACAGTGTCCCGGCCTTTACACCGGCAAATCGTTTGTCACGTGTCTTGGTAATAACATCTGCAAGCTTGTCAGCCAGAGCTTCAATTAGTGCCTCGGTCATTACATCGGCCAGTGTGTTTTATAGTGTCTTGGTCTCTTACTCTAGTATGGTGTCATTAAGAAATCTAAGAGTAAGTTGGGCTCAACATTGCCCATTGTTACCAGTGTCTTTGCCATCACCTTCAGTTGCGTCAGTCAGCGTGTCAGCCTGTGTTTCGACCGTAATATTAATTAGTGTCTTATAGGGTGTCTCAGGTTCAACGTCCGCTACCGTGTCTGCCACAGCATGAAGTAGCCCTTTGGCCTGCACATTGATTGATGTGTCTCGGCCAGCATCTCTGTTAGCGTGTCAGCCAAAGCATCAAATAGTTTTTTGGTAATCACATCGGCCTGTGTGTTTCCTAGTGTCTCGGGCTTTATATCTTATAGGGTGTCAGTAAATTTGTAACACTCTTGGCCTGCAATTGTGAAAACGTGTGATGCTGCGTATAGACCAGTGCTTCAGCTTCAACTTCAATTAGTCTGTCAACAAAAGTGTAATACTCCAGTATCTGACCAGTATCGCTCTGTGTTTTGCCAGCTGTTTTGGCCTTTATCTCTGATACCGTGGGGACCAGTGACACCACTGGTGATGTGGCCTTTAGATCTTTGAGTGTCTTGCTAATTTTTCCAACATTTACTTCTTCTAGATTGTCAGCTAATGTGTCTGCCAATGCGGCAGCCTCCATCTCGTGGAGTGTGTCGCCTCGTTTTTTGGCCTCTACTTCTGCAAGGCTTTGATGCAGCGTGTTAATTTGTGCCTGAAGTTGCAAATTATGCACTGTCTTGCTTAAACTATTCGGCGTCAAACGCTGCTTACGCGTCCACCAGCGCGTTCAACATTGCCTTAAGTACCACTTTGCCCTGTATTTCACCTGTGTCGCTTTGTGTCTTAGGCTGCTCTTGTGGTGGCTTTTCAGCCAGAATATCGAGAAGTAATAGGCCTCTTTATTAGGAAGTGTATCACCCACTCTCTCGGCGTTCATCTCTGAGTGGCGTTATGCAAGCATGTCTACCAGTGAAAGGCTTTCGCTTCACCCAGTGTCTAGCTACATGCCTTGGCCTTTAATCCTGGAATCGTGTCAGCCTGCCTATGCAACAATGCCTTAGCTTTCACTTCTTAAGAGGCTGTCCGCGTAAGAACCGATAAGGCAAATTTCGGTCTATCACAGATTGCCCTGATTTTTTCAGTGGAAGATAACTATCCTATGCCATGAAGAAATATC
>JAKSDK010000490.1 GCA_022360095.1 Phycisphaerales bacterium
TCGATCTGGGGTTCACCTGGGTTCGGAAAAACATCAGTTGCAATTACAGTCGGACACGCGCTCCAGACTCAAGGGCTACCTGTGTATTGGGTCTCATTACGGGGACTTCAGTCAAAAGCAGATCTGACTTCAAAGTTTCTTTGCCTTCTAAGGCAACGGCAACCAACCACCAATAATCAACCGTCTGATCAGCGTCTGTCCCTTGACGATGAGATTTGCCAACTATTCAGCGAAATATCAAAAATGTCTGTATTTATTCTTGATAATGCCGATGATTTGTTAGAAAGTGGTGGGCCAAAAGTGAAGGAAGAGGTCATACAACTTCTTGAAGAAATACTCAGGCAAAACCCAAGGGTGACATTTATTGTAACCACGAGACGGTCTCTTGAGTTTATGGACAATCATTTTCAAGGTCATCAAGGCTTGAGAATAAGAACATTGGATGAAGCCTCCGCTCAATCCCTTGTTCACGAGTTTCTACCAAATGCTTGCGTTGCAGATTGCACAGAAGTCGCGCAAATCTGCGGAAAGGTTCCTTTAGCTATAAAATTAATATGTTCTTTAATGTCTAAAGATAGCTCTTCACCACGCCATTTTCTAGATGAGTTGAAGGCGTCCTCTACAGAAAGTATCGTGAGCATGTTGGACAATCCCGATTACCCGACAAGTCATCGATTACAGTTCATTTTTGACTCCTCTTTCCAGAGACTTACTGCGCAAGAACAAGAGGAACTGATTTCTTTAAGCATTCTCCCTGAGAACTTCACTACTGAGGTCGCTGCGGCCGTTTTAGGCACCAAAAGTGGTATTCAAGCCAAAAGGACGTTACAAAACCTTCGGAGGAAGTCACTGATTGATTCAGGCTCTAAACCCAGGACTTTCACGATGCACAAACTGTTGCAACAATTTTCGAAAGAGAAAGGAGACACTGAGATGAATAAGACGATTCTTAATGCAAAGGGTCGTTTGAATGCATTCTATGTCTCGTACTTTGATAAACTAAATAGACAGTTTCTCACCGGGCATTCCATGGATGCATATATTGCAATTTATGAGGATAAGGAAAGCATTAATCAAAGCCTAGTAGAGGGAGGTCTTGACTCCAAAACAGCTGACACTGTCTTTGACATATTGGTCAAGGGAGA
>JAKSDK010001718.1 GCA_022360095.1 Phycisphaerales bacterium
ATACAGGAGTGTAATTAAAATATTACATTTTGAAAAGGAAAAAATTGTCACAAATAACTATTTTTAGCCCTTTATAACAATGATAAATTTAATATAAAATTACTTATATATATGTTATCAAAGTTCATTATTACACTTACATACATCCACCCAAGCTTTGTTTCACAATTTTTGCAGAAAACATCTCTGACCATGTGCCTTCCAGTGAGCTATACAGAACAACAAAAATTGTAAACATTAAATTACATCAATTTCAAGAAAAGAGGAAAGTCACATACATTTCTACACGTCAACTATGCACATTAACTTTCACATAAACCTAATTCTCCAGACAATCACAACTCCTGAGGTTATTTTTTAATTCAAACCACCATAATTAACTCTCAAGCACTGTGATTAATAAAGTTTATGCACCTCAAATTTTAATCTTTATTGGTTAACCCATCAACCAGTACCCCATGGTTTTTGACCACAAGGTTCAAGGGATAACAGTAACTGCAATAATTAAAATATTTATTCTGCTAAGGAACTAGCTTAATCCATCAGGTTCCTTAACTTTGGTGACAGGGCAGAAATGTGTAAAAAATTTTCACTGTCTATTTGTTAGGGTTTTTTCTGGAAAGGAAGAGTTTTTCACATACCATAACTCTGTCTTGAACTTCACTGTATGATAAGTTCACCCTAGAATATAATACATTACAGCACCTGGGTAAGATGTGAGTGAATGTTTTGGGTTTCTGTTAACAACAAGGCATTTTACTAGATGCACATAACTCACACTTTCTTAAACAGAAATGCTCTTCCTGTGGCTCCATTGAACCTCTAAAGATTGAATCAAAACCAAAAACAACTAAGTAAAAATTTATACAACTTTGCAATTATAGTATTTTATAGGATTAGTATAGTATAGCGATGCCACAAAATATGTTAGAAAACTTGTAGATTAATAATTATTAGTAACTTAAAGGCCATCCTTTTTAGCAATCAAAAAAGGAACCTGGATTAAAATTTTACTCTGTGTTAGTAATAACCTGCCTTTGACATTAGCCTGGGACCTGGATCCTCTTAGTGGGCGAAAGAAGGTTAATAACAGGTATAAAAAATTGAAAGCAGTTGGGAAGGGGAAGGGAAGTGGGACCTGGAGACAAGCCTTTGATGCTGCCAATCCATGATACCAGATACTGGTAACTTGCTCGGATTGGTCAAATGTCTTAACATTGACAGATTTGCTGTATTGTTGACATTTGTCCCTTGAGCCTTGCCAGGATGATCCCTTTGCCTTTTCAGCAGTTGCACATGGGACAATTTCTCCCGAAACATCTTTTTGACGACTTGATTGACTTTTCAATGACAGGTAAATTACTGGAGGGTGGATCGGTGGTATCAATAGTAGGTG
>JAKSDK010001457.1 GCA_022360095.1 Phycisphaerales bacterium
CATGCATGCTAACCCTAAACAAGGTCAGGTTTCCATCCCTTATCAGCACCACTATGCCCAGACTTGAGTAAATTTCCACCCCACCCCCCACCTCCAAAAAAAGGTTCCAACCCAATGAGTGGGATACGCTATTAATTTATTATGCATTTATAAATGTATTACATTAAGTTGTTACCTCAACAGACTTGATTCGCTGCTCCTCTGCGCTCTTTTTCCGCTGAAGATCTCTCCAGTGAGCTTGAACTTCAAGGTCAGTGTGATAGTCATAGCTTTTCTCGTTCTTTGGTCTCCTTATATTCAATACCTATGGTCAAAACAAAAGTAGACATTAAGGCTAGGTCCACAGAAAAAGAAATCAGTGCCGAGAGTAAATCATTACTAATTTTGCCTTAAGTCATCAAGCAAATTTCCCTGGAAAATCATATGCTGCATGTTCTAGGCACCTGTTTCTAATTTTTTTGGCTTAGTACGCCTGACTAGCATACTTAGAATTTAGTGTCTGAGTTCTTTGTTAGTTTATTTTATATATACTGGATTCTGAGTTAAGCATGAAAAGGCTCCTGCATGGTATATGGAAAATGGCATCTAAGGTTATTATTGTACCTGTGATGTCACATCTGACGTGTTTTTCTTAGGTGCAATAATTTCTTTAGTAGTCGGATCATAACTGGGTTGTCCAACTATTCCAGACCGCACCCATGAAGCAGCATCTGTTTCATTCTAAAATGACAAGAGAACAGCCCTCTTAAACTCCAGACAATATCATATCGCATAAAGAAAACACACTTGTCAATTTAAATGGTGCCGTTTCTTACATTTAACAGGTCTTCATGTTCAGCTTTTCTTCGACTTTTGCTTTCTTCAGTCTGAGTCACTGTATATAAATGTAAAGAAAAGTCAGTGTATTGAACTTTTGAGTGACTGAAGCAATACTTTGGTTCCAAGCAGGAGGATGTGGGTCTGGTGTGGGCACACAGTAATTGGTGTACCATGCACTGTTGTGGTGACCCAGCCAAAAATTGGCAAAATTAGGAAATATCATGAATAAACTTTTGTCTAATCCAAATAAAAAATACAAAAACCCAACTCACACAAAGTTGAAAGTAAATGCTGTTTTGCTTGTGTGTCCATTTTTCCAGCTGGAGAATAATCCTACAAAGTAATGAAAAA
>JAKSDK010000975.1 GCA_022360095.1 Phycisphaerales bacterium
AAACAAACAATGATTACGAAACATAATTTAACTTTAAGTCTCGTTTTCCAAAGAACCAAAAAGAAAAAGAAGAATAAGAGAAAAGAATCATAAAGTTCTCTGACTTTTCAAGCAGGGCTGTGCTCTAGAAAAGCCCGACGGCCCCTGGCGCCTAACTTTGGGTGACTAGAAAATCTTACTTTTTTTTTTTTTTTTTTACATTATATGCTGGGCACCTTAGATTTCAGAGGTTCAGAGCTCTGGGCTCCCTTTAATTTTCGTTAGAGCACAGCCTTGTCAAGTTACCCATGACCTTGCTCGAAACGAAGAGTACCAAGATTAAAGATATTTTACCCAAAATTCCAATGGTGAGGGAAAAATACTATTAAAAATCGAATACAAATTAAGTAAGAGCCAGAAACGGTGGAAAAACAGTGGTATTCACGCACGATCTATGTACCTTCACTGAGTAATTACAATATCCAGCAAGTAATAAGCCCCTTATACAAGATATAATAAACAAATTTCACAATTGGTAATTGGTTACCTTCTAATGAGAGCGAGACTAAAACCTTGAAAATTGTTTTTCTTTATTAGCTCGTACAAATTCATTCTGCCAAGAACAAGAATCAGAAACAAAACAGAAATGTCAACGGTAAGTAGAAACAGGGGAACAATAAGTACATGAAGAAATGGTTACAATGTGCATGCTAAAAATATGACTTACCCCATAAGTTCGAAGCTGATGCATAAGTGATTTCTGAGAAAAACCAAAAACGAAACGATCATAAATAAGTGCAGTTTAAAACTAAACTGTCAAAAACTATTATTTGATACACATAGTTTTTAGCTGTAAGCGTTTGCGCTTGCGCGCACACGATCCCTGTTGTTTAGCTTTTCATCAAGGGCCATCCTCGCAGATAAAACAAACACTAATTATAAGAACAGCTGAAGAAGACCACGTGACACAGTCAAGGACACACAGGGACACATCTATAAGATCGACAAAAAATTTGACTTTATCAACTCAGCTCGGAAAGCGAAATGTTTCTGTCTTACCCCACACCGAAGTGACGCCAAAGTGTCTTTAGAAACAAACTCTTTCTCTTATAAGCGGACACCTAGAGTTTATACCTAACGATCCACAGTTGTTTTTTGTGAGTCTCAATAAGAAGGACAGCTATGTAAGACATGCAAATAGAGTTGTTTCTACTCTGTTGGGCGGACACTTTGTTGTAGAAGGATTGAAAGTTTTAAGAACTTACCTGAAGTAGAAATGGTCTATCATGTGAATGAGATTATAATTGTTTTCTTTGTCCTAAAAATGAAACAACAAAACTCGAATAAGTTTTCCACTTCATTA
>JAKSDK010000393.1 GCA_022360095.1 Phycisphaerales bacterium
ATCAGGACAACCATAGTGACCAGCAGCCCGATGGGGATCCAAAGCGCTGCCTGCGACCCGCTCAGTCCTTCGGTCAGGGGGATCAGCTTTGCTTCCTCGGAATTGTCCGGTGCACTTTCCGGTCCGCCCCGCCAAAAGGCATAAACCCAGATCCGTCCAACCGACAGCGTGGTCAGGAATCCCGTCAGGAGCAGCGCTGCCGCGACCCAGTAATAGCTTTCCTTCAGGCTGGTTTCGACCAGGATCACCTTTGGCCAGAAGCCTGAAAACGGCGGCAGACCGGCGACTGCAAAGCACAAAACCAGAAACAGTCCGGCCAAAACGGGACTGCCTTTGTAAAGCCCGCCCAACTGCCGGACATCGAACGACCCGCCCATGCGGCCGATCAGGCCGGCTGCCAGATAAAGCGCTGTCATGACGATAATCGAGTGGACTGCATAGAACAGCGATCCGGCGACGGCACTGCCGGTTCCTATGGCCATTCCGGCCAGCATGGAACCGATACCTGATATCACAAGATAACCGAGCGCCTTGCGGATATCCGTCTGCGCCAACGCTCCAAACACCCCGGTCAGCATCGTGATGACAGCGATAATCGCAATAACGTCCGCCATCGCCGACCGGCCTTCAGGCAGAAGCATGATCAGGGTTCTCAAAAGCGCATAGACACCCACTTTTGTGAGAAGACCGGCAAAGACAGCCGAAACGACAATGCGCGGCGTATGATAGGATGCCGGCAGCCAGAAATTGACCGGAAATGCAGCCGCTTTCATGCCGAAAGCCAACAGATAAAGCGCCGTCACCGCTCCGAGCGGCGCGCTGTCGGGCAGGTTTTTCACCTTCACCGCGATGTCGGCCATGTTCAGGGTGCCGACCATTCCGTAAAGCAGTCCGGTGGCAATCAGGAACAGGGTCGTGGCGGTAAAATTCAGCACGGCGTATTTCAGTGCGCCGTCGAGCTGAATCTTCTCATTGCCCAGAATAATCAGTCCGAACGACGATATC
>JAKSDK010000124.1 GCA_022360095.1 Phycisphaerales bacterium
GTACACCAGACAGAGGTCACTGTTCATGAAGAAGAAGAATTGTTTGAGAAGGACATCAGGGCAGTGGTGGTGCAAGCGGCACTGCCAGATGCAGTATAATGGAATAAGGTGCTAGAGGAGATAAGTCAGGACCCAGAACTCAAAGAGCATAAGAGTGCAATAGCGAGGGGTGCTTCACTGCACCAGAACGGCAAGCCCTTTGGCCCCACTTTGACCCAGTCTTAACAGAACTAGCGGTAATAGGCGGATTGGTTGGGAGAGGGTCTTGCATAGTGGAGCCCGGGTCACTTAAGACAAAGTAGTCCGGCTCGCTTATGAAGGACATCAGGGGGTTACAAAAACAAAGGAATATCTCAGGACTAGGGTCTGGTTTCCAGGTTTGGACTGGATGGTGGAAGCCCACATTCAGCACTGCCACCCATGTCAGGTAGTGATGCCAGCAAATGAGCGCGAGCCACTGCAGATGTCACCATTGTCGAGTGAACCCTGGAAGGAAGTGGCCATAGACTTCTGGGGACCTATCAGCACAGGTGAATACCTTCTCGTTGTCATATGCAAACACTCACGGTGGTTTGAAGTAGAGTTTGTAAGAACCACCAGTGCCCGAGCAGTTATACCAAAGCTGGACCGCATATTCTCATCGCTGGCAGTGACAGTGGACCTCCACTCAATGGACATGACTTCCTGAACTTCAGCAAGTAACTGGCCTTCAAGCATCAGCCCAAGACACCCAAGAACCCTCAGGCCAATGCTGAGGCAGAGCAGTTTATGCGGGTGCTTAACAAGCTATACCACATATGCCCACTAACTGGGCAGGTCTTCAGGTAAGAAGTATACCGATCTTTATGCTGCTACCAAACAACACTGCACAGGACCCCTAAGTTAGCCCTAGCAGAACTGATGTTTCCTGGCTGCAAGTTCCGCACAAGGTTGTCGGTAGGAGTTATCCCTCGACAACTGGATTTCGAGGAACTGTTTCAGTGCAACCTAAAGAGGTGCAAATGAAGGCGCATGCAGACAGGAAGAAGAATGTGAAAACTTCAGATATACAGGTTGGGGATGCAGAGCTAATGAAACAAGAGCCCAGCAGTAAAGCCTCACCACCCTAAGAGGGAGAGCCACTGGAGGTGCAGCACAGAAAGGGAACACAAGCTGTGGCCAAAAGGTGAGGTGGCAGCACTGTTACAAGGTA
>JAKSDK010000875.1 GCA_022360095.1 Phycisphaerales bacterium
CCAGCGGTCGATATCGGCGTAGCGGTCCTTGTAGTCGGCTTCGGCGTCGGCCTTGTCATCGGCCAGCGCGTCGATGGCTGCTTGTTGCGCAGCCGAGTCGTTATCGCGAACGGCCTTCGCATAGTCGCGCGCGTATCTGTACTCGGCTTTCGCGATTGCCGAGCGATACTTGGCAACGGCGTCGGCTAAGCGCTTTTGGAATTGCGATTCATCCTCCGACGCGCGCTCAACGTGCTCGCGGACTTCATCTGCTACGTTGTACGAGAATGTACGCGCGCCGTTTGCGAGTGTCTTCGCGCTGTCGTAATATTCGTCGGCTCGGCCGTAGGCGTAGTCGTGATATGCGCCGCGAATCGCGCCCTGCCAAGTGTTGTAGTCGAACGTGAGGTTGTTCCAGGCGGTTTGTTCGGCCAGTGCGCGTTCGTGCAGGAAGTCGGCCCAAGGCAAGTAGCCGCCGAGGTCGTAAACCGTAGTTGTGCCGAAGTCGATCTCGGCGAGTAGCAGGTCCGTGGACACACTGGTGAAGTTGTGCCAGGCGGTGCCGTCGGAGTATTGCCAGTCGTTGCCGTTGTGGCGGACGGCGATGAGGTGGTCGCTGTTGTTTGGATTCGGTTCGTCGGCACCGTCGAAACGGTCGTGCACACTCGTGGCGCTGAACATCACGTAGCCCGTGCCGGTCGATGAGGCGATGTCGATACCGTGATTGATGGCGCCGAGCGAGGTCGACGAGCCGTCGTGCGGCGTGAAGCTCGTGCCTGAGAGAGTGATGTCGCCCGTGCTTGGTTGACCGTTGAATGTGTTCAGTTCGTAAACGATGTTTACGCCAGTTGCGTAGCCTGCCGCGATGTTTTCGATGTCCCAGTTGGCGCGCGGCATGTCGGCGACGAAGTTGGCGATTGCGTCGACTTCGGCGTCGTACTGCTCGGTTTGGAAGATGACGACTGCGGCGGCGACTCTGCCTCAAAAGTCCCGCTTTGCGGCGTCCATGAAGCAAAACCCGCGCAGGCTATTCTCCTCGATGATTGACTTGATGCTCTGCGTGCAAAACAGTCCGGCGGCTTGAGGAAGATGAAAAATGGATGGATCTTCAATTCTGTCCTTAAGGAATACGTACCTTCGAATACGCTTGATCTTGGTAGGATCGGATCGAAAACACTCGAACTCGGAGTTATGTAGATCGAGACAGTCAAGTGCCAACGGCTTAGGTGCGCGCAAAAGGTAGTAC